>JALONR010000065.1 GCA_025454815.1 Bacteroidales bacterium | reverse complement strand
GGGAAGGATGCAGCCTTCAACGGCGAGAAATACTACGGAACCGGGATGCACCTGGCCTTATCGCGGTCCGGGAGAAAATACAGTTTCTCACTCGTTCAGAACAACTTCTCACCCACATACCAGACCTATAACGGGATGTTCCCCGAGGTCAACTCAAGAACGAGCTACATGAGTCACAGGTATACCTTCCATATCAACAAGAAAATAATCCAGAGAATACAGCTGGTTACCAATGGAGTCCTGGGATTTAACTATGACGGTGAATTCAAGAGAGCACAGATTCAGCCTGCTATCAGTATCAGCATGATCGGGCAGACCTCGCTGACCTATTCATATACGGTTGTGAACCAGGAGCGGTTCAGGGATGTGCTGTTCGAAGGGGCCAACCGATCACAGTACACACTTTCAACCAAACCTGTCAAGGGCGTCAATATCTCCTTCTCCGGGTCCACGGGCAAAAGCATCAGGAGATCCTCGGAGCCCGAACTGGGTAAGGGGTATAACCTGACCACCGGCCTCACCCTTGAACCGGTGTCGTGGCTCAAGACATCATTTTCATGGTCTACGGCACGCCTGGAGAGCATTGCCGACGGTGAAGAATTCTATAACGGTCACATCTTCCGGAACGTAACCACGGTCCAGTTTACCAGGAAGCTCTTCATCAGGGGGATCGGGGAGTATGACACTTTCAGCAGCTCGTTTAATATCTACCCGCTGGTAAGCTACAAGTTCAATGCCTTTACGATGTTCTGTGCCGGCATGACCCGCGACTACCAGGAATACGACCTGGAAGACGGCAATACGTACCGTCCCACCGGTCACCAGTATTTTGTAAAGCTGCAGTATCTCTTCAACCTTTAGAAAGAAGCCTGTAAGGCATTCCTGGCTGATTTATCCATGCAATTGCAGGGCTGCTGGCATAACAGCGGTATGTAGTCATTTCCCCTACATCGCAATCATCCTTAGTCTTACCGCTGATTGACCGGTCTCCCTATAGGCCGGAGAACCGGCCGTACATAGTTTTGTCCGGGATATCCTCCGCATTCTGTCTGGGCGGTGGAGGGGGAACGAACAATAACGTCTGTAATATGGAACAGTTTGCATTAACAGGTGCATCGGCAAATGCCGTCGGCCGTAACACCGTTGCCGAAATCGCCGGGTTGGAAGTAAATTATTCATCGGGCTGCCTCAGCGCTGAACTGCTTATCCGTGAAGGGAACGAGAGCCTTCTTTCGGTGTACGGAATAGCCGGCCAGCTGAAATTCAGGAAAAAGATACTCAACCCAGGCATCTATGAGTTTGCCGTTGACCTTAAAAAGGGTGCGTATGTGGTAACCCTCATCTCGGGCAAATCCTGGGCAGCAAGAAGAGTAAACGTCAACTGACCATGGGAACAACACATATTGTCCGCAACCGGCTGATACCTGTTCGCCGGCAGGAACCCGCTCCGGGCAGGATTTCAGGAAGATACATTCACATTATCATGATGATGCTGGCGGTGACGTCGCAGCTCATGAAGGCACAGGATGTGAAGATCAACACCAACATGGTTATTGAGGCTGACGGAACGCTCCGCCTCGACAACGACGCCACAGTATGGAATGACCTGATGGTTTTCCCGGATGCAACAACAAAAGGTGGCAGCAATCCGCCGGAATGGGGTACTGCCTTTAAGAAGAATGCGGGTGGCACCAGCCAGGGGGTATACCTGTGGATGTTCGCCCCAAATGTTGAGGAGGAACTGTATTTCACCGTTCAGATTCCCCATGACTACAAGGTGGGTTCTGACCTGCACCCTCACGTTCACTGGACCACAGCCGCCGGAACACCCTCAGGAAGCAACGTGGCCTGGGGGCTTGAATATACACTTGTGGCCGTGGGCGGGTCATTCCCGAATACAGTCACCCTCACTTCAAACACCCTGATACCGGAGTGCGGCACTCCTTCAGGCACAGGGCAGCACCTGATCACACCGTTCAGCCCTGTCAGCGGAGCAGGCCTTGGCATCAGCTCCATCCTGGTATGCCGGCTCTTCAGGGCTGTCGGAAATGCCTCTGATACCTTCTCCAACCCTGTGGGTCTGCTTGGATTTGATCTCCACTATGAGCAGGACACGCAGGGAAGCAGGGAACAGTGGATCAAGTGACAACCTGAACCCGGAGATTGTTACCAATACAATGGACTATGGCAAAGAGACACCAATACAGGGAGATGGCAGTGATGCTGCTGCTTATATCATGCTCCCCTGTCATGCTGTCACAACAGTATGGCATGAGGCTCATGCCCGGAAGTATAATCACTGCCACAGACGGTTCGGATATAACAATAACAGACGGAAGCCTTGTCAATGACGGGTCGTTTATTGCGCAGGGTGAAAGCACGGTAATATTCAATGGCAATACAGTTAATGAGACAGGGGGAGCAGAAGCGACTGCATTCAGTAACCTGACAGTAAACAACACAGCCGGTATCAGCATTACCGGGGCGGGTGCAACTGTCAGCAGGATACTGTTATGCAACGGACTGCTCGAAACCAACGGGAAGATGACGCTGCTATCTGGGGTAGAGGGTACTGCCCTTATTGACGGTGCGGGGGCCGGCATTATAAGCGGCAATGTTACCTTGCAGCGTTATCTCCCGGATGGTTTCGGATACAGGTATCTTTCATCCCCTTTTGTTTCTGCGAAAGTGAGTGATTTAACCGACGAGGCTATTGAAAGCATCTACCGGTATGATGAGAACAGGTATGTGAGCGGTTTTCCGGCTTCGGGTTGGGTCAGTCACTACAATCCTGATAACACCCTGGTCCCTATGTCAGGCTATGCAGTTAACCTGGGCCCTGACGCAGGGCCTCTGACAATAGATATAACAGGTGAGGTCAGCAACGGAGATCTGTCGGTACCTGTTTATAATCATGATCAGCCTTACACATCGGGGTTCAACCTTGTCGGGAATCCCTATCCGTCACCGGTGGACTGGAACCTGATTGACCAGCTGAACAGCAATATTGACAACGCTGTCTATTACTTCAGCAACAGTGTCATTGACCAGTACGGCGGGACCTACATAACCTACATCAACGGCATCTCCAGTGACGGCCGGGCTACAAACATAATTCCATCGATGCAGGGGTTCTTCATTCATGTGGCTGACGGCGCATGGCCGGTGGAAGGGAGACTGGTAATGAATAACAGTGTCAGGGTTAATGACCTGGAGCATCCCCTGGTAAAGTCAGCCGCAGCGGATACCCCAAAGATACTGAGGCTGAGTGCCAGTTTCAGCAATCACCCGGAATTGCCCGATCACACGGTGATATACTTTGATGAGCAGGCCACGCCGGAGTTTGACGGCCAGCTTGATGCCCTGAAGCTTCTGAATACGGATGCATCGGTACCAAGTCTCTTCTCAGTTACCCCGGCTGCGTCACGGCTGTCGATAAACGGGATGCCTCCCCCCGGGGGAAAAACGCTCGTTGTGCCGCTGGGTTTAGTCACTCAGCTTGACGGGAATATCATGTTCAGGGTTTCTGCCCTGGATCCTTCAATGACTGCAATGAAAATCAGTTTCATAGACAGTGTGGCAGGCGCAAAACGGGAGATAGAGATCAACAGCGAATACTCCGTAGACCTCAGGGCAGGAGACTACACCGGGAGGTTCTACCTGAGATTTACAGAAGTGACAGCCACCGTAATGCGCCAGCCGCAGGATCCGGAAATCCTCGGAGTAATATCCAGCAGGGGGTTTCTGAGGCTGAAAATCAGCTGCGTTGAAGGCGGGGCGGGGACACTACGTATTTTTGACCTCACAGGAAGGGTGCTGGAGGAAGGAACGATAAGTGAAACAGGTTATTACGACTTTCCCGGCCTTCGCAGTAACGGCATATACATTGTGACATACCGGACAGGGACAGTCAATGTATCCAAAAAAGTGGCCATTGTAAACTGACTTGCCCTGCAGGCCGCCCTGAGTTACCGGATCATCAGTCAGTAATGTTCATGTCTGTTGTAAATAAAAAAACAGCCCCGCATGCATTTGAATTAGCGGAATAGCCCCCGGGCGGGGACATTATTTGTCGGTTCTCATGCGGGGCTGGATCCCTTTATTGATCATAATCCTGTATTGTAATTCAATGCCCATTGTCAGATAACTATTCTCCGGTTGATGGGGTAGTCTCCGTCAGCAACAAGTAAGTTACTGCTGAATAATGAGTGTGTCATTCTTCCTTCGGCCCTTTTCCCGGGATCGTGTTTCAGTCCGGAAGCCCTGACAAACGGCAGCCTGACAACAAACCCGGACCCCTCTCCGGGGGTGGATTCGACCGAAATCGTACCCCCGAGGAATTCAGTGTACGCCTTTGAAATCGAGAGACCCAGGCCGGCTCCCTCATAGCTTCTGGTGGTGGAGTGTTCAACCTGGTAAAACCTCTCGAATATCCGGGTTTGTTCCTCCTCCGGAATTCCTATCCCTGTATCTGTTACAGAGAACATGAGGAACTCACCGTCCCTTTTGCATCCCAGTTCCACAGCCCCTTTACCGGTAAACTTAAAGGCGTTGTTAAGCAGGCTCGTCAGGATGGTCACCAGTTTTGAAAGATCAGTCTCAATCAGGGCATCATCTTCAGCAAGGTTTGTCACATAATTGAATGTGAGGTTCTTCTCTGATGCCCTGATCTGGTATTGCCTGTGTAATGATGCGAGCTGTGAATTGACATTGAAGGTTTCCTTCCTGTAGGTCAGGATCCCTGCTTCGATATTGGATATTTCTATTATGTCAGAGACAACGTCAACCAGCTGGTTGCAGCTGTTCATGATGATCTCGGAGTATGAAGCCCTCTGTGAGTCTGACTGGCCTGGTTCTGCAATCAGGGAGGTAAACCCGATGATGGCGTTCATGGGGGTCCTGATCTCGTGGGAGATATTGTGAAGGAAGGCCGTCTTCAGTTTGTCGTTCTCCTCTGCCCTGTCCCGTTCCCTGGTCAGCAATTCCTGCATCTTCCTGCTTTCTGTCACATCAATGGCAAGGCTATGAAGCACTCTCCTCCCCTCACTTACCCTGCCCAGGGGGGTTGTGTGAAACTCCCAGATTCTTGTATCACCGGCCTTTGTCCGGATTGTCCACTCCCCGTTGTCTTTGGTTTCGCTGATAGCGAAGAGCCGGTCGATATAATCCTTTTCCGCACCGTTCCTTGATCCGTATGCAGCTCTTGTCCAGTCACCCAATGTCGGAATGTCTGAAATGGAATAGCCTGAGAAATAAGTCCATCCTTTGCTCAGCATAAGGACCTTTCCGTCTTCATCATAGATCATGACAGGCACCGGGGAGTTTTCAACTGCCAGACGGAATCTCTCCTCGCTTTCGAGAAGGGCCTTCTGAGCAGTTTCTTTTTTTCTAAGGGCATCCTTTTTTGCGATTGCTGACCTGATGGCTCCCCCGAGCCGCGAGAGGTTATCCTTAATGACATAATCATCTGCTCCCGCTTTCATTATCTCAACAGCTGTCTCCTCATTCACTGAGCCGGTGACAAGTATAAAAGGTATATCCGGTGACAGCGTATTCTTGATTGCCAGTGCAGTGAAACCGTCAAACTGCGGGAGAGAATAATCAGAGATAACCAGGTCAGGCCTGAAACTGTCGAATGCAGCTAAATAATCCAGTTCGTTATCGACAAGAGCTTTTTCGAAAACGATCTTATCCCTTTCAATCTCCTTCCAAATCAGTTCAGCATCTGACTGAACGTCCTCCACAAACAGGATCCTGGTAACCTCTTTCATTATCTCCTTTTTACTCCGGGGGTTGTTTTATTTAAGCGGCTGGTTGACCAGCAGCCAGTACAACCCCAGGCTGCTCATTGCACTGACAAATTTGTCAAAGTCGACCGGTTTGACGACGTAACTGTTCACCCCGAGCTCATAGGCCCTCTTTACATCTGGTTCCTCCCTTGATGATGTAACAATCACAACCGGGATATGTTTTGTCCGGTTGTCACTTTTGATTGCCTTCAGGATCTCCAGTCCGTTCACCTTAGGAAGCTTAAGATCAAGAAGAACCACCTTGGGCGGTGAGTTGAGGCTTCTGCCGGAGAAGTTGCCTCTGCAGAAAAAGAAATCGAGGGCCTCCTCTCCGTCAGCTGCAACATAGACATTGTTGGCAAGGTTGTTTTTCCTGAGTGCTCTCAGGGTCAGTTCTGCATCACGCGGATCGTCCTCCACAATCAGGATATCCACTATGTCTTTGTCTGTCATCTGTAGGTTATTTTTATTTCTGTGTCATCACTCTTTGATGCCGTATTTGGTCTATACCCGGCCCGGTACTGTTATATCTTATACTTCATGGTTTTTTCAGCTGTGGTGATGGTTTGGCAGTGAAAAATAAAATGTTGAGCCTACCCCGGGAGTTGATTCCGCCCATACCCTTCCACCGTGCATGGTGACAATCCTGTGTACGATAGCCAGACCGACCCCGTTCCCTTCGAATTCCCGGTCAGAATGAAGCCGCTGGAAGACATTGAACAGCTTATCAACATATTTCATATTAAAGCCCACACCGTTATCTGTCACCGAGTAGATTACCTCATCCTGTCCTGATTCAGACTGAACTGTGATGACAGGCCGGTCATTCTTTGAAGAGTACTTTACGGCATTCGACAGCAGGTTGGTCACAGCCTGTCTTATCAGGGAAGAGTCACCTGTTGCATTTGCCAGGTTACTCATCCTGAAAGTAATTCTTTTCTTATCCTCCTCACCGGTGATCTCTTCGAACACCTTCCTGACAATGCCCTTCATACTGACAGTTGAGAAGTTAACCCGGCTTCTTCCCACCCGTGAAAAAGCAAGCAGGTCATCAATCAGGTTTCCCATACGCACGGAGCTGTCCTCAATTATTCCGCATATTCTGCCACCCTCTTCACCCAGTTGGTTTTCAAAGTCATTTTTAAGGATTGAGGTAAAGCTGTGTATTGCACGAAGCGGGGCTCTCAGGTCATGGGAGACCGAATAGCTGAAAGCCTCAAGCTCCTTGTTTGCCGCCTCCAGCTGTTCGGTTCTCTGCACCACCCTCTCTTCAAGTTCCTCATTCAGCTTCCTTATAGCCTCATCGGCAGCTTTTCTGTCAGTAATGTCATAGATGTAAGCAAAGAAGAGCCTGCTTTCGTTTTTGTTATAAAGCTGCACGTGAACTTCAACCGGATAGCATGTGCCATCCTTCCTGCGGTGAATTGTCTCCAGGATTGAAATCTTTCTCTTGCCGGTGAGTAGCGGAGCCAAAGAGCTTTTCATTCTCTCCTCATCAAAATCCACGGTGATATCAAGAGGGGTGAAATTTTTCATCTCCTTCATGGAGTACCCCATATTCCTGAGGGCTCCCCTGTTCACATATTCGAATTTAAAGCTCTCCGGGTTGAAAATATAAATCTCATTAAGGCTGCTGTCTACAATGTCAAGTAACCGGAACTTCTCTATTTCAAGTTTCTTTCTTTCGGTAATATCATTGATGGTTGTGATGAAATACAGTGGTTCACCTTTTTCGTCACGCTGCAGGAAAATTGATATTTCAGCCCAGACCAGCCACCCTTTCCTGTGAAAATAACGCTTTTCAAACCTGTAACGGTCATGTTTTCCGTCAAGCAGCATTTTAAGTACCAGTTCATTGGGTTTGATATCATCAGGATGTGTTATTTCTCTCCAGTTTTTGTGGTTCAGTTCCTCAGGGGAGTATCCCAGCATTTCGCAGAAACTCCTGTTTACATACATTGAACCTTCAAGACCGGCGATTGAGTTGCCAAGGGGTGAGTTTTCAAACAGGTCCCTGAACTTCTTCTCACTCTCCCTGACTGTCTTTTCATATTGTCTGAGGCTTGTGATATCCGAAGCAGAGGAGAGGACCCCTCTCAGCTTTCCTTTCTCATCGCGGAGGGATTTGCATCTCCAGGCAAGAAGTCGGGCTTCGCCGTCTTTCCTCCTTTGCCAGCTCTCCACATAGACAACCTCTTCCCTGTTGGAGAACAGGGGCTCTACAGTGTTGTATGTATCCTGGTCACCGATAAAGTAATGGGCAGCTTCTTTGCCGATAACATCATCACCGAAGAATTCATAACCCGCATTGTTAGCCCATGTATATATCCGGTTATCATCAACTTCCATGATTATGTCGGGGACCGATCCGAGTATTGCCTCATTTCTCGCCGATAACAGTTTCAGTTCGTCAAGTGCGCGCTTTCTGTCAGTTATGTCATGGAGAGTAACATAGACCCTGAATGGTTCGGCTTCCCCGTCACGGAATTCAGGCTGTGCATATACGCTGAGCCATATATAGTCATGGGCGGCTGGACTGTAAACAGCTATGACCGTTGTTAACTCGCGCCCGGTCCTCTGTGCAATGACCGATGGATAGTTCCGGGGATCAAGCACTTTACCTTCCTCGTCCAGCACCTTCCAGCCCGGATCGAAGGAGGTTCTCCCGGAAAACTCATCGGCTGTCAGGCCAAGCAGCCGGAGTCCGGCAGGATTTATATCATTGAGCGAGCCGTCAGGCATCTGGTAAAACACCCCGTGTGTCATGCTCTCAAACAACCGGCGGTATTTCTGCTCATTCTCTTTCAGCAGGGATATATCATTAATGCTTGCAATTATGAGTTTCTCGTCGTTGACAATAATGAGCTCTGCTGACATGATTCCGGTGATAATCCGGCCTGATTTTGTCCTGAACTGCTTCTGTTTCTCATAAACCATCCCATCTGCCATCTCATTTATAAACTCCGTCCTGTCACTATCGCTGATCCAGAGATGGAGATTGCTGGTAGTCCGGCCGATTGCCTCATCATAACTGTATCCTGTCATGCCGGTGAACCCCCTGTTAACCTCCAGGATTGTCCCGTCTGAGTACCTGGTTATCAGGAATGCATACGGAGATGAATTAAATGCCTTTGAGAACTTTGCCTCCTGGGTGGAAATCTCATAGAGAAGGCTGCGGTTATACATCAGGGCGAGGCTGTATGCAAGAAAGATAAACAGGACCTGGTAGGCGATAAATACTGCCTTTTCAAAAGTATCTGCCTGGAAATAATCATTGGTTGTGCTGTTCCCGGTAAAAAAATGGACAATTCTGAGCAGGTTGACAACGGTATACCCGATATAGACCATTCCGACTCCGGCAGCCAGGTTTCTCATGTTTCCGCCGGCCCTGAAGAAAATAAGCCAGATATACTGCGCTGAAAAGATCAGCATTGCAACGGCAAGATTGACGTTCCTTGCAGAAAGGTTCAGGTCATAAAACGTGAACCAGATCTGAATGGGGATAAACAATAGTAATATAAGATAGTTTGGGATATGATTCAGTTTCACCCCGGTGAAACTGCACATGCCTTTCAGACCGGCCAGCAGACCGGCTACTAACATTGTATTTGAGAGGACGATTGAGCTCCAGTCAGGGATAAAGTCTCTCAATACGATCAGGATGACGCCAAGGTTCTGAAGCAGGAAGGCGGTGATCCATGCATTCAGGCCCTTAAACCTCTTACGGTTCTGAAAAGCGAGCAGTACCATAAACAACGTTATGGCCACGTCAGCTATCAAAAAGCTGAACACGATTGCCCTCATATCAGGATTGATCATAGGTCTTCCCCCTTTTTTCCCGGGATTCCGCGCCCGTTCCAAATAGAACGGTAAATCTACTCATATGTTCATCGCACCTTTGAGAGCGTTAATCTGAAACGGTTGTCAGATAAATTCCTACAGAAATGCTGTTAACAAGAGCCATGTGAACTTGTGATTCATAAATCACGGAACGTTATCAAAAGGAAGTAAACTGGTTATCAGGTTACTGACAAAGACCTAATCAAGGTTATTGTTCAGGGCATACCTTATAATTTCCGATGTGGTTTTCAGTCTTAACTTTTCGAGTATTCTTGAACGGTAAGTACTTACTGTCTTGGGGCTGACCGCCAGCAGTTCCGCTATCCTGTTGAGTTTATGACCGGCAGCGAGGAGTTTTATCACCTCGAGTTCGCGGGCAGACAGAATATCTTGGGGTTGTTCACCTGACCCGTAGAAATAATTATGAGTGATTATTTCTGCAAGTCCCGAGGTAATGTATCTATCTCCGTTTGAGACTTTAATGACTGCCGATATAAGTTCTTCGGGGGCACTTGATTTTGTCAGGTAACCCGCGGCTCCAGTTTTGAGGGCCTTGAGTGCATACTGCTCTTCCGGATACATGCTGAGCATTATAACTTTCGAACCGGGTGATCTCTTCTTCAGATCAGGAAGTATATCGAGTCCGCTCCTGCCCGGGAGTGAAATATCAAGGAGGATTACGTCATATTCATTCCTGAGGACCTTCTCAAGCAGACCGGCACTGTCTGAAGCCTCATCAATGACACCAAACCTCTGATCCCTGTCGTCTTCGAGGATCTGCCTTATCCCCTGCCTGACAATAGGATGGTCATCTGTTATTATTATCCTGATCATCTTCCTTTTCTGTTTTAATATATGGAATTCTCACTACCAGCAGGGTCCCCTTCCCTTTTTCTCCGGTGATCCTGAACTGGCCGGAAATATTCTTTACCCTTTCCCTGATGCTTGTCAGCCCGAACGATTTCAGGTCATTCACTGCCCCGGCCTTTATCCCCCTGCCGTTGTCTCTGATAACAAGCTCAATGTATGAAAGGAACCTTGATAACCTTATATCTGCCCTCTTAGCTCCTGAATGCCTGATGATATTTGTCACCGCTTCCTGTATTATCCTGAAGAGGACTATGGAGCTTTCCTTGTCTACCATAAGGTCTTCCGGATCCATCCGGAATGAACCCTTTATCCCGGCAGGTTCCAGGTTTTGTTTCATATGCCACTCGACAGCATCCTTCAGGCCGAGCTCATATAAAATCGCGGGCCTCAGCTCAGAGGAGATCTTCTGAACTGTACCGATAGAGCTTTTTATTATGTTTTCAACCTCATCCAGTTTATCGGATACAAGGGCTGACTGCACACCGATCCTTTTCCTGAGCCACGAGAGATTCATCTTCAGAGCAGTAAGTTTCTGCCCGAGGTCGTCATGCAGGTTCATGGCAATCTC
>JALONR010000102.1 GCA_025454815.1 Bacteroidales bacterium | reverse complement strand
TGACGGAAAATGGGTGGGAATACCTGATGATCCGGATGCAGAGCTCGGCAGGAAAAGGGCTTCAATGCCCGGAATGACTGAAAAGGAAACCTGCCAGTTTCTGCTGGTGAACAGTACTGATGACGGACAGACTTGGTCTGAACCTGAGAACCTCACATGGATTAAAAAACCAGAGTGGCCTCTGTATGCCCTTTCTCCGACAAACGGAATTACTCTTGAGGACGGAACGCTGGTTTTCCCATCAAAAGTCCCGGGTAATGTGGGTCTTACATACAGTAAGAATGGCGGATATACCTGGCAGGTGAGTAACCTGGGCCCAAAAACAAACGGTGCTGAAAATGCAATCGTCCAGCTTGACAACGGATCAGTAATGCTTAACGCAAGGTCGATGGGAAAATCAAGTTTCAGGACTGTTTACACAACGCCGGACCTCGGTAATACATGGATTGAGCATCCGACGAATAACAAGGTCCTTGTGGAACCTGGTTGTCATGGAAGTCTTTATAAACATATCTATAAAGTAAACGGTCAGACAAGAAGTATACTATTCTTTTCCAATCCCCATTCGGCTGACAAGCGTGAGCGAATGACCCTCAAGGCAAGCTTTGATGAGGGTATGACATGGCCTGAAAAATACTGGATACTTCTCGATGAAGGGAGAAGTGCATATTCTTCAATTACTTCCATTGATGAAAATACAATAGGTATAATGTATGAAGGCAGCCAGGCTCATATGACCTTCCAGAAAATCCCAATTGCTGAGTTTCTCAGTGAGCAGGATCTGACAGTGTTAGGTAAACAGTAGGACTGGCCCAGGTGACACAGGAATCCCCTGCGCTGAGTGGCCAGTATTTTTTGAGTAATAATGAGAATAACCATGAGGATAAATCTTTATAAGTCTGCACTTATTATTTTGCTTTCAGGCTTTGTCATTTCATTCGGTTCAGGTTGCTCGGAGAAGCCGGAAGATAATCCTGCAGAGGAGGAACCGGTGAATATACCCCTGGTGTTTGAATCAGGGCTTGAGGGATATGCGTGTTATCGTTGTGTGGCAATGGTGGTTACCCACCAGAAAACTATTCTGGCTTTTTGCGAAGGACGTCTGAATGATTGTGCAGACGAAGGAGATATTGATCTTGTCCTGAAAAGATCCACAGACGGAGGAAAGACATGGGGCCCGCTGGTCACCCTTGAGGATGACGGGGCAAACCCGTGCAAAAATCCGGTTCCGGTGGTATTGCCTTCAGGCCGCATACTGCTAATGTGGCTATGGAATTATACCATACCCTCTGAGAAGGACAGAACCACCAGGGATGTTTATCTTACATATTCTGATGATGATGGAGTTACATGGTCTGAATCACGGAATATCACCTCAGAGGTCTATCTTGATGACTGGGGGTGGTATGGTCTTGGTCCCTGTCACGGCATTGTAAAGGAGAGAGAGCCTCATGCCGGACGAATTATCATGCCTTCACGCCACGAGGAAAACCGGTCTCATTCACATATTCTCTACTCTGATGATAACGGGGAAACCTGGAATATAGGAGCTATTTCCCCTGTTGAAGGAACTACTGAGAGTACGGTTGTGGAACTATCTGACGGACAGCTGATGCTAAATTGCCGTAACGATACCGATTACCGGATAGTATTAATCAGTGATGACGGCGGAGAAACTTTTTACAGGAACTACATTGATACAGATCTGATACAGCCTGTCTGCCAGGCAAGCCTGTTGAACCACAGCATGAACCCGGTTACGGGCAAAAGCAATATACTCTTTTCAAATCCGGCTGACCGGGAGGAAAGAGTCAACGGAACCATAAAGCTAAGCGAGGATGACGGAAAAACATGGACAAAAAGCTATCGCTATTCAAATCCATACCCTGCATTTTCAGGGTATTCAGATATGGCACTGCTTGACAACGGCGACGTTGCCCTCCTGTTTGAAACCGGGCCTCATTATACAAAACCTTTAAGATGGGAAGGAATAGGATTCCTGATCGTCAGGTTCAGTGATATAAAACCAATAACAGGTGGAAATTAGCAGGACAAATAATAATTATATGCATGGTTTACCTGCATCTGGCGTTTCGAGCCGGGATCAAAATGCAGGCAGAACGATATTACTGCTGGTATGCCTGGAGCTTATGACCATTTATCAGGTATCTGCACAGGATGAAGGCAGCCGGAAGTTGAGCAGCTTTCTCGGTGACCAGTTTTTCATTACCACACAGCTCTGGGAAGGAAGGGGCGGAACCAGCATAGTTGTTGCGCAAGACGGAACCGTCATAGCGTTCCATGGCAGGAATGATATGGTCAGGGTAAGTGATGACGGTGGTATAACGTGGCACGATGAAAAATCGATGCAGGGGGATGTGAGAAACGGTAATGCCATCATCGATGAAATAACGGGAAACATATTGTTTCTCAATCCGGGTCAAAAAGGGTTGGGAAATATAATGATAAGCAGGGATAATGGCAAAAGCTGGTTCAGGGAAGAAATAACAATCTCCCCGGATGGTTTTGGTTTCTATCCTGGAAGTGTAGGCTCGATGCAGGCGGGCATCACCCTTATGTCAGGACGGTACAACGGCAGGCTGATTATGCCTGGCCGGATTTACGGTCCTCAAAACTCAAATGATGTTGAGTGGAGGTCATATCACTACAGTACCGCTCTCTACAGTGATGACAGGGGAAAGACCTGGATGACCAGCAAACCATTTCCGGTACTCGGCACGGGTGAGGCTGCCCTGGCCGAATTGTCTGATGGCAGCATTCTGTATAATTCACGTGAACATATGAGCCTCGGCAACCGGTATCTTGCCCGTAGCTATGACGGTGGAGAAACATGGATTGAACCTTACCTGAGTGCTGAACTGCCTGATGGTCCGCGAGCATCTTCCTATGGCTGTATGGGTGGAATGATAAGATTACCGGTTGATGGATATGATATCCTGGTATACAGTAATCTTGATACCGGGGCAGGTGAAATGCCCGGGACAGTGGGAGGTTCCATCACCCGTGAACGCGAAAAAATTACACTCTGGGTGAGTTTTGACGGAGGAGAAACCTGGCCCGTGAAAAGGCTTGTATCTGACGGCCCGGCAGGCTATTCGAACCTTGCAGCAGGCAGAACCGGAACCGCCTCCGAGGGAAAGATATATTTGCTGTATGAAGGAGGCCCGGCTGGAAGAAACTCAGCTGTTCAGGTTGCTGTATGCAACCTGAGCTGGATACTCGACGGGAAGCATATTTCTTCTTTTATAAAAGATACTGATTATACAAACAAAAAAGAATATTAATGAATCGGACTGAATACACGACAGAACAAATAA
>JALONR010000004.1 GCA_025454815.1 Bacteroidales bacterium | reverse complement strand
CGCTCACCGGCCTGGTGACATCGAAGCTTACTGCCGGGCTGCCGAGAGCGGTGAGCATCAGCGGTGCAGTCTCGCCAAGTATCCTCGAGAGGGCCAGCAACACACCTGTGGCCAGGCCGCTGAAGCTGACAGGAATGAGGATCTTGTATATCATCTTGTAGTATGGTGTTCCCAGCGCAAAAGCAGCCTCGCGGATCGAGATGGGTATCATCCGCATGGTCTCCTCTGTGGAGCGTATTATAAGCGGGAGCATCATGATGGCGAGCGAGACACTGCCGGCCAGTGCGGAATAGCCCCTGGTAATGTTCTTAACCACCCACAGATAAGCAATGATCCCGAGGATGATAGACGGCACCCCCTGAAGTATTTCGGTGAGGCTCCGGATGAAGCGGGCGTACCTTAGAGTGCCGTTCTCATAGATATATATGCCGGTCATCAGTCCCAGCGGGATTGCAATGAAAGAAGCAATGAGCACCATCAGCAACGAACCCGTCAATCCGTTTGCTATCCCTCCGGGGATGATCTCACCGGAGGAAGCTGCCATCATGGCCTGGAAGGTGTCAGGGGCAGGCTGCGTGAAAAATGCCATGTTTATCTGCCGGTACCCTTTGACAGCCAGGTTACCTACAATAAGGAAGATAGGTATCACGGTTATGACCGAGCCGGCTATGACCAGGTACCTGAACCTGCCGTTGGTGCGGTTGCGCCTCTTTATATTGTCAATCAGTTCCGGATGCATTACCTACGCAAATCGTTTAATGATAAGCTTACCAAGTGCGTTGACCAGAGCCGTGATCAGGAATAGCAGCAGCCCTACGGCTATCAGTGCACTCAGCTTCAGCCCCGATGCCTCGCCGAACTGGTTGGCGATCACCGAAGCCATGGTGTTCCCCGGGGCGAAGAGCCCTTTGGGTATGACATTTGCATTGCCTATCAGCATGGTTACAGCCATGGTCTCGCCCAACGCCCTTCCCAGGGCCAGGATGAAGCTGGCGATGATGCCTGAACGGGCAGAGGGTATCACCACACTGAAGATCACCTCACGGCGGGTTGCCCCCAGTGAGTAGGCTGCTTCCTTAAGTTCCGCAGGTACCATAGAGATTATCTCCGCGCTGAGCGAAGTGGCATAGGGTACAATCATTATTGCCAGCACGAGCGAGGCAGTAAAGACACCAAATCCCTGGTCAGTCAGACCGGTGGCCACCAGCAGCGGACGGAGGGCATAAAAACCCCAGAAACCATAGACGATCGATGGTATACCGGCAAGCAGGTCCACAAGACTGCGGAGGATGGAAGAGGTTCTGGTTCCGTTGAAATACTCAGCTATGAACAATGAGGTGGAGAAGGCCATCGGGATGCAGATGATCAGCGCCAGGATCGAGGTGATGATCGTGCCGGCAATGAATGACAACGCTCCGTATTCCTCACTTCCCGTGGTAGGATTCCAGGCAGGGGAGATGATGAACTTCAGGCCAAACTCCCTGAATGCAGGAAGAGCCCCTCCGAAAAGAGAGAGGACTATCCCTGCACCAAGTATCAGGATCGTCAGTGATGAGACGAAAAGGAGCGCCTTTGTAATCCTGTCTCCCGACATGAAATTACTTCAGAATGGGTTCTCCGTTGTATGTTATGCCCTTCAGCAGAGTGGCCGCCTGCAGGGCAGCGTTCTGCGGAAGCGAAGCATAGTGTACACTGGTGGCAATAGCCTGGGCCTCCTCGCCGGTGAGCCATTTAACCGTATTGACGGTGGCTTCGGCAGCTTCACGGGTGTGATTGCCATATGCAAGATCCCTGTAAAGGATGATCCATGTAAAGCTGGTGATGGGGTAGGCAGCGGGGTTTGGTGAGTTGGTGATCATTACCCTTGTGTCAGCCGGCATCTCTGATGCAGCAGCTGCCGAAAATGAATCAAGAGTTGGTTCTATATAGAATCCTGCGCTGTTCATCAGCCTGGCCATCTGTATCTTCTGCGCAAAAGCATATTCAAAGCCGATATAGCCAATTGAACCCTGTGTCTGGCTGAGGGTTCCGGCTACACCCGGATTGCCCTTTGCCCCGATGCCTGCCGGCCAGTTGAGAGCCTTGCCGGTGCCGAGCTGTGAACTCCATACAGGGCTGACCTTTGACATGTAGTCACTGAAAATATAGGTGGTGCCGCTGCCATCGGACCGGTAAACCACCGTTATCTCCATGTCAGGCACGATGAGACCGGGGTTGACCGCCAGTATCTTCGGATCATTCCACATTTTGATATTCCCGAGGAAAATACCCTCAAGCAGCTCAGGGGTGAGCTTCAGTTCGGTAACGCCCGGAAGGTTGTAGGCTATGACCACTGCACCGATGCATGTGGGGATATGCACCACTTCGCCCGGCATCTCTGCCAGTTCAGCATCAGAAAGGTATGCGTCAGTGGCTGCAAAGTCAACGATCTGGTCACGGAGACTCTTGATCCCGCCACCGGAACCAATACCGCCATAATTGATCAGCGGACCACCCGCCTCATTGTACTTTTTGAATGCGAGGTTGTAGAAGGGCTGCGGGAAGGTAGCCCCGGCAGCGGAGAGGGAAACCTGCTTCTGTTTACCTGCCTGGGAGCCGCCACCACCGCATGATGCGAGAATGAGTGCCACTGCGGCCATAAGGAAAATGATTCTGTTCTTCATTTTTGTATTGTTACGGGTTATTAAATTTATGCATTTAAATTCATATTATGGTCTCCCTCCCGCTGCCGTCACTGTCAGAATCTTGCTTCGATGTTCAGGCCGATAGTGCTGACCATGTCATTGTCCGCACTCACGGGAAGATAACCAGTAAAGTTTGGTGAGATCCTTACGTTCTTTGCAGGAGAAAAGTCTATCCCGGCAAAGATGTAGGAACCGTCCTTGTTGATATTCCACGGATCTTCGTCACCTTCCATGGTGACCGAGCTGATCATGTCATATCTTGCAAAAAGCCTTACCCTGTCAGACAGGGGTATCCTGGTGAATATGCTGATGCCGGAATAGTCCCGGCCTTCGGTAATTGCAGCGTTATCCTGCCTGAAGTACTCGGCTCCGGCATTGAATTTCGGCCCCATCCAGGCTGCAGTAATGCTTGCGGTGCGCTGCATGCTGCCCGAGGGCCCCATCATGTCATAGAATCCCCTTACCATAATATTGTCTGCAGGGGTTAGGGTAAAACCTGTGGAGAGCCTGTAGGTTCCGTTGGAGGTTATATCCTTGAAACCACGTCCGTTGGTTACAGCCAGGTCAATTTCAAGGAATTCACCTGCACTTACCTTAGTCATCACCCCGAGGTCCGCTGCCTGTATCATCCCCGAGTAATCAATCGGAGGCTTCGTGACAAAACGGTAACCCCAGATCTTGTCCATCATTGAGATCTGCTCGGCGCCGATGAGACCGCCGCGCAAAAGAAACCTGCCGTTGTCATACTGCAGATAGGCATTGCGCAGGTAACCGGAATAAATTGTTTTTCCGTTTATCACTTCTGTTGTGCCGTCATACATTATGCGGCTGGATATCTCTTTCGAAAAGCTGAAATCATAGCCGAAGTAGGAACGTGTTACTTCAAAGGCGGAACTGTTGTCGCTGCCTGAAAATGTAGTGTGGTAGTTGGTAAACAGGAGTCCGAAAAACTTGCCCGAAGGCTTGAAATCTCCACTATCCTGAGCCAGGGCCGGTACTGCCGTCAGCATAAGTATGCTGAGTGCGACAGGTAAAATCTTCATTCTCATTAATTTAATAATTGAAGGTTTGACAATACAAAAATCTCTCTCTTTTGTTACATCCATGTTACATAAATGTGACAAAGTTGTTACAAACATAATATTAAGCATGTTTGCGGGAGTGAGTAAAAAGACTGAAAAGCCTCTTGGTGTAAATCACTAACTTTACGGTATGATAATTGCGTTAAATGCAGATGAGATGAGAAAAACGGTACTGGTTATATTCATGGCAGCTGTTTTCTGCAGCGCCTCAGGGCAGAGCGTGGAGAGTCCTAATTACGGGTTGAAGTCGCCCCTGACCGCAGAAATTGTGAGGGTTGATTTCGGAACTGATGCAACAGTTGTATGGCTGACCATAATGAGTGACATCAACAATGCATGGTTCTGCATTGAAAGGAACACTTTCCTGGTGAAACCTGACGGCATGAAGCTGAAGCTGACAGGCCTTAAGGGGCTTCCTTACTGCCCGGCAACACACAAGTTCAGAAGGCCTGGTGAGAAGGCTTCCTTCTCCCTGACTTTTCCACCTACCGGGGTGCTTCCCTGGTTTTCAATAGTGGAGGAATGTATGGGAGGATGCCTCTCGTTCAGGGGAATAATAACGGACCGGACCCTGAATGAAAAGCTCAATAAGGCATATGCATCCAGTGATAATGGAGACGATCTGAATGCCTACAGCCATCTGAAAGAGTTCATCATTGAAACGGATTCCCTCAACCTAGGCATTGAGGGCTCAGTCTACACCTCCCTGATCCTGATTGATCACAGGCTGGGGAGGGCAGAGGCTGCCCGGTCATGGTACAACAGGATGATGACTTCCGATACACCTGATCTGGGACTCTATCTGGAAACCCTGAAAAGGGAGGGGATCAGTTTCTGAAAAAAAAGAGACGCCCGGGTTGCAGGCGTCTCAGGTTCTCAAAGGTCAGTCAGTTTTAGAAATGGAGGTCGACGCCTATGGCGACAACCCAGGTATCCTTGTTGAATGTCTCTTTAAACGGAACCGATATGGTTGTACCTGTCATGGCACGACTTGAGTTTTTCTCACCCTCCTGGTAGATTGTATAGATACCTCCGATATTCAGATCGATCATCGGGCTTATCCTGAATCCCAGTCCACCTCCGAATGTATTTGTATTGAGGCTGTAGCTAAGCTCATCCTGGTAGTCCAGGTTGACTCCGGTACTCGTTCCTGCGTATGCCAGGCTGGCGCGGAGGCTCTTTGTCAGGCCATACTCGAGTCCGAATGCATATTCAAGGAAATTCTTGTCAATCATGTCCATATCCTTATCCGCGCTGCCGTCATAGTCTATACCCTGGTCAAAGTAGTAATTGACGCTTCCTGTGAGCATAAACCTGTCCATTGGCCTGACCTCAACTCCCACTGCCAGCATTGCAGGCATGTCATTTATTGTCTCAGCGCCATCAGGGAACATGGTGACCGGTGCCCCTGTTTCAGGGTTGAAGCCAGTGGTAAAGTCGGATGTTGTCTGGTTGGTGACCCTCAGTTTGGTGGCAAACTCGTACTTGATACCCACATTCACTATTTCTGCGAATGTGAGGTTCACTCCGATAATCGGGGTTATCCCTGATCCTGTCTGAAGCACATCGGCCTTCTGGTTCTGCATGAGAGACGCGGTTGCCGTAGCCTGGGCAATCTGCCCGTTGAGAGTAGGGGTGGCGGTAGTAACAGCGCCGCTGACCTGGGTTATTGTCATGAGCGGTATATTTGCTGCCGGGACGCCAATGGCTCCAAGACCTGCTTCTATACCTGCCCTCTGAGCCGCTGTGAGGTATCCCATACCTTCAGCCTGGGCGAGGGTCAGACCACCTCCGCCGCCTTGGATAATGGGAGACACTGAATTGGGTATTGCCACTATGCTGCTGAGCTGCGATGCCAGGCCTGTAAAGACGGTACTTGCAGGGATCCATGTGCCGCCCATGTTAAGCTCAATGTTCTCAAGCTTGCCCTCGTACGTGTTTCTGGCCATTACATAACGAGCCCCGGCTGCAATGGAGATAATGTCATTGATCTTGTAGGAGACATTACCCTGAAAACCGTAGAATACGGATGAACCGATGAAATTTGTTTCGAGTCTGTAGTCCTGGGCACCACGGGACTGAAGAACGGGTACCAGATCGGAGATGGGCATTTCAATCATGGCCAGCCCCTCATCATACGTTGCTCCACCGCCGCCACCAACAGGGTTGAATGATGCTGAGAAAGCCACTTTACCTGTGTTGTATGCAGCATAAATGCTCGGGAAGAACGGCGCACTCACCTTACCTATAAACTCCCTGTCGGGAGCTCCATGAAGATAGGGATAGCTGTTCATCACAGACCTTCCCTGCCCGATTGTCTGGTTATTGAGACCAAAATGAAAGCCCTGGGCAAGTTTTGTAAGGCCTGCCGGGTTGTAATAGACAGCATCAATATCCACGGAGGCGTTACGGCTAAGCAGCCTGATGTACTGAGCACTCTGGTTGGTGTTGGTAACGAGGCCGCCCGCAAGGAGAGAACCTGTAACAACGAGTGCGGAAACAACTGAAATGAGTTTTTTCATGAGCTTCTGTTTTAATTACACATTTTGGAGTTAATTGTGCATCTTATGGTTAAGGGTTATCATATTTTAACCTGTGGTGAAGATATGAACTGTTTAAATGATGCTTTTTTCAGAACGCTTTGTTCCATTATCGGTTCAAAAGCGGCGTAAATGTATGAAAAAAAATGAAATATGAAAATTTCGGGGGTATATAATATATACGGGTACTTTTAACAATCAGGCAGGCAATGCCGGCGGAGGTGCTTTTTCAGAGTCAGATCTGACCATTTGCTGATTTGCTGTTTGCAGCTACAGGGACCTCTTTTCAGGGAATGATAGCCTCTCTTCTGGTTGAATCCCGGACTATGAGATCAGTCCTCAGGACTATGGTTTCGGAGGCAACGTTGACATCACGTTCCTCGATCTGTCGTATCAGCATACGGGCAGCGGTTTTGCCCATTTCTGCAGCCCGGTCATCTATGGTTGTCAGCGTAGGTTCAATGATGGTGGAGACCGGATAATTGCTGAATCCGGCAATGGCGATATCCTCCGGGATCTTGAGATTTGCCTTTTTGATGACCTGTATTGCTCCGATGGCTGTATAGTCATTCGCGCAGAAGATGCCGTCAGGGATGGATGCCAGCTTAAGGAGCTTCCTGGCGCACCGTGAGCCTTCCTCATAGCTGAGGTCATTGGCACAACAAACAAGGTTAGGATCAAAGTTGAGGTCATTCCTGTGCAGGGCCGCCTTGTATCCCTCAAGCCTGTCGGCAAAGATTGAGGTGGTCTGACAACCTGCAATATGGGCTATCCTGCGGCATCCTATATTAATAAGGTGCTGCGTCACCCTTAAGGCCGCATCAAAGTCGTCAATAATAACCTTGCTTGCCTCCAGCTCATTGCTGACCCTGTCATAGAAAACAAGGGGAACCTTAAGGTTATTGAACCTGGCAAAATGGCTGCAGTCACGTGTCTCAAGCGCAAGACAGGCAATTATCCCGGCAACCATGTTCGTCTGCAGGATGGTTGTGATTGCAACCTCTCTCTCAAAGGAGTCACCGCTCTGATAAATCGTTACGTTGTATCCCATCTTATAGGCTACCTCCTCCACGCCGCTGATCACGTGTGAATGAAAGGCAATGTCAATACGGGGCACGATGACTCCTATCATGTTGGTCTTTCTCCTCCGAAGGTTTGAGGCTACCGTATTGGGGAAATAGCCTAGTTGCTCAGCCAGTTTCCAGACATCGCGGGTGGTCTTCTCACCTATGCTGGGATGGTTGTGAAGGGCCCTGGAGATGGTTGAAACCGACAGGTTCATCCTCTTTGCCAGATCCTTTATAGTCACTCTTGAGCCGGGCATGATATAAAGTTAATACAATGAATCAAGTGCAAACGTTTGATAATAATGCGAATTTAAGTAAAAATCTGTCATGTTGATCACAGTCATGCATTAAAACACTGTAAAATAGTTTAGTATGTATGACATCTTATCTCATTCAGTAACTCTTAACAGGTATAATTAAAGCCCCTGATGTTAAAAAAGAGTACAAAATGTTAAAATTTTACGCAAACGTTTGCTTTTTTAATTTTGTTGTCATAAATTTGGTCTGTAAGAGACCTATGTAATTGTTAATTGATTGAAAAACAATGAAATGAATTAATATTAAAAAACCGCTCCCGGTAACATTCTGCGGATGATACCCGGGAGCAGTCGTTTGTCAGGATTTAACCAAAAACCCTTAACTCTCAAAATTATGAAAAAAACGCAACTGAACGTGCTCTTCCGCTCCGAAAGAAGTTGGAAGAAGGCGGTACTGCTGCCAGGGCTCATGATTATGATGTCATTGCTGATGGTATTCAGCGCTGGCGCTTCATCAGCCCTGAATGTACAGCAGAGAAGAGTCACCGGGACAGTCACCGATGCAACCACGGGTGAAGTCCTTCCGGGTGTGACAATCGTGATCAAGGGTACCACAACCGGTGTGGCATCCGACCTTGACGGTACTTTTTCAATTGATGTGCCATCAAATAACACTGTATTGCAGTTTACATCGGTGGGCTATGCCCCGCAGGAAATAACTGTCGGATCACGCCAGTTCCTTAACGTCGCCATGCAGAGTGACGTGACCATGATCGAAGAACTGGTGGTGATAGGTTATGGATTCAAGAAAAAGAGAGACCTGACAGGGTCAATCTCTTCAATTAGTGCATCCAACATTGAAGATACTCCGGTAAAGGATGTTCTTTCAGCACTGCAGGGACGTGCGCCGGGCGTGGTTGTAACTGCCAACTCCGGAGCACCGGGTGCGGGAATCACCGTCAGGGTGAGAGGATACTCCTCACTCAACTCCGGCAACGATCCGCTCTATGTCATTGACGGCGTACCCGTGGAATCAAATACCCTGTCATCGCTCAATGGTTATGATATGCACGGGCTGAACCCGCTGGCGGATATAAACCCGGGCGATATTGAATCAATCGAAGTGCTCAAGGATGCAGCTTCAACAGCCATTTACGGCTCCAGGGCTGCCAACGGAGTTGTCCTGATAACAACAAAAAGGGGTAAAGAGGGGAAGGCCAGGATAAGCCTGAATTACTTCAGCGGCATCAGCGAAATCACCAGGCACCTGGGAGTTCTGAATGCACAGCAGTGGCGCCAGATAATCATTGACTCCTATGCAAACCTTGACAGGTACAATAACGCCACAACACCATCCGAGCCTCACTGGACTGCCATCGATTCACTCAACCCGATGAACAACGGGGACGTTGACTGGCAGAGCGTGATGTACCGTAAGGCATGGCAGCACCAGGTTGAACTGGGGGTACAGGGCGGAAATGAAGCAGCCCGTTATGCCTTCAGTACCTCTTACCTTGACCAGGATGGTATTTTCCTGGCATCCAACTACAAGAGAATTACATCGAGGCTCAATACTGACTTCAAGGTATCCGACAAGGTGACCATTGGACAGAATATTTCATTTACCAACGGAAGAAACAACAGGATCAATGCCGGCGGTACCGGAAACCTCAGCCTCGTGCAGTCAATCCTCGTCAGGCCTCCCATCTATTCACTCACATACCCTGACGGCTCACCTATATATTACTTTAACGGGAAGAGGAACCCGGTGGGAATGGCAGAGGAGTGCACCCACCTGAACGTGACCAACAGGATCATCGGTAACCAGTATCTTGAATACAATATTTTAAAGAACCTGATGTTCAGGACCAGCGTCAGCATAGACTTCATCTCAATGAAGGAGGATGAATTCTATCCCACAACGGTAGACTATCGTGCCGGGTACAACTGGGGCGCTGTAAGGTCAAGGACAAACATGACATGGGCCAACGAAAACTACCTTACATATAATACCACATTGGGTGAGGGGCATGAAGTCGGTGCCATGGCCGGTTTCAGCATGCAGGACTGGAAGGCTGAGACAACAGGACTTGACGGGCTTTATTTTGCCAGTGACAATATCCGCACCCTGAATGGCGCAGGTACAATCTCAAACCAGGCAGTGAACAGGACAGATGAGCACTCGATGCTTTCATACTTCGGAAGGCTCTCCTATAATTATAAGGGCAGGTACCTTGCCGAAGCCAACATAAGGGCTGACGGATCCTCAAGGTTCGGTGCCGAGAACAGGTTCGGATACTTTCCTTCAGCCTCAGCAGCATGGAGATTCTCAGATGAATCGTTCGCTGAGAACCTCGGCTTCCTGACCGACGGGAAACTCAGGCTCAGTATAGGTCAGACAGGAAATGAAGCAATCCCCAACTATGTGTCAGGAGGTGAGTTCGCCATCGGAACAAATTACCTTACCAACTCAGGTGCATCTCCTACCGTGATGCCAAACCAGGGACTCAGGTGGGAGGTAACCACCCAGTATAACCTCGGCTTTGATCTCGCAATGTTCAATAACCGGGTCAGCTTCGTCGGCGACTTTTATATAAAGAACACCTCTGATCTTCTTTTTGCCGTTCCGATTCCTGAAACCACCGGCTTCGGGTTCATCACCCGCAACATAGGAGACATCTCAAACAAAGGGATGGAGTTTGCACTCAACACCCACAACATCGATGGCGAATTCCAGTGGACAAGCAGTTTCAATATTGGCTTCAACCGCAACGAGGTTGTCGATCTCCCTGATGAGGTGCTGACAAACGGTTATATCCAGAACGGAACATACCACATACTGCAGGAAGGGCAACCAATCGGAACCTTCTACGGATGGAAGTTCCTGGGTGTCTATGCACGCGATGAAGACAACGTTAACCAGGTAAGGTTCGGATCAGCTACCGGCAAGCCATTCATAGGAGGTGATCCGATCTGGGATGACCTTAACGATGACAACATCATCAATGATGAAGACAAACAGATAATCGGAGATGCCCAGCCTGTTTTTGCCGGCGGTTTCAACAATGATTTCTCGTACAAGAATTTCTCGCTGAACGTGTTCCTTCAGTTCTGCTATGGCAATGACATTTACAGTCATCTCAACAACATGAGAAACTGGGTGTTTGCCTACAATAATGTAAGCACCGATGCGCTCCGCAGGTGGAGGCAGCAGGGTGATGTGACCGACTACCCGGCACCGGTGCGCAATGACCCGAAGAGAAACGAATACTTAAGGGTTTCAGACAGGTGGGTGGAAGATGGCTCATATATGAGACTTAAAAATGTCACCTTCTCCTATACCCTCCCGAAGGCTATAACATCGAAAGCAGGCATCAGCAGGGTTCGTGCCTATGTAACAGGTGAGAACCTTCTGACCTTCACGCATTACACCGGTTATGACCCGGAGGTGAACTCATACAGCGGACTGCAGGTGGGCGTTGACGAGGGTTCCTACCCCCAGAGCCGTACCGTAATCTTTGGTCTCAATGTGGAATTCTAAAATACAGAGAGTTATGAAATTAAGATATATAAAAACAGCTATTGCGGTCGTACTGCTGATGCAGGTGACTGCCTGTACCGATATCCTTGACAAGGATCCTCTGAGCAGCTTCTCCGCATCAGGATTTTACAAGACCACTGCGGATGCACAGGCAGGTATTTACGGTATATATGATGCCGCCCAGTCAGTATTCAGTTACAACTTCTGCTACTGGGGCGAAGGAAGGGCTGACAACGTGCAGACCGCGCAGACAGGAGAATCACTGACTCTGCTCTCGAACAACCTTACAAATACGGCCTCATCGGCTGACTGGACTAACCTCTACAGGATGGTGAGCAGGGCCAATTATGCGATTGCATACATTCCGAATGTATACGAGGAGGATGATGCAACCGGAAGGCAGCTGATAGGACAGGCACGTGCATTAAGGGCACTAGCCTATTTCAACCTTGCCAGGGTATGGGGTGATGTCCCGTTTATCACGGAGCCGTACACTTCAATAGAACAGGACATTTTCATCGGCAAAACCGACAGTGAAACAGTTCTTGACCAGGTGGAAGAGGATCTGAAGTATGCAGCTGAGAATTGCATTGACAGGTTCAACAGCAACAATGACCGGATTATGTTTACCAGAGGGTCAGCCAATGCCCTGCTTACACAGGTCTATATGTGGAGGCATAAATATACTGAAGCACTGGCAACTTCTTCGCTGGTCATGTCAAATACGCTCTATTCCCTTGTTCCCATTGCCGACTGGGGCAAGATGTTCTCAAACAGTTACTCCAAGGAGAGCATCTTCGAGGTTGGATACAATGATACTGAAACTAATGGACTCAGAATCCTGTACGCAATCGGATCATATGCAATCTACACTCCTTCAAATAAATGGAAGGCTTCCATAGAAGATGGAGACCTCAGGGAGGATTTTGTATATGATATGGTTCCGGCTGATCCAAAGGCAATCTGGAAATACCTGGGTCGCGGAGTCAGTGACGAGGTGTCAACCCCGGCTAAGCAGAACATCATCCTTATCAGGCTTGCCGATATAATGCTCCTCAGAGCCGAAGCCCTGAACAAGATAGGTGGTGCCGCCAACAAAACAGAGGCTCTCTCACTTCTGAATACCATCAGGACACGTGCCGGGCTTCCTGCTTTCGCTACCGAAGCCGATGCCATAGCTATGTATGGTGACCTTGAATCTGCAATCCTCCAGGAGAGATCGGTAGAATTATGCTTTGAGGGACACCGGTGGTTTGACCTTGTACGCACAGGCAAGGCAATCTCAACCATGGGCCCGATAAACGGCCTGAGCAGTGAAGCCAACCTCGTCTGGCCTATCCACCAGAACGCTCTCAACAAGAATCCAAACCTGGAACAGAACCCGTTCTATCAATAGGTGTGAGTTGTCAATCATCAAAGAATAATGACATGAAAAAGATAAAAGCCAACAATAGAAAAATGCAGCTTCTGAGGATGCTGCTTGCACCGGTAACCCTGGCAGCGCTTCTCGTCTCATGCGAGATACAGCCGGATTATGAATATGAATATGGCAACCCCGGTGGCAAGTTAAACATGACCGCATGGGAGTACATCCAGACTACTGACTCGCTCTCGCTGATGGAGGAGGCAATTATTGCCACCGGACTTCAGAGTCTTTACTCAGGTACGACGGAGAGAACCTTTATTGTACCCAGAAACAGCGCATTCAGGGCTTACATGAAGACAAACAGTTTCCCAAATATAGCTGCAATTCCGGTTGACGCACTTGGATCGGTACTGAAGTATCATATTGTAAATGCCAGGGTGATTTTTACCGATCCGGAACTGCTTCCAAGCAACAACCCGATTGCGTACCCCACTGAGAGCGGTTCAGTAATGTACCTCTCACACAATACCAGCTATCAGGGGGTTATCAACCAGGGGACTAAAAAGAGTTGGACCATCATCACATCCAACCTGGAACCAAGCAATGGGGTGATACATGTTACGGCAGATGTAGTTTACCTTTCGCTCTGAAAACGGTTTTTTCGACATAGCAGGTTAGTTTTGAGGTTGAAGATCAGATGGGTATTTTCCGGGATTGATTGGAAATACCAGGGTGAAAAAACCCATCTGATTCTTTCAAATAATCCTGCCGGTTTTGAGCAATTTTTTACCTGTGGCCTGAAGATTAATGCCGGGCCGTGAACCAATGCTTGATTGCAATGAAACTTAATAAATATAAACACCTCAATGTCAATGTCTTCCCTACGAGAGACGAGATGGGTCACGCAGCAGGAAGAGATGTTGAGGCCCGGGTGGCCGGGCTGCTACAGGACAGAGATGAGGTCAGGATGGTTTTTGCTGCGGCCCCTTCACAGAATGAGATGCTTGATTACCTTGCTTCGTCGGTTCTCATTGACTGGGGAAGGGTGACAGCCTTTCATATGGATGAATATTTAGGGCTTAATGGCGGAGCTGACCAGCTTTTTTCAAAATACCTGCATCGAAGGCTCTTCAGCAGGATAAAGATGAAAAAGGTCTGGCTCATTGACGGTAATGCAGATCCTGCCAGGGAGGCCGAGAGGTATTCAGCTCTCATAAACGAGGCTCCTATTGATGTTATTTGTCTCGGGATAGGTGAAAACGGACACATAGCGTTCAATGACCCGCCGGTGGCCGATTTCAATGACCCTCTTACCGTGAAAAAGGTATCCCTTGACCGGTCATGCAGGATGCAGCAGGTAAACGAAGGGTGCTTTGCCACCCTGGAAGAGGTGCCGGAGGAGGCCCTGACACTTACAATACCGGTTATTTTCAATGCATCGAACCTGTTCTGTGTAGTACCGGGCCGAAGCAAGAGAGAGGCCGTATACAACACTGTCAACGGTCCGGTAACCACTGCATGTCCCGCCTCGGTGCTGCAGAGACATCCTGACTGCAGCTTCTATTTCGACACTGATTCATTCGGAGAACTATAAATATTGTGTAAGTTTAAAGGATGAGCAAAGGAAGAAGGCAATTCATAAAAAGAATCTGTGCGGGTACTGCCGGGATGGCACTTGGGGGACTGACCATAAATGCTGTTCCGGCAGGTGCCTCCATGGCAACCCGGAATAAACACAGACCAGGTGATGGGCCGGTGTTTCCGTTCATGAAGTATGCCAGTCGCTATAACATAGGAGATTATATCCCAAAGGACCAGGGAGGAAAATTCATTCAAATGACAGTAATTGGCTCGGAAGAGGATGCCATTATAACCGGATCCGTCCGGGGAGGCGTTCTTAACCGGGTTTATGGCACCCCTGTCGGCTGGCAGAAGTATGAGCGGAGTGAGATTGAAAAGAGTGTCTGGCTGAACAGGTTTTATTTCCTTCCATCCTTCGCCAGGATGTACCACCTTACGGGTGACCGGTCATATCTTGATGATATGATGGGCATCATAAGGCAATGGATCAGTGACAATCCGCGATTGCCCGATTCGCACCGGACCACCTATAACTGGCGTGATATGCAGGTGGCATGGCGTTCCATTCATTTCTCATGGTGTTATTACCTGGGAGAAAAGGGACTTATACCCGAAGAAAAGCAACTGATTATTGATTCTCTGGGTGAGCATGCCCATATCCTTCTGACCGGTTTCGGGCAGGCTAAGCTTAACGAGTTCAACCACCAGTCGCATGGAGGCCTCGCGATGCTTTACCTCGGTGTGCTTTTCCCCATGCTTGACGGATCGGCTGAGCTGCTCCGCAGAGGAATGATAATATTGAATCACCACCTGGCCAATGCATTTTATCCTGACGGAGGAAACGTTGAGCAGATGTTCGGCTATTATCCATTCCAGTCACATCTTTTCCGCGATGCCTTCCTGCTCTGCACTGAAAACGGCATTGAACCTCCGGTTAACTCTGTTCCCATGCTGAAGAAGATGGCCCTGTATCTTGCAGCAGTGCGGAGGCCTGACGGCACGGTTCCCCCGGTGAATGACTCGTATGAGATGCCGGTAAAACCAATCCTGGATACCATCAATGCGATCCTCGGATCACAGGCTGTCACCGGGCCGCAGGGGTCAGTTTTCTTTCCTGACACCCAGGTTGCAGTGATGAAGCATGGTGGCGAGGCAGGCTTCTACCTGCTGGCCAATCCCGCCTCGGTGATAGGGGCTCATGCACATGCCGGGAGGCTGGGATTCGAACTCTGGTATGGCAGCCTGCCATTGCTTATTGATAGCGGATGCTGCAACTATGATGACCCGGCCCTGGTCTCATGGTACCGTACCACCGGAGCACACAACACCGTGATAATTGATGGTGTAACCGAGGCTGCCACATCATCTGAGCTTCTGTGGGTGCCTAGGAGAGAGACCCCCAACAGGATCACAGACTGGAACCCGGACGAGGTGATCCCTTCACTTACCATGATTTCTCCACCGGAGGAAGCGACAAACGCCACTGTAAGCTGGAGCAGGAAGATAACACTGGCAACGGGCAACATTGCAATCATCAGTGACAGCTTCAGGACCGAAGGAGAACACAGCTATGAGATCCTGCTTCATCTGCCACCATCGGAGGCGGCTTTATCTCCATCCGGCAAGGAGATCAGAATTAAACCGGTCAGCGGTCCGGGTTCCCCTATACCCCCGGTTGCCACTGCTACAATATTTGCGCTAAACCCTGACGGTACAGGCAGTTTCACAATTACAGAAGGGCTGGTGAGCCTGAAGGCCGTTTCAACCGAAGCCCCGGTTGCATCATTCAACTTCAGGGCGGCTGGCAACACAGGGTCGCATCTCCTTGTCATACCTTCTTCCGGTGAGAGCGATCCACCTATGGTGCGCACCCGCACCTGGAAAGGGGTCACAACAGTCACCGTCAGGGACGGCAGGGGCGTCAGAACCAGGTTTAAAATTTCCGGTGATGTTGTAACAATTACCTGAATACTTTAATTAAGCCAGAATGAGGAATTTGTCACTAATATACAGCATGCGAAAGTCGTTACTGCTGGCAACTTTGACGGTTGCACTCATGACAGGATGCCGTAACGGCACACCGCAGACGCAGCTTCAAAAAAGTCCCGGTCAGGAAGGAGACAGCAGGTTTGCCGTCAGAGGATTCCATGTCGACCTCCGGATCCAGGTCATGACAATGGATGCACTGAAAGCCCTGGCTGACGAACTGGCTGCTTTCGGCCTTAATACCCTCGTAATGGAGTGGGAGGGATCATATCCGTACCTGAACAATGCCACAATATCAAACGAACTGGCATACACCCGTGAGGAGGTTAAGGAGTTCATCGGTTACTGTGAGCGACTGGGAATAGACGTAATACCGCTTCAGCAATGCTTCGGCCATGTGGAGTATATCCTCAGGCATGACAGGTACAGTGAACTCAAGGAAGACAGGAAGGAAATATCACAGCTCTGCCCCCTTAAGAAAGAGGCTGACAGCCTGCTGTTTGCAGATCTCTTTGCAGATATGGCATCGATGCACAGTTCTGAATATATCCATATAGGGGGAGACGAAACCTACCTGCTGGGCCACTGTCCTGCATGTTCCCTCAAGGCAGCCACGGAAGGCAAATCAAAGCTGTTTGTTGATTACATGAAGATGATGTGCAACATAATTATAGACCTTGGAAAGAGACCGGTTATGTGGGCGGATATACTTCTCAAATACCCTGAGGCAGCTTCGGAGTTACCTGAAGAAACCATCTTTATCGACTGGAACTACGGGTGGAAGACCAATTACTTCGGTGACATAGCCGCCCTGCAGGCAAAGGGGATGGAGTTCTGGGGGTCGCCGGCCATAAGAAGCCACCCGGACAATTCCTATGTTACTTGCTGGGAGAAGCATTTCAACAACCAGCGTGATTTCATTCCCTATGCACGGGAGGCCGGTTACACGGGAATTATTATGACTTCGTGGTCTACCTCCGGCCTTTACGGTTTTACCTGGGATGTGAACTACGAGGTGACTGACATGGAGCAGATAAGGAATACTTATCCTCTTTCAGGGTTCAGGATACTGCTTGCTTCGTATGCCGAGGCTCTCCGTACCAATGAACCCATTGATCCGAAAGCATTTGTTGTGAGGTATGCGGCAGACCGCTTCGGATTCACCGCGTCTGAGGGAGAGACCCTCTGGGAGATACTTACCATACCACCCGAACTGATAGTAAACGGCAAACCGGCAACATCGTCCTCCATTGCTGAAATGAGGGTGCCGGTTGAGGAAGCGATGGTTAAGATGAATAACCTGAAGCCTCTCAGTAACAAGGATGAATTTGAACATTTCAGGCTGATGCTCGATATCCGTGACCATTATCTCAGGTTCAGGGAGGCTGAATCCCGCTTCAATTCTGCGGATTTTTCAGAGGATGAAAAGGATGATCTTGCCAGCGACCTTGAAGGACTGATCAGGGAATCAAAACAGCTTGACCGCCGCTTTTCCAGGCTGCAGAAAGGTTTCCTGCATGAAAGTGAGATTGCACAGCAGAATATGATACGGAACCGGAAGCTGATGCTGCTGCACAGAAGGCTGAAGGGCAACAGAACACTGTGATCATGAGGATGCCTGTCAGGAATATTCTTTTAATGGCCATGGTCCTTTCGACCCATGTGGTATCGGCACAGGATGAGCGTACCAGGTTTTTCCCCGTGTTCACTGATTATGTTGCTGAAATGCCTCCGCCGGAAAAAGTATGGCTCTTTGTTCTGGCTGGGCAGTCGAACATGGCTGGCCGGGGTCTGGTGGAGCCCTCCGATACCGTTCCGGATAAACGCATTTTCTTTGTCACACCTGATAATAAGTGGGCTGTGGCGAAGGAACCTCTGCAGCTCTACCAGCCGGCACTAACCGGCCTTGGCCCCGGACTGGCATTTGCAAGGACACTCATGGAGAAGCTTGATGAGGATATTTATATCGGACTGATTCCCTGTGCCGTAGGAGGAAGCTCCACCGCTAACTGGCTGAGTGATTCAGTTTACAATGGTGTCAGGCTGAAAAGCAACCTGACCGAAAAACTGAGGTGGGCCATGAATTATGGAACGGTGAAAGGAATTATATGGCACCAGGGGGAGTCAGATGCAAATACTGAAAAAATACCAGTTTTCCGGGAGAATACAGAAAAGCTGTTTGAATATTTCCGAAACGTGGCCGGAGACCCTGATTTGCCTGTGGTTGCGGGTGAACTGGGCCTCTTCCCCGGAGTTGAAAAGCAAAGGCTGGAGTATCTCCGGATCAATGAAATCCTCTTATCTGTTGCAACTGATGACCCCAATACGGCAATTGCACGTTCGTTCGGAACCAAACCGAAACCAGACATGGTTCACTTTGACGGCCCGTCGCAAAGGATTATGGGCAGACGGTATGCACTGGCATGGCTCTCATTGGTGAAAAGTAACAAAAAGTAAAAACTAAGGATATGCAACTTATAGACTGGATTGTCCTTACCCTTTATTTCCTGCTGCTGATATCAATCGGGTTCTGGGCCTACATGAGGGTCAAGAATTCGGCTGACTTTTTCACGGCAGGAGGCAGGCTGCCATGGTGGCTCTCGGGAGTCTCACACCATGTTTCGGGTTACAGCGGCGCTGTATTTGTGGCGTATGCAGGGATAGCCTATACACACGGCCTGACAATCTATGTATGGTGGGCCTGTGCCGTGGCTGCTGCAACATTTCTTGGGGCACATCTCATCGCTCCCCGCTGGGCAAGATTAAGGATAGCAACCGGCATACAGTCGCCTACCGAATATCTTCTTACCCGTTATAACCTCAACACCCAGCAACTGATAGCATGGTCAGGGGTGATCATAAAGATATTTGACGTGGGGGCCAAATGGGCGGCCATTGCAGTTCTGCTTAACATATTTGCAGGTACATCATTTCTTACAGGCATACTGCTGGCCGGATCGGTCTCGCTAATCTACAGCACCCTGGGCGGATTATGGGCCGATGTGGTGAACGATTTTGCCCAGTTTCTGGTGCAACTGGTTGCCGGTATAACCATGTTCGTGATAGTGCTGATCAACCTTGGTGACGGAGCCTCCGGGTTCTTCACAATATGGGATAAGCTCCCGGAGGGCCATTCTGCCCTTTTCAGTGACCCGTATACCTGGCAGTTCCTTATTGCGATGGTGATTATTGACTTCTTCAGCTATAGCGGGGGCACCTGGCATCTGGCCACCCGGTTCATTGCCTCTTCCTCCGGGCAGGTGGCCAAAAAGGCAGCTACACTATCATCGGTGCTCTACCTCCTGTGGCCTATAGTGCTTTTTTTCCCCATGTTTGCAGCACCCATTTTTCTGCCCGGGCTTGAAGACCCGACCAGGTCATACGGCCTGCTTGCCATTAAGTTTTTACCGGCAGGTCTGGTGGGGCTGGTGATGGCTTCGCTGTTTACCAACACCCTCTCAATGACCTCTTCTGATGCAAATACCATTTCTGCCGTCATAACCCGTGACATTATGCCCCGTTTCATAAAGGGATTTGAAGGATTCAGCCGAAAGAAGACACTTCTCATTGCCAGGATTTCCACATTCTCATTTACTGTACTGACAATACTTATTGCCATAAATGCCGAGAGTTTCGGGGGGGTGTTCGGATTGATAGTTTCATGGTTTGCAGCGCTGCTGGGCCCCATCGCAATACCGATGATACTGGGACTGCTGCCCGCCTTCCGCAGGTGTGACAGCAACATAGCCATCATCTCAATTGTGGCCGGTATAACAGGATTTATCGTGGTCAAACTGATTCCCGGAGCATCACTCGCCATGGAGGTGGGGGTGCCTCTCTTTACTTCGTTGTTGTTGTATATTGCAGTTGGATTGCTCAGCAGGAAAAGTGTTCCCGGGAAGGTTGACATCCTGCTGAACTCCATCAGTAAATAGTATTACAATATGATTACACACAACGGGGAAGCTAAGATTATTGGTCGCCACTACCAGACAGGCGAAATGGTGACCATCAATCTTAACGGAGGAGTTATCACCGGAATATCATGCTGTGACACCGCTGCCGGCAATGCATCTCACAGGGCTGCCGGCAAGACAACTTACGAGGCAGACGGCAAAACAGGTTACGAGGCAGACGGCAAACCAACTGACAGGTCGGCAGGAACGGGATTGATCATTTCCCCGGGTCTGTGTGACCTGCAGGTAAACGGCTATGCCGGTCTCGATCTGAATACAGAACCACTCCTGCCTGAAGTAGTCAGGGATATCTCGGCAAAGCTTTGGGAAGAAGGGGTGACAACCTTCCTTCCGACGTTGATCACAAACAGTACAGAGAACCTTCAGCGATCCCTTGGGTCGGTTGCAGAGGCCTGCCGTCTCTTCCCCGAGGCTGCAGGGGCTGTGGGTGGTATTCATCTCGAAGGTCCGTTTATCTCACCCGAAAACGGGGCCAGGGGTGCGCATCCTGCAGAGCATGTGAGACCGCCCGACTGGGATTTCTTCTGTCGGCTCCAGGAATCGTGCGGCGGAATGATCCGCATTATCACACTCTCACCTGAATGGCCCGGCTCGGCTGAATTCATAAAAAGGGCTGCAGAAAGCGGCGTAATAGTTGCCATAGGCCACACCTCGGCTACCCCCGGCCAGATAAGGGAAGCCGTGGATGCAGGAGCAACCCTATCGACACACCTGGGCAACGGCTCACACCAGATGCTACACAGGCACAGAAATTACCTGTGGGAGCAGCTGGCCGCCGATGAACTTTATGCGACAATTATTTCAGACGGTTTTCATCTTCCCGATTCCCTTATGAAAGTCTTCCTGAGGATGAAGCCCGGAAAGACAATCCTGGTCAGCGATGCAACAGGACTGACAGGTATGCCGCCGGGAGACTACCAGACACATATTGGAGGAGAGGTGACACTGACGGAAGGAGGTAAGCTGCATGTAAGGGGTAACCCTGATATGCTGGCAGGTTCAGGCAAATCACTGCTCCACTGCGTACAGACCCTCGCTTCCAGGCAGCTTGTAACTCTTGCCGAAGCCCTTGATATGGCAGGAAGAATTCCTTACCGACTGGCAGGTGCAGGGGGTGATTGTTTCCTGGGGACCGGAGGAGTGGCTGACATTGTGATTCTAAGGCAGGATGATGACCGCCTGGGTGTTGTCAGGACCATCAAGGGGGGAAAAACAGTTTTCAGATTGTAATTTTACTGATATAAGGGTAAGAGATACAGATATGCTCAGATTTTTAGCTGTTTCAATGCTGTTTGCCATAGCCGGATGCTCCGCCAGTGAGCCGGAATTTATAATACCTGAAGGAGCACGGGTAATCAGTTTTTCAGGCTATGAATGGGTTGTATCCAACTCAGAGGGAAAAAAGGCAGGCCCTGGTCCGAACTACTTCTCTGATTCTGAGGAGAATGTGTGGGTTGATGAAAAAGGGAGGCTCCACCTGAAGATCACATTCCGGAATGAAAAATGGCATTGTGCCAGGGTTGAGCTTGCCAGGCATACCGGTTACGGAAGATATATTTTTTATGTTTCCACCAGGCCTGACAGCCTTGACCGGCAGGTGGTATGGGGACTCTATACCTACAAGAATGATAATGAGGAGATTGACATTGAGTTTTCGCAATGGGGAATTGAAAATAACCAGGAGGCGCAGTATGCCATCCAGCCTTCTCATGTAACGGGTAACAAGGCTCGTTTCAGAATGAATATGGAAGGGACCTATTCAACACATCTCTTTGACTGGACGAGGAAATGGATCGATTTTGCCAGCTATCACGGTCACAGGAAACAGCCAGTAAACGAAACAGAGATTATCGCACGCTGGCGTTACTACGGCGATGACATTCCACCGGACAGTGACGAGAAGCTGAAGATGAACCTGTGGCTCTTCAGGGGAACACCTCCCTCGGATGGCAAAGAGGCTGAAGTGGTTATTGACAGGGTGGAAATAATCTGAAAAATGAAGGAATCAACAGGAGATCAAAGGCTATACAGCCTCGACGCCCTCAGAGGTTTTGACATGCTCTGGATCACGGGGGGACAAAAGTTTGTCTTTGCCCTTGCCACAGTAACAGGATGGCCACTGTTTGAGTGGATGAACTCGCAGATGCACCATGTGGAATGGAATGGTTTTGCTTTTTATGACATGATTTTTCCCCTGTTTCTCTTCCTGGCAGGAGTTTCAATGCCATATTCCTTCGCAGCGAGAACCGAAAGGGGTGACAGCCGCAGAAAAATATACCTGCATGCCGTGAAGAGAATGGTGGTACTGGTGGTACTGGGAATGCTGGTAAACCGGATCCTGGAGCTTAACCCGGATAACCTGCGCTTTGCAAGTGTACTCGGCAGGATCGGGATAGCATGGTTCCTGGCCGCAATGATTGTGCTTAATAGCGGTCTGAAATGGCAGGTAGCATGGTTCTGGGGACTGCTGATCATATATTGCCTGCTGATGCTGCTGGTACCGGTACCGGGTTTTGGTGCCGGAGTGCTGACACCCGAGGGTAACCTGGCCGGCCATATTGACCGGCTCCTGCTGCCCGGAACAATGTATACCGAGTTCAATGAGCCGGAGGGTATCCTTAGTACCATTCCTTCTGTCTCCACCGCCCTGCTGGGGGTCTTTGCCGGACACCTGCTTCGCAGTGTGAGGGGAGGACTCACCGGCATGAGGAAAGCCATGATAATCATTGGTGCAGGAATTGCAAGCCTCCTGCTCGGCATCATCTGGGGCACATTCTTCCCTGTGAACAAAAACCTGTGGACCAGTTCATTTGTGCTTTACGCGGGTGGCTGGAGCCTCATGCTGCTGGGCCTCTTCTACCTGATCATTGATGTCTGGAAGATAAGAAAATGGGCATTCTTCTTTGTCGTCATCGGCATGAACTCAATAACCATTTATGTGCTGCAGCACAGGATACTCAGGTTTGACATTATACGTGATTTTTTCCTGAAAGGTATTTATAACCTGTCGCCGGAAGTGGTACAGCCCTTCATCAGCTCTCTCGGATATATTGCTGTTGTCTGGCTTTTCCTCTGGTTCCTTTACCGGAAGAGGATTTTTCTAAAAGTCTGAAGGGAAATAAAACCTGCATCAGGCCCGGTTCAAACAGGGATCAGAAAATGCCCTTCCGCACAGGTTCCACCTCGTCAGTGGAAATTGAAATTTACAGAGAATGAAAAACAATATCTTTAAACGGATTGCCGGAGAAGCAATCGTGACACTCCTGCTGATCGTCTCAGTTTCATGCTCAGACAGAAACAGAATGACTCAATATGATCAGTATTCCCTTGTGCCGGTTCCGGCCATGATGCAAATTGAAGATGGTACTTTCATGCTTAAGCAGGGTACTGCGGTGAAGATTGACCCTGACTTCACATCCGGGGTTGACATAATTGAAATGTTCAACCGTTTTCTTGAAAAACACTATGGAGATATAAGGGTTGTTGAGTCCGGCGAACATGAAACTGTAAGTCATGTTCAGGCAAGGTATGACAGCCTGACAGACAATCCTGAGGCTTACATCCTGGAGGTGACCGGTGAAGGCATAAGGATAGAAGCCGGTGATGATGCGGGTCTCTTTTATGCTTTCCAGACACTGATGCAGTTGATTTTTCCTTCACAGAAAGCTGAAAAGGGAGCAATAGCAATCCCATATGTGAAAATATCGGATACACCCCGGTACAGGTGGAGAGGGATGCATCTTGATGTTTCAAGGCATTTTTTCCCTAAGGAATTCATCTTCAGGATGCTTGATGCCATGGCCATACATAAGCTTAATACCTTTCACTGGCATCTGACCGATGACCAGGGATGGAGGATTGAGATAGAGAATTACCCTGAACTGGCCAGGGTGGCTGCATGGAGGGATGAGACGCTTATTGGTCATGGCAGCGAAACGCCATGGGTTTATGACGGCACCAGGTATGGCGGCTTTTATACCAGGCAGGATGTGCGGGAAGTAGTGGAGTATGCGGCCCGGCTCCATATCAATGTACTCCCCGAGATAGAGATGCCAGGCCATGCCGTGGCAGCCCTGCAGGCCTATCCTGAGTTATCATGCACGGGCGGGCCGGTACCGCCGTTCAACAGGTGGGGAGTATCAGAAGATGTATTCTGTGCCGGAAAGGAGGAGACTTTCAGGTTCCTGGAAGGTGTCCTCAGTGAGGTTGCAGAGCTATTCCCTTATGAGTACATACATATTGGCGGTGATGAGTGCCCGAAGGTGAGATGGGAGCAGTGCCCCCTCTGCCAGAAGAGGATTTCTGACAATAACCTGAAGGATGAACATGAACTGCAGAGTTACTTTGTGAAGCGTATGGAGGCATTCCTGGCAACAAAAGGAAAAAAGATCATCGGCTGGGATGAGATTCTGGAAGGAGGAATTGCTGACAATGCTGCCGTGATGTCATGGAGAGGCCACACCGGGGGAATCCAGGCAGCCAATATGGGTCATGATGTGGTGATGACACCTCATTCCTTCGTTTATCTTGACTATTACCAGTCAGAATACAATGAGCCTCTGGCAATAGGAGGGATGCTTCCACTTGAAAAAGTATACTCAATAGATATTATGCCACCTGAAATTTCTGAGGATAAGAGGCATCATATCATCGGAGCGCAGGCAAACATATGGACGGAGTACATTACCAATGAGAAGCATGTTGAGTACATGGCCTTTCCCCGACTTGCCGCCCTTGCCGAAGCATTGTGGACGCCCCGCGAAAAGCTTGATTTCCAGGGATTTACAGACCGCATGGCGGCACATTATGCACGATATGATGCCATGGAACTGAACTACAGGGTACCTTACCCTCAGGGGTACGAGGCCATAAACCTGGTAACGGAAAACAGTCTCCGGTTGGAACTCACCAACGGAATCCCCGGCTCCGGAATTTATTACACCACTGACGGCAGTGATCCGGATCAAAGATCTGATCGCTATTCAGGACCGATGATCCTTGAACTGAAAGAAGAAACAATCCTCAAATCGGTTACGGTTATGCCCGGGGGAAGGATGAGCGCAATCATGACCGGGATTCTCAGGAATGCAGAACTGCAGGAGGCAACAGCCGTTGAAGCATTGAAGCCCGGCCTGCAATTCAGCCTTTTCAGGGGTGAGTTCGACTCGGTGAAGGAGATTGCGGGGGAAGCCGATTCGGCCGGGATTGTCACGACTATACATATACCGGCAGGTTCTCCGGCTGTTAACTTCGGACTGGTGTTGAAGGGTTACATCATGATTCCCGCCGACGGTGTCTGGACGTTTTACACAGGCTCTGATGACGGTGTCAGGGTGCTTATTGATGATGAGCTTGTTGTTGACGGCGATGTGCTTCACCATGGCATCACAAACGAGGGGAGGGCTGCCCTCAGAACCGGGTACCATGCTATTGAAGTTCTCTATTTTCAGAGACTTTATCGCCAGAGCCTAAGCCTGAGCTGGGAAGGACCGGGTGTTGCCAGGCAGGCAGTGCCGCCGGAGGTGCTGTTTCAGTAGGAGAGACTGCCGGTAATACAATACGGATTTGCTGCTCGCTGCGAATAAAGCCGGCTCCTGCCAGCCGTACCCGCACTTGAATCAGCAGTTTTGATAGTTGGCCTGATTACTCCTTCAGAACACCAAAGTTACTCCAGACCTCCTGGGCTATGCGTTTGTTTTCGATGATTTCCCTGGCTATCTCAAGGTTGTGGAGTGCCTTCTGGGCAAGGGATGATGATGGTGACAGGGAGAGTTCAGTCAGCAGTGGCACAGCCTCCTCCGGCTTTCCTTCCATGATGAGCAGGTTGGGTTTGTTCAGTGCGCCTCCGGTGTATAACTTTCCTGTATAGTGTTCCGTAAATGGAAAGTATCTTCCGATACAATCACGGGCTGCAGCTTCGGCCAACATCTTCGCCCTCTCCTTCTGTCCGGCCACGGCAGGCCCTCCGATCATGCCAAATATGGTGTACTTTGACTTGACATATGTGCTCTTTTCCCCGGCACACCTGTCAATGATTTCACCGTCGGCAGTATAAAGCGTCATGTAGGTGTTGGAGTACAGGTAGAAATCCTTGGCCATGACGCTGCCCCCTTCATCACCCTCGGCAATATAGAATTCCGATTCAATCCAGAGCCTTACCGAATCAAGTGCCACCAGCATGTTTGCATTGTATTTCGCGCATATAGCCGCGATGGTATCCTTAAATTCCGGATACTGCATTGAGATTACGGTAAACCCTTTTTTCAGGGTATCGCCAACCATGAATGTCGCCCTGGGATCCTGGCCTGTCATTGATGACAGGCCCACAGCATATCCTCTAACTGATTCAGCATATGCTGATTCATCTCTCTCTTTTATATAGGCAGGGGCCATGTAATCATAAAAGTTGACGAACAGGAACCTGGAGCTGTCTGCCGGAAGAGTCGCCTCCGGAGGATAAGTCTTCATCATCGGGACAAAAGTTGTGCAGGAGGTGCTGACTACTGTCATCACAATGAGCACGAACGGCAGGGAGGTCTTTTTCATGGTCATGGTTTGATCAGGACATCAGCCCCGGAATGTGCAGCCAAAGTTATGCCAAACCATGTTCAAAATGAAAAAAAAGAGGTGCTCACCGTGCAGATGAACACCTCTTGCGTTGAAACTAACCGTAAGCAGTTCCTACAATACTATCTCTACCTTGATGTCATCGAGGAATATCCTGTTCTTGCCGGCGCCTACTCCCCGCAGGTCAAACTGGTATCCGAGGAACACAATCTGGGTTTCAGCGGTGGCACCTGTAATGGTGAATGAGCGGGTGGCAACCGGATCACTCCACATACCGATGCAGTAGTCAGTAACGTTCTCAGTGGGGTACACCGGCCAGTTGTCAATTATGAACTGGCTCTGACTCACGGTTCCCGGGCCGATAACGCTGACATTGAGGATATTGTCATCCATAGTGCCGGCAGCTGTCATGTATGGAATAGCCTTGAATGTGACAGTCACTGTCTGGGTGCCGTCAAGTTTGGACAGGGGAGGTGAGATGAGATCACCACCATAACTGGTTTTTCCTAGCTTGACGAATCCCTGTCTTGCATAGACGAGAGGAGTGGTACCGCTGCCTTCCACCGTGTTGACGGTGCTTGTCCAGCCCCTGTCCTTCTGTTCCTGGGTCCAGTTGTCTATACGCGTTTCACCGGTGGTGGTGTAGAATACTGCACTCCCGTAAGCCAGCCAGCTGAAGTCCTCCTCCAGAACAACCGTTCCGGGAGACTGGGTGAGGGTAACAGCACTGATTACCGTCGGGTAATTTGTAGCAGTTGCCGTCAGCGTGACCTCACGCGGATCAACGCTTGTGTTCTCCTCCGCAACGAAGGTTATCTTCTGGGAGGTGACCGATTGTTCGGTCAGCCAGGAGTCGTCGCTGAGCGAGTAACTCCAGCTTACGTTTGAAGCAACATCGACTGAGAACTCACCTCCGCCTGCGGGTATGGTCACAGTGGCCGGGAGGGTTATGTAGGGCACGTTGCCTGCCTGCTCAACGCGGAACATCACCGGCTGCTCTTCTCCGTCAACTACGAAGGCAAAGTTTACTGTCCGCGTGTCAAATGTTTCGTTGGCCTTCACTATTATCTTGAAGATTCCGTCAGCTTCACCCTTTTCAGGGAAAGCCTTGACCCAGTCGGCATCTTCCTTCTTTACTATCTGCCAGGGTCTGTTGGAGCGTACCACATAGGCCTGGGTCTTCGCAGCCTTGGTGACTGTCAGCCCGGTGGGGTCACCCTCAATGGTGAAGAAGGGATCTTCCTGTACCGGCTCCTCCTTGCATGAAGAGAGGAGGAACAGGGAGAGGAGGAACAGCGGAAGGATGATCAGCGCCGTTCTCCCGTGGTTTATTATGTTCTTGTTTTTCATTCTTATTCTTTTTTGATGGTTATTTACCTCCGGTAATTGCCTGTTTGCTCCACCAGACCGGTGTCTTCATATCGTTCGGTCCGTCCATCTCCTCGAGTGCGGCACTGGCATTGGCGTTGTTGGTTGACATGGTCACATTCGGGTAACCGAACCTCGTCGGGAGGATATTGTCATTGTAGATTGTACCGCCACCGATAGTGAGGACCGGGTATCCTGTCCTGCGGTATTCATGGTAAGCTTCCATCCCTACCCAGAAGAGGGCAAGCCATTTCTGGTTGCCGAGGAACTCCTCCTTGTTCGTGGCAAGGTCCCATGAACCCAGTGGTGATGCAAGGAAGGTATTGATATCGTCATTTGTGATTGATACCGCGGGTTCTGCGAAAGCACCCTGCTCAGACCACTTCTGCATCGTGGCCCTGACGCCTGCCTCATAGTAATTCTTTGCAACGCCCTGACCGCCGGTGATCCATCCCTTGAGGGCAGCTTCGGCCAGTATGAACTGCACTTCGGCATAATCCATGTAGACAGCCGGAGCATCCCTTCTGCAAAAGACCTTGAAATTCAGCCATGATGTGCCCCTGTCAACCTCACTTCTTTCCAGATCGGTACAACCTGAGACGGTTCCTTTCCAGATATTTAATGGGTTAACCTGCGCATTCGGGTTTTTCTTGCCGATTACCAGCAGCCTCGGATCAACATAGATCTGGTTACCATTGATATCCGTCTGCACCGTCAGCTTGATAAGCTGCTGTGTCAGCTTTCTTCCGCTGGAAGTGAAATCGCTCTCGGTTGTCAGGCCGAAGTTGCTTATATAGGGGTCAACGCCCGAGAATTTCACGGTGGCATTGTCAGCGTTGGAAGTGAAGACGGGGTATTTGGAAGGGTTGCCAAGTATAGCAGTCATCCTTGCTGCGACATTCATCTCCGTGCGCCCGCTGACTCTGCAGAGGAGCCTGAGATACAAAGAGTTGTTGAACTTTCTCCATGCCTGCATATTTCCGCCGTACATCCCGTCCATTGAGGGATTGAGGAAAACCGGGTTGGTGGCATAGATATCATTTGCCTTCTCCAGGTCAGCAAAAAGCAACTCATAGACTTCCTCCTGGGTGTTGAACTTCGGTGTAAGCGTGCCTCCCAGCACTCTTCCGGTAAATGCTTCCTCGTAAGGGATGCTTCCAAACATGTCAGTCATGTTCGACATGAACAGAACCTTGAAGGTCAATGCTATAGCCTCAAGTGAGGGGTCTGCGTGTTCCTTAGAGAGTTCATACATGTGTTCAATGTTCTTGCCATATGAGGCATAGTGGTTCCAGAAACCGTACCAGTCTCTTGAATCTTCAAGGAAGTAGAGATGTTCCCTGCGGGTTACTCCTCCGGTATGGGCAGTGAACTGCATCAGCTCATTGTTGTAGTACCAGGTGCGGTTCAGCCACTGATTGGCAGAGTTGTATAGTATGGGTTCGAACATGCCCGAGGGCTGTATCATACCCACCAGGGTCCTGTTCGGGTTGGTGTTGATCTCCTCAAAATTTTTGGTACACGACCAGAGTGATCCGAGAACAAGCCCGCAGATGACAAGTATTCTTAGTTTTTTCATTTGTTGCCTGTTTTAAGTTTAGAATGAGAGTTTCAGGTTCACACCCAGTGTACGCGTCATCGGGAAAGCTCCTGCTTCAATGCCGCTGAACAGGTTGGTGCCGGTCATAATACCACCTTCAGGGTCAAACTGAGGCCACTTGTCCCAGCTGAAAATGTTCGTGGCAAAGACGCCTATGGTTGCACCCTGCAGCACCTTTGTCTTCTGGCATATTGCTGCCGGCAGTGCATATTCAAGTCGTGCCTCCTTGAATTTCAGGAATGATGTCTCAAAGGTATGTGTTTCGCCGTTGTAGCGGTCAAGCGTTATTGCCTGGTAGTAGGTATAGATGCTGTTTGTGACAGTGTTGTTGACCTCGCAGACAGCAGATCCGTCCTCATTTGTTGAGATCACATTGACACCCTCTGGAACTATACCGTCATAGCGCCCCTCGAGTGAGTTGGTCAGTTTCCCCTGGTATGAGAGGATACCATTGGTGACCGAATACCTGTGACCTCCCATCTGGTAAGAGAATACGCCGCTGAAAGTCAGGTTCTTGTACCTGAGTGACGTGCTGAAACCGCCTCTCCAGTCGGGGTTAACCTTACCCAGGAAGTGGTCAGCGGTTGACTCAACTGAAGGGAGGCCGGTGTTTGCATTTATTATTACCATTCCGGAACAGTCTACCTGGTTGCCGTTGTCATCAACGTAGTATGATCCTTCAGGAGCCCTCTTAAGGGCAAAGCCGTATATCTGGTGCATCTCCTGGCCTATGTATGAGTATACGTGAAGCCTTCCGCCGATTGTCGTTCCCATGTCGGTCTCAAACGGCTGGGCGGGATCCCATCCCTCCTGAAGGCTTACCAGGGTGTTTTTGTTCCTGGCCCAGTTCAGATTGAAGTCCCAGGTGAAGTTTCTCGTCCTGACGGGTGTGGTAAACAAGGCAATTTCAATACCCTTGTTGTTGATTTCACCGGCGTTGATCTTCATTGATGAGGCGCCGACTATCGGGTCAACATCAACAGAGACAATCTGGTTTGTGGTTGAAGAGTTGTAGAGTGCAAGGTCGAATCCAAGACGGTTCCTGAGGAACCTGGCGTCAAGACCCAGTTCCCAGCTCTCCACATTCTCTGGCTTGATCATCGGGTCAGGAATTGTTGAGGGAAGGGTATAACCTCCGCTGATTGATGAAGCCGAGTAGTACTGGTCAAGAGAATACGGACCGGTGTCATTACCCACGTTTGCCCACGAGAGGCGCAGTTTGGCAAATGTCACTGCCGGAAGGTTGGTCCGGAAATCAAATGCCCTGTCAAGAAGTATACTGGCTGCAACTGAAGGATAAAAATAAGACCAGTTGCTTTTCGCAAGAGTGCTCGACCAGTCGTTTCTGCCTGTGATGTCAAGGTAATAGGTATCATCCCAGCCGAGTGTCACGAACCCGTAAAGACTGTTGATCATCTTGTAGCTTCTGTAGCTCTCGGGGTCAGCAAAAATACCTGTCGGGACGTTTGAGATATGGTAAACACCATCTATGTCAAGCTCATCAAGCTGAACCGTGTTGCTGCGGTAATGGTAGCTCATGTTGTTGCCGCCGAATGCAGCCGCGGTTGTCAGCCTGCCGTCAAGGAAGTTCTTTTCATACCTCAACAGGAAGTCAGAATTGATCTCAAAATTGGTGAGTGACTGCTCCCTGTAGAAGCCGTTTTCCCATCCGTAGGTCAGTTTGGGTTTCCTCTGGGTGCGGAACTCTACCCCCATATCAATACCTGACCTAATGTTGAGTGTCAGTCCTTCAAGCAGGTGGAATGTGAACCCCATATTCCCGAAAACCCTGTCCTTATCGGCCGTGTTGAGTTCCTCGTAGAGGACCCTGTAAGGGTTGTATGAGCCTGTTCCGGCGAAGACGAGGCTGTTCCCCCCCTCTGAGATGGTGGCGTTACGGTTGATGGCATTGAACCTTCCTTCAAAGTACTCATTTCTCCAGTCGGCCATCGAGTTGGAGTTGTAACCCCACATCAGGTTATACATTACCGTGGTCTGGTGATAACCGGCCATGGGCATATTGTCACTGTCAGTGCGGTAGTAGTTCACCTTTGTGTTGAAATCGATAAACTTGTTCACCGGTGTCTCAAATGAGAATGAGTATGCCTGTTTTCCGTACCCTGTATTCGGCAGGATCCATTTGTTCCTGGTGTCAGTGGCAGAGAAGCGTACGTTCTGCCCTTCGCCGTTGCTGCCGCTGATGGCGACAGAGTTGTTATAGGTCACGCCATCCTGGAAGATTCCGGTGAACCAGTCATCCTTGTAAACGAACGGCGTTTTTACGATCTCCCCGGTCTCCCAGTTTTTCCCCTCGTACTGGTAGCGGAGCTTGTCCTCGCTGAACTCTTCTCCCCATGCATAACGGGAGATGTTTCGCGGGGGATAGTCGGTTGTTCCTACAAGGCTGGGATCGAGTGTCCAGAAGTTGTATTCTTCCAGTCCCATGTCTGAACCTGAGCCGAACTTTGTCTGGAAATCAGGCCAGTACCCGGCCCTCTCCACCACAACGGAGGAGTTGACGGTAACGCCGATGCCCTTGTCCTTTCGGCCTGATTTTGTGGTAATGACAATTGCTCCGTTGGCTGCCCTTGAGCCATAGAGTGCGGTGGCAGCCGGCCCCTTAAGTACTGAGACAGATTCGATGTCCTCGGGGTTGATGTCGCTTGCGCCGTTACCGAAGTCCACCGGAAAATCAGACCCTGAGTTGGTGTATGGGCTGCTTGATGAGGTGGCAGTTGTTCCGGAACGTACCGGGACTCCGTCAACGATGAACAGAGCCTCGTTGGCGCCGTAGTTGAGAGACTGGTCGCCACGGAGGGTAACGCGCATCGAGCTGATGGGCCCTGTGCTGGCACCCACTGCCGAGAGACCTGCAACCTTGCCTGACATGCCGCTCAGCCAGTTGGAGTTGACAACCTGTGTCAGTTCTTCATTGTTTACTTTCGTCACTGCATAACCGAGTGACTTTTCCTCGCGTGTCAGTCCGAGGGCGGTAACCACCACTGCCGATACCTCAATGGCTTCCTCCTGCAGGGTAACATTGATCACACTCTGGTTGCCAACTGGTATCTCCTGCTTTATGTACCCCAGGAACTGGAACTCCAGAACAGGGTTTGCACCGCTCACCCTTATGGAATAAGCTCCACGGGTGTCAGTGCTTGTCCCTGTGGCAGAACCCTTGAGCACTACGGTTGCCCCGAGGATCGGGGTGACACCGTCAGGCTCAAACACCGTTCCTGTCACCTGCCTCTCCTGAGCCATCACCGGCAACATAACCAGTGCCATCAGGAATGTGGCAAGAATAATTTTAAGAGCTGGTTTGAATTTCATAGATTAGTGGTTTTAAGTTAGTTATATATAGTTTATTGCATTGACCATGTAAAATCCTTCGGCCGCGTCATTGTTTCCGTATAAACCCTGCCGAAACGGTCAGTGACCTTTATCTCAAGTGTCGATGTTGCTGAGGATGCCCTGACCCTGAACATGTGTGCCGTGTTACCGGTCACGAATGAACTGGTGGGGGTGGCCCCTGCATTAAGCCTCTTTGCCTCATAGGAAATAATGTGGAGAGGGTCTTTTACAGATACCCTCTCTGCTGTCAGAGGCGTTCCCCCTTCGGTGACCTCTACAGTCCAGGCAGGATCATAACCCCAGACATTTATAAGCACATCATTCACCGCATTGGGTGTGGCATACGATCCCGCATACTCAGCCAGGGCAGCGTCAGTTGAGTTGGGGGCAAATGCAGCTGCGGTTATAACCACTTTATTGAGGTCATAGCTCCGGAACTGGTACGAAGACGGCTTGCCGATACTCTTATAGTGCCACTTCAGATCCCTGCCGGTCATCTCCCACACACCGTATCCGCCGGGACTGCCATCCTTGCAGATTTGGTTATTGGCATATCCTGTCTTGCCGGTCCACCACCAGGTTGCACAGATGGCCGCAGTGTTATGCTCCATAACTGCCCCTGATTCAACTGTGAAGTTGATGTGGGTGTGCCCGCTGACAAAATGAACCTCATCAAAATCCTGTATTAGTGACAGGAGGGTGCTGCCGTTATTCAGGACTATATTGTTTACCTGCTGACCTCCGGCATCAAGAGCCGGATTCCCGTAGAGCTGGGCATGAATGAAGATCACCAGCGGAGTGCTCTTGTCAGTTATTGCTGCCAGGTCTTTTTCCAGCCAGCTGACCTGCGAGGCAACTACATAGTCATTATAGTTACGCTCACCAACCACACCCTGTGCGCCACCGGTGTTGATGTACTGGATATTGTCAAGTACCACGTAATGCACCTGCCCCAGGTTGAATGAGTAGTAGGTGGGACCGATGAGGTCCCTGAAGGGTTTCTCCGGCGGGATGTCACCCTGAACATATGGGTCATTGTCATGATTTCCAATCACATTGAACATCGGGCAGTTGACCTTCTTCATCTCCACCAGGTACTTGTCAAGGCGGAAGTTGTTCTCATACCAGTAAGCATCCCAGGTCATATCGCCCAGCGGAACACCATATACCTTCCTGCCGGCCGAGGTGTAGGAGCTAATTGTGGCATTCACGTCAGGAAGGAAGCCGTTGCTGAACTGGGCAAGGTCATCATTGCGGTTTGCCAGGTGCCAGTCGGCCAGTGCAAGTACAACATGGTTGTTATTATCGGTTTGCACCAGTGAGAAATCGTGCTGTTCAACGGTTGAACCTCCTGCCAGTCTCCTGAAGAACTGGGGTATGTTATCACTGGTGGCAATCTCGTAATTGCCTGGCAGGGAGATGAATACAAATCCGTTCTGCTTGGCCGAGGGGAGGTACTATATCCCCTTGCTGTCAGTGACCGTAACCTCAACTCCGTCTGAGACAACCACTCCCGGAACACCCTCACCGTCGGAATAAACCACCCCTTTCACCGTCATACCGGGCTTGTCGGGTATGGAGGTGTCTGCCACGACATTGATGGTCACCGTTCCGAGCACCATACTGTCAGTGCCTCTTTTAACCGTAAGCCTGTATGTGCCTGAGGTAACCCCGGCGGGTAGCAGGAAGGTGCCATTCTGGCCGGTTACCGAGGTCAGCTGTGCTGTATAGACCTTTCCGGCGTCAGAGGTGAGCACGAATTCAATCAGGTCATTTACCGCAAACCCGATTCCGGTCAGAATGACCTCGCCACCGACGGGTACGTTGAGACTGGCAGGTATTGAGATACCTGTTATCTTAAGTCCTTCATCAACAGGCGGCAGAGGGTCTTCCTTGCAGCCTGTGCATGCGGCCACGGCCGCAATCAACAGAAGCAATATGAGTTTTCTTATTTCTGGCATGTAATGGTATTCTGTTACTGGTTATATCCAAGATCGGCGAGTATTTCCTGCGGACTCTTTTCTGTACCTGAAGCGCGTACCTTGCGGGCATGATAGAAATCAATGGTGAGGTCGGTGCGGTTGGTGATCATCCCGTCTGCAAGGGGAGAGGCCTTTTTTCCTTCTCCCTCACCGAAATATTTCTCCATCTGCTCCACTGTATTGATTGAGTAGATATTGGCTTTCAGTCCTGCCTCATGGATCTTCGCCGCAAATGCAGGCGACAGGCCATCATTCTCATCACCCAGGTTGGTGCCGATGAACTGTGCCCCGCACTCCCGTGCGAATGCAACGATGCTGTCTGTAACCTGCTCCTGTGCAAATTCGTTGGTTTTGCGGTTGCCGATGAGGAAGCTTGCAGGCACCTGCTCCCGGAAGACTCTTTTAAGGTTCATCATTCCAGGCTGTGAGAAGGTCTGGACCAGGATCTTACCCCTGGTTTTACCGACATTGACCCTGCCATCTTTAATGAAAGGTTCATCGGCTGAAGGGATCTCTCCTTCGAGGGGGTTCCACCCTATGCGTTTCAGCTCATCATAAACCTGCTCTTCCACCATCGGGTAATCGACGGGATTCTTGAATTCAATATATATTCCCGGCCTGTGTCCGTTGTCTGCCGGGTCATCCTCATATTCAAACTGATATACGCCGGCTTCGTCACGGGTGTACACCCTGCTGCCATCGGTGTTTCGCTTTATCCGCTTGCCTTCGGCGATGCGAAAGACATCCTCAAGGACAAGCACATTCTGGCCTGCGAAGCTCTGCCTGGCCTGCTCCGGATTTTTAGTATTGAATGCGCTTCCGGCATCAAGCTGCATAATCTCTTCCAGGGTGAAGCTGCTTATGGGATCTCCTTCCCGGCCCGGGAATTTTTCCGCCACATCGGTGGTCCGTTTAAATGTCTTGTCATGCATGATGATAATCATGCTGTCCTTTGACCTGTGAAGGTCCAGTTCCATATAGTCGGCGCCGGTGTTGCGGGCCCAGCGAAAGGCTGCCTCGGTCAGTTCGGGAGCCCAGTAGATGGTTCCCCTGTGCGCTATGACGGCATTGTCAGGCATATAATCCTGCACCCCGCCTGCCGCGGGCGATTTCTTCTGCGTGCACCCTGAAAGCAGGGCTGCAGCCAGTGCCATTGAAAACAATAATCTCATTTTCATTATCTGTGATCATTTGGGGTTAGCTATGTTGGGCCTGATCTTCCACTCTTCGGTATGAAACCTGACCTTCGGGTCTCTTACGTCATTACACCTCACTATGATTGCACCTTCCTTCTCCCAGTAAGTTTTTACTGTATGCCCGCTCATCGGGCCGTCTTCCGGACCGCGGACGGTGATGTCGTCAGGGTTGACAACTATCCTGAGTCCTGCTGACTCATTGAGCATGTCCATGTCACCACGGCTGTTGCCTCCCACTATCAGGGGCCTGGTCTTGATGAATGTCTCGATGGTGTGTGCCTTGCCGTCATCCTGCGGGATGGGAGGGATAATCTCACCGGTGGTTAATCCTTCCTTTACGACGCATTTGGCTCCAAGGACGTTGGTTACGGGTATGCCGTACTCCTCGGAGACGAACTTCTGGTAGAGGAACTCCGGTGAAGCCGTGAGGATGTAAACCTCAAAGCCATACTCCTTCAGGTTGGCAACCAGCTGTTTCATCTCGGGATAGGTTTTGTTCCTGTATGACTCCCTGTAGCACTCATAGCCAATCATCTCGATTTCCTCCGGGCTCAGGCCGGAAAGAAAGTGGACCCTGTCCTCCACATAGGGCTTTCCAACGTTATTGCCGTCCTTTACCATCCGTTCAAGTATCTTCAGCTTCTCCCTGGCCTCCCTGTCCTTCCTGTCTTTCAGGACTTTATCGGCATACCGGTAGAGCGCCTCGTCAGCCAGGTAGTGCGGAACCTGGCCAAAGGTGGTCCCGTCACTGTCAAACACTGCTACTTTCCGTATGTTCATGGTGATGGTTGAATTCAGGAAGTCTTCTATCCTGTCATTGATCTCCTGTGACCACCCGGAAATATGCCTGTAGGTCTGTCCGCTGACTGTCAGCGTGATGCAGAGAGCTGCAAATAAGAGTGTCAGTTTAAGTTGCTTCATGTTCATGATTTTGTATTCGCCTCGTAAGTCTCCTTTTCCTTTTTCCATGTTGTTGCTGAGAATACTGCGGCCAGTATGCTGGCAGCAATGAAGATCCAGAATGTTGCTCCCCATCCGAGGTTGACATTGTCTGCCACGGCTCCTATCAGCACCTTTGAAAGAAGGGCATCGCCGAGGAGGTAGCCGAAGAGTCCCACAAAACCGGCGGCAGTGCCCGCAGCGTTCTTGGGAACCAGGTTCACCGCCTGCACCCCGATGAGCGCAACGGGCCCGTAGATGAAGAACCCGATGGCTATCAGCGCCGAATAAACGACGGTTACCCTTGTGGTATCCGGATCTGTTCCCAGTGCGTTAACAAGGAATGATGCTACCGGGACTGCCTTCCAGTAGAGCAGGACACTGAGAAGAACCAGCACCATGTAGATCACATTTGCGGGTGCACAGCGCCCCTTGAATACTTTCGACGAGATCCATCCAATGAGTATCATCCCGGGCACACCTGCATAATTATGCAGGGAGAAAGCCATCTTGCTCTGCTCGCTGGTGAGCAGGCCTGCTTCTTCGGTGTAGGTCGGCGCCCAGTCGCCTATCCCGTACCTTATCAGGTATACGAAGACATTGGCAAGGGCTATCAGCCAGAGGATCCTGTTCCGGAATATATATTTCAGGAAGAGCTCCTTTACAGGTATCTTCTTGTCAGAGCTCATCTCCTTCTGAACAGGAATGTCATTCCTGTATTTGTCGATGGGGGGAAGTCCGCACGATTGCGGTGTGTCTCTCAGTGCCCACCAGCAGAAGAGGGCGAGCAGAATGGCCACCCCGCTGGGGAAGACAAAGACTGCCCTCCAGCTCTGTTCAACCATCACCCCGTTGCCTATGTCAGCCAGGAACAAGCCTCCCAGGAGGAGGGTTCCCCATGCAGCCAGGTTGCCCATCAGGCCGCTGCCCACGGTGTGTGATGTGTTCCATATCCCCATTTTGAAGCTTCGCTCATTATGCGAAAACCAGTGAACCATGATCCGTCCGCAGGGAGGCCAACCCATTCCTGAGAGCCAGCCTATCAGAAGCATTATGATGAAGATTATCCACACCGCACTGGTGGTGAAGGTGAAGAGGCCCATTGACATCATCAGCGCAGCCGACAGTACAAGTCCTATCACCAGGAACTTCCTTGCGTCTGACCTGTCGGAAAGGGCTCCCATGAGGAACTTGCTGAATGCATAGGCTATTGATATGGCCGAGAGGGCAATGCCCAGCTCAAGCTTGGTGTAGCCCAGGCCACCGTTCTCAACAGGCTGTATCATGCCCGGAATGGCGAGAGCAAGGTTCTTTCTTACAAGATAATATGCCGCATAGCCGATGAAGGCACCCATGAAGACCTGCAAACGCAGGCGCTTGTAGGCTTTGTCTACCTTATCCTCCGGGAGCGGGTCCCTGTATGGCGGTGGTTTCAGAAAGTTGATCATGGTTTTTGTCGTTGTCAGGTTGATCTGTCAGGTTTTTCGCGGTCAAATATTGGTTAACTTTTATTTCGATCCGGTTTCTTTAACATTAATTAATTGTTACAGCTAATTGCCCTGCAGGCGGGAGTTCTCGTCCCAGGGCCATGGTTTGGACTTAAGGCGCACCGCCTCTTCCTCCCATTTTGCAGCCATCTCCTTTACTTTCTCCGGGTGTCTGGCAGCCAGGTTCTCAGTCTCCGAGGGATCCTTCTCCAGGTCATAGAGCTCCCATGCATTCTCATCATCAGCGGTGAACTCCATTGGTTTTGCAACCTTTGATACCAGTTTCCAGTTGCCAATTCTTATCGCCCTGTTGCCTTCATGTTCCCAGAAGAGGAATTCGCGGTCAAGCTTCTTTCCCTCAAATGCGGGGAGGAGACTCAGACCCTCGGGTGCGACTGTATTCGTGCCATTGAATTCGTCAGGGTATTTCACCCCTGCCAGCTCAAGGCAGGTTGGCAGGATGTCAATCAGGTGGCCTGGCTGATCAGCTATGGAGCCCTTCCGGGAGATTCCTTCAGGCCAGTGTACTATGAGAGGTGTGGTGATGCCTCCCTCATGTACCATCGATTTGTAATACCTGTAGGGGGTGTTGCTGGCATTGGCCCACTCTTCGCCGTATGCGACCCATGTGTCTGCCGGGCCGGCCATCACGCCACGGCCGCTGCGGATGAAACGGCCGTCGCGCGTATACTCAGGTTTCCTGGCTGTGAGGATCTGATCCTTCGGATAGGGCTTCAGAACCTTTTCCTCATCGGTCAGCGGTTGCGTCATCCTGTTTGTCAGAACCGGTTCGGCGCATGCACCGTTATCCTGCATATATAATATAATAGTGTTGTCAAGCTCTCCCTTCTCTTCCAGGGCTTTTATTATCCTGCCTATACCCTGGTCCATGATATCTATCATGGCGGCATAGGTCTCCATCCGGCGTGACTGCCACTCCTTCATTGTCTCATCCTCCCATGCGGGGATAGTCTCCGTCCTGTCAGAGAGTCGGTGGTTTTCAGTGATCGCTCCCAGCTCCTTCTGCCTGCTGAACCGCTGTGCTCTCAGCGAATCCCATCCTATGTCATATATGCCGTCATACATTGCGATTGCATCCTCGGGTGCGTGGAGGGGCCAGTGGGCTGCATAGTAGGCCACATAGAAGAAGAAAGGCTTGCCTGCAGGGTGCTCCTGTATGAATTTGACGGTTGTGTCACTGATGGCATCAGTATAGTAGAATCCGTCACCGGGGGTGATGTACCTGTTTCCGCTGAGGAGGGTGAAGGGATCCCAGTAGCTGCATGAACCGCTCAGGTGACCGAAGAAACGGTCAAACCCGCGCTGAAGAGGCCAGTTGGTTGTGTCTCTCTCCGCGCCCACAGGCAGGTCTGATGCTTTCATACCATAAAGGTGCCATTTGCCGGTCATGTAGGTTGAGTACCCTGCCTCCCTGAGTACCTCGGCAATGGTTGCGCTGTTTTTGTTCAGGTCATCGAGATAGCCCGGTTCATCCCACAGAGGACGGGTTGCAAGGTGACCCATGGCAGCCTGATGGGGATAGAGACCGGTAAGCAGTGAAGCACGGCTGGGACTGCAGCGGGCGGTGTTGTAGAAGTGTGTGAAGCGAATGCCCCCTGCAGCCAGCCTGTCAAGGTTGGGAGTACGTATCTCCGAACCATAGGCGCCTATATCTGAATAACCTATATCATCGGCAAGTATTACGATGATGTTCGGTTTTTTCGCCTCAGCGGCTCCTTTACCGGAGGAACACGCGGTCATTACGATGAACAGAGATGCAACGGAGAGAAGCATCAGAAATCCGTCCGGACTGACCCTGGTACCTGGTCGTTGTTTCTTCATTCGTTTACTGGTTTATTATTTGATTGACCTGATGGAACTTACATGATGACATTGAATGCCAGATGTGACTTTCTGTTAATATTAGCTTCATTATTCCATTACATAGCCCCTGGCCATTGCAGTATACTCCTCCACCTGGGTCCGTACCCATTCCCTGTCCTTACCCAGTTCAGTGGCCATGATCTCCGCCACCTTTGGCGCGATGGCAATTGATTTCCTTGCGTCAAGATAAAGGACCCTGACCCTGCGGGCCAGCACATCGTCAACTGTTCTGGCCATCTCTTTCCGAACCGCCCAGATGACCTCTCCCGCGGTAAAGTCGGAACCGGATTCCAGCTTCTCAGCCCAGACAGGGTTCTCTTTCTGCATCTTAAGTATTTCAGGTAGGTCACTGCCGTAGATGTACATTCTGTTTTCCCGGTCAGGATTCTCAAAATAGCCGTGGATCTTCAGATCCTTCGTGCGGCATGGCCTGAACGGGAGCTTCCTTGCCCTGATGCCTGCATTTATCGTGTCTTCTGCCATTTTCCGGTATGTGGTCCACTTACCTCCGGTAATGGTTATAAGTCCGGACGAAGAGACAATGAGCTTGTGGCTTCGTGATATCTCCTTGGTTTTCTCCCCGTTGCTCTCATGCTTTGGCGCTGCAAGTGGCCTGAGTCCCGCGAAGACACACAGCACGTCACTTCGCTGTGGCTTCTTCTCAAGATACCTCCCTGCGGTCTCAAGGATGAAGTCTACTTCTTCATCGAGGGCTTTCGGTTCAAGCACAAACTCCTTCACCGGGATATCGGTGGTTCCCAGTATCACCCTGTTGTGCCATGGCACGCCGAACATAACCCTCCCGTCACTGGTCTTGGGAATCATAATGGCGTCATCACCTCCGAGGAAACTTTTGTCAACAACGAGGTGGACCCCCTGGCTTGGCCTCACCAGCGGTTTCTCCTCGGGATTGTCCATCTTTATTATGCTGTCGACGAAAATTCCGGTGGCATTGATGATGCACTTTCCTTCAGCAGTGAAGTGAGTACCTTCAAGTTCATCCCTGGCAACAACCCCTGAGACCTGCCCGTCAGAGCTCTTAAGAAGCTGGATCACCTTTGCATAGTTGACAACCGAGGCTCCCTTCTCAAGAGCTGTCTGCATGAGGTTGACCGCAAGCCTGGAATCGTCAAACTGACCGTCATGATAGACAACTCCCCCCCGCAGGTTCTTACGGACTATCCGGGGGATTGACCTGATTACGTGGCTGCGGCTCATGGGGAGCGAGCGTCCCAGGCTCATTCCGCCGGAAAGAAGGTCATAGACGGTAAGGCCGAGGGTGTAAAACGGTTTCTCCCACCATTTGTAGTTGCCGATGATGAACCGCTGGTTCTTCACCAGGTGCGGTGCATTCCTGCGCAGGTAGCCCCTCTCACGGAGTGCCTCCCGCACCAGGGCCACATCACCCTTTTGCAGGTACCGCACCCCGCCGTGAACAAGCTTTGTGCTGCGTGCCGAAGTGGCCTTCGCAAAGTCAGACTGCTCAAGCAGCAACGTGCTGAAACCCCTGGATGCGGCATCCACGGCAATCCCAAGCCCGGTGGCCCCTCCTCCTATAATAATGAAGTCCCACTGCCGCTTCGCATCTTTCAAATCCTTTAGAAAATCTTCTCGTTCCAATGCTATATCGTCTTAATTATGATAATTGTCAGAAAAACAAGGTAAAAATATGGGAAGGATTTTATAAATCAAAACAAAAAAGAAAGAAAAAATAATTAAACGGAATATTTTATCATTTTTTATGATTCAACATCTTGTTTTGTCAGACTTTTGTTTTTAACTTTGAATGGCAATCAATAAATAGGGCCTGCGGTCAGGAATTATGAGAAATATAGCACAGCGTCACAAGATTATACTTGCCGAACTGGAAAAGGAAGGTTATGTACGGGTGCATGACCTTAGCTTACGTTTGGGAGTTTCCGAAGTTACGATTCGAAAGGATTTGAAAGATCTGGAGGAGAGGCGGATGCTTATCCGTAACCATGGAAGTGCCGGACCTGTCAGTTCGCTGACCATTGACCGCCACATTGACGAAAAGGAGAAAGTCCAGGTAGGGGAAAAGACCAGGATCGCGGAAGCGGCAAACCGGCTGATTCAGAAAAATGACAGGATTATTATTGCCTCCGGCACCACCGTTCTGGCCTTTGCCCAGCAAATTAACATCACCGAGCCTGTCACCGTGATAACTCCGTCGGTAAAGGTCTCCCTGATTCTCAGCTACAAGCCCAATATTGATATAATACAACTCGGGGGTTCACTGCGAAAGAGTTCCGCCTCGGTCATCGGGCCATATGCCGAAAGCCTCCTGACGGAGATGATGTGCAACAAGCTTTTCATAGGCATTGACGGCCTGGACCTTGATCATGGCCTTACCACCAGCAACATCGCCGAGGCCCACCTGAACCAGTATATGATCAGGGCGGCCCAGGAGGTGATTGTACTGGCTGACTCCACCAAGTTCGGTAAGCGGGGGTTCGGAAAAATCTGCAATCTCAACCAGGTTCACCACATAATCACTGACCGCAACGCCCCGGGCAATTATATACAGTTCATCCGGGAAAAGGGGATTGAGGTTACGCTGGTGTGATAAGATCAGGCAGTAGCCATCAGGCAATTTTATCCCGCACCCGCCAGCTGGCGGGTCGGGAAGGCAGTAGTGAAGCATCTGTTAGTCATTCAGTTGCAAGATGCAATGTTAACACTGTTGCCTAATGCCTCTTGCCTCTTGCCTCTTGCCTCCAAATTTGTATGATATATGTTGTATAATCTCTTATTATTTTTATATGCCCTGATGCCAGCCGGAGAGGATTCTTAAATTTGTATCAGCCTACCTCTTAAAACTGTATTGTTATGACAGGAAATTCCCTATTCAGAGTCATTGCAGCGCTGATCGTCATTGCCATTGCCGGATGCGCCACACCAAGGAAAGCCGTGACCGGTGATCCGTCAGGCCGCACTCCGGGTGCCGAACGTGAGTTCCGGGCAGCCTGGGTTGCCACCGTGGCCAACATCAACTGGCCAAGCAAGCCCGGCCTCTCTGTTGAAGAGCAGAAGAAAGAAGCCCTTGCCCTCCTCGATCTGCTCGACAGGAACAATTTCAATGCCGTCATCTTCCAGGTGCGGCCGCACTGTGACGCCATGTACCTGAGTGACCTTGAACCATGGTCTTACTATCTCACGGGAGAACAGGGCAAAGCTCCTGAACCCTTCTATGATCCGCTTCAGTTCTGGATTGAGGAGGCTCATGCCAGGGGTATAGAACTGCATGCGTGGCTCAATCCATACCGGGCAAACCACCCTGCCGGCGGACCACCCACTGACGTATCAATAGTCAGGAAGCGTCCTGACCTGGTGCTGAGGCTGGAGGTGGAGAACTACTGGTGGATGGACCCGGCCCTCAAAGGGACGCAGGATCATTCATACAATGTGGTGATGGACCTGGTGCGCAGGTATGACCTTGACGGGATCCATTTCGATGATTACTTCTATCCCTATCCCGATTATAATAACTTCAGGGATTTTCCGGATGACAAGAGCTGGCAGGCATACCAGGCTTCAGGCGGCAGGCTTTCCCGCTCTGACTGGCGAAGGGAGGCAGTCAATACATTTATTGAGAGGCTCTATAAAGGGATCAAGGCCGAGAAACCATGGGTGAAGTTCGGCCTCAGCCCCTTCGGGATATGGCAACCGTACAATCCTCCTGCCATAGGAGGAGGGTTCAACCAGCACGAGACTCTTTATGCTGATGCGAAGCTCTGGCTGAACAAGGGATGGATTGACTATTACTCTCCTCAGCTCTACTGGCCGATCAACCAGATAGCACAGAGTTTTCCTGTTTTGCTCGGGTGGTGGCATGACCAGAACCTGAAGGGGCGTCACCTGTGGCCGGGAATAAGCATCGGGCTGTCGCCTGCATCCAGGGCAGCGGATGAGACCGTGAACCAGATAATGGTCACACGGGGTATCCTACCGGAGAGTCCGGGTGTTATACACTGGAGCATCGGGCCGCTGGTAAACTCTCCCGAACTTGTAAAGGCTGTGGCTGAAGGACCCTACCGCCGGCCGGCACTTATTCCTCCCATGCCGTGGCTGGATGTCAAAGCTCCGGCACCGCCTGTTGTGACAAAAACAACCGCTGACGGCATGCTTAAACTCAACTGGACTCATCCTGACCCGGCTGATGTAAGCAGGTGGGTGGTATATTACAGGTATGGATCCTCATGGAACCAGAACATTCACGGGAGTAATGTTACCTCTGATGCGATTCCTGCATTTATGGCCAACCGCGTTTTCCTGGGACGCACACCCCGGGAGAATGTAACGCAGCCCGAACAGGCTTTGATGAGGCTTGACAGTATTGCTGTCTCGGCTGTGGACCGTTTCGGGAATGAAAGTGTAATCAGCAAAATGGCGGTCACTGAGTTTACCTTTGCAGATGCCCCGGCGCTGGAAAAAGTACTGGCAGAGTTCCATGACAGCATGAAGAGGCCGCCCGTTCCGGTGCCTGCCGTTACTCCCGGCGTAAATGTGCTGATAGAAGATCATCTTGACCTGATCAAAGGAAAGAGGGTGGGCCTCATCACCAATCCTTCAGCCGTAGGAATTGACATGCGCAGTACGGTTGACATCCTTGCAACCACCCCGGGGGTAAACCTGGTGGCTCTATTTGGCGCCGAGCACGGAGTCAGGGGAGCACAGCACGGTCGCATCTTCGCCGGTGGTGAAAAAGATCCTGCAACAGGCATTCCGGTTTACAGCCTTTATGGAGACTCGTGGGCACCAAAGCAGGAGTGGCTTGACAGCCTGGATGTGATGCTCTTCGATATCCAGGGAGTGGGGTCGGCATGGTACACGTTCAAGTTCTCAATGTCATGGGCCATGGAGGCCTGCGCAAAGGCTGGAATACCATTCATTGTGCTTGACCGGCCCAATCCGCTCGGCGGCCGTATTGTGGAAGGTCCCATGCAGGATACCATCAGAATATACAGGCACAGGCTGCCTCTCCGTCATGGCATGACCTATGGTGAGCTGGCCACCATGTGGAATGAGACAGAAGGATACGGCGCTGACCTGACAGTCGTTAAGATGAAGGGATGGCGCAGGAGCATGATGTGGAATGAGACCGGACTGCAATGGGTCATGCCATCACCCAATATCGACAACTGGGAAACGGCGGTGGTCTATCCGGGCCAGTGTCTCTTTGAGAGGACAAACATGTCAGAAGGGAGGGGGATGACCAAGCCATTCCTTGTAACGGGCGCCCCATGGGTCAATGGTGAACAGGCAGCTGCAGATCTGAACTCCAGGGGCATCAGGGGAGCGTACTTCAGGCCGTTGTATTTCATCCCGCGGTCAGCCGGAACCGGTTATAACCGCAGCGGAAAACCATGGAACGAGATGTGTGGCGGAGTGGAGATCATTCTTACTGACCCTGCTGCATACCGCTCAGTGGAGGCAGCATTGCATATCATTGATGCCTACAGGAAAACGAGTCCTGATTCACTCATATGGTCGCCCCCGGTAATAATGCGGAAGCTGGATGAGCCCGGCGTAACCGTTGAGGAGGTTGTAAAAGCCTGTCAGGATGATGTAAATGAATTTATGGATATAAGACAAAAATACCTGCTGTACAGATGAAAAGGAGATTTTATGCACTGGTCCTGATAACTGCAGTGCTTGCCGGATGCAGCGCTGCAAGGAGGACAGCGGAAACTCAAACCACAGACCGGCCGGCCGGGGAGGCGGCTGCAAATGCGGCTGCAGCAGCGGCTTCAGCGGCTTCAGCAGCGGTGGCAGAAACGCTAGCAGCAATACCATGCCGGTGTGACAGCGTCGGAGATGATTCACCATGGGTCAGGTTCCTCAGGCTTCCCGGGCAGGTGACCAATCTGCCCCGGTACGATGTCCTGTGCAAAAGTGAATACCCCGCTGCCGTAAGTATAAACGGCCAGGCAGTGAAACAGTACAAAACGGGAATATTCTTTGCAACCGTCTCATTTAACGAAGGAGTAAATAAGATTACGGCTGAGGCAGTATATCCTGACGGCCGGACGGCCGTCTGCGAGCAAGTGGTCTATTATGAAAAGCGTGACATGACCCGCCAGCCTTACCCGCTGTGGATTGAAAGACGCTCGTTTGAACCGGCCGGTGACATGGAATTGCTCCCGGAAGAGGTGGTGAAGGTCAGCTTCATGGGCTCAAAAGGTCAGGAGGGCTGGGTTGACATCAGGTCGGCCAGGAGAACCATTAAATGCACCAGGGAAGATCTTGATGATTACAGCATCTACCGGGCAGAGGTTCCCCTGCGCGGGCTTAAAACGGGAGTTTCCCATACCCTCACTGCCAGGCTTGTTCCGGCAGCAGGAGCGCCTGTGAAGGAGACCTACAGGCCTGATTATTACAGAACCATCATTGTGAGAAACCCGGAGGATTTCCCGCTGGTGAAGGTGAAGAATGACTATTCAAGGCTGGTGTACAACCTGGGTGCCCCGAGGCTGGGAGGTCCGATCCGCCAGGAGCTGGGTCCGGGCGTGGTACTGAAAACAAGCGGGAAAATAGGCTCCAACTACAGGATAAGGCTGAGCAATACCGAGACAGGATTCGTCAGCCAGGATGATGTTGAGGTCATGAGCGGAAGCGGGATGCAGCCAACCTACATTGTCACCGGCATGACATGCAGGCCTTCAGCCGGAGCTGATTTAGTGACCATTCCCTATCTCGAGCCCGTACCCTATGAGGTCTGGCCTGATCCTGACCAGAAGCGCCTGGTAGTAACCATATACGGGGTGGAATCGGCTTCCACGTGGGTTACCCACCTGAAGGGATGCAGGATCATTGACAAGCTCACATGGGAGCAGAGCACGCCGGAAACATTCCGTGTTTATGTTAACCTTAATACAGAAGACATCTGGGGCTATGATATAAGGCCTGCCGGCCGCAGCCTGGTGCTCAGCGTAAGGTATCCGCCGGTGTATGACGCGTCAGCGGAAAAACCGCTTTCCGGGTTGAAGATTGCAATTGAGGCCGGCCATGGCGGGTCAAACACAGGAGCAATTGGCTTATCAGGACTGGTTGAAAAAGACATAAACCTGGACCTTTCATTCAGGCTGGGTGAGTTGTGTACGGCCATGGGGGCTGAGGTGGTGCAGGTCAGGGATTCTGACCGCGACATGGCGCTGCTTGACAAGCGTGACATTGCAATAAAGTCAGGTGCCCATATGCTGATCAGCATTCATGCAAACGCCGGTGGCAGGGGATATCTTTCAGTGGCAGGGACCAGCACCTACTGGCACAACCCGTTCTGGGCGTCTCTGGCGCAGACCATATATGGCAGGCTGCTTGAGACCGGCTTACAGGAGTTCGGTGTTGTTGGCTCTTTCAATTATACTGTCACCCGGACATCCCAGTTGCCGGCCATCCTTGTTGAGCAGGCCTTCATGAGCCATGCTGAGGATGAGGAGAAACTGGCTGATCCGGAGTTCCGGCAGCTGGAGGCAGAAAAGATATTGCAGGGTATAATTGATTACCTGAAGCTCATGAGTAAGTAAACCGGATGGAGTAGCAGAACAAATCTCCCCAGAGAAGTGCAGGTAGGCCGACATAACGAACACGCAGGAATTACCGAGATTCCCATATCAATTTAAGGATCAGTATTTATGCTGTGATTTAAAAAATCATGCAATAGAGAAATATTTTTTTTAAAAAAACATCAGAACTATTGACTGATATTAAATTTATAATTATATTTGTCAGACAAATAGTAAAAATGTGGATAATCTGAAAATTACTGAACAGCAGACAGGTTTGGTAGATCAGGTGGAAGAAACGCTCAGGAACTATTTCCGGACACAGAATCTCAAACCCGGGGATTCGATACTTCCAGAGAAGGAACTTGCTGATGCAATAGGTGTTGGCAGAAGTGTTGTGAGGGAGGCTCTGAGCAGGCTGCGTATGCTGGGTCTGATATCATCACGTTCAGGCAGGGGAATGGTTATAACGGAGCCTTGTATTTTTGAGAGTCTTAAACGAATAACCGGGCCAGGAATACTTGGTGATGATGCGATGTTTGAACTTCTCGGGTTCAGGATTACACTCGAGATAGGAATGACGGAACTTATTTTTCAAAACATCAACGAAAGGCACCTGGCCGACCTTGATGCAATCATTGAAAGAGGGAGGGAAATAGAGTTCAGTGAATATTCCACTGCAAGTGAATACGAGTTTCACTCAAAGCTCTATGAGATTACCGGAAACAGTACCATAATTGAATTCCAGAAAATCATTCATCCCGTCCTGGTATTTCTGAATGATCGGTTCAGGGAGAATTTCCTGCCGATAAACAAGGCCATTGCAAGAAGGAAGAAGCTTGTGACCCACAAGGATCTGGTTGACTTCCTCAAGGCCGGAGACAGGGAAGGATTTCACCGTGGAATGATTGACCAGTTTGAATCCTATTTCATTTTCCTGAAAGACAAATCCATAGTCACAAATTCAAAATTAACTGCTCTAAATACTAATACCATGTAATGACTTCTGAATCTTGATAACCTAAAACTCTAAACAATGAAAGAAACAATCATTCGGAAAAGGGGGAAGGCCGGGAAGACTTTTTACCGTCTAAAGGCCTTGTTCTTCCTGTTTTTGTTGACAGTAATCACTACTGGCACAGTGTTTCCGCAGGAATTGACGATCACGGGTACAGTTACTGAAGAAACAGGTGCTGCTCTGCCGGGGGCATCGGTTGCCGTAAAGGGTACGACTATTGGTACCCTGACAGGTGGTGATGGATCATATTCAATCAGGGCGTCCAGGAACTCCGTCCTGGTGTTTTCATTTGTCGGAATGGAACCATTGGAGGTGCCTGTTGCAAACCAGTCAACCATCAATGTAACACTGAGGACACAGATGGTCGGACTTGATGAACTGGTGGTAATCGGATATGGTACGCAATCGCGCAAGACCATAACAACCGCTATCACACAGGTAGGTTCGGAAAAAATAGAGGAGGTTCCGTTGCCGAACGTGACGAGAGCCCTGCAGGGTAAAATTTCCGGTGTCCGTATCCTTCAGACAACAGGTCAGCCGGGGAAGGAAGCCAGCGTTGTCATCAGGGGTGGATCTTCCATAAGTAAAAGCAGTGATCCGCTTTATCTTGTTGACGGTTTTCCAAGGGAGATCAATGACATTAATCCAAGGGATATAGCATCCATTGAAGTATTGAAGGATGCGGCCGCAACATCAATATATGGGGCAAGGGCTTCAAACGGAGTTATTCTTATCACAACCAAATCGGGCGAGAAGGGAACCTCAAATATTGATTTTACGGTAACAACCGGGTTCCAGGAGTTCGGAAGGAAGATTGAAACTATTACGGCCGAAGAGTATCTGCTGCTTTACAGGCCGGCCATAGAAAATGCTTCATCTGCCAATAAAAACTATCTGACCGGACCAACCGCAACTGGTATTAATACCGATATAAGCACATGGACTACCAGGTTCCTTGCTGAAGGAGAAGAAGTGCCTGAAGGCTGGCATACAACTGTTGACCCGGTAACAGGAAATACTCTTGTTTTCCAGGATAATGATCTTCAGGAACAGCTTTTCCAGAGAGCCATGCAGGTCAATTATTACCTCTCAGCATCAGGCGGTACTGACAAGATAACCTATTTTACAGGGGTGGGTTATACAAAGCAGGAAGGTGTTGCTGTCGGGACCCAGTACGACAGATGGACAGTCAGAAACAATATAAAATATGCTGTTAATGATAAAATAAGTCTTACTTCAAATTACGACCATTCTTTCAGCAGGACGAACCAGTTTGAAAATGAAGCCAACCTGTTTACAAGGGGGGCATTCAATGCCAAGACTATACGTGATTATTTTCCGGATGGTACACCGGGCTGGGGCAATAATGCCACACTGGCCAATCCATTGTGGGTAAACTATACCCGGATAAACGACAGGACCTTCCAGCGTTCAACAATCGGACTCAGCGGAGACTGGGAGATAATTCCGAATCTTCATTTCAGGCCAAGTGGTAACTACTATACTGAACATTATACAAGAGATTATTTTGAGAAGCTTCATAATTTCAATACCCAGAGACCAGGAGAGGCAGAAAGGGACCAGAGCCAAAGATGGCAGTACGAAATGTTGCTGACCTATGACCTGAAGAAAATAGGCAAACATGATCTCTCAGTACTTGCCGGTTATTCCAACCTGTATATTGAAGATCAGGATGTTTCTGCTGAGGCATACGGAGCTCCCACGGACAACATCCCGACCCTGAATGTGTCACCTGTACCCACCAGTGCCTTCTCCTCTTTTTCTGAAGAAAGGCTAATCAGTTATTTCGGAAGGTTACTTTATAACTATGATGACAAGTACCTTCTGACTGCATCCATCAGGAACGATGGTTCTTCAAGGTTTGGCGCAGAGAACAAGTTTGCCCTTTTCCCCAGCTTCTCAGCTGGCTGGATTGTCTCAGGCGAGCCCTTTATGAGCGGCGTGGATAACCTGATCAGTTTTCTCAAGGTCAGGGCTACATATGGACAGACAGGCAACAATGATATCGGGAGGTATGCCTCACAGGGTACATATGCCGCTACTTTCCCTTATGGCGGAAGTGCAGGAATAAGGGCAACTGCCATGCCGAACCTGGCATTGAGGTGGGAAAAAACAACACAGTATGATGTGGGCTTTGACCTCCATCTTTTCCCAAAAGAGAATATCGAGATGTCATTTGATTACTATTACAAGAGAAGCGATGACCTCTTGTTCTCAAAGCAGCTGCCAAGGGAAACCGGATTCAACTCTGTTGAAATGAATATCGGATCTGTCGCTTACAACGGCTTTGAATTCCTTGTTTCCACAAAAAATATCAGAACGAAGAATTTTTCATGGATTACTGACTTTAATATTGCCTACAATACCAATAAAGTCCTGGAACTTCCGGATAGAGAGGGTATAGACAAGAACAGGGTGAACGGTATAATCTTCCCTGACGGAACCGGAGTGGGTGGTATCGCCGAAGGTGAGAAGCTTAACAGTATTATCGGCTGGCAGGTGGCATTCCTGATTGACAATGACGAACAGGCCAGCGCTGCGTTGTATGATGAGCGAGCTGCCGGATATGACCCGATAACCAAGAAGGCTACCAAGGGAAAGAAATTCCCCGGTGATTTTGAATGGGTTGAGAACTGGGAAGATGGGAAAATTTCAGACTTAGACCAGTTTGTGCTTGGTTATGAAGTCCCTCATACAACTGGCGGTATGACAAATACTTTCGCGTTTAAGGGAATCCAGCTGAATATCTTTACGGATTTCGCCATAGGACATTCCATATGCGATATGGCAAGAGCCTGGCTGAATGGAGTGGGCGCAAGGCAGGTCCAGCCCACCACCGATGTGCTTGATGCCTGGAAAGAGCCGGGTGATGCTGCCAGAACAATGCAGCCTAAAATCCTGTTTCATGACCCCTCTGCCCAGCAAAATCACACTAGAAACAACAGTTACTACACCTATAGGGCAGACTTTATATGCATAAGGGAAGTGACGCTGGGATATGATATACCTGAAAGAATTACCTCCAGGGTGGGGCTCAAAAGGGTGAAAACTTACGTCGCCGGCAATAACCTGCATTATTTTACAAAATATCCGGGTTTTTCTCCCGAGGTTGGTGGTGAAATAAGACATAACGGAGGAAAGTATCCGACTTTCAGAACCGTTGTTTTCGGCTTAAATATCGGTTTATAACCAGTAAACATGAAACTCATGAAAAAGATAACTATAATCCTGGTTCTTCTCATAATGACAATAAGTTATGCATGTGAGAATAATCTTGACCTCGCCCCAATAAGTTCCATCACTACGAGTTCTTTCTGGAAGACAGAAGATGATGCCGAGGGAGCTCTTTATGGTATGTATTCACAGTTCAGGTCCACACTCAATAACAATGAGAATATTCTTTACTGGATGGACTTCCGCAGCGGTTTCTGGACAATCGGAACCTCAGGTGGAGCAGGTGATAACGAGAAGCTATGGCAGAACAATATGGACGCAACAACAACCAGTACAAACTGGTCTTCTCTTTATACTCTGATAAATGACTGCAACCTGATATTAAAGTATGTACCGGATATTTCATTTTCAAATCAAACTTTCAAGGATGAAGTGCTTGGACATGCTTATTTTGTAAGGGCTTATGCGTATTTCAAGCTTGCGCAGCTCTGGGGAGACGTGCCTATTGTAAAAGAAGGATTTGAATCTATTGATCAGGAACTTTACAATCCCCGGAGCCCTGTATCTGAAGTATATGAGCTTGTGAAGGCTGATGTTGCCGAGGCTGTGGCTAAACTTCCATCCTCATCACCTGGTGCAAAGCCATGGCTGGCCAGCAAGGAAGCGGCCAATATGCTTAAAACAGAGATATACCTCTGGCTGGCAAAAAGAGCAGCAGGCGGAAGTGCTGACTTAAGTGAGGCTAAAACTGCCATCGATGCAGTTCTCCTAAACAGTTACATACTTGAAGCCAATTATGCTGATGCCTTCCGGAATGATAAGAGTAAAGAGATAATCTTTTCAATCTATTTTGATTATGCCGAGGAACCTAATCCATCCGGCAGGGACATCGGGCAATATGGCTGGAATTTTGTCAATAATATTAACTATGTGCCTGCAGCATTGCGTGATATTGTGCCTCATAGCGGGTCAACCCAGTGGCTTACGCTTTCGCCTGATTATACGCTCCGCTTCCTTAAACCTGAGAGCGAGGACCAGAGAACTGCAGTCAACTGGCAGGAAATACCCAATCCTTCAGGTGGGACAGTAAAGTGGATCAATAAATACCTGGGAACCCTGATTGAAGGTACAAGGAGGTTCTATGACGATATAAGGATATATCGCCAGGCTGAAGCCTATCTGTTTAAAGCCGAGGTTGAAAACGCCCTGAATAACAAGGATGTTGCCATTCAGAACCTGAATGAAGTTGCTGAGCGTGCCTATGGTATACAGGATTATTATCCTCTTTCACTTACAAAGGATGAGGTTGATGCTGCAATACTTGAAGAACGCCTGATTGAATTTGCAGCAGAAGGCAAATCGTGGCTTGATATCATCAGGTTCGGGAAAGCATTTGAGCTGATTACATCGCTGGTCGGCCGTGAGGGAGACAACCAGGGCAATATTTTGCTATTCCCTGTCAACCAGGATGTAATAAGCAGGAACACCAAGATCATTCAAACCCCGGGTTATTAGGGAATCAGGTTTTTCATGGGGTTGGTTTCTGATGAGCTCATCTCAGATGGGATGAGCTCATCTTCTGAAACCGTTTCAATTTTTCAAGTTACAGAATATTAAAGAAATATCTATGAAGATCATAAGTGTATTTCCCGGCTTCTGGCTCATCGCTGCACTGGTAGCTGCTAGTCTGATAACCAGCTCATGCGGTACGGATAAAGCAAGCCCGGAGGTTAACATAAGGCAATACCAGGTACCGGTGCTCAAATACAGGAAGAATAATCCGGTATTACAGGTTAAGATAAACCTTGCAGCTGACGCTACAACCCGCAAGGTAACCTCTTTCCTCATCAAAACTGACGGTACTGAAAATCTGTCTGACCTGAAGGCGGTAAGGGTGTTTTATATGGGCAAAGACTCACTTTGGGTCAAGTATGAAAAGCCAGCCAATAAGGCAGGTGGTATTGTGGATCCAGTCTATGACGATGATTTTATACCTGGTCCGGAACATTACGCTGATCCTGATATTATAGATGACTGGAGACCCGTTCAGTTCGGCAATGATATGTCTCCCGCATCTTCAATAACATTTTCAGGTGAGCAGGATCTTGAGCCTGGAGATAACTATTTCTGGGTAATGTATGAACTCTCTGATGACGCGAATCTTCACCGCAAAATAGACGGGGACTGCAAAAAGATCGGTTTCGAAACTGGCAGACCCGTAAAGCCTGTCCGGGATAATGAGATTGTACAACGTATTGGTGTTGCCCTCCGTCAGCATCTTGATGATAACGTTCACACATACCGTGTACCAGGACTGGCCACGACGAAGAACGGAACACTGCTGGCGATTTACGATGCACGCCGGGACAGATGGCCCGGGACATTCAATACGGATCTCCAGGGGAATATTGATATCGGATTAAGCCGTAGCACAGATGGAGGAAATACCTGGGAACCCATGAGAGTAGCCCTGGATATGGGAGAATGGGGAGGGCTTCCCCAGAAGTATAACGGAGTGAGCGATGCCTGTATCCTTGTTGATCAAAACACAGGAAATGTCTTTGTTGCCGGACTCTGGATGCATGGCGTCCTTGACACAGCGGGTAAATGGATTGAAGGTCTTACCTCTGCAAGCACAGAATGGGAACACCAGTGGCGAAGAAAAGGATCACAACCAGGTTTTGAGGTAAAACAGACTTCGCAGTTCATTGTTTCAAGAAGTACTGATGACGGCCAGACATGGGAGGAACCTGTCAACCTGACAAGGATGTGCAAGGATGAGAAATGGTGGTTGTGGGCACCTGCACCAGGACGGGGAGTTACCCTGGCAGACGGAACCCTTGTCTTTCCAACCCAGGGAAGGGACGAGAATGGTCGCGCCTTCTCAAACATCACCTACAGTAAAGACGGAGGTGTTACGTGGAAGACCAGCAACCCAGCCTTCTCAGGAACCAATGAATGTGCCGTAGTCCAGCTTTCTGAGGGATCACTCATGCTTAACATGCGCTACAGGAATCCTGAGCCCGGCAAGACCGGTCGGGCCGTAAGTGTGACAAAAGACCTGGGAGAAACATGGACTGAACATCCAACCTCAAGAAACACACTCCAGGAACCTGTTTGTATGGGATCTCTCTATACCCATGAATATACTGTAGACGGGGAAAAGAGATCTGTCCTGCTCTTTTCAAATCCAAACATAAGCGAGAATCCAAGAAGGAAAACAACCATCAAGGTAAGTTTTGATGAGGGTATGACCTGGCCCGAAAAATACTGGATGCTCCTTGATGAAGGATATAACCGGGGGTATTCATGCCTGACATCAATTGATGAGAATACAATTGGAATCATATACGAAGGGAGTACTTCTGATATGGTTTTTGAAAGCATCCCGCTGGGAGAACTGATAGATAAATAACAAACAACCAGTCGGGTAGTCACTTAACTCATAAAAGAGATTTGACAGATGGAAATGAGAGAATTGAGATTTCCCTGGCTTTGGATACTCCTTGGCCTGGCTATCACTATACCTTGTCCGGAATTGTTTTCACAGACTTTGTACTCCGAAAAAAACCTTCCTGTTATCAGGTATACTGCCAATGCTGACCCGATTAATTTTAAATACGATCTCCTTAAAAACACTGAAAAAACCATTCTGTACAGAGGAAATCCGGAGTCTGCGAAATGGAACCACCATACCATGATAACCTTTCATAACGGGATTCTTTTTGCAACCTGGGATCAGCAGGCACGTGATGAAAATGCCTCCGGACAGCATGGAATGATAAGAAGATCATCAGACATGGGTAAAACCTGGACTGAAGTAGAGGAACTGTTTCCGCCTCTTTCAAAAAATGTTCCTGCTGCTGATCCTTATCCTTACACCCGATTCCAGACGAACAACGGTTTTATGGTTCTGGATGGGAAGCTGTTTGCGATAACCGATGTGGCCGAATGGACAGCAGCCGGAAAGGGGAAAATAGGTCCGCGCATTAAACTTGGGCGACTGGCAAGGCAACTGAATACTGATGGAACAATGGGAGACATTTTCTGGCTTCTTGATAAAGTACCTCAGCCTGTACCCGGCTACCCTTCATTCCCGCCCGGAGATGCCTCAATTGTTGAAAGAATGAATGAGTATCTGTCAAACCCCCTTACAGAACCACAGTTGCTGTTTGGGGTGAATGACTTCCCGGGGACAGATGACAATCATTCAACAGGAGAGGGACAGGCATGGCAGCTTGAAGACGGTACCTGGGTCAAGATGTACCGTGATTCAGGGCTAAAGGGGGCTTCAAGTGATGAAGAGGATGAAGCCTCCAAAAGCAGGAGAAACTATGCATGTTTCAGTTTTGACAATGGAAAGACATGGACACCTGCCCGGAGGACCAGCTTCCCTGACGCTTGCGGCAGATCGACTTCAGGCAGGCTACCCGGCGGAGATTATTATATTGTAAATGCCGGCTGGCCCCTGTCGAACAAGAAAGGAGGTCGTTCCATTCAAACTCTTTCACTGTCCGGTGACGGCCTGAACTTTGACCGCACAGTCTTGCTTCAGTTCATAGCCCCTGAGAAACGTTATGAGGGGCGAAGCAAGGCTCCCGGGTTCCAGGCTCATTCGGTGGTAGCCGGTGATTGGCTCTTTTTGCTGAGCTCCATAAACAAGGAGGACATTCAGTTGATGAGGATACCACTGAGGGAGCTGGAATCATTTGATGAAATGCCGTATTTCAAAAAATCATTGTCTTCGGTCCAACCCGATGCCTCAGTTCAAAATGGAAGACCTGCTGTGCGCTGGACAGCATATGGGAGTGATGATATGAATTTCAGTTACAATTTCCTGGAGAACATTGAGACAGCTACTTTGCACCTGGGGACCCCTGAAACAGGTACTTTCAACCATCATTCGCATATTACCTGTTTTAAGGGGGTCTTTTATGCTTCATGGGACACACAGGCCAAAGATGAACATGGCCCAGGCCAGCATGGAATGATGCGGCGCTCAACTGACCAGGGCAGGACATGGACTCCCGTTGAGGAACTCTTCCCGCCAATGGATAAATATATCCCCTCATCAGAGGCACTTATCGGGAACAGCTACAGGGGCCGCATTCAAACTTCAAACGGATTTGTCGTGGTTGATGATATCCTGTATGCTATTACTGAAGTGGATGACCACAGGGGAACAAGCATAGGCAACAGGAAACGGTTCCATGCCGGACGCCTGTGCCGGTCCATCAACCCTGACGGCGGTTTGGGTGAAATCTTCTGGCTTACTGCCGTGGCTCCGGGGCACGTTGAAGGTTTCCCGGCTTATCCGCCCGGTGATCCCCTCCTGGTAAAAAAAATAAATGAGTATTTCCTGCAACCGGGAAATGAAATCCAGCTTGATTTCACATCTCCTGTTCCGGAATCAGATTCATCGACCGACTCATGGACTCCGTTTCCCATATCTGATGACAACCATCGTATGATTGAACAGGTTCCTTCATACAGGGCGAAGGATGGTACATGGGTAAGGCTTTACCGGGATGCAGGCCTCATTAACGTAAATATTCCTGCTCAGGGTCCCAAAGTTGATCTTGAAGAAAGCAAGAGCCGCAGGAATTATGCATCCTATAGCTACGACAACTGTACTACATGGAGTGTACCTTCACGTACTTCATTCCCAGATGCATGTGCAAAGTCAAATGCAGGCAAACTTCCTGACGGACAGGTGTACGTTATTAACAACATACTCCCCCTGTCCACGAAAGACGGAGGCCGGTCCCTGCTTGCCATATCACTTTCGGCCGACGGACTGAACTATGACCGTGTGGCAGTGATCAGATTTATTGCACCGAAAATGCGTTACAGCGGCAGGGCAAAGTCTATCGGGTTCCAGTATCCGCATTCAGTGGTTGAAGGAGACAATCTCTGGGTGATATACTCTGTCAACAAGGAGGACATTCAGGTGACCAGGATACCTCTTTCGGAACTGTACAAGATTAAGTCCCTCTGATAATCAATGAATCAACGACCTACCTGAATTATCAATCAAAGATTAGCCAATTAAACATAACCCAAAACTATGAGACTTATCAAAACTGGTTTCTGTTCACTGGTAACAGTAGGCAGTATCTGCGGTTGCACCGGACCTTCGGCTGAGAAGCCGGCTTCTGAGAAATATAACGTTCTCATCTTCACCGTTGATGATATGCGTGATTACGCAGGTTTTCTCAACAGTTATGAGGGCAAGGTATATACCCCCAATATGGACCGCCTGGCAGCACAGGGGGTGGCTTTTACAAATGCCCACGTTGCTGCAACTGTTTCATGCCCTTCGAGAAATGCGTTTCTTACAGGATTGAGGCCCTCCACATCAGGCCTTTACAACAACGGTCAATGGTGGAAGGCATCCCTGCCGGATGTAATTACCATGCCCCAGTATTTCAAGAATAACGGATACTACTCAGCAGGAGCCGGTAAGGTTTTTCACCATACTCCCGGGAACAATCCTCCGTGCAGCTGGGATGAATTCCAGGACCAGGTATTTGATGATCCATGGTATTTCCAGGACTGGTCACCCGAGAAGTACTGGCTTGATTTCGGCTACCGTGATCCCAAGGTTCCCATGCCTGACTGGAAACCTCTGAATGGAATACCAAAGGTCGGTAATAACGACTGGGGAGCCATACCAGGCAAGGAGGAAAAGGATTATGGAGATGTCCAGGTTGTGAATTACACCCGGGAGTTTCTTGCCAGGGATCATGAAAAACCTTTTTTTCTGGTCGTTGGAACCTACCGGCCTCATGTCCCTTTACATGTGCCGCAGAAGTACTTTGATATGTACCCTCTTGACAGCATAGTGCTTCCCCGGATTAAGGAAGATGATCTGGATGATGTTCCGGAGGAGGGCAGAAAGCTTGCAATGGATGGCAACAGTGCATTCGTCAATATCAAGGAGTACGGAAAATATAAAGATGCATTGCAGGCATACCTTGCTTCCATAACATTCGCTGATGCCCAGCTGGGTGCGGTGCTTGATCTGCTGGAAAACAGCAGATATGCAGACAATACAATTGTTGTATTCTGGTCTGACCATGGATGGCACCACGGAACCAAGCAGCACTGGGCGAAGCAGACCCTCTGGGAAGAATGTACCCGCATTCCCTTTATTATAAAGATCCCCGGCGCAAAGTATTCTGATAACGTTTGCACCAGGCCTGTTGACATGGTCAATGTCTTCCCGACACTGACCAGCTTATGCGGTTTGCCTGAAAAGGCGGGGCTTGACGGGCATGATATGACTCCGCTGCTTGAGAATCCCCAGGCAGAATGGGAGTATCCCGCCATAACAGAGATCAAGGTGGGCAATGTGGCTGTGCGCACGGAGAACTGGCGGTATATTCACTACCTTGATGGCACCGAAGAACTTTATGACAAAACCAGCGATCTATATGACTGGTATAACCTGGCAGGCGATGAAAAGTACAAGGATGTTATTGAAAGCCACCTGAAGTGGATTCCGGACTCATTTGCCAAGCCCGTGCCGTCAAAAGAGAAGTATTATTTTGATCCGGGTACATACACATATATGGAGCGTAAATCCGGAGTTATGATTGATGGAAGAAAATAGAGCGATTATGAGAGCCAGAACTATAAAGTTATTATTTGCCAGTGCATTGATTGCACTTGGCCTGCCGTCGTATGCACAGGAAACCGGTGATGTCAGGGATGTTGTCACAATTGACATATTGCCGGAAAACACGGTTTACCACAGGATTTACCAGCCATTTATTGCCCAATGGGACAAGGACCATTATGTGGTTGCCTATGGTCTCCAGCTAAGGGGTAAGACTGATATGGCCGATATAATGTGTTCTGTAACCAGGGATGGGGGGAAGACATGGTCACCTCCAAGCTGTATATTTGATCACCGGGAGTACAACGGCAGCCGTCAATATGCATATGCGAACCCGGTTTTGTTCATTCCCGAGGGACAGAGGATTATCTGGTTTTTTGGTATGAGATGCCCGGTTTCCTACAGTGATAGCGAGGACAGTGAATTGTGTGCTGCCTATTCATGCGACGGGGGAATTACATGGCAGCATGTGGAGCTGAGGATGGGATTTCATTCTCCTCTTATCACCAATGCTGGCATTGTAACCGTAAGGGACAACGGGATAACCAGATATTTGCTACCGGTACACCGTAATACACTGCGTCATGATCCCAAGGGTGACAGGGAACAATTTGTACTCGAAAGCACAAACCTTCTTGACTGGAATCTTGCCGCATACATTCCCCGGCCCGCGGAGGTATGGCTTCATGAAGGCAATATTGCTGAGGGAGAAAAACCGGATGAACTGAAAATCGTTATGCGTACTGCCAAGTATTCAAATGTCGGAACACTTGATGCCCCAAGGGCATGGTCATCAGTAAGCAGTGATAAAGGTAAAACCTGGTCTATGGCTGTGGAGGAACCGGATCTCTGGAATACGGCATCAAAGGGTTTCTTCGGAAAGGATTCAAAAAACAGACATATCTATGTGTACAATGATGACGCCAGGCAGGTAAGGAGAGGCTTGTACTATGTTGTTAAAGAACCCGGGGGCAAATGGTCCGAACCAAGACTATTCTACTGGAACAATGACCGGAACAGCTATCCCACTCTGATTGAGAAGCAACCAGGAGTATTCCTGTGTGTATGGGATAGTTCGGATGATCCGGACAACAAAAGAACAGCAATCAGATTCGGCGTCCTGGATCTGAATAACTAATACATGATTCCCGGGTCTCGGAAACAAATCATCAATTCAGGCTTGATTTTCCGCAAGGGAGATTCAACAACAGATCTGCAACGATTCTTCCGGCCGGCAGAAATATGTACTGTAGTGAAAGTATGAAGCCAATTTGACCTATCAATAAATGAGTGTAAACAGATGAAAACACTTCACAAAAACCTGACGGTATTGTTATCAGCAATCGTGATGCTTGTTTCATGTGACCATGTAAAGCAGCCAGCCGTTAGCAGGCAACCTGAAATCAGGTGGACAGCATTATCTGATGAGCTGAACTCCAGGATTGACCTGCTTGAAAACACGGAGACATATACCCTTTATACGGCGGTTCCTGAAAATGGAACATTCTCCCATCATGGCCATTTATGCTATTATAAGGGCGTTCTCTATGCATCATGGGATAACCAGGTCAATGATGAAAACGGGTCCGGACAGCGAGGCCTTATGAGAAGATCTTACGATGGTGGCCAGACATGGTCCCCCTTTGAAGAGCTTTTTCCTTCGCATGACAGGCAGGTACAGGCATCTGAGGCATTTATCGGTACCAGGTTCCAGACCTCAAACGGATTTGCCATAATTGATGATCAGCTTTATGCCTTTACTGATGTGGCAGAGTGGACCGGAAACAGCATTGAGGAAAAGAAGCGTGTCGGAATAGGGAAATTATTCCGGTCTGTTGCAGAAGACGGCTCCCTGGGTGAAATTCTATGGCTTGAGAATGAAGCACCTGTCCCTGTGCCCGGATTCCAGTCCTACAAAGCGGCTGACAGGATGTTGATCGAAAAGTTTGTAAATTTCTTCAGCAAACCGGGGAATGAGATTCAGCTTGATTTTAATACTCCCAGACCACTTTCAGATGATAACCATCGCCTTACAGAACCTGTCCAATCCTACAGGCTCGATGATGGCACCTGCGTCAGGCTCTACCGTGATATGGGGAGCAAGGATGCAGTTACTCAAAAGGAAAAGGAAGATTCAAAGAGCAGGAGAAACTATGCCTCATTCAGTTTTGATGACGGAAAGACCTGGACAGTACCGACCCGCACAGGTATTCCTGATGCCTGTGCAAGAAGCAATGCCGGGAGACTGCCTGACGGGCAGGTTTATGTTATAAATAATATTATTCCCATGAATCCGGGCGGACTCGGAGGCCGGTCAATGCTTGCAATATCTCTCTCCCGTGACGGGCTGAATTTTGATCGTGCAGCCATAATAAGATTCATAAGCCCCCCTATCAGGTACAAGGGTCTTGAAAAGACCATAGGATACCAGTATCCTCATTCAGTGGTGGCTGAAAATGACCTCTGGGTAATCTATTCGGTTAATAAGGAGGATGTTGAAGTTACCCGGATTCCGCTCAATGTGCTTTATGAGCTGAAATGAACGTTTCAGGACCGGTACCCGAAAACCGTAAATCCCCTGCGGCAGCTAATTGATGTTTATGAAATATTTAAATAAGGTTTAACAGAATGAAAAAAGGACACAAATCTATTTGCAGGAACCTGGTGAAGATTTCACTGGCACCCGTATTGTTTAGCGGGTGCAATACAGAGGCACCGAAACCGAATTTTATATTCTTCCTGGTTGATGACCTGGGATACAGTGATGTGAGCTGTTACGGAAGTGAGTATTATGAGACTCCGAACATAGATATGGTGGCACAGGAGGGGATGAGATTCACCTCGGCTTATGCCGGCAGTACGATTTCGTCACCCACCAGGGCCAGCATCCTCACAGGCAAGTATGCTGCCCGCCTTCATATCACGGCACCAATTCCGATCATTTCCCATAAAAGGCAGGAATCTGAAGGTAATATTACACCCCTGAAAGACCCTGATTACTGCATGAACCTCCCTCTGGAGGAGGTGACAATTGCCGAGGCACTTAAGTCAGCAGGCTATGCAACTGCATCAATCGGGAAGTGGCATGTATGCGATGAGCCTGAGTATTTCCCGGAGTTTCAGGGTTTCGATATCAATGTAGGAGGCAACGGTCATGGAAATACACAGAATTATTTCTTCCCCTATAATAACAAATGGCGTATGACAGAGGGTTATCCATGGATTGAATGGAATGTACTCCCTGACGGGGTCCCCGGTGAATATATTACAGACCGTCTCACTACTGAGGCAACGAAATTCATCGAGACAAACAAGGACAGGCCATTCTTTCTCTATCTCTCTCATTATGCGGTTCATACTCCGATTCAGGCAAAAGACAGCCTGATTGAGAAGTACAGGAAAAAGGAGGCTGACACTATCATGGGGCACCATAATGCCAAGTATGCAGCCATGATCGAGAGCGTTGACCAGAGCATGGGTGCGCTCATCGAAACACTGAAGGACCTTGAGATTGACGATAACACAATTATTATCTTTTACTCTGATAATGGGGGGTTGCTGAAATCAACCACCAATTATCCCTTCAGGGGAGGGAAGGGTAATTTCTATGAGGGTGGCATCAGGGTTCCGCTGATAATAAGATGGCCGGGTGTGACAAGGGAAGGATCAGAATCAGGCTATCCGGTCATCAGCAACGATTTCTACCCTACAATGCTTCAGATGGCCGGCCTTGACATGATGCCTGAACAGCATGTTGACGGAATGAGTATTGTTCCCCTGCTTAAAGGTGACCCCTCAATTGACCGTGAAGCCCTGTACTGGCATTTTCCTCATTATTCAAGCATGTGCGATGTTGTCAGGTACAAGGATTGGAAGCTGATCGAATCCCTTGAGGATGGTTCAGCACAACTGTATAACCTCAAAGTTGACAGCCTGGAACAGAATGACCTGGCACCCCTGAATCCTGATAAGGTTATTGAACTGAAAAAAATGCTGGCCGACTGGAGAAAGTCAGTAAATGCACAGATGCCTGAACCAAATCCAAAATATGAAGAAATCAAACCAGGAAAGTGACCCGCAGAATGAAAAAATCAAATACAGCACTCATATTAATGTTGGCTTTCACTGCCCTGATACAGTCAGGGTGCAGCGGTGGAGAACAGAATGTTTCAGTTTTTCTTAACCAATTGCAGGTGCCTGTTCTGAAATATCGTGACAATAATCCGGTACTGCAGTTAAAGGTGGTCAACGGAGACTCGGTTGCAAAGCCTGTCACTTCAATAAAGTTAAATACTGATGGCACTGATAACCTTGATGATATCAAGGCCATCAGGCTCTTTTTCATGGGGAAAGATTCCCTCTGGGTGAGATATGAGACGGTCCCTGATAAGGCCGGTAATATACTTGATCCGCTGTATGACGAGTTTTCTCCCCTTCAGTTCGGAAAGGATATGAAACCGGCTCCGTCAATAACCTTCAAGGGAGAGCAGATGCTTCCTCCCGGGGATAGCTACTTCTGGGTAATGGTTGAACTGTCTGAAAATGCAAGCCTTCACAATAAGATTGATGCCGGGTTCAACGGGATGATTATTGCGGGAGAAAGGCCGGCTGTTCCGGATGCCGATCCTCCTGTCAGACAACGAATAGGTGTGGCCGTGAGAAAGCATGCCGATGACAATGTTGATACATACAGGGTACCCGGGCTTGCCACCACACGGAAAGGGACCTTGCTTGCCATTTATGATGTAAGGCATATCAACAGCCATGACCTGCAGGGAGATATTGATATCGGGTTGAGCAGAAGTACAGACAATGGGAATACATGGGAGCCTATGAGGATTGTGCTTGATATGGGTGAATGGGGTGGCCTGCCTCAGACTTACAACGGTGTCAGTGATGCCTGCATTATCTCAGACGCGAATTCTGATAATATTTTGGTGGCCGCCTTCTGGATGCACGGGCTTCACGATACAAAAACCGGTAGTTGGATCGAAGGCCTGACAGCAGAAAATGATGCCTGGAAATACCAGCAGGAAAGAAAATATTCCGGACCGGGATTTGACCCTCGGCAGACCGGCCAGTTCCTGGTCTCAACCAGTAATGATGACGGTCAGACCTGGAGTGAACCCGTGAATCTTACAAGGATGTGCAAGAAGGAGGAATGGGATCTTTGGGCTGTTGCTCCGGGCAGGGGTATTACGCTTGAGGATGGAACTCTTCTCTTTCCTTCCCAGGGAAGGGATGAAAAAAGGAGAGGATTCTCAAATATTACATACAGTAAGGACGGTGGAATAACATGGAAGACCAGCCAGCCTGCTTATTACAAAACCAATGAGTGTGCTGTAGCTCAGTTAAGCGACGGAACAGTAATGCTGAACATGAAATTTGGAGGAAACAGTGACCTGAGAGGAACCCGGAACGGCCGGGCTGTTGCCACTACAACCGATCTGGGTGAAACATGGACTGAACATGCCACTTCACGAAATACCCTCAGAGAACCCGCATGCATGGGCTCCCTCCACCGTCATGTTTACACTGAAGGCGGCATCACCAGATCGATACTATTGTTCTCCAATCCTGATGTTGACCATAACCCCAGGAGAAGAACCACTGTCAAAGTAAGCTTTGATGACGGAATGACATGGCCCGAAGATTACTGGTTACTCCTTGATGAATGGTATAACCGTGGATATTCCTGCCTTACTTCCATTGATGAAAAAACCATCGGGATTATTTATGAGGGCAGTCAGGCAGATATGACTTTTGAGAGCATTCCACTTGATGAATTGTTGAAAAGATAATCAGGGCCTGAAATGTACGATGGCATTGAATACAACAAAACTGAACCAGGTCCCTGCAGAACCAAATTCAATCCTGAGCAATTGGTTATCATAAACAATGCGGCCAAAGCCTTACAATTAATCAAACAGAACCAATGAAAAGGTTAATCAGTACAGCAATACTCTTAATGATACATCTTCTGATATTCAGGCTTTATGCCCAGGCTGACAGAGATGACCAGGAAAAAATCAGGGTACCATATCCCCCAAGTGAATATATTACTGATTTTCAGATTGATGCCCTTCGCATTTCCATTGGCCATGGAGACAACTGGGCCAATACCTGGACAAATAGAGATGAGATTCTCTCCTTTTTTACAGATGGGAAGGGTTTTGGATCCTATACCCATGATCCCAGTTCAGCTCCTGTAACCATAACAGGCTTCCCGCCTGATATTGAGGGAAAAGACACTGGTGTGTCGATTGAACACCTTACTGTTTACGGCAGCGGGAAAAATGGAAGAAAGGTGTGCGGACTGGTAATGATCAGGGGTATCCTTTATGCCTGGGTTCGGAACCTGAACCTGCCGGATTCTCCAAAAGGGACAGGATCGGCCCTGATATACTCGGAAGATTACGGTAATACATGGAAATGGGTCGAATGGAACTGGCCCGGCATCGGGTATCCGGTCTGGCTTAATGCCGGGAAAAACTACGGTGATGCACAGGATGAATATGCCTACTTTATTGCCCCCGACGGGCCAAGCGCATATGCCGATTACCCTGATATGATCATGGGCAGGGTGAAAGTATCGGAAATACTTGACCGGAATGGCTACAGGTTCTTCCGGAAAACAGCTGAAAATGAGATTAACTGGGACAGTTACGAAAACAGAACACCTGTTTTCACAGACTCTTCAGGTTGCTTCAGACCGAACCTTGTATACAATCCTGGTATAGGGAAGTATTTTCTGTCAACATGTTCTCCTTATGGAGAATGGAAATGGTGGTCAAACAAAAATGCAAACAGAATTGCCCATCTGGGCATTTTTGAAGGTGATAATCCCTGGGGACCGTGGAGAACAGTTTATTATGAAAAGGAATGGGGAAAGCCTGAAAACCGGTTTGCGCCTAATATTCCTTCAAAGTGGATCAGTAAAGATGGAACTTCATTTTACCTGTTATATTCATGTATCCCCAATGGCCCGTATCAGTTCAATATTCAGAAATGCACCATCAGGAAAAGCGATAAATAATTGCTTAAAACAGTCAGCGTAATTAAGAATCATGGCCGGAAACTACCTGTCAGGAATCAGTGTCAATCTTCACGGGATTGGCTACAAAAATTTGTTACGGAAGATCAGGCAGATTTGATTTAAATAATAACCAGATAACAGTTATATGATGAAAAAGTCACCATTAATTCTAAGCCTAGTGCTTGCAGTGATACAGTTACTGTCAGTTGGAGTGTCAAATGCTCAGAACACTGGAGATGTAAAGGATGTTGTAACGATAGATGTGCTGCCTCAGAACAGTATTTACCACCGCATCTGGCAACCATATATTGCCAGGTGGGGCAAGGATCACTATGTGGCGGCCTATGGTCTCCAGCTCAGCGGCAAAACAGACATGGGAGACATGATGTGCTCCATATCAAGAGACGGTGGCAAGACCTGGTCTCCGCCCACAAAGATATTTGATCACCAGATTCCTGACGGCAGCCAGCGGTATGCATATGCCAATGCTGTTCTGTATATTCCCGAAGGTCATAAAACATTATGGTTTTTTGGAATGAAATGCCCGATCGCTCAGAGGAACAGTGAGGAAAGCGAACTGGTTGCAGCCTACTCATGTGACGGAGGTGTTTCATGGACACCGGTTGATATAAACGTCAATCACCTGGGACCAATTATTACCTGTGCTCATCCTTTTGCCGTAACGGAGAACGGGATCAGAAAGTACCTGCTGGCAGGGCATCGAAATACTCTTCAGAAAGATCCTACGGGTGACAGGGAACAATTTGTATTGCAGAGCTATGACCTGATCAACTGGGAATTGGCCTCATATATTCCAAGACCGGATGATGTCTGGGTGCATGAGGGAGTGATGGATGAAGGTGACCAACCTGGCGAAATAAAGATGGTAATGCGTACAGCCCAGTATTACAGTGAAAGGAAAGCTCTCCCCGTGCCCAGGGCATACTCTTCAGTAAGCATTGATAATGGCAAAACATGGTCTATGGCTGTTGAGGAACCTGCTCTCTGGAATACGGCATCAAAGGGTTTTTACGGAAAGGATTCAAAAGGAAGACAGATATATGTTTATAATGATGACGAGAGAAGCGTCAGAAGAGGGCTCTACTATGTCATTAAAGAACCGGGAAAAAACTGGTCAAAGCCTCGCCTCTTCTACTGGGATAAAAACTGTAACAGCTATCCTACACTTATTGAAAAGGAACCGGGGGTGTTTCTTTGTGTCTGGGACAGTTCAGAGAACCTGGATACGAAACGGACCGTTATACGGTTCGGCATCCTGGATTTGAATCAATTATAATCAGGAAAACAGTACCTGCGTTCGGATCCTGTACTGATTTATTATTCATGGCGAAACTGAGATTACAGTAATACTTTTTGGCAAAACAATTACTTATTTGCCATTATGGATTTGGAAAAAGGATACCCTGAATGATCTCACATGCGGATTTGCTTGAGCTGAAACGCTGGAATACTCCATCAGTTTACAATGGATGGGAGCAGATCACCGGTCACAATACCGGTGCGGAATGTTTTAACCTTGAACCAGTCACTGATTATATGCCATTTATGGGACCTATGGCTGGTTATGCCGTAACCCTTGTCATAGAACCAGGAAACAGGGCTCATGTTAAAACCAGTGAAGGCTTAATAAAACATTACTGGGAATATGTGGCATCAGTTCAGGGCCCGAAGATTGTCGTTGTGCAGGATCTTGACAAGCCGGTCATCTATGGATCTTTCTGGGGAGAGGTCAACAGTAATTTTCATCGTGCCCTTGGATGTGTGGGTACCATCACTGACGGAGGTATCCGTGATACCAGTGAAATGAATAATGCCGGTTTTAAGGCTCTGGCACGTGCTCTCTGCGTTGGTCATGCCTGGAGTACTCCCGTAAGGTGGAACTGCGAGGTTGAAGTGTTCGGAAGGAAAGTCCTTCCTGGGCAACTGATTCATGCAGACAGGCACGGATTTCTTGTAATACCTGACGAAGATCAGGACAAGCTGCTTGAGGCCACCCGTTTTATGGATTCAAACGAGTGTAAAACATTGATCTCTGCCGCCCGTAGCAGCACAGGGAAAAGCACGGATCAAATTATTGCCGGGTTTGAAAAGGCAGTAGCAGAATTTAAAAAATCGGCCGGAGCAAATTACGGTAGAAGAGGTGAATGGTGAATATTCATGGGCCCTGGATAGCTTTAGTTATTTGTTCAAATCTCCTTTGGTCTGATACAGATGATGTTTCATCCCGGATACAGATTTGTTTAGTCGGCTAAAACAATGAAATTCAGCGGGCTCATGTACTTTCTTGCCTGCATGACCTGACCCAGTTGAGCAACTTGTTTTTCATGTCATTAAACAGGTCGGGTTGTTCCCGGGAGATGTCTGTGGTCTCTCCCTCATCCTGTATCAGGTCATATAGCTGATAAGTAATCCCGTCATCCATGCTGATGATCTTGTATTGCCGGTCTACAAGTGCAAATTGTTCTTCCACCCTGGTCTCCTGTTTTCGCAAAGGGGATGGCAAAGGTGACATAAAACCGATTGGACCTCTCCGGTCACTCTTACCTTCCAGAAGCGGAAGGATGTTTTCCCCGTCCAGTGGTGGCTGGTTCTCCATTACCGTGTTGGTGACAGCGAGTAACGTAGGGTAGAAGTCACTGGTTGATACCGGGATATCTAAAGTCATGGGCTCAGTGAACATGGCGGGCCATTCCAGGATGGCCGGAACACGTATCCCGCCTTCATATAATTCAGACTTTTTGCCCCTGAGCGGTCCGGCCGAATTGTAATTATGGATATAGGAGGGGCCATTGTCACTGCAGAACCAGAGAATAGTGTTCCTGGAAAGACCATTGTCACGGAGGTAGGAGCGTAGTCGTCCGATCTGATCATCCATCGCCGTGATAGCACCGTACCAGTGTTGTTTCTCAATGGGCAGGTCAGGGTACAGATTTCTGTATTCATTCCCCGCAACCACCGGGGTATGAGGAGTATGAAACCATATGACCGCAAGGAACGGAGTTTTCATAAAGGTCCTTCTACGTATGAAGTCAATAGCTCTGTCCATTATTATCTCAGAGTCATCGCCTTCGAGCCACTCGTCCACTACCTGTCCGGGCCCTGTCCAGTAGCGGTCAGTCCATACAGCGCCACCTGTTCTCTGACCCCTGGCGACAGGTTCGGTCTGGACCTGTCTGTATCCCTCCGTTCCGTATCTGCCTCCCACATGGTAATATGGGTTGTAATTCGGAACCATTGATTCAGTGGAGAAACATTCGTCGAAACCGTTTTCCCAGGGTGGAGAGTAGGGTGAAGGTCCTCCCGGAAATTCACCCTGGATAACGGTATGGCTCAATCCGCCAAGGTGCCATTTTCCAAAATGGCCTGTCTCATAACCTTTGCTCTTCAGTGCCTCTGCAAGTGTGATCTCATCGTCAGGGAGTGGTTCCCTTCCGGCCCAAAGTACTCCATACCTGAACGGGTGTCGTCCCGTCAGGCAACTGCCTCTTGTAGGTGAGCTGACAGGGGCCGCAGAATAGAAACGGTTGAAGCGGATGCCTTCACGGGCCATCATATCCAGGTTTGGGCTCTTTACAGTAGGGTTTCCGTAGCAACCAAGATCACCGTATCCCAGGTCATCTGCCATTAGCAATATTATGTTGGGGAATTCACCATCTTGTTTAGGCGCATCTGCGGTCTTATGACTGCATGAGACCGAAACCAGTAGCAGCAGGGATATTTTTTCTTTCATTGAGATATTTAATTTGTTTGTGTGTTCATTAACAGAGTGTTAAGAGAGGTCAATCATGAAATATTTACTTTTTGTTAATCAAAATTATGCTTTTAAGGTATTGTGTAAAAATATTTATTTTATATTTGTAAGACAAATCATATTAATATGAATGATCTTCGAATTGTTAACCATCAGGTGACACTTGTTGACCAGGTTGAGGACAGGCTCCTGAGTTATTTCAAAGAAAACAACCTTGGTCCGGGTGATCCTATTCCCAGGGAGATGGAATTGGCTGAGGCACTGGGAGTTGGGCGAAGCGTTCTCAGGGAAGCCTTAAGCCGGCTGAGGATGCTTGGTCTGATTGAAACAAGGACCAGGAGGGGTATGCTCCTTGCAGAACCCTCTCTGCTCAGGGGGATGAAAAGGATTGTGGAACCCAATATGCTTAGCGATAAGACTCTTTTCAATATCCTTGGCTTCAGGGTTGCACTTGAGATAGGTATGTCAGAGATGATATTTCAGAATCTGAATAAGAAGCATATTGAGGATCTTGAGGATATTGTTAAGCGGGGAGTAGTAAAAAGATACAGTGAATATACTCCTGTAAACGAGTATGAATTTCATACAAAACTTTACGAAATAACCGGCAACAGTACAATCATGGAGTTCCAGGCAATTATTAGGCCTGTTTCCGTATTCCTCAAAGAAAAATTCCAGGATTATTTTCTTCCCATAAACAAGGAACTCTCCAAGAACGGTAAACTGGTTTCACACAAGGACCTTCTTGACTTTCTGAAGAAGGGAGACAAGGAGGGATTCAGGAAGGGTATGATTGATCACTTCGGTCCCTACTACAGCTTTCTTAAGCAGGAGAACCATTTCAACATAAACTAGCCAAACTCTCTAGGAGCAATTAAATGAGATACAGTTTCTTTCTTTGTGCTGTCCTTTCACTGATAACAGCAAGGTTTTCCTTCGCTGAGAATCCCGCAAATCAAGACAGGGAAAGGTATGTTTTTGAGAAATTCGGGGAACTTCCGGCATTGGATGATGGAAAGCTGAACCCGGGTGTTGCCGGAGCCTTTTCCGGTATCATAGATCAATACCTGGTAATAGCAGGCGGAGCCAACTTCCCAGATAAGCGCCCATGGGAAGGAGGCATCAAGCGGTTCCATGATGAGATTTATATTTGCTCTACTGACGGAGCCAAAAATGAGTGGAAAGTATATAAGGATGCATTCACCCGGGAGCTTGCCTACGGAATTTCAGTAACCCTGCCGGATGGTATTCTTTGCATTGGGGGTACTGATGCCGAGAGAACCTATGCCAACGTTTTTCTGATGAAGTTCGATGGCATTGGATTCACTTTTGAAGAATGGCCATCACTTCCTGTCCCACTTTCAAATATGGCAGGTGCCTACATTGATGGCAGGATATACATTGCAGGAGGAGTTGAAGATGCCGTTTATCCGTCTTCCACGAGTTCATTCTTCATGCTTGATACGGGTAACAGATCAAAAGGCTGGGTGGCCCTTCCCACATGGCCGGGGCCTCCCAGAGCTTATGCTGTTGCTGCAGGTCAGAGCGACGGGTTTGACAGATGCCTTTACCTTTTCAGCGGAAGGAATATCAGTCCCGGTAAACCATGGGAGGTTCTGAATGATGGTTATGTTTATAACCCCAGACTCAGCACCTGGAAAAAGCTTGACGATAGCGGAGGTCCTGTATTCCCTGTTATGGCAGGCAGTGCTGTTCCAGTGGGCGCAAACCACATTATGCTTGTTGGTGGCACTGATGGAATCCTGGCACTTCAGCAGAGAGAACTCGAGAGAATTTCAGCCGACCTGGAAACAAGGAATAATACCGGAATATTTACAGACAGCATCAATGACCTTAAGTCGAGGGTATTGTTGATGCAAGAGAATCATCCGGGCTTCAGCAGGGAGATACTTCTTTATCATACCATTACCAATACTGTAATAAATAAAGGAGAGGCTCCTTATAATATACCGGTCACAACCAATATTATAAAGGCCGGAAACAGCTTCATCATTACCAGCGGGGAAGTCAGGCCGGGAGTAAGAACTCCTGACCTGATAAGTATTGTACAAGAGAGGACTGTACAGTCATTCGGCCTGGTGAACAATATTGTACTCATTATATATTTCGGGGTACTTGTATTGATGGGATGGTTTTTCTCGAGGCGGCAGAAAACATCGAATGATTACTTCAGGGGAGGTGGCAGGGTCCCCTGGTGGGCTGCAGGCCTGAGTATCTTCGGCACTGCTCTCAGCTCGATCACCTTTATGGCAATTCCGGCCAAGGCCTATGCTACTGACTGGAGTTACATTTTTATGAATGCAGGGATAATTTTTGTTGCCCCTCTGATAGTCTATCTTTTTATTCCCTTTTACCGTAGGTTGAATCTTACTACTGCCTACGATTACCTGGAACAGAGATTTAACATTTCCACGAGGCTTATCTGCAGTGTTTCATATATCCTGTACCAGGTAGGCAGGATGGGCATAGTAATACTCCTGCCTTCCATTGCGATCAATGTTGTCACAGGAATTGACATATTCCTGTGCATCGGATTGATGGGTGTATTAAGCCTTGTATATACAATAATGGGGGGAATTGAAGCAGTTATATGGACCGACGCATTGCAGGTACTTGTATTACTTGGCGGAGCGCTAATCGCAATAGTATATATGATTGCCAATGTGGACGGTGGATTCGGGGCAATCGTTGTCCAGGGGGCTGCTGACGGCAAATTCAATACCGCAAGTCTAGCATGGGATCTTAAAAACCCTACCCTGTGGACTGTACTTATTGCCACACTCTTTTCAAAGACTACAGAATACGGAGCTGATCAGACAATGGTTCAGCGTTACCTTACTACCAGGGATGTGCGTACAGCTTCAAGAGGGGTCTGGATGAATGCTGCACTGACTGTTCCGGCTACCCTGATTTTCTTCATCATCGGTACTTGTCTTTACGTATTTTATAAAGCAAGTCCTCAATTGCTCAGCAGTACTATCACTGACGGGGATGCAATATTCCCATGGTTCATAATCAATTCCCTGCCAGCAGGAATTTCGGGACTTCTGATCGGAGGGATCTTTGCTGCCGCAATGTCAACGCTGAGTGCAAGCATGAACTCTTCAGCAACTGCATACTGTGTTGACATTCATTTCAGATTCGGGCTTACTAAGCATGATCAGCTCAAAGTGGCCAAGACCGTAACCCTTGTTTTAGGTCTTATCGGGATCCTGTTTGCCGTGCTGATGGCAACATGGGATATAAAGTCACTCTGGGATGAGATGCAGAAAATCATAGGATTGGTTATTGGGGGTATGGGGGGATTATTTATGCTTGGGCTGCTTACCAGAAGGGCAAACGGGATCGGTGCAGTTATCGGACTTTTGAGCAGCATAGTTGTCCAGGTTCTGGTAAGCAAGACCCAGGCTGTTCATCTTCTTCTATATGCCACCACCGGCTTTTTGTCCTGCTTCATTGTCGGTTACCTGGCCAGCCTGTTGTTCTCAAAAAAGACTAAGAATATTACACACCTTACAGTATATAAATTTTCCAACAAGAAGACAAACGATTAGAAATGACTGAAAACAAGCTAAACGGGCTGGTGGCTGCACCTTATACACCGTTCACCCAAAACGGAGATCTCAGGCTTGACGCAATTGACAGATATGCTGATCATCTGCATGAGAATAAGATCAGCGGGGTCTTTGTATGCGGCACCACGGGCGAGAGCCTGTCACTGACTACCGATGAACGCAAGCAGATACTTGAAAGATGGGTTTCTGCCAGCAGGGGCAGACTAAAGGTAATATGCCATGTCGGAAGCAATTGTCTCTCCGAAAGCATTCTTCTGGCGAGGCATGCCCAGGAAAAAGGAGCCTATGCAGTTGGCTGTATGGCACCTACGTTTTTCAAGCCTGGAAAGGCAGCAGACCTGGGCCGGTTCCTGAAACAGATTGCCTTGGCTGCTCCTGAGATACCATTCTACTATTACCAGTTCCCTTCCTTGACGGGGGTTGATATCAAGGCAAGTGAGGTTCTACGGTTCGCCTCTGACTCAATCCCGAACTTTGGAGGCATCAAGTTCACCCATTCCGATTTCTATGATATGCAGAAATGCATTGCCTTTGATGGGGGACGGTACAATATCCTCAGCGGTTTTGACGAGATGCTGTTGTGCGGCCTGAGCCTTGGAGTAAAGGCTGCTGTGGGAAGTACTTACAACTTCATTGCTCCCGTATATCTGGGTGTGTGGGAAGCTTTCTCGTCAGGCAATATGGAAAGAGCAAGGGAACTTCAGCTCTATTCGGTAAAGGTGGTTGATGTTCTTGTGAAGCACAGGGGGTCTACTGTCGCGGGTAAGAGCATAATGGAACTGATCGGTATTGATTGCGGACCATGCAGGCTACCGCTTAACACTCTCACTGACTCAGAAAAAGCCCAGATGAAAGAAGAACTGAATTCGATCGGATTCTTTGAAATGGCACGGCTTGGTAACTAAAAAAATTAGGAGAGATCATGTCGGTGACCTCCCCTAATAAAAAGTGATGATTGATAACCTAAAAACCATCGCCCAAAACTACAAAAAATAGTGAGATCAGAATCAGAACAGGTTTTTAAAAACCAAACAAGAATATTACCAGAATTTTTAACCTAAAAACCAATCCAAATGAAAGAATCCAATGTATTTAAAGGACAAAGGTATCTCCCTGCTTGGTTCAGAGGGCTTACCCTGTCGGTTATGTTCTTTCTCATCGGTTCGTTGGTGGCTTTTGGCCAGGATCTGACGATATCCGGCACAGTTATCGAAGAATCCGGAGATCCGCTGCCCGCTGTAACAGTATCAGTAAAGGGTACTTCCACCGGTACGGTGACTGACATGAATGGTGCATATACCATTAAGGCCCCGGCCGGATCAGTGCTGGTGTTTTCATTTGTCGGAATGGAAACCACAGAGATCAGAGTGACTGACCAGACAACTGTTAATGTCACATTGCGGACATCCACCGTTGGCCTGGACGAACTTGTGGTGATCGGCTACGGTACCCAGTCTAGAGCTACAATTACCACATCCATCACCAGGGTAAATGCCGAGAAGATCGAAAATGTACCGGTGACATCTGTTTCCACTGCTCTTCAGGGCAAACTGTCCGGGGTAAGGATCTTCAGCAACCAGGGAGGTCAGCCGGGTAGTGATGCCTCCATACTTATCAGGGGAGGATCATCTATCAATAAAAGTAATGATCCGCTGGTCCTTGTCGACGGCATGGTAAGATCACTAAGTGACATAAACCCGAATGACATCGAATCAGTGCAGGTACTGAAAGACGCGTCATCAACAGCCATCTACGGAGCGAGAGCCTCCAACGGTGTTGTGCTTGTAACTACCAAGAGAGGCGAAACAGGCAGGGCAGAGATTACTTTCAACATGAATTCAGGGTTTGCTGAACCATGGAAATATCTTGACATGGTTGACGGGGCTGATTACCTGAACCTGGTCAGACCAGCTGCGCTCAGGTCTCCTTTTGCAGGAGATTTATCAGGAATGAAACCATGGGGAACAGGTAACGGAGAAAGCTCATCATGGAGCACCCGATATCTTGGTGAAGGCGAATCAGTGCCTGCAGGATACAAATCGATGCCTGATCCCATTGATCCGACAAAAACCATCATCTACCAGGACAATGACTGGCAGGATATTACCCTAAATTCTGCACTGGAACAGAACTACAGCCTCTCTGCCAACGGCGGGACTGACAAAATCAAGTATGCTGCAAGCATAGGATATGCCGACGTTGAAGGTATTTCAGTCGGAACTTATTTCAACCGTTTCAACGGGAGGGCAAATGTAGACTTTATCCTCAGGAAGAACCTTACACTTTCAACAAGGATGGATCACTCCTCAAGCAAGACAAACAACTACCCCAGTGCGGCTGACCTGTTCAACAGGTGCATATGGCTTGCTCCGACTGCCAAAGTGTACCTTGATGATGGTTCATATGCATCAGGCCAGAATTCAACGTTTACCAACACTTTATGGTACAATGATGTATACAAGCGGACAATAGACAACTTCAGGACAGGGCTCGGAGCCTCGCTTGCCTGGAAAATATTGCCGGGTCTTGAAGCGACTTTCAGCGGTGATTACTCGCTTAGGAACAGAACATTCGAGAGTTTTGTAAAGGCAAATGTGTATACGGTTGCAAGGCAGACAATCTTCCAGTACAACCAATCCCGGGACATCCAGATGGAAGCAGTACTCAGCTACGACAAAACTATCGCTAAAAATCACCATTTCAATATTGTAGGAGGGTTAACAAGCCTCTCGACTGCTGACCTGGATACCCGCTCAGAAGCCGAGGGTGCAAGTTCTGACCTGATAATGACGCTTAATGCAGCACCACTGAAAATCGATGCATCAACCAGCAGATCCGAAGACCTGCTTGTCGGTTCGTTCGGCCGTGTAACTTATGATTACAACAAAAAATATCTTCTTGGTCTTTCTCTCCGCAGGGATATCTCTTCCCGGTTCGCCGAGGGAAACAGGGTAGGATATTTTCCCGGAGCATCGCTCGGATGGGTTGTATCAGAGGAAAACTTCTTGAAAGGTAGCAAAATAGTTAATACCCTCAAGCTCAGGAGCAGCCTTGGCCAGACGGGTAATAACTCTGTCGGAAGGTATGCTTACGCCGGTATTTATTCAGTAGGCAATAATTACTACGGAATGGCAGGTACCCTTTCAACAGAAATGCCCAATCCAACACTTCGATGGGAGACAACCACACAGTGGGATATCGGATTTGATCTAGGACTGTTCAGGAACGACAGGATAACCGTATTGTTCGACTACTTTGATAAGGTAACCTCTGATCTGCTGTTCAGTGTTCCATTGCCAAATGAATCAGGTTACAGTAATATTGACCAGAATATTGGCAAGGTAAAATTCTACGGTTATGAATTGGAATTAAGGGCCAAAATCATTGAAAAGGAGAAATTCAGGTGGCATGCAGATTTCAATTTTGGCTATTTCATGGACCGTGTACTTGAACTGCCGGACAACGGGAAGGATAAAAACCGGATAGGCGGTATTTATAACCCTGTGACAAATACCGGTGTGGGCGGACTTGCCGAGGGCGAAAGAATGAATGCAGTCCTCGGCTACATCTCAGACTTTATCATTGATAACTGGGATCAGGCAAACAGCGCTCTTTATGATGCACTCGCAACAGGATGGAGTCCGCTTGACAACAAGAAGGTCAAAGGGAGAAAGATCCCCGGAGATATGGAGTGGGTTGACCAGAATGGTGACGGGATTATTGATGATTACGATCAGGTTGTCCTGGGATATCTGAGGCCTACCACCGTTGGTGGAATAACAAACAGCCTTTCCTATGGCAATCTTGAACTCAGCCTTTTCATGGACTATGCCCTCGGACACTCCATCGCTGACGCAACTATCAGACGTGCATATGGTAATGTGAATGACGGTGTCTATAACGCACTTGCAGAATCAGTTACAAATACATGGCAGCAGGAGGGAGATGTGGCATCAGGTAAAGCCACAATGCCGAGATTTGATATCCAGGATCAGAAACAGCAGCTTAATTACCAGAGAGACCATGACAGGGCTGTTTATAAAGGCGACTTTTTGTGCGTAAGGGAATTGAGGCTTACCTATAATGCGCCCAGGTCAGTATACTCTTTCCTTAAGCTCCAGTCTCTGAAACTCACTCTGTCAGGACAAAACCTGTACTATTTCCAGTCATACCCCGGATGGATAACTGAAGGATCCTCGGATGCCACATATAATGATGATGGCACCTATCCTGTACCCAGGAAGATTATGCTTGGACTGAAAGTCGGTTTTTAACCAAATAATTTTAGAACAGATGAAAAAAATCATAGCAATTACAGTATTACTGGTCGCACTTGTTTTTACAGCCTGTGAAGATCGGTTCGACAAGGACCCTCTGAGCCTCATCACCTCCCAGAATATGTGGAGTACCGAAAGTGAAGCCAGGGCAGGAATTACCGGAATGTATTCAAGATTCAGGTCTACTTTCAATACTGAAACTTTCCTTATATGGTTTGAATTCAGGAGCGGATTCTGGAAGGTTGGTGCCTCAGGGGCCGGCCAGTGGGATGACCTGTTCCTGAATACTCCAAATGCTACATCAACGCCATCAACCAACTGGAACGATATTTACAGGGTCATCGGAGCAGCCAATCTTGCACTGAAATATATTCCTGAAATAAATTTTTCAGATGATGATGTCAAAAACACCCTGCTCGCTGACGCCTTCTTCATAAGGGCTTTCTGTTACTTTGCCCTTGGAAGGATATGGGGAAATGTACCACTGATTACAACACCAATAGAAGCTCTTGACGATGAAAATCTCTATTCTCCAAGATCTGATGTTGATCTCGTTTTTGGACTGGTAAAGGACGACATTGACCAGGCACTTACCCTGATTGCAGATGACGGGGTAAGAAACAGGATTATGGCTTCAAGGGCTGCTATAAATATGCTGAAGGCTGATGTTTATCTTTGGACCGCAAAAAGGATGGGTGGAGGAAACGCTGACCTTACAACGGCCCAGGCAGCAGCGGAGGCGGTTATTGCCGATGCCAATTACGAGTTATGGCCCAGCTATGAGGAAGTGTTCAGGGTAGAGCAGAACAGGGAAACCATCTTTTCAATCTATTTTGATGCCCTGGAGGGTTCACAAAATCAATACGGACAGAGGTTTACATACCAGGCTAACCAGGTGCCGGCTGCTGTTCGGGATAACCCTGTTCCGATCGGATCAAGCGCTCAGTGGCATACATTCACAGACCTCTATGTCAATAACTACCTCAACAAGACCGCTGGTGATATCCGCAAGGATATTATAAACCAGGATTACAACTATAAGGGGAAGCTCTATCGCTGGGTCAACAAGTATATGGGAGAAATTATCAGCGGAACAAGAGTTGCGGTCAGTGATACCCGGATTTACAGGTTTGCCGAAGCAATTCTTTTCAGGGCCGAGGCCATGAACGGCCTCGGGGATACTCCCGGTGCGATACTCGAATTGAACAAAATAGCAAAGAGAGCATACGGCGTTGATGATTTCTATCCGGGTACTCTGACTCCTGCCGAAGTTGATTCCTTGATCCTTCATGAGAGACTCATTGAATTTGGAGCAGAGGGGAAATCATGGTTTGATATTGTCAGGTTCGGAAAGGCATTTGAGCTTGTTCCTACTTTGGTAGGAAGGGAGAATGATTACCAGGGAAATATCCTCTTAATGCCTGTGAGTCCGTCAACCATTACCAACAATCCGAAGGTGGTGCAAACCCCTGGCTATTAAAACAAGGATAAAAGGCTGTAATGAATTGAATTCATGTTACGGGGCCACAGGCCCGGCAGGGGAAGGGTAAGTATCAATAGGGTGTGATATCGATAATGAATTTTCTTCTTACAGCCTTTTTTTCAAATCATTATGAACAAACAAGGATATTTAAAGAACTACTGAAATTCCAGGTATAGCTTCAATTTTATTATTCAGAGGGGAAACGAAAGAACGATGAGAATTAAGATTTCAGACTGGCGGGCAGGTTCAATTACAGCATTCGGGGCAGTTTGCGCACTTCAGCCGGTGCAGGCAACGGAGGCGCCAAAGGTGCAATACAACGTTCTCTTCATCACAGTTGATGATATGCGTGATTACGTAGGGTATCTCAACGGATATGAAGGACGGGTTCATACACCCAATATTGACAGACTGGCTGCACAGGGGGTCGCTTTCACCAACGCACATACATCTGCAACAGTGTCATGTCCGTCAAGAAATGCAATGTTGACCGGGATGAGACCATCAACCTCCGGCCTGTATGACAACAGCCAATGGTGGAAAGCCGCAAAACCTTCTATTGTGCCAATGCCCCAATATTTCCGGAATCATGGTTATTATACCGCAGGTGCCGGAAAGATTTTCCACCATACTCCAGGAAACAACCCGCCATGCAGCTGGGACGACTTCCAGCCTCAGGTATTTGATGATCCGTGGGTTACTTCAGAATGGTCTGTGGAAAAATACTGGCTTAACTACGGATACAGGGAAGCCAGGATTACTTATCCGGAATGGAAACCAGGCAGCGGTATCTCTGAGCTTGGCCCGGAAATGGACTGGGGCCCCATTCCAGGGAAAGAGGAGAAGGATTACGGGGATGTTCAGATTGTAAACTATGCCCGTTCATTCCTGTCACAGAAACATGATAAACCATTTTTCCTGGCACTCGGCACTTACAAGCCGCATATTCCATGGCATGTACCACAGAAGTACTTTGACCTCTATCCTCCAGACAGCATTGTAATACCTGAAAAACTTGAGGACGACCTGGATGATGTCCCGGCAGTGGGGCGAAAACTGGCTCTGGCCAACAAGGATTATAAAACAATAAAGGATGCAGGTCAGCTTAAACAGGCCATCCAGGCATATCTGGCTTCCATAAGCTTTGCCGATGCCCAGCTTGGAGAAATACTTGATCTTCTTGAAAAAAGTGGTTATGCCGATAATACGATTGTTGTATTCTGGTCTGATCACGGATGGCACTTCGGAACAAAGGAGCACTGGCACAAGCAGACACTCTGGGAAGAGTGCACACGGATACCGTTCATAATAAAAGTGCCAGGACTGACTCACAAAAACAGTCTATGTGACAGACCGGTCGATATGGTCAATGTATATCCTACACTTCTGAACCTCTGCTCCCTGCCCCCGAATCCTGTCCTTGACGGCCATGATATGACACCGCTCCTCAAAAACCCGGCAGCGAACTGGCCTTATCCCGCAGTTTCGGAAATCAGGGTTGGCAATGCCGCCGTGCGGAGCCAGGAATGGAGATATATCAGGTATAACGACGGAACCGAGGAATTGTACAACCGTAAAGATGATCCGCATGAATGGCATAATCTTGCATCAGATCAGCGTTACAGCAAGACAATTGAGGAGCACCGCAAATGGATACCGTCATCATTTGCAGAACCTGTACCCTCGAGGGATGCTTTTTATTTTGACCCGGGGACTTATACATTCATGAACAGGCAGACGGGTGAATTGATTGATGGGAAAAAGTGATGCATAATTCTTAAGAAACTCAACAAAGACTGGTAATATGAACTACAAAAACTCATTCCTGGCAGGTGCTGTTTTGACACTTGTCCCTTCAGCCCTGAGCTACTGTGCCCCTGGCAGCCAGGATAAAAATGAAAACAACGGCGGGCCGGCCGGTCAGGATACAAGACCAAATATTCTCTTCATCGTATCTGAAGACAACGGACAGGAACTTGGGTGCTACGGAGCGCCGGTAAAAACACCGAATCTTGACAAACTGGCTTCTGAGGGTATACTTTTCAGGAATGCCTATGTGACACAGGCCGGGTCCTCTCCGTCAAGGGCCTCCTTTCTCACAAGCCTCTATCCTCATCAGAATGGCCAGATTGGATTGGCAACATGGGATTACAGCATGTACCAGGAAAATACTCCCAATATGGTTAATACCCTCAAGGAATCAGGATACCGTACCGGAATGATAGGTAAACTTCATGTCCTGCCTGAAAGTGCTTTTGATATTGACTGGTGGGAGACACAGGGCAGCAATTTCCAGAGAAAGAACCTTGCAAGGTATTCTGTGGAAGCCGCAAAATTCATGAAAGAATCAGACCAGCCGGTATATCTGCAGGTAAATTATCCTGACGCCCATGATCCGTTCCTTCCCCAGGTTGACGGTCAGCCTGTCAGACCGCTGACTGCGGCAGAAGTTGACCCTCTTCCTTATTTCGGCATTACTTCAGATTCATTGAAGCAGATGACGGCAAATTATTATAACTGTATGATGCGTCTTGATTACTGGGTTGGAGACCTGCTTGAGAAAATCAGGGAAACCGGAGAATACGAAAATACTGTAATAATATACATCGGAGATCATGGTGCTGACATGCTGCGTGGCAAAAGAACCGTCTACGAAGGCGGGGTCAGGATACCAATGATCATCTCCTGGTCCGGAGGGGTAAAGAAATTTGTTTATGAAGGACTTGTAAGTACTCTTGATATTTACCCGACAATTCTTGCGATCACAGGCATTGAGACTCCTGAATACCTTCAGGGCAAATCACTTGTGCCTGTGCTTAAGGGCAGTGCCGAGCCGGTAAGGAAATTCCTCTTTACCGAGTATCATGTTCACTCCAACCACAATCCCTATCCTCAAAGGGCAGTAAGGAATAAGAATTTCAAGCTTATTTATAACCCTGTTTCCGGTTATGAAAATCCCGGCTTCTTCTATACTGTCGGCAAAAAGATCAATAAGCCGGATTTTAATAAGGCACTTGAAACCGCACCACCCATGGTCCGCGAGGCATATGAAAGAATGAAAAAGCCACCGGAGTATGAACTTTATGATCTCAGTAACGATCCGTACGAATGGAATAATCTTGCCAGTGACCCTGAATACGCTAAGGTCTTTGAAAGACTGAAGTCAAAGCTCAGGGAATGGCAGGTTGCAACTTCGGATCCCTTTATTGACAAGTCGGTTGCGGAGAAGCTTCTCCTGGAAGTTGAAGCTACAAATGAGCAAAAGGTTGAAGTAAAATACCATGATTACATGAACCCTCATCTCCAGTTCAGGAAGTAATAGAATTTAATCAGTTATGTGAAACGGAAAAGGTCACCGGGATCCTGATTGGGTTTCCGGCCTGTTAATCCAGAAAAAAATGAAAAAAATCAATCCTTCGGCAATCAGGTGCCTTGCGAGATTATCGGTTTTACCGCTTATCATTCAGGGATGCAATGCCCAGGAACAACCAAAGCCTAATTTTGTGTTTTTCCTTATCGATGATATGGGATACAGTGATGTGGGTTGTTTTGGAAGTGATTATTATGAAACCCCAAACATTGACCGGCTTGCAAGCCAGGGAATGAAATTTACCAGTGCCTACGCGGCCAGCACCCTCAGTTCCCCGACCAGGTCGAGTATACTTACAGGGAAATACCCGGGTCGCCTGCATATCACGCATGCCATCCCGATTCAGGGATACAAGCGTCTTGGAAAGGGCACGGCAACTCCTCTTAAGGATGCCGACTATGTAATGAACCTGCCTCTGGAGGAAGTAACTATTGCCGAAGCCCTCAAACCAGCAGGTTATGCAACAATTTCAATTGGCAAGTGGCACGTTTGTGACGAAGAGGCTTATTTCCCGGAACACCAGGGTTTCGACAGGAATGTCGGCGGTAACGGTCATGGTAATACTGAAAATTATTTTTATCCATACCATAATAAGTGGAGGATGGCACCGGATTATCCATGGATAGAATGGAACACCCTCCCGGATGGCAAACCTGGTGAATATATAACAGATCGTCTGACGGAGGAGGCAGTCAGATTCATCGAGGAAAACAAAGAGAGACCTTTTTTCCTTTACCTGCCTCATTATGCAGTACATACACCCATACAGGTCATTGACAGCATAATGCGCAAGTATGAGGCCAAACCTGCAGATACCATAAAGGGACATACAAAGCCAGATTACGCAGCAATGATTGAGAGTGTGGATATAAGTATGGGAGTAATCATGAAAAAACTGGAGGAACTGGGCCTTGATGACAATACAATTGTAATATTCACCTCAGACAACGGCGGGCACGGACGGTGGACATCCAACTGGCCGTGGAGGGGCAATAAGGGCAATTTCTATGAGGGAGGAATCAGGATACCTCTTATAATAAAATGGCCCGGAAAAACCAAAGCCGGTTCTGTATGTGAAGTACCTGTGATAAGTACTGATTTCTATCCAACCATGCTGGAGATGGCAGACCTCGACCTGATGCCTGAGCAACACAAGGATGGACTAAGCATAATTCCTCTTCTGAAAAATACCGGAAGCCTTAAAAGAAGTGATCTCTACTGGCATTTTCCGAATTACACTGGCACCGGACATCCGGATCCTTCAGGCCCTCTAAGCGTGATCAGGCATGACAACTGGAAGCTGATTGAGAATTTTGAGGATGGCAAGCTGGAACTCTATGATCTGGAAAATGATCCGAAAGAGAGTAAAAACCTGGCTGATCAGATGCCCGAACTTGCCGCCAAACTAAGGAATATGCTTGTTGAGTGGCGCAATGAGACCGGTGTGCAAATGCCTGAGATGAATCCTGATTATATTGAAAATTAATTAACCAATACAATGAATATTTTAAGATACTCAACAAATGTCCTCCCTTTTTCTCTGGGTGCTGTCCTGCTTTCACCTTCATCATGTGCTGATGCGAGCCCGAAGGAACCTGTTAAGGGCAAAGACGATAAACCTTTGAATGTACTTTTCTTTGTATCTGATGATTTGCGCCCTAACCTGGGATGTTATGGAGATACATATGCAGTTACACCAAACATAGACCGGATAGCGGCTGCCGGGGTCGTCTTCAGCAACGCATACTGCCAACAGGCTGTCAGCAACCCTTCCCGCGCATCACTTTTAACAGGATTAAGGCCTGACGAAACAGGGGTGATAAACCTTGAAACTCATTTCAGGACCAAGCTGCCTGACCTGATAACATTGCCCCAGTTGTTCAAGAACAACGGTTACCTGGTCCTTGGAACCGGGAAAGTTTTTCATGCCCTGAAAGAAACGGTTGACCCGGTTTCCTGGTCGGACCCTGTCCCAAATTATGAGGGTGGCGGGTATTTTCTGCCTGAGAACAAAATGGGTTCTGGTAAGCAGAATTCAACTGAATGCGCTGATGTACCCGATAGTACCTATGTTGATGGAAAAATGACTCTTGACGCTGTCAGGTTTCTTGCCAGGGCAAAGGATGAAAACAAACCTTTCTTTGTTGCGGTGGGATATAAAAAACCTCATGCACCATATGTAGCCCCTAAAAAATACTGGGATATATATAATGACAAACCCTATAAAATAACTGACCGGGAGCGACCTTCCGGTGCGCCTGCCCTGGCATTTCATAACAATGAAGAAATAAGGGGATACCGGGATGTGCCGGATGAGGGACCGATCCCGCCCGAAAAGGAACAGGAGATTGTTCACGGATATTATGCCTGTATCAGCTTTATAGATGCCCAGGTGGGTAAGGTAATCGCTGCTCTCGACAGCCTGGGGCTGAGGGAAAATACAATCATCGTATTCTGGGGAGATCATGGCTATCACCTGGGTGAACAGGAAATATGGTGCAAATCAACAAATTTTGAACTCTCTGCAAAAGTCCCTCTCATTATATCAGCACCCGGAATGGCCGGAAGCGGAAAGACTTCTTCAGCAATCGTAGAATTAGTGGATGTTTATCCTACTCTTGCCAGCCTGGCGGGTCTGGCTCCGCAGGGAGAACTATCGGGAACGAGCCTCACACCCCTGCTTAAGAACCCGGACGCAAAATGGAAGGACATAGCTTTTAATCAGTTTACCCGTCCTTACCGTGCTATCAGGAAATTCCCCCCGACACATATGGGCTATTCAGTCAGGACCAGGGAATGGAGATGTACCTACTGGTGGGACCTTAAAACAGGCGAGATTGCAGAAAAAGAGCTTTACAACCTCAGCAATAATAAGATAGAGAAGGAAAACCTGACAGGTAATCCGAAGTATGCAAAGATTGAGAAAAAGCTTGCGCAGATGCTCGCAGATTACCGTAACGGCAATTATAATTCCACACAGAAAAATTAGATACAAATGTCAGCTTTAGGAAGAACACCTGTTTTTTCCCCGGCCGCTATCGGGTCTATACTTCTGCCGGTTATGCCTGCCTTCGGGCTCAATGCCGCCGATGAGACAAAAAGGGAGGCAGACCGGCCGCTAAACGTACTGTTCTTCTTTGTCGATGACCTGCGCCCTAATCTTGGCTGTTATGGAGACAGGGTGGCCCTGACACCTAATATTGACAGGCTGGCCGGATCAGGAGTATTGTTTACCCATTCATACTGCCAGCAGGCCGTCAGCAATCCATCAAGAACCTCCCTTCTGACCGGATTGAGACCTGATGAAAATGGTGTTACTGACCTGGAGACCCATTTCAGGGACATTGTCCCCGATGTGGTTACATTGCCTCAGTTGTTCAGGAACAACGGTTATCTTACCCTTGGTGCAGGCAAGGTTTATCATTCAACTCCCTTTATTGTTGATGAACCTTCCTGGACCAGACCGGTTCCCGATTATCTGCCCCGGGCATACTTGCTGCCACAAAACCTGGTGGAGAATGCCAAGATGAGTTCCTTCGAATCAGCCGATGTGGCTGACAACGCCTATCCGGATGGGAAAACGGCTGATTATGCGATTGAATACCTCAAGGAAGCAAGCACTGAGAATAAACCATTTTTCATTGCTGTGGGACTTACAAAACCGCACCTTCCATTCTGTGCGCCTGCGAAATACTGGGAATTATATGACTCCGCCACTTTTACCGTAAGTGACCGTGATCGTCCTGCAGGAAGCCCTGACCTGGCTTTTCACAACTGGGAGGAGCTCCGGGGTTACCGCGATATTCCGAACTCAGGGCCTTTATCCGGGCAAAAAGAAGAAATACTCCGGAAAGGTTACTATGCTTGCATCAGTTACATGGACGCCCAGGTAGGAAGAGTTCTCGAAACACTTGATAAACTTGGTCTCAGGGAGAATACTGTTATAGTCCTCTGGGGAGATCACGGTTATCACCTCGGAGAGCAGGACCTGTGGGGTAAATCAACAAATTTTGAGCTTGACGCCAGGGTACCACTCATTATATCTTCTCCAGGTGAAAAAGGATCAGGAAAGGAGTGTAATGCAATTGTGGAAACCCTCGATATTTATCCTACACTGGCCGAGGTATGCGGTCTGACCCCTCAAGGCAAACTGTCAGGTGTCAGCCTGAAACCTTTGTTGGATAACCCGGACAAAAAGTGGAGTAACGTCGCTTATAATCAGTTTATCAGACCTTATGGCGCACTTCGCAATGGAAAACCAACCCATATGGGTTATTCAGTAAGAACCTCTGACTGGAGATGCACCTGCTGGTGGGACCTCAAATCAGGGGAGATGGTCGAAAAGGAACTTTATTATATGAAAGATTACAGCCTGGAAAGGGAAAACCTGGCAGGCAGGAAGGAGTATTCCAGGGTTGAAGCGGATCTTACTGACAGGCTGATAGCCTATAAGAATCAGAACGGTAATTAATAGGAATCTGTAACCATGAGAAACTACCATACCCGGTTGACCTTGATTGTCCTGATTTCGATGACATCTCTGTGTGGCGTTAATTCACAATCAGTTACGATATTACAGAAGCAGGTTCCTGTACTGACCCTCAGGGAAGGGAACCAGGTGATGCTGATTAAACTTGACTCTGTTAAAGAGAATACGACAGTCAGTTCTGTCAGTCTTGACCTTGCCGGTACAACTGACCTTGATGACCTGGAGAGTATCAAGATCTTCTACAGGGGAGATAACCTTCAGGATAGTGTACAGTTTGGAAAGACTCAATCACCTTCAGAGCGAATAACGGTAAAGGGTAAAGCAAACCTCCCGTCAGGATCAGGGTATTTCAGTGTTAGCATTAGGTTGAAAGATGATGCAGACATTTTAAACAGCCTTATAATAAAATGTTCAGGGATTAAAGCAGGAAAGAAAACACTTTCACCGGGTAATGATTTCGTGCCATTGAGACTACGGCTAGGGACAGCCTTGTGCCAGCACGGGGAAGATGGTGTCCATACATACAGAATACCTGGTATTGTGCGGACAAATAACGGCACCCTGCTGGCAATTTTTGACCGGAGGATCGAGACCCACCGCGATCCGCAGGGAGTTGTCAACATAGGCCTTAAAAGGAGTACGGATGGAGGAAGAACATGGGAACCTCAGCAGGTCATTATAGACCGTGGCAACTGGGGAGGATTGCCTCCAAGATACAACGGGGTCACCGATGCATGCATACTTGTCAATGAAAAAAACAATGAAATTTTTGTAGGTGCACTCTGGATGCACGGGCAGTGGATTGACGGAAAATGGGTGGGAATACCTGATGATCCGGATGCAGAGCTCGGCAGGAAAAGGGCTTCAATGCCCGGAATGACTGAAAAGGAAACCTGCCAGTT
>JALONR010000101.1 GCA_025454815.1 Bacteroidales bacterium | reverse complement strand
TATCTATAACCAGGACCCCACCCTTGCCCCGGAGGGCAGGACCTCCGTAACCATTATGCTTGAATCAGATTATTACTACTGGAAGAAGCTCGCTGAAGAGAGGAGCGTCTATGTGCAGAAGAAGGACGAGATTGCAGGGCTGATTATCAGGCTGCTTGAACAGCGATTCCCGGGTATTGCAGAGCAGGTGGAGGTCACTGACGTTGCGACACCCCTGAGTTTCGAGCGTTTTACCGGTAACTGGAAAGGGTCATTTGAAGGATGGCTGATCACCCCGAAAAATGCCCATACAATGATGAAGCCAATGTCACAGACCATCCCGGGGCTTAATAACTTCTACATGTGCGGGCAGTGGGTTGAACCGGGCGGCGGACTTCCTACCTCAGTTATGTCAGCACGCCGGCTGATGAAGCTGATATGCATGGAAGACAAAAAACGTTTCACAGCCCGGTAGGCAGAATTCAGCATAATACCTGCCCTGGATAATCTCCCTCAGGGGGGCAATCCCGGCTCCGGTACAGGTTTATACGCTATCAGCATAAACAGATCTGCTCCGGCCAGTATCCCTGTCAAAAGTCCTGTAAAAAAATCTCTGCTTTATGCCTGCAAGTTAATCTTTTGATTTCTAGTCTATTAAATTTAGCGTCTTCACTGAAGGAATACTGTCAGTCAAAAAAAAAGCAATTTCTTTTCTTCAGCAGTGAACAAAACCAAACAAATTGTTGTTCATGTTTTGTAATTAAAAAATAAACACCTATGAAGACATTGAAATTATTATCAGGAAAAGGAAAACAGGAAAAGGAAAAATTGCGGCAGCAATGTTTCTCGCTCTTTCAGTATTTGTTGCAAGTTGCAGCAAGGAAGATGATTATGCACCTATTGATCAGCCCCAGGACGACCCCGAGGCGCTGGCTGACATCGCAACCATTCTTGAGAACAGTGAACAGTTTCCTGAGCTTTTTTATGGACAGGATGATCTGCTCAAGCGCGGTGGTAAGCCTGCTTACAAGAAGCCCCCGACTTTCTTCAATCTGACGTTGGCGCTTATCAAGACTGACCTTCTCAGTGTTGTTGCAAAGAACAGGTTGACGGTTCTTGCTCCCACGGATGAGGCATTTCAGGCTCTCTTCAAGCAGCTTGGAGTTAGAGGCATAAGGGATATCCCGGCCGATCAGCTTAAGCCTATTCTTCTGTACCATGTGATACAGGGTAAAGTATTTTCTTCCCAGCTTAAGAACGGGTTCACCCGCACACTCAACGGCTCTGCTGTGGAGGTTAAACTTGGCAATGGTGTGATGTTCAATGATGCGACTGTTCTTTTCGCCAACATCAGGGCTATCAATGGCGTTATCCATGCCATCGACAAAGTCCTGCTTCCTCCCAGCAAGAGCCTTGTTGAAATAGCAGCAGGCAACCCTGCTTTCAGCATCCTGGTTCAGGCTGTTCAGTTCGCAGAGCTTGACGGAGTTCTTGCCACAGGTGGCCCGTTCACCGTCTTCGCTCCCACAAATGACGCTTTTGTAGCTCTCCTCGGTGAGCTGGGATTCGCAAGCCTCGATGCACTGATTGCTGCACTTGGCAAGGACGGACTCACCCAGGTTCTGCTGTACCATGTTGTAAGTGACCGCGTCTACTCGAGTGACCTTCCGGCAGGTCCGCTGAAGGTAGGAACTCTGCAGGGAGGCGAATTCACAATCAACGCTTCAACGCTCAAGATCACCGATGCCAGGAACCGCGTTTCAGGGCTTGTTCCCTCACTGCTCAACATCCAGGCAAACAATGGTGTGATACATGTGATTGACAGGGTCATACTGCCGTAATTTCAGGTAGGTGTTGATTCCGGAGAGGTGCTTCCTGAGGGAGGTGCCTCTTCCTTATTAAAACAGAGTCTGATGGCAGCCGTTTATACCCTTTCAAAGCAGCAATACATCGATGCTCCCCCGGCAAGAGTCTGGGAATTTGTCTCCTCGCCGGCTAACCTTTCCCGGATAACACCGCCTGAAATGGGTTTTGAGATGACCTCACCTGCAGAGGAGGTCATGTATGAAGGAATGATTATAACTTACCGGGTAAGGCCACTGGCCGGAATACCGGTAACATGGGTTACTGAGATCACTCATCTCAGGGAAGGCTCCTACTTTGTTGATGAGCAGCGCTCAGGTCCTTACACTCTCTGGCATCACCGCCACTTCTTCGAAGCCAGAGGCGAAGGCACCCTCATGACTGATATTGTTACTTACAGAGCTCCGTTTGGGTTACTCGGACGTGTTGCAAACACCTTTGTCATCCGCCGTAAACTCGTGCAAATATTTGCTTACCGCGAAAAAGCGATGAATGCCTGGGCAAGGAAACAGAAAGAACCTTAACATTCTTGACTTCCGCTTGTTATATATGTAAATTTGTATAGCGGGAAGCGCAATTGGTACATCCGGTCATATAAGAAGTACCAAAGGATACAGGTTATTGACGAATTACCATTACGTCTGCCGCTAAACAGGCCAGTGTAATCCTAAATAACTAATCCTATGAAAATCAAAGCCGTTATTTTACTTGCCGTCCTGGTCACCCTCGGTGGGTGTGAATGGATAAAAAATCTGGGTAATGTCGATTTTGATACAGACCTGATCTTAAGCGTTCTCATCAGCAGTGATATGAAAAAGGGGGCCAGCGCCGCGACCGAAGTTGCTGATATTAGCTTCACCGGCTCAGCAGTCCTTTCGCTGGTGGATAATGAAGATATCGAACCCTATATTGAAAAATTGAAGGAAATCGATCTCGAATCAGTAGAAGTGACCATCCCGGGACTCACCGGCGAGCAGACAATAACTACCATATCACTGTCAGTAACAGGGGTAGGTATCATCTGCACCCATTCCAACATCACTTCCTCCACCGGCACCTTCACCCCTGCCATTGACGAAGATATGCTCCTCAAGGCAGGGAAAAAACTTCTTAAAGATGGATCAATCACGTTGGTTGTAAGCGGAACTTCATCAGGAATAATCGAGAATCTTGCCACCATAGTGTTTGGTGCCAAGGTGACTGCCGGGGCACTCAGCTGATTGGCAGAGCTTCCCAGGCAGCTCCATAACAAAATTATCTTCCGCCATCCGGAGGAGTAACCGGTATTCTTCCCCGCCGGACTGCTCCATGGGTGGCGGCTGTTTTTATTTCCGGCAGCCACCCCGTATCCTGATCCAAAATGGGACATAAACATCCTTTCCCGAAAAATAATTTTGTATTTGTACAATAAAATATTGTATTTTTACATTATATAAACATCTTATACATTATTGAAATGATGCAAACTGATCTTATCAAGGGTTCACTCCGGACAATCGTCCTTAAGCTTCTGAAAGAAAACGGCCGGATGTACGGTTATGAGATAACCCGCAGGGTTGAAGAACTCACCTCGGGAAAAATAAAGCTGACATACGGTGCACTCTACCCGGTTCTTCATAAACTTGAAAGTGAAGGGGTGCTGGTAACTGAACAGGAAAACTTCAACAACCGCATCCGTGTCTATTACAGTCTCACCGAAAAGGGACATACACTTGTTGCAGAAAAGATAAGGGAGCTGATGGAGTTCATCGAATCACTCCAGAGTATTGTCAATCCGCAGACCGGTACGAGTTATGCCTGATCTCAGAGTCAGCGATATTGACCTTATAAAACAGGATGTGATGAGCAATGAGATCTGCTTTTCACACCTGGCTGATGAACTCATTGATCACCTTTGTTGTGACGTGGAGAATGAGATGGCCGGGGGCCTCAGCTTCCGCGATGCCTGGCTGAAAGTCAAAGGATCCATGGGAAACAGGAGACTCAGGGAAATTCAGGAGGAAACCCTTTTTGCTGTCGACACCAAATACAGGAATATGAAAAATACCATGAAAATTTCAGCAATTGCCGGCACTATAATGCTCGGATTTGCAGCTTTGTTCAAGATCATGCACTGGCCCGGGGCCGGGATAATGCTTACCCTCGGAAGCCTTTTACTGGCTTTTGTGTTCATGCCGTCAGCACTTACGGTTCTCTGGAAAGAGACACATAGCGGGAAGAAACTTTTCCTTTATGTTTCGGCATTCATTACCAGTAACTGCAAAGGTACAGCACTGGCCGATGGCCGGACTGATACTGGCTTTAGCATCATTGTCGGGAGTCCTTGCATTTGTTCCTGCCCTGCTGTATACTAAACTGAAGGATCAGGAAAACAAACCGAAAAAGATGGTCTATATCCTGGGTGCTGCCGGATTGATCTGCTGCATCATGGGATTACTCTGCAAAATTCAGCACTGGCCACTTGCAAGCATTTTTCTGACAACAGGGTCAGTAATCATCTTCTTTGTTGTATTTCCCTGGTACACCCGGTTGACCTGGAGAGAAGAAAGGAACGTCAGC
>JALONR010000064.1 GCA_025454815.1 Bacteroidales bacterium | reverse complement strand
CGCCGGCGTCACCCAGCAGTCCGCCCAGGTTGGGATCAACATCCTGGGCATGCGCCTTGTTGGAGACAAGGTCCTTAATGTTGTTAAGAACCGAAGCATCACCATACTTGTTGAGGATATGATCAACCCTCTCATCACCGCCCCGGGTGTCCTTCTGCCTCTTCAGTCCCGCAAGGATGAGAGGCGTAAGCTGGGGGATCAGCTTCTGCACCGTGCCCTGGTCTACATTGAAGTTGCTCGACATCTGTTTTGTCACCTCAGGACCATAGCTCTTCAGAAATTCATCAATGAATCCTGCCATAATTTCAATCAGTGTTTTGGTTAGTATTAATTGCTTGAAAAAGAATTCGATCAGATAACTCCTAAAGTTAAGCTATACATGGGTGAAAACCAAATTATTATTGTATGATTTTCGCGTCCCCCGCAGGTTCCGGGAGGGAATCCGCCCTGACCTTCCGACCTCTGACCTCAGATTGAGCTTCGGTATAGCGGAGCGAAATCACGACACCCGAAAGGTGTCGGGACCTTCAGACCTCAGATTGAGGAGCTATGCGACTCAACTCTCTATCCGCCGGCTGGCGGATCGGGGCCTAATACCCCAACCTTGCCACCACCCCGTCCATGGTATTGACAAGAAGTGCCCCCCCCTCAAGCGGCACGATGTTATTTATGAGGCATGAAGATATCCTGTGGCTCCACAAAAGCTTCCCGTCAGCCCGGGATGCGGCATGCACAATCCCTTTGTCAGAAGGAATGTAGATTATGCCCTCACTCTCGGTGATTACTCCGGGGGCAATGTCATATCCGATGTTGAAATCTGTCTTCCAGATGATCTCAGGCTGATCTGAGGAGGTCCCGACGCCAATGACGATACCGTTCATCGTCTTGGCCAGTACCATGGTACTGTCTGCGGAGAGGCCCATCGATTCTCTTACCGCAACGCCGCCGAGGTCAGAGTGCCATATCAGTTTTCCCGTCAGGGCATCCAGGCATGCCATTTTCCTGTCGGGTGCCACCACAAATACCCTGTTCCCGGCAGCCACCGGAACGCATGCCGCAGGCGAGAGCATCCTGTTTGAATAACCGTTTTTCCAGATCCACTTCACGACACCAGTCTCATTATCAAGAGCATATAGTTTGTTATTCCATGTGCCGAAGATCACCATGCCCCTGTAAATCAGCGGTATGGTCTCCACAAAGCCGTCTATTTCGCCGTTGCTCCACAGAAGCGATCCGTTACTGATGTCAAGTGCATGGCATCTGCCGGACGACCCGGCAATAATCACTTTCCCTTCAGTGATCACCGGAGATGCCACCACAGGTTGCCCGGTGTCATGGCTCCAAAGCAGCTTCCCGTTTTTCAGCCCGAGAGCCCTGACCATACCGTCAGCCGAAACGGTGATCACCCTCTTTCCGTCAGTTGACGGGGTGCTGTATATTTTTGCTCCTGCAGGGTATCTCCACCTGGTTCGCCCGTTCCTGAGTGAAAGTGCACTGACATCACCCGCCGTGTTGGTTATCACTGCCAGCCCTTTCGCAACCATGGTCCCGGCGCCTATGTCCGCATCTTCCTGGACACGCCACTTTTCTTGCACCCTGCCGTACCTGTCGTTCATGGAATAATCAGGCCTTGGCCACCGGGCAGTGTCAGCATCAAAATCATTCTTCTCCAGGCGCACTGAGGCCCATGCCGGCATGGTGGCAGCTCCAGGGTGCCTTACCGAGGCATAAAGAAGAGTGTCACCGGATATGGTCATTATGTTGTAACCACCGTACTCCTTTCCGGCACGCAGGTTGGACCGGCCCATCAGAGCGGGAATACCTTCGAAGTTCATCACCCTGTTTGAATGGCCATGCCCGCAGAGGGCAAGCCTCGTGTCAAGTTTCTTCAGCCGGTCGGTCAGCTCATACCAGTTATTGAGTCCCTCATCCAGCGGGTAGTGGTTGACCGAAATGATCTTCATCTCCCTGTTTGCGGGTATGCTGAGAACAGAATCGAGCCACACAATGTTTTCTCTGGGTATCTGCCCCGGTCCCATCCTCATGTTCGGACCGGAATTGGTGCCAAGGAAGAGCCATCCTTCATGGCTGAAGGCGAAAGCCTCTCCTCCGAAGACAACGCGGAAGCTGTTCGCCCCGCTCTCAGACCATTTCGTGTCGTGATTGCCGGGTATGATGTACCATGGTTTTGTCAGACCGTCAAGGATCTTCTTCGCCAGGCGCAGCTCACTGTCAGAACCGAATTCGGTGATGTCGCCTGATACAATCACAAAGGAAATGCTGTCAGAGCGGTTGATGTCATTAACTGTGCGCTGCAGGTCTTCGTCTGCCCCCTCGCCTCCAATATGGGTGTCGGTTACCAGTGCAAAACTGAATCTCCCTTCCTGACCGCTCAGGAACAGGGAACACATCAAAAGCCAGAGTGCGGATATCAGAACGATCTTTTTCATTGGCGGCAATCTTTTCACCGGCAAGATACCATGAAATATCAAAAAACATTAATTTGGTTCCTCAAAAGGAGGAAGTACCATGTGTTTTTCGGCAGGAGCAAGTTTCGCCGGGGGAGCGATGATCACTGCGATCGGAGTCCTGACAGTCAGAAAGAACACCGAACCGTCTCGCAGGCTTTTTGCAGCAATACCCCTTGTTTTCGGAGTCCAGCAGATCTCAGAAGGTTTTGTCTGGGTGGCACTGCAGTCACCGGGCCATGAACTTATGCTACAGATAGCCTCATACACCTTTCTCTTTGCTGCGGTGTTTCTATGGCCGGCCCTGGTCCCTTTGTCGGTACTGCTTATGGAACCTTCCGCCCGTCGTCGCAGGGCGCTGGTGGTATTCCTGGCTATAGGGGTGGCCACCTCACTCTATTATGGGTCAGGACTGTTATTTCATGATGTAAACCCTGAAATAAGCAGTCATCATATCAGGTACACCAACACCTTCCCGAGGCAGTTTGCCGATATGGCATTCGCCGCATACCTGCTTGCCACCCTGATACCGCTATTTATCTCGGGGGTCAGGAGGATGTGGATCTTCGGAATCCTTGTGACAGTTTCCTGCCTCGTTACCGGCATTTTCTACAGGGAATACCTTACCTCGGTCTGGTGCTTCTTTGCCGCCATTATAAGTGTGGTGATACTATTGATAGTATCTTCACCGGCAACCCGGCAACCATCCGGAAGCAGGGTTCAGGGAGAGATCATCTGAAGCTGCCCCGGCAAAATCATCCTTCTTAATAAATCCTTCGCAGGACCATCCCCGGAGCAATTCCGGTCAGTAACAACCCTCCACGCCGTTTCTTGACTTCAATGACTGAAAACCTTATCTTTGTAAGAGAGGGAGAACCAATAACAAAAATGCATCCTGATGAAAGAGCTGATTCATATCAAGACTGAATGCTACTCCGGCTTCAGGGATGACGAGACCCCGAAGTGTTTCATGTGGGAGGGAGTGAGGCACGAGGTGAAGGAGGTCATTGACCGCTGGTACCAGTGGGACCCTGATCAGAAACACCCTGTCTCAGATTATTTCATGGTTGAAACGGCTGACGGCGAGCAGTACATCCTGAAACATGAGCTGGAACACAACAGATGGTATCTCTGCAGGCCGGGAGGAGAATGCGATAAGGAAAAAACAAAAGGCTGATACTCCGGAATAAGGTGACAAAGCCTTAGCAGCATGCCTTTTTAGATTATCTTTAATCCTGTTTCAGACCTAAAGCGAATAAATATGAAATTCCTCAATCTGGTATTTTTTGCCGGGATGGTCGTGATGAACTACCTGGCAAATGCCCTTCCCATTAATGGCAAGACAACCGGTGAGCTATCAGATGCATGGCCCAACCTCTTCGTACCTGCAGGTATAACATTCTCCATCTGGGGGGTGATCTATATCCTGCTGCTGATATTCTGCGTTATCCAGTTTACAACCGCATATACAGTTGTCATTTCACGCATCGGGTGGCTTTTCGGGGTGACCTGTATTTTCAATGCCCTGTGGATAGTGGCATGGCACTACGAAAGGTTGCCACTGTCACTTATCCTGATGCTCGGACTGCTTGTGGCACTGGTATGGATCAACATATTCATCAAAGATCTTCCCGACGCATTCATCAAGGCCGGCTTTGGCATTTACCTGGGATGGATCTGCATTGCCACCATCGCCAATGTCACTGCCCTGCTGGTGAGTGCCGGTTGGGGTGGTATCGGCCTGAGTGAACAGACCTGGACGATTATGATGATAGCCGCAGGAGCCGTGATAGTCTCACTGGCAATCTGGAGGCTGGAGAATCCGTTTATCGGTCTTGCGGTGGTCTGGGCCTTTGCAGGGATAATGATCAAGAGGCAGACAGATTACAGGGCAATTTTTTTGACAGCCCTGCTGGCCGCAGTGGTGGTGACTGTTGTCCTGGTCCTGTCATTTCTCAGGAAAAGGCTGGGGATAACAGGTTAGGGATTTGCGCCTTGAGATGTGAGATATGCAATTTGGGATTTGCGAATTTGGAATCAGTTTTTAAAACAGGACTTACAGGGAGGAATTCCCGGATCCTCTGTCAAACCTTTTCCCGGTTCATCTGTTTATAAAATGACTTTGACACATTGAATGCGATTGTAATATGAAGATAAACAACGACTCCACGATACCCGCACCTGAAGTTCAGATGGAAGGTGCAAGCAATGTCAGGATGAAGATCCTGATCGGCCCTGATGACGGATCAGGCAATATCATAATGCGGCACTTTTTTGTTGCACCGGGAGGGAACACTCCGTTCCACAACCACAATTATGAGCATGTGATAAAGGTCGAGCGCGGGCGTGGCATTGCAGTGGATGAAAAGGGTATTGAGCATGAAGTTTCAGAGGGACAGAGCCTGTTTGTCAGGCCGGGCGACCTGCACCAGTTCAGGAATCCGTTCGGTGAGACCTTCGAGTTCCTCTGCATAATCCCCAACCCGGCACTGATTAAGGCCTGACAATTGTCCTGGCAAAAACAAAAGTCCCTCCGGAATACGAACTCAGAGACTCGTAAGTGAAGCTTTCAGTTTTGATATTTGACTCAAAGCTGTACCTGATTGTAATATCATCGTCCTGGTTGCTCATTTTAAATGACCATGAACCAGGTGAGGTATAAATACCATTGGCAGCAGTCACTCCCTCTGACACGAGGTTGGGCCCTAACTTTCCTCCGCAATGTTTCTTTTGCATTTCGACCCTTACAGGAACACCCGGGCAGGGACCTGAGTTGTCTGTTACTGTTATCTCAGCCCTGATATCAACGTAGTAGAGTGGCATGAGAGTGGCATCACATTCGTCAAATATGCCGCACGAATTTGATGAAACTACGAGCATAATGACTGCTATCAGCCATGTTCTGCCGGGAATGTGCCGATTTGTTTTCTCTTTCATATGGCCTCGGTTTATGGATTCTAAGCTATGCCGGTATCAAATTTAAAAATTATTCTGAACTGGCATATGCCTGAATGTGAAAAACATAATGCCTGGTTTCAGGGTTTTGACCGGTAACCGTTATTTGAAATGAATGACGATTGTAATAACTTCGGTATTCCAAAAAACTACGGTGAAATGATATCACATGAAATTGACTACCGCATCTTCGGCGATGACATCCAGTTCGTCGAGATAGAACTTGATCCGAATGAGACCATAGTTGCCGAGGCCGGCACCATGGTTTACATGGAACAGGGGATAACCTATGAGACCAGGATGGGTGACGGCGCATCACCCGACCGCGGTGTGATGGACAAACTGTTCCAGGCAGGTTCAAGGATACTAACTGGTGAGTCGCTCTTCCTCACCCACTTCACCAACAGGGGTTCCATGAGGAGCAAGGTTGCCTTTGCGGCCCCTTACCCGGGTACAATAATCCCGATTGACCTCCGGACCGTCAACGGCAATATCATCGTCCAGAAAGACGGTTTCCTGTGTGCAGCCTTCGGCACGAAGCTGTCGGTCACGCTGAACCGCAAGCTGGGAGCTGGCCTCCTTGGCGGCGAGGGGTTCATCCTTCAGAGGGTTGAAGGTGATGGCATGGCATTCGTCCATGCCGGGGGAACGGTCATAGAGAAGCAGCTCAACGGGGAGACCCTTCGCATTGACACTGGCTGCATAGTGGCATATGAACCGTCACTTGATTTTGACATCGAGACCACCGGCAGCCTGAAGACGATGGTCTTCGGCGGTGAAGGTCTCTTCCTGGCCACCATGCGCGGTACCGGCAAGGTATGGCTGCAGAGCATGCCCATACGCAAGCTGATCCGTGCCCTGTCTCCCATGAGCCCGAACCGCGGGAAGGAGTCACAGGGACTGCTCGGCAACCTGTTTCAGTAGACCCTGCAGACCCTGTTATGGCAGATACTCTCCGGTTCGCCGCGCCGCTGCAGGGAGTTGACCGGGATTGAGTTCCAGGGCAGCGGTTCACGGGTGGTATAAGTGTAGAAGAGATCTTCGGTCAGCATTACATTGATGTTGTAGAAATCGGACTGGTATGGCCTGCGATAGACAGCCGGCTCCAGGTTACCACCGGTGAGCAGCGCCACCCGTGCCAGTGCCATCTCCGCCAGGCTTACGGAGGAGGGGACGGGGTGGTCAAACCAGGAGGCATATATCTTCCGGAAATCCTTCGCATCAGATTCAATCCAGCGCCCGTCGGAGTCACGGAATGACCTGACATAATCTGCCAGGGTGTTCATCATTTCGCCCCATGAGTGATCATCTTCATACAGCATGCTGACAGCCAGCAGCATTGTCGCGGCATCTGACAGGTAGGGCTGTCGCTGCAGTACACCCTCATAATAAGAGTGGGCCAGTGATGAGCCGTCCCAGAAAGTTTCCAGCAGACGCCAGACCAGTGTCACGGCAGCAGCCTGAAGGTCAGGCCTTTCAAGCTGCCTTCCGGCCTGTGTCAGGGCTACGGCCGTCAGCGCGTTGAGGCCGCTCAGGATCTTGTCATCGCACGAAGGTTGTGTGCGCAGCTGTCTCACCGCCAGCAGCTTCTCTTCAATATCATCCACCCGTCCCTCACTCTTTCTGACCAGGTGATTCAGCCCCTCGAAGTTACCGCCTTCTGTTAACTCATACACTTCACGGAACCGCTTCAGTTCCTCCGGGGTCAGCAGCGCAGCCAGCTCCTCCATGCTCCAGAGATAGGTTGCCCCCTCCTTATGGTCAGTATCGGCATTGAAGGCCGTGACATACATCCCGTCACTTATAAAGGTCTCATCAAGACACCTGGCAATCTTTTCCGCCATTGTCCGGTAACTCTCCCTTCCAGTCAACCTGTATGCGATCGGGTAAGTCCAGAGTGCCATCGCCTGGTCATAGAGCATTTTTTCAAAGTGGGGGATGGTCCATTCCCGGTCAACGCAGTAACGGTAAATTCCGCCCTGAAGATGGTCGTTCAGTCCCCGCATCATCATTGCGTCAAGCGTGGCGGTCACCATCCCGCTCAAGAAGGGGTAGTCACCGTTCCGGACTGCCTGCAATAGGCCAGAGTCTTCTTTACCCCCGGCATGCTCCTGAGCCTCAGCGACTGAATCCCTTCCCGGCTCATTTCCCTTGCTCTCAATTGCCATCCTGTAAAGCATGAACAGGAGGGTGGAATGTGGCGGGAACTTCTGGCCCTGACCGAAGCCTCCGGACTCATCGTCAAAAAAGCCAGAAAGAGTCTCAGGCAGCCTCTCAAGGTCAGCAGTTGGAGCCTCCTGGTCAGGGAGGTTGAACGGAACAATCCTTCCCGGCTCTTTTTCCAGGAACTCAATCACAGCTTTTGCTATATTCAGGAATGAGTGCCTGTACCCTGAAGTGCGCAAAGGTGCGTAGGTCAGTGCATGTACAGGCTTACGGTCATGCGTCAGGAAGACGTTGAGAGGCCATCCTCCGCTGCCGGTCTGTGCCTGGATGAAAGTCATCAGGTACTGGTCAATATCAGGTCGCTGTTCACGGTCTACCTTTATGCTCACAAATCTGTTATTAATATAATCAGCCGTCTCCGGGTCGGAGAATGCTTCCCGCGCCATCACGTGACACCAGTGACATGTGGCATACCCCACCGAGACAAGAAGAGGTTTTTTCTCAGCTTCCGCATATGCCAGGGTCTCACTGTTCCATTCCTGCCACCATATCGGGTTTCCGGAATGCTGCCGCAGGTATGGCGATGAGGAGCCATCGAGGTTATTTCTTGACCGTCTGTTATCATTCATATTATCAATCACTTATAAGATCCTTGTTTAACCAGGAGCCTGAAAACCGCAGATCGCAACTCCACTCATTCCTTCCATTTTACATTCACAATGATCTCATTGCGCCTGCCTATGGGCTGGAAGGGAGCGTTATAGCCCAAATACCTGAAATTGCCGTACCATTCAATCCCATTTTCCTCCAGCAGGTTTTTAAGCTTTCCGGAGTATTTAGTTATGTCCCCGTCAGATGCGTATCCGCCGAACCGGATAGCTGCCACATAGACATCATCAGTGCGCCCGAGCTTTACAGAAGGATCATCAGGTGCCGGCAGTGATTCCTCGGTATAGGCTGAGGGCATCACGAAGCTCATTGAAGCTTCGTTAAAATCCATATGCACCGGCGATGTCATCGATATCTTTGTCTCTGATTCGTTTCCGCCGAAGATGTAACCGGCCAGCTTCCTGAAACCAGGATAAGCCAGTTCACGGTATGATTTTGCATCTGAATAGACCGTGGCGAGGATCGCCGAAGGGTAGAACCTTATCTCAAACTCCTTCCCGGAGTGCACTACCCTGTATTTCTGTTTTTCTGTTTCACCAAATGCCATGATTGTAAATGATTGCAACGCCATAAGCGCCGTTATTGCAAATATTACCTGCCTAATATTTTTCATTATCCGGTTTGTCTGGTTTACCGAACATTAAACAAATCTCCGGGTGGATAGTTTACCGGGATTGGAGTTATCAGGCCGGGGTGATCCGGTTTACCTCTCAGGAACCCATCCCGGAAAGGTATTCACTTCCGGATACAGGTCATTCCCGGTGTTCCCGGGTTCTGTTATCTGGGGATTGTTTAAAAAATGTACCTGATGTTTCAGAACATAATCCCGGATAATCCGGGTAATCAATCCGGCAAATAATTTTGGGCTGGACCTGACACACATATAATTAAAATACCTGCCGGAATGCCTGCAGGTATTTTTCTATATATTGATTCATCAATTTTGCGCGGTATTGCATCACGAACCGGGGATGCTCAAGGGCGATGATCCTGCCGAAAAAATTGAACCTGTGGTTTAACGCCAGAAGAAATTTCTCGTTCCTGCCGGTACCAAGGCAGAAGCAGGTGTCAGTGCTGACACCGGTTGCAATCTGACTCCTTATGTTTTCAACCATGAAATCATAAACTGCCGCGGTAAGGTCAGGCCGGTCATAGTAGTTGTAGTTCTTCTCCCTTCCGTTTGCCCCTGTATGAGTAAAACCAAGCGGACAGACAGAGGTAATGTAGAACTGGCTGTAGAAACTTTCAGTACCGCCGAAAGCCTTTATCATATCATATACAAAGACTGATGATGGTTCGTGTGTCTGGCGGCCCGCATATGGTATGCCGCAATCTGCCGTGAGCCGTTTTGTATCTGTGAACGGTACCCCGGTGAATCCGGCTCCGAACCTGCCGGGATTGATACCCAGTATCAGCCTCCTTGGCCTGTTGTCACTGTAAAACTTCCTGTAAAATGCAGATGAGACCTCCAGGATATAGCCGTCATTTCCCCTGAAAGGATTCATTATGCTTATCCCTTTCGGAAGAGTGCCTCTGAAATCGACGTTTCTGTTGAATTCTATGACCCGGTCAGCAAAACTTTCCACAAGTACCTGATAACTCTTTCAGTTCAGTAAACCTGCCCTTGTAATTGCAGGTGAGTATCCGCGGGGCATCGGAGATAAAATCATGCTGGCAAAGCATTCCGGCAGCCGTCTGACGGAGTAAAATACTGATCCTCAGACCTTCAGACCTTGAGACTTTCAGACCTTGAGACCTTCAGATACTTCCCGTACTCTTCAATCTTTGCCTCCAGCCTTTTTTCAAGGAAGTCATTTGAACCCTTCAGGGCCTGAAGTATCTGCTGTGCATCATACAGGTAATCCCTGATATGGCTCTTGCTCCAGCTTTTTGGCGGGGCCTGAAGATTTGTAATCCTGTCTGCAAGCTTTACGGCCCCGACCTCCCGGGGTAATCTTCTGATCTTTGCAAGACAATCCGGAATCCGGTACTCCTTCAGTAGCTTGGGATCTCCCGTCAGCGCCCATACACCTTCGGAAATATCCTTGCCGAAGACCAGCTCCAGTTCCTGGCGGGTAGTCTCCGTGTCCTCTATCGTGTCATGCAGAAGAGCCAGCTGGAGTGCATAACCAAGGTCAAATCCATGAGTCTTGCGTGCAGCCATGAAAATCTCCATGGCAACGTTGGTGAGGTGCACCACATACGGGATTTTTGAACCCTTAACCTTCTGTGAGCCGTGCTTTTCCGCGGCAAATTTAATAGTCTCCTGGAAGATTGTCTGAATATCAGCCATATAGAAAACGAAATTTAGACCGGGTGAAGATAATGAAAAAAATGGAGAGATTTTGCTGAACAAGTAAAGTCATTATTCTGAGATTGCTTTGACAGATTGAAACATATCCCGGGAAGGGTGCCCGGTTATACAGTTCCAGACGCTGATAAAACTTGCAGGTGCTGGCGTTCTTTGTTTTGTTTGCTTGACTTGTCTCTTCTCTTAGCCTAACTTTACAGAAATACAACTACCGCCATGAAATCTTTTAAGTTATTCTTTACATGTCTTGTGCTACTGACCCTGTCACTTCAGTTGCCCGGGCAGGACTATCCTTACCTGGGTAATACAGGCACGATAGCGGATGTTACGGCCCGGAGCGGTATTGCCTCACCGGTTACTGTGACGGTAATATATGACAACTACGTACATACTGCAGGAATGGAACCAGACTGGGGATACTCAATTGTTATTGAAGGACTTGATAAGACTATTCTGTTTGATACGGGAACGAAGCCCGGTATATTCAGGTCAAACTTCGAAAAGACAGGTCTTGATGCTTCGGCCATTGACCTTGTTGTGATTTCGCATGAGCACTATGACCATGTGGGAGGCCTGCCTGCCTTTGCTAAAATGAAGACCGGCATCCCTGTTATCATACCGCATTCAATTAAACCTGCAATCATAGAAAGTATGTCATCATCCGGATTTATGCCCCTTCTGGTGAAAGATGCCGGCATGATCTGCCAATGCCTGTACACATCAGGAGAATTCGATTTTGAGATAGCTGAACAGTGCCTGGTTCTTGATACGAGGGATGGGCTGGTGGTAATGACCGGATGCTCTCATCCTGGTATAGTCAGGATGCTGAAGGAGATAAAGGAGACTTTTGGCAAGAATATAGTATCGGTTTTCGGAGGCTTTCATCTGATGAACAAGTCGGAACGCGAGATGGAAGGAATAATCGCCGAAATGAAAGCGCTCGGGATTGTGAGGTGCGGCGCCACGCACTGCACCGGCGAAAAGCAGATTGAAATGTTCCGGAAAGCCTTTGGCGACAACTATTTTGATCTGGGTGCCGGTAACAGGATAGTATTTAACTGATTGTCAGGCATTGGTCTGTTGCGATGTCAGCCCTGTCGGGGCCTGGCCTTGCAGAGAGGGAGCAACGGGACTGGTAATGAGGGGGCAAATGCCCGGGCAGTTTGCTCCTGGGAGCCAAAGC
>JALONR010000003.1 GCA_025454815.1 Bacteroidales bacterium | reverse complement strand
GCCACCTGCTGCTGTTCATCAACGTTCAGCTTATATATGCTTGCGGAGCCCTCGGTGGCCTCGGCCACCTCGTTGAGTACCGGTGCCATCATCTTGCACGGCATGCACCAGTCTGCCCAGAAATCAACCAGAACCACCCCTTTCTTTGTCTTATGGGCAAAGTTCTGTGCGGTGAGATGCTCTATTAGCTCACTGTCCGCCACAGCCGGTGTATTCTTCATTTTGTTGTAAGACCTGACAAAGAGAATAACCAGTACGGCTATAACCACAACAGCTATTATCAATCCTTTCATTTTCATTTTCTTATTAGTTACTTTTTTTATTGGCCATGTCTGACTGGGTTGGGATCATGTAATCAAATTGTTTATTTAGCCCCCTGATCATGCAGGCACCATTTCCGTCTGTTTTCTTTTTTGTGAATGCAGGTATTCAGCAGCTGCAAGGGCAGCAACTGTTCCGTCAGCCACCGCTGTGGTAACCTGCCTGTACCGTTTGGCGTTGGCATCACCGGCTGAGAATACTCCTTCAATACTGGTTGCCATGTCTGATGAGGCAATGATTTCATCCTTTTCGTTCATTTCCACCAATCCCTTCAACCACCCGGTATTGGGGACGTATCCTATGAAGATGAATACACCGTCAGTTCTGAAGTCAGTTTCTTCTCCCGTAACAAGATTCTTGATTTTCACCCCTTCCAGCTTTTCACCCCCGTAGAACCCAGCGATTGTTGATGACATCATGAAGCTGATCTTAGGATTTGCCTTCGCCTCATCAACAGCATACTGAAATGCCTGGAAGTGATCAAACTGGTGGACCACTGTCACTCTGGTGGCGTACTTTGTAAGTGAGACAGCCTCCTCTAGAGCGGAGTTGCCTCCGCCTACGACGACTATCTCCTTTCCGGTAAAGAAATCACCATCACAGGTGGCACAGTATGAAATGCCCCTCCCCTTGAAGGTATCCTCACCACGGACACCCAGGGTGCGGGATCTTCCGCCTGTGGCCAGTATGACAGACTCTGCGGTATATGTCTCCCCGGAAGCGGTTGTTATGCGCTTAACGGGCCCGTTCAGGTTGAATGAACTTATTTCCGTGTTACCCTTCACAACCGCACCGTATGAGGTTGCCTGCTTTCTCATCACTGAACCGAGCATGTAACCGTTAATTTTTTCGATGCCCGGGTAATTGGCAATCTCATGCGTAAGGGTCATCTGACCACCGGGAGTACCCTCGGTAAGCAGAAGTGTTTTCAACCTGGCGCGCGAGAGGTAAATGGCAGCTGTCAGTCCTGCCGGTCCCCCTCCCAGAATAATGACATCGTAATGACCTGCACTCTCCATTTCTTAAGCATTGGGCTTGCCGAATTCACTGTCAAGGACGGCCTTAACCTGTGACATATTCTGGATGCTGGAAGTGGCCTTTACCATCTTTCCGTTCCTGTAATAAACAGTGTAAGGCAGGCCCATGAATCCGCGTGTGAGTGGCGCATTTCGTATCACGTGTGCTTCAGGATTGTCAAATTCCATGTCATAGAACCTGACGTGGCTGTATAACGGTTCAAGCTCCTCCATGATACCATATACAGGTATGCACATCGGTCCCATACGTCCGCAGCACACCATTACATTCTCATTCTCACTGATGATTTTCTCGAGCTGCTGAGCAGACTCAACATGATTCAGATTTGTGTAAAGCATATTCTTTCTTTTTATTGATTACTCTTACTGACCGCATGACTGTCAACTGCCAACTGCCAACTGATTCTCATACCATCCTCACCTCATGTGTCATCTCTATCCCTGCCTTGCGGTAGACAGCCGATACGCCGCAGTAACGCTCCATGGAAAGGCTGATCGACTTCTCTATCTTATCGATATCAAGATCCCTGCCTCTGAATTCGTAAATAAGATGCATCTTCACGAATGCATTGGGATGCTCATCCTCGGTCTCACCCTCCACTATCACGTTGAAATACTCAACCTCCTGCCTCATCTTTCTCATCAGTGAGATCACATCCATCCCGGTACATCCCGCGAGTGCTGCAAGCATGAGCGGTTTAGGACGTGGCCCGCTGTTCTCTCCGTGCTCTCCGGCCTGATCCATAAAAAAATGATGACCGTTGACTTCAGTGTCAAATTTCATTCTTCCATTCCAAGCAGCTTCTACCTTGTGTTTCATTGGTTCGTAAAATTTGACGCAAAGTTAAAACCATTAAGCACCCCTCTGAAGTGAACATGCACCATGCAGATCATGCCTGGAATTGAAATGCGACAACAAAAAAATTGTCGCAGCTCATTCGTTGCAATCCTTAAGGCCTGCTTGCATCAAAAAGGCATATCATGATTTAATAACCGTTTATTTTTAAATTTGCAGATCATCGCCTCAAATGAAAACGATCAGCAACACCGACAAGGATTTTGTGTGTGATATCACCCTCCCCTGCTTCTCTGCCCTGACCGGTGAGGAGACTGAACTGGTTCGTGACAGCAGGGTTCAGGTCGTTTTTCGCCGGGGAGAGAACCTGACAAAACAGGGGGCATTTGCCTCCTACGTTATTTTTATTGTCAGCGGTTTTTCAAGGCAGTACATTGAATGCAGCAACGGCCGCGACTATAACCTCAGGATCATCACTCCCGGTGAAATGGCAGGGCTCTCGGCCATATTCAACCGCAACACCTTCAGCTATTCAGTGGTGGCGGTAACCGAGACGACAGGCTTTCTGATAGAGAAGGAGGCCATTGCCTCGCTGGTGAAGAGGAATGGGTCATTTGCCTTCAGTATCATAAAGCGTTACTGTGAACACAATTCTATACTCTACTCTTCACTTGACCATATTCTGCATAAGCAGACCAACGGTCGGATGGCAGCTGTTCTGCTTAGCCTCGCGCCGGAGAACTTCGGGGGAGAGGATCTTTTCAGGCATCTCTCCAGGCGCGAACTGGCCGATTTTGCAGGCATATCCACCGAGGGTGCCGTGAAGGTGCTTAAAAGCTTCGAGAAAGACGGGCTGATAAGGCTGGATGAAAAGAATGTCATAATCCTCAATAAGACAAGACTCGAAGAGATCAGCCGTACAGGCTGAAATCATAACCTGACCAGTGCCGGTTGCAGGTTAAATCCTTCAAGATGGAGCAGGAGCGGCGTATTCCGTTCATCCTCCCTGACCCCGGTTACATCGATCTCCACGGTTTTCCTCTCACCCGGCAGCAACACCAGGTAATTATCATCAAAAAATACGGGTGTAATCATCTCACCGTCAGAGGCACGGATAACCTTCATGCGGACGAAGAATGCCGCAACAGATCCGCTGTTTGCGAGGTCAACACTGAATTTCCCTTTGGAGCTCTTCATCATCTGACCTACAATCCTTGCCTCGGGCAGTGCCGTAAGGTTGCTCTGGTCACCGTCGGGGAGTAACCAGTAGCTGTTGTCATCAACCGGAAGGCCGGTGGAGACATATGTGATGCGCAGCTTAAGGAAAAGGACACTGGCCTGTGAACTGAGCAGGTCAAGGTCCCATATCCTGGTTATGCCGTTGCCCTCAACACTCCTTTCCTCGGCCTTCTTCCATATCTCCCCGCCATACTCATCGGTCAGTTTTGCCTCAAGCCTGAGACCTTTCCTCTCCTTGGGAGTTGTATTAATCACATAAATAGCCGAGTCCGTAGGATTGAACATCAGATGCACAGGGGCGGCTCCGTGCCTGAAACCGTAGAACCCTGCATTCTGATCAAGATACCAGTCATAAAACTGCCCCTTTAAAGCCGGCCATGGATTCTGGCTTTTCCATACAAGAAACCCTGTGTACCACTTCCACATATGTGACGTATAACCCTCGGCGAGAGCCCTGTACTGTTCATAGTTCAGCAGCTGGGCCTTCCTGATAAAATCAGCCATGTCACGAGGCTCTCCGAGTTTTTCGATCATGCCCCCGTAATCCATGTACTTGTGATATCGCCAGACTTCATTCACCGGACTGCCTGACGGAATGACCAGGTCCTTTTCGTCCATCATTTTTCTCAGCCCTTCTGCGTTAGGGAGGCCCACTGACCCTATCTCAGGATTGAACGGGTGCCATTTCTCGGTAAAGAACCAGCGTGGTTCCCTTATGTTGTAGGGACCGTCAGCTGTGCCGCCGATCGTATTCCGCAACAGGTCAGGAGAAGTAGACTCACTGAGATATATTCTTGTTCCGTCAAGCTCCATGAGGCTCTTGCGGATGAGGGTGTCGAGTTCCGCCGGCGGCGGGAACTCATTTCCTCCGCATACCAGGTACAGTGACGGGTGGTTCCTGAGCATCATGATCTGGTCCTTCACCGATCTCAGGAACAATGAATCGTCATCGGGATACTGCCTCCTGACCTCCTGGCTGTCAGCCTTCCTGAGGGTATCAGGCCACCTCCCGTTGCAGTCACCTGTAATCCACAGATCCTGCCACACCAGTATACCGTTCCTGTCACAGGCATCATAAAACTCAGGCCTCTCGGTTATCGACCCGCCCCAGACACGGATCATATTCATGTTCATCTCGGCATGCATCCTGACTTCAGCGTCATACCGTTCACGGCTGAGGCGCAGCATACCGTCGGAGGCTATCCAGTTGGCACCCCTGATAAACAGTTTCACGCCGTTAATGGTGAAGACGCGGGAACCGGTTGAGTCATCGAAGTGGCTGCCTGTCTCGCGGAAACCGAACATCAGGTCTTCCCTGTCAAGCGTGTTACCCTTGCGGTCATGGAATGTTATTACCGCCGGGTACAGGGATGGCTGACCCAGTCCGTTGGGCCACCACAACCTCGGATCAGTCTGCTTTTTCTCAGGGAAGGTATAAATGACAGAGCTCCCGGGTTCTATCTTCAACTTCTTTTTGTCAGTCGAACCCATAAATGCTACTGCAACCTCACCTTCAACCAGCCTGTCAGTGGGATTCACCAGTTCTGCAGAGAAGGTGACGAATGCGGGATCCTGAAGTTCACCCGGGAGACGTTCACCAGGCACCCTGGTGCGGGCAAAACTGTTGCGGATGTCAATATCTCCCGTCACCTCTATGGTGACCTCATCCCATATGCCGGTATTCCTGTCCCGTACAGGCTGGATCCAGTCCCACCCTGCAGAAAACTGCATGGTAACATCGCGCCCTATTGTTCCGTCACCACCCTGTCCGCCGTTTGGAATGCCAGGATTCAGCGGGGGTTCAACCCTCACAGCAAGCCTGTTGTGCCCTTCGCGGTTTAGTACGGAGGTGACATTGTATTTCTGACGCAAAAACATCCCCTCATGAAAGGGATCACTTATCAGATGCCCGTTAAGCCAGATCTCAGCCCTGTAATTGATCCCCCTGAAATTAAGCCAAACCTGGCGCGTGGAGTCAAGACTGCCGGAAGAGAACCTTGTAAAAAACCAGTATGTATAGTAATCACGGCCTGCATCAGCGATGTCAGGAATCTCCTCGTTATTCATGCCGTACCATGGGTCAGGCATCAGGCCGTTGCTCACAAGCGTCGTCAGCACTGTTCCGGGAACGGTGGCATTCAACCACCCCGTCAGGTCAGGCTCTTCCGCCGTAAGGCTGCGGCCGTCGAGCGGCACTTCCGATGCCCTCTTTGCCCTCCAGCCTGATGTGAGAGGCGTCTCCTGCGATGACGCCAGAAGAGTGACACACAACAGGAAAGTGATTAAAATAGCCCTTTTCATCTTGTTCTCCGGTTTAAATCAAGCACGGAAAGATATTAAAATTATCCGTTCATGCAGCCGCAGACCCCCGGTGGCTCACCGCTAAACATTTTTTGGTGACTCCTCTTTGATATTACCGGGGGAATTCCAAAATTGCAGGTTTATTTTATGCACAGATGCAGCCCCCCATTTTAAGAGAGCGTGAAAGGCTATTTGCACTTATACTGACCCAGCACCGAAGGTGGGGTACAGTGTTGATGCCCTACATGCTTGAGAGAATGCCGGGACGAGAGTATCACTCACTGGGTGAGGCTCTTTCTCCATTCCCAAACAGCATTACCCTGGCAGGCCTCGATAACGAAGAGAAGGAAACCGTCAGGCTGGTGAACGAGTACTCAGACCGTAATCTGTTCAAACTCTTTTCAAAACACCGTAATGTTAAGGAATTCCTCGATAATGTGGCTGAGTCGGAATTCGGAACCCTGATAAAACCATACATTGAATCAAGAATCTGCCAGTGCCTGCAGATAGCATTGATTGAAGAAATTCCGGTTTACCTGCAGAAGACAGGCATCAGCTCGCTGCACTACGAAGACAGGCTGACCATTAATCCTGAGGAGGCAAAACCGGCATTCAGGTTCGAACGCGTCCCCGGTGAAACCAGTTACAGCCTGGTAATTGAGTCGGCCGGCCGCCCTGTCAGGCTCCGGGGCCTCAATGTAGAGATACTATCAAACAAACCGTGTATTGTCAGAGCGGGGCATGACATTCACTTCATCGCTGATATTGAAGGGTCAAAACTAAAACCCTTCCTTACCCGTGACAGGATAATTATCCCGGAATCAACTACAGAGAAGTACTTCTCAACCTTCGTACTTCAGGTAATCAACACTCACAAGGTCATTGGCACAGGATTCTCCATGGAACAATCCCCGGCAATGAAAGAGGCTTTGCTGACCGTGGAGCGGACGGTTACCGGCATCCCGGCTGCCATCCTGAAATTCAGGTATGACGGCAGGGATACATACTACCCGGATGATATGAAACACTTCACTTCATTCATCAACAGGGACGGTGACTATCTGTTCCTGAGGAAGGAGCGCGATACCGGATGGGAGAGGCTATGCCTCGAGGCACTTGACGAAGCAGGCCTGGTAAGTGATGACGGCATTAATTTCATAACCCCCGGATCAAGGGATGATGATGAGAATGCCCTCTATGATCTCATTGAGACAATTGCCTACAACAGGAAGAAACTTGAAGATGCAGGGCTTATCATCCGTACTGGCAGTCTCGATCGGCCATATTCACTTGACCGCGTGGAAATAAAGCTGAGTCACCAGGTGATCAATGACTGGTTTGACCTGAAGGCAGTAGTGGTTATTGGGCAGTACACCATCCCCTTTACCCGGTTCAGGAAGAATATCCTTGAGGGAATACGTGAATACACGCTGCCTGACGGAACGGTGGCCCTCCTGCCGGAGGAGTGGTTCACCAGGTACCGCGGGCTCTTCGAAATGGGCCGTGAGAAGGATGATGACCTGCTGCTGCACAAACAGCATTTCAGCATTTTCAGCGAAGCCCTGTCTGAAGAAGACTGTGACACCTGCGCCAGACTGGGTAAGCTGGTCATGCCCGACCAGCTTGCAATGCTTCCTGTTCCGGAAGGCCTCAGGGCAGAACTGCGGCCCTACCAGCAGGAAGGGGTTAACTGGCTCTGGTTCCTGCAGTCAAACAACCTCGGAGGTTGTCTTGCAGATGACATGGGCCTGGGCAAGACACTGCAGACCCTTGCGCTGCTGATGTGGAACAGGGAACAGATGAATGCCCGATCCATACCCTCATCAGGTTCGGTGAAAGGAAGGGAACTGCATGACCAGGGTCAGATGACACTTTTCAGCATGGCAGAGCCCCCTGCAACATCGCTGATAATCGTGCCGGCCTCACTTTGCCATAACTGGCATAATGAGATCAGACGCTTCTGCCCAGCGCTGAAGACGCTGATACATTATGGCGCCACCCGAAACCGGTCTGCCTCACATTTTACAAGATATGATATTGTAATATCCAGTTACCATACCGTGCGGCAGGACATCGAGCTCTTTACCAGCACAGGCTTCTTTTACGTTGTTCTTGATGAAAGCCAGCATATCAAGAATCCTTCCTCACATCTCTACAGGTCAGTGATGAGGCTCAGGGCAGAACACAGGCTCGTCCTTACCGGTACTCCTGTTGAAAACTCCCTCACAGACCTCTGGACACAGCTTAACTTCGTCAACCCGGGGCTGCTCGGTTCACTTGCCTTCTTCAGGAGAGAGTTTGCACGGCCCATTGAAAAAAACTTTGAGGAAGAAAAAGAGAACAGGCTCAGGAAGATAATCCAGCCGTTCATAATGAGACGAACGAAGGAGATGGTCGTGAGCGAGCTGCCGCCGGTCACCGAGCAGATTATCCAGTGCGACATGTCAGATGAACAGGCTGCAATCTATGAAAGAGAGAAATCAGCAGTCCGGAACACCATCCTTGAGAACATTGAATCAATAGGTATAGAAAAGTCAGCCATCATTGTGCTCCAGGGACTGATGAAGCTGAGGCAGCTGGCCAACCACCCCGTGATGACAGACGAAGACTACACAGGCGGTTCGGGGAAGTTTGATGCCGTGACACATAACATAGAAAGTGTAGTCTCTGAAGGTCACAGGATCCTGATATTCTCATCTTTCGTCAGGCATCTCGAACTTTTTCCCGGCTGGCTGGAGAAAAACGGCATAGGTTATGCCATGCTTACCGGCTCAACCAGGGAACGTGGCAAAGTGATAGGCAGCTTCAGGAGCGACGAGAATATCAAGGTCTTCCTCATATCTCTCAAAGCCGGCGGAGTAGGTCTCAATCTCACAGAGGCAGACTATGTCTTTATCCTTGACCCGTGGTGGAACCCGGCATCGGAGATACAGGCACTGAGCCGTGCTCACCGTATCGGACAGGAGAAGAGGGTCTTCGTCTACAGGTACATCTCAGGCAATACCATTGAGGAAAAGATCCAGCGCCTGCAGGAGAGAAAATCACGCCTGGCCGATGCATTCATTGAGGCAAACAACCCGCTGGGCGATCTCGACGTAAAAGAGATGCTTGAAATACTGAACTGATTTTTTAATAGATTTACCATTGTATTAATCCATTCAAAACAACGCTGCAATGAATACCTATCAGAACCATCCTCTTGCCGGGGCTGTCGATCTTGACAGTGCATTCAATAAATTCTGGAGCTTCTACAAGAAACACTTCGTGGGGCTCTATGTTATATCTGTGGCCGGTTCACTGATCACATCACTGTTCATCGCCGGCCTTGACCTGGCATCACTCCAGGCCACCACAGACCCTGCAGAGATGCTTGAAATGATGAGGGGATTTGCCGGCCCTTATGCCCTGGCAATACTGGCAACCCTTATTGTGGGGGTGCTGCTGCACGTCTGGGTCCTTGAAAAGCCTGCCTCAGAACCTGATTTTCTGATGGTATTCCTCAGAAAAACACTGGTTGCACTGATACCATACCTCGCAGCCATGATCATTTTCGGGATTATCGCCGTTGCCTTAATCTCGCTTGGCCTGGTACTGCTCGTCCTGCCAGGGCTGTTCGCCATGTTCTATATGCTGACCGTCGGGATTTTTGCCATGCCAGTGACGCTGGTTGAAACCCGCAATCCTTTCCAGGTGATTTCGCGCTCCTTCAGGCTCGCCCACACGAACCTGTGGCCAAACATGGGGTGGGTCATCGTCTTCATCCTTATTCTGATTGTTGTGTCACTGGTGCTCGGGGCCCTTGTCATGCTTCCGTTCACTGGTTCATTCATTCGCTCGATGACAAACCCTGAGGAAGCAACGGCAATGCTCGAGCTGACCCGCAATCCTCTTTATATCGGGCTCGGAGCCCTCACAGCTGGACTGATAACACCGGTGATGCCCGTTCTGGCATTCCTTCTTTATTTCAGGAACCGCGGAGAGGAAGTTGCCGTGGAGGTCACAACTGACAGCGAAACCACAGTAAAGGTTGAGGACCTGTATCCTCCGGTGTCCGGCAGGGAATAACCCGGAACCGGTATACCCTTCCTTCCGTTAAGGGCTGTGACCGGTCAAAGATGATGCATTGATGCATGACAGGTAAGGCCCGGAGCCGGGGAATCACTGGATCCATGAAATGATATGACCGGGACACCGGGGATTCATTCATGCCAGCCGGCTATCGCCGGAAAACCCTTCAGATGTGTCACTTGTTAAACCGCCTGAACATCTTTCCTGAGATCTTTTCATCAGGGTATTGCTTTGCAAAGGTGAGCCAGTAGTCTCTGACATTCTGCTTAACCTCCTTCCTGAGAATAAGTATCCCGATCAGGTTCGGTACCGCCATCAGCACAATTGCGATGTATGACAGTGACCAGATGATTGTCGTGTCAGTGAATGATGCAACAAAGAATGCAGCCACGAAGATGATCCTGTAATAAATTACATACTTCTGTCCCATCAGGAAAGTTACGGCCCTGTCACCGTAATAAGACCATGATATGGCGGTTGAGAAGGCAAAAAGAAGAAGGCCGAATGCAACAATGTACTTTCCCCATCCCTTCATGATGCTCCGGCTGAATGCAAATGTCGTGAGAGGGGCACTGTGAATAAGCGACTCTCCCGTAACATCAAATGCGGACGGATTGACCATTTTTCCATCCCTGACCTCGATGAGGCCGGAAAAAGGCATGTTGCCTGCAGCATATTTCACATTATCTGCAAGAGACCTTGCATGAATGAGAGATACACCTTCAGTCTTAAGCGTACCGTTTTCCACCACAAGCTGGCCGGTAAAAAGCGGAAGGGATGCACTGCCCCTTACATGGTCACCCAGCTTAACCACATCCTCCTCCCGGCTGTCATCATATGTGCCGACTACAAACTGCATGTCGGTTGTCTGAAAATGGTTTTCGGTCTTGGTGTTCCATGCACCAGACGAAAGCACCACCAGTCCTGTCAGGGTGCAGATCACTATTGTATCGATAAACGGTTCCAGCAGCGCAACCATTCCTTCGGAAACCGGCTCCGGTGCCCGTGCTGCGGAGTGGGCTATGGGGGCCGATCCCTGCCCTGACTCGTTGGAGAAGAGTCCGCGGTTCACCCCCCTGTTCATCGCAAAGGCAAATGTAGCCCCCAGGAACCCTCCCGCTGCAGCAGAACCGGTGAAGGCGTCACCGAAAATTGCTCCGAGAGAGGGGAGGATATTCTCATAGTTTGAAAAAATAACTATAAGTGATCCAACCAGGTAGAGGATTGCCATGAAGGGAACCATTACCGAGGTAACCTTCGCAATGCGCTTTATGCCTCCGATGATTATCAGGGCAAGGAGAACCGCGAGTATGGCCCCGGTAATTATGTGCTTCACACCAAAAGTGGTGAAGAGAGCGTTGGAGATGCTGTTTATCTGCGGCAGGCTGCCGGTACCAAATGATGAGAGAATGGTAGCCCCGGCAAAAAAACCACCAAGTATCAGGCCTGTCCTGATCACCTTCCCGCTGCGGGTGGTTATATTCAGTCTCTTCTTCATGTAGTACATCGGCCCGCCGGAAACACTGCCGTCAGGCAAAATATCCCTGTATTTATGCGAAATGGATACCTCAACCATCTTGGTGCACATCCCAATTGCGGCAGTGAGCAGCATCCAGAAAAGGGCGGCCGGTCCGCCAAGGTGGATCGCAAGGGCTACCCCGGCAATATTCCCCGTTCCAACAGTCCCGGACAGTGCGGTTGAAAGAGCCTGGAAATGGGAAGTATCCCCCACATCATGAGAGTGATCATATTTGCCTTTGGTTATCCTGATGGCATGCCTGAAATACCGTATCTGGGGAAACCCGAGGTAAACGGTAAAAAAGAGTCCGGTGCCGATGAGAAGCACCATGAACCACACATGCCCGCCCAGATAACCGTCGAGCATTACCAGGAAGTCGTTGATCTTATGCATTGCAGATCCGGAGTTGGAGTTATATTTTGAGAAGCCCTATCCCGTTGAGGAATACGATGGTAATGGCAATCGGCGCAACAAATCTTATTATAAACCTGTAGAGTGAATAATACCTGGCCTTCAGGCTGCCTCCGTTGGAAAGCTCATCTTTCACATCCCTTCCCGGGAAGAACCAGCCGAGGAAAATCACAATCAGCAGCCCGCCAAGCGGAAGAAGTATGTTTGCCGTGGTGGTATTGAAGAGATCAAAGGTATTGAGGCCAAAGAGTTTTATCCGGCTTGTAAGACCCAGTGAAAGTGATGCCGTGATCCCCAGGACAAACATCGAAAGTGTAGCCAGGATGATTGCCTTCCTCCTGGTGAGTCTCAGCTGCTCGGAGAAATAGGCTACTATCACCTCCAGTACTGATATGGTGGAGGTAAGGGCCGCCAGCGCGAGAAGAAGAAAGAACATGAATGCAAAGATCATTCCTCCGGGCATCTGCTGAAAAATGCCCGGAAGCACTATGAAGGTGAGTGCCTCACCCGAAGAGGGTGAGATGCCGAAGGCAAAAACAGCCGGAAAAATCGCAATGCCGGCAAGAACAGCAACGGCGGTGTCTATCAGGGATACCTGTACGGAGGTGCCCGCCAGGTTATTGTCCTTCTGAATATATGAACCGTATGTTATTATAGTACCCATCCCGATGCTCAGGGAGAAGAAGACCTGCCCAAGGGCCATTAGTACCGTGGTGCCGGTTATCTTCGAAAAATCAGGCTTGAAGAGGAACTCCATCCCCTTTCCTGCACCTGGAAGGGTAAGTGACTTGATGCACATAACAAGAAGGAGGATAAATAGCAATGGCATCATGATCTTGGTAGACTTCTCAATACCCTTCCTTACGCCTCCCAGTACTATCGCCGAAGTGGCTATCATGAAGACGGAGAACCAGAGAGCCGGCCGAAGTGACTCACTCCTGAAGGAATCAAACATTGCGGTAAGTTCCACTGAGCTCTTACCGCTGAACCCGCCGGTCAGGGTCTGGTAAATGTACTCAAGCGTCCATCCTGCAACAGCAGTATAAAAGGCAAGTATCATGAAGGCTGAGATGATACCCATCATGCCTACCAGATACCAGGGTTTACCGGGCGCCAGCACCCGGAATGCACCCACAGGGTTTCGCTGCGACCTCCGGCCAATCACCAGCTCTGACATCATGACCGGGATGCCGATGGCAAACATGATTACAAGATAGATTATCAGAAAGGCACCACCGCCGTTCTCACCAAGGACATAGGGAAACCGCCAGATATTGCCAAGACCCACCGCCGATCCGGCTGCAGCTGCAACTACCCCCAGCCTGCTGCCGAATGAGTCCCTCTTCGAAAAGTCGAAACCACTCATATTTCAGACATTGATCACTCAGGAAATTCAAGGAATCAAAGTTGATTAAAAACTCAATCCCTTGTACCTGAGCGGCAAAAAAAATATTTCGCCTACCATGTGATTGAAATACAGACTATTAGCCGGGTGACTGAAAAACAGACTATTGGTCAGAACCGAACCGTTTTGACATCTTTGAGGATATCTTTTCTCCAGGGTATTGCTTTGAGAAGGTCAGCCAGTAATCACGGACTGATTCCTTTACTTCCTTCCGAAGAAGCAGAATTCCGACAAGGTTCGGAACGGCCATAAGTACTATTGCTACGTATGAAAGGGACCAGATGATTGTGGTATCGGTGAATGAGGCAATAAAGAAGGCCGTCACATACACCAGCCTGTAGATCAGCACATACTTCTGGCCGAACAGGTAAGTGGTTGCCCTGTCACCATAATATGACCAGGAAATGGCGGTGGAAAAAGCGAACAGCAGCAGTGAAAAGGTCACGATGTATGACCCGAACCCCTTGAGTATGCTTCTGCTGAACGCGAAGGTGGTCAGCGGGGCGCTGTGGATGAGTGACTCACCATGGACTGTCAGTGATGCCATCGGGGCCAGTTTTCCGGCAATCACCTCCAGTTCCCCGTTAAAGGGTTCCTTTCCCGAAAGAAACTTCACATTCTCGGCCATTGACCTTGCATGGATGACCGAGATTCCCGCCGTTGCTATCTCACCGTTTTCTATGGTGAGCTTGCCGTTGTACAGTTCAAGAAACTCATCACCCCTGAGATGTTTTCCCAGTTTGTCGACATCCTCACTGTTCCCGTCATCATAGATACCGGAAAGTACCTGGACATCTGTCGGCTGGAACTGGTTTTCGGTTTTCGTGTTCCATGCTCCTGAAGCCAGCAGGACCAGGCCGGTAAGTGTGCATATGCAGATGGTATCAATGAAAGGCTCGAGCAGTGCAACCATACCCTCGGAGACAGGCTCCGGGGCCCGGGCTGCTGAGTGTGCAATAGGGGCCGAACCCTGGCCTGACTCGTTGGAGAAGAGGCCTCTGTTCACCCCCCTGTTCATGGCAAAGGCAAATGTGGCTCCCAGGAAACCACCTGCGGCAGCCGACCCGGTGAAGGCATCGGCAAATATGGAGACAAATGACGGAATGATATTCTCAGGATGGGAGAAGATGACAAGCAATGCGCCGGTCAGGTAGAGCAACGCCATGAACGGCACAAGTACTGAAGTGACCTTTGCTATCCTCTTTATTCCGCCGATTATGACCAGCCCAAGCAATATAGCAAGTATGGCGCCTGTAATTATGTGCTTTATGCCGAACGAGGCAAATACGGAATTGGAAATGCTGTTTATCTGCGGCAGGCTGCCTGTGCCAAACGAACTCAGGATTGTGGCACCTGCAAAAAAAGCTCCCATTATCACACCTGTCCTGATAACCTTCCCGCTGCGGGTTTTAATGTTCAGCCGCTTCTTCATGTAATACATCGGGCCGCCCGAAACTGACCCGTCAGGAAGTATATCCCTGTATTTGTGTGAGATGGAGACCTCAACCATTTTGGTGCACATACCGATGGCAGCAGTCACAAGCATCCAGAAGAGAGCAGCCGGACCGCCGAGGTGAATGGCGAGGGCAACTCCTGCAATGTTCCCTGTTCCCACCGTACCGGAGAGAGCCGTGGCGAGCGACTGGAAATGAGAGGTGTCACCAACATCATGTGAATGATCATACCTGCCTCGTGTTATCCGTATCGCATGGCGGAAATACCTTATCTGCGGAAACCCAAGGTAGAGTGTGAAAAACAGGCCTGTGCCTATTAGCAGTACCATGAACCAGGGATGACCTCCAAGATACCCGTCAAGCTTTACAAGAAAATCATTTACTCCGTGCATGTCGTATTGGTTGATAGTTAGAGTTTCAGCAATCCAAGTCCGTTAAGGAATACAAGGGCAATTGCAACCGGCGCCAGGAACCTGATGGCGAACCGGTAGAGACTGTAGTATCTTATTCTCACAGAACCACCGTTGGAAAGCTCATCCCTGGTTTCCTTGCCAGGGAAAAACCATCCGAGGAATGCCACGATAAGCAATCCGCCCAGCGGAAGCAGAATGTTGGCGGTGGTGAAATTGAAAAGGTCAAAGATATTCAACCCGGACAGGGTCACCCCTTTCATCACTCCCCATGACAACGAAGCCGAAATCCCCAGGATGAACATCGAGGCCGTGGCAATCAGTATCGCAGTGCGTCTGCTCAGGTTCAGCTGTTCGGAAAAATAGGCAACAATAACCTCCAGGACTGAAATAGTGGATGTAAGTGCTGCAATAGCCAGCAGAAAGAAGAAGGCAAAGGCAAATACCATTCCTCCTGTCATCTGCTGAAATATCCCTGGCAGTACTATAAAGGTGAGAGCCTCACCGGAGGAAGGTGATATCCCGAAGGCGAATACTGCCGGAAAGATCGCCAGTCCGGCGAATATGGCAATGCTCAGGTCAACCATTGACACCTGTACCGCCGTGCTTCCCAGTTTATTATCCTTTGGTATGTAAGAACCGTAAGTGATAAGGGTTCCCATTCCGATGCTCAGGGAAAAGAATGCCTGCCCGAGGGCCATAAGAACAGTCGTGCCGGTGATCTTTGAGAAATCAGGCCGGAATAGAAACTCAACCCCCTTGCCTGCACCCGGAAGAGTTAGCGACTTGATGCACAGGACTATCAGTAAAACGAGGAGCAAAGGCATAAGTATCTTCGTGGATTTTTCTATTCCTTTTCTCACCCCTCCCAGTACAATGCCGGCAGTGGCAATCATGAATACGGAAAACCACAACGCCGGCCTGAGTGAATCCTTCAGGAAATGATCAAACATTCCCGTAAGTTCCGCAGTATCCTTGCCCCTTATTCCCCCTGTGACAGTCTGGAACAGGTATTCCAGGGTCCAGCCGGCCACGGCGGTGTAGAATGCAAGTATCATGAAGGCGGCAACTATGCCCATCATCCCTACCAGGAACCATGGTTTGCCCGGGGCAAGGGTGCGAAACGCACCCACGGCATTCCGCTGTGACCGCCTCCCTATTACAAGCTCAGACATCATCACGGGTATCCCGATAGAGAAGATGATAATCAGGTAAATGATAAGGAATGCCCCTCCACCATTCTCACCTAGAATATACGGAAACCTCCAGATGTTACCAAGTCCCACGGCCGATCCGGCTGCTGCAGCAATCACTCCCAGCCTGCTGCCAAAAGAATCCCTCTTTGAAAAGTCAAATCCACTCATATTCCTGTCTTGTTACAGCAATAAATTGCCCGACTTTCTAAAAATGGCGAAAAACTGCTTAGCAGCCAACTTTTCTGTTGAAAAACAGAAAAAAAAAGCAGAGACGTTGCGGGCAACGTCTCTGCGGTATATCTGAAGAGGAAGGTCAATCAGTAAGATTCCCTCTCAATGTAATGTGTATGAAGCAGTTCATGTGATTTGTGGCCATTCGGCTTCTCCAGGAACTCCTTATAGATTGCAAGCACCTCAGGGTTCTCATGTGATTTCCTGAGGTCCATATGCATATCCTCTGAATAGATGGCCTCCATACGCTTCTGCCTGATCTCGGCACTGGTGGGTATCGGCTGGCCACCGCCTCCGAGACATCCTCCCGGGCAGGCCATGATCTCAATGAAGTGATAGTTTACCTTGCCTTTGCTGACGGCCTTTGCCACCTTGTTGGCATTGACCAGTCCGTGTGCTATTGCCACTTTAAGCTCGGCACCTTCAAGGAATTTCCACTCATCAACAGTTCCTTCAATCTTGATGGTGGCTTCCTTGACCCCATCCATACCTCTGACAGGGGTGATATTCAGGTTATTGAAGGGCACCGGCTTACCGGTTACTATCTCATAGGCCGTACGCAACGCAGCTTCCATCACACCTCCGGTAGCACCGAAGATGACTCCGGCTCCGGTGGAAGTACCCATAAGTGAATCATAATGGGTTGGTTCCAGGGTACGGAAGTCAATACCTGCCTGCTTGATCATTACTGCCAGTTCACGGGTGGTCAGAACAAAATCGATATCCTTGTAGCCACTTGACCTCATCTCAGGCCTGTCAGCCTCATATTTCTTTGCCGTACAGGGCATTATTGATACTGACACAATTTTTGAAGGGTCAATATTGCGCTTCTGGGCATAGAATGTCTTTGCCAGTGCTCCGAACATCTGCTGGGGCGATTTACAGGTGGAGAGGTTCGGGAGCATCTTCGGGTATTTGTGCTCAATGAACTTGATCCATCCCGGTGAACAGGAGGTGAACATGGGAAGGGCCATGCTGTGGTCATTTTCAACTAGCACCTTCTTCAGCCTGGTAAGGAGTTCTGTTCCCTCTTCCATTATGGTGAGGTCAGCCGTGAAGTCAGTGTCAAGCACCGAGTCAAATCCAAGCTGCCGGAGAGCAGTGACCATTTTACCGGTCACCCTTTCACCCGGGTCATAACCGAGATCCTCGCCCAGGGCAACCCTGACAGCCGGGGCTGTCTGGACAACCACATGCTTGTCAGTGTCATAGATGGCATCCCATACCTGGTCAATATAGGTCTTCTCTGTAAGGGCACCCGTCGGGCAGCGGTTGACGCACTGGCCGCAGTTGGTGCATACCACATGGCTCATCGGCCTGTCATGGAATGAGGAGATCTTCATGTGTGATCCCTTGTGCGATACGGCTATGGCCGAAACATGCTGCAACTGGGCACAGGTACGCACGCAGCGCTGACACCTGATGCACTTGCTGTCATCCTTGAGGAAGGCCGGTGACGACCTGTCAATCGCATAGGGATGATCCTCAACCAGGTCAAGGAATATATGCTCACCGAACGAATATTCATTTGCCAGCGTCTGAAGCTCACACTTCTGATTCTTGTAACACTTGGTGCAGTCTGCCCTGTGCTCTGAGAGCAGAAGCTCAACAATGTGCTTGCGCGCATTCCTCACCTTCAGAGAGTTGGTATGAATGTCCATCCCTTCAGAAACGGGCATGGCACACGCAGCAATAAGGGTACGGGCACCTGTCTGCTCAACCACGCATACACGGCAGTTGCCTGCCACACACAGATCCGGGTGATTGCAGAGAGTCGGAATATTAACGCCCAGTTTCTTGGCAGCATCAAGTACCGTTGTTCCTGCCGCTACCTTAACTTCCTGATCATTTATCTTTAGAGTAACCATTTTTCTTCTATACTGATGTTAGTAAATAATCTCTTCCCTGAAATTCTCGACTATTGATCTGAAGGCATTGCCCACTGACTGGCCAAGTCCGCATTTTGAGGCGACTTTCATTGTGTCAGCCAGTTTTACCAGTTCAGTGAGATAGGTCGATTTTGCCTCTCCCTTCTTCACCTTTTCAACACCCTTCAGCAGTTGCTGGCAACCCACGCGGCATGGCGTGCACTGCCCGCATGACTCCTCAGCAAAGAAATCAAGGTAGTTATGAAGAACATTGTACATCGAGCGTGAACTGTTGAAAAGCTTCATCGATCCGCCTGTCGGGACCCCCTCAAAACCAATAATTGTGTCTGCAAACCTCTTGCGGGGTACACAGAAACCTGACGCTCCTCCAACCTGTACAGCTTTCGTGTCACCGTCTCCAAATTCATTGACGAACTCCTGTACGGTCATTCCAAGCTCCAGTTCGAAAATCCCGGGGATTGGTGTATCACCTGAAATGGAGAATACCTTTGATCCGCGTGAATCTTTTGTACCCAGCTTTACATACTCTTTTGCACCCTTGTCAATAATCATTACCGCAGTGACAAGTGTCTCCACGTTGTTTATCGAGGTGGGCTTTGAGAAAAGGCCGCTCACTGTCGGGTAAGGTGGCTTGTTGCGGGGCTCGCCGCGAAACCCTTCTATCGACTCAAACAGGGCACTCTCTTCACCGCAGATGTATGCGCCGCTGCCCATCCTGTACTCAATATTGAAGTCATAACCTATTTCATGAATCATCTTGTGAAACTTATGCAGCTCCACAAAAAGCTGTGGCAGAAGGAACCTGTACTCACCCCTTAGGTAGATGAATCCCTTCTTTGAACCCATGGCCTTTCCGGCCATTGCCATACCGGCATATACCTTGGATGCCGCCCTGTCAAGTATCTCACGGTCCTTGAACGTTCCGGGTTCACCCTCATCTGCATTGCAGACAATATACTTCTCAGGCTCCTTTTCAGCAGCCGTATATTTCCACTTGAGACCAGTCGGGAAGCCGGCACCGCCGCGTCCTTTAAGCCCTGAATCAAGAATCTCCTTAATTATTTCATCGCTTGTCATCTCGAAGGCTTTTGTCATCACCTTGCGGACATCAATGCTTTCGAATATAAGATCAACCTTTGTAAGTCCTTTGTTTTCCATTTCAGTGCCTCCCTCTTATTTGCGCATGTAACCTTTAATGACATCTATCACAGTCTCCGGCGTCAGGTCAGTATATGGCATGTCATTGATAAGTATCGCAGGAGCCTTGTGACACCACCCTATGCAGTTGGTCTCAAGAAGGGTGAACATCTTGTCGGGAGTGGTCTCACCAACCTTGATCTTCAGTATATCCTCAATAGTACTTACTATGTCATTCTTTCCCTTCATGGAACAGGTTATGGTCTTGCAGACCCTGATGATGTTCTTTCCCCTCTCCTCGGTGTCAAGGAAGGTGTAGAAAGAAGCTGTTCCGTAAACCTCTGCCGCAGAGATGTCAAGCTCAGTGGCAACTGCCACCATCGCATCATCAGTAAGATAATTGTGCTTCTTAACAATATCCTGAAGGATCGGCATCAGGCTCTCTCTCTTCCGGCCGTGTTTCTCCGCCAATTCCTTCACCAGGTTGCCAGTGTGATACATTTCTATTGATTTTTAAGTATTTAGATTATGTAAACGCAAACTATTGCCTTAAATTTTCGAGTGTGAAAATAATAACAATAGATTTTTAAAAACCTTACTTATGTCATGTTTATGAATAATTAAGACCTGAAATAAAGAAGCAGGGAAGACTGCAGATGCGCCATATGCCAGCCGGCGGATGAGGATGCCAGCCACCCCGGGTCAGCCTCCGGATATAAGGTTCAGCTACTTCTGATCAGCCTGCAGATAAGGGAGTCAGCCATCCAGAATCAGCCGGCGGATGAGGATGCCAGCCACCCCGGGTCAGCCTCCGGATATAAGGTTCAGCTACTTCTGATCAGCCTGCAGATAAGGGAGTCAGCCATTCAGGATCAGCCGGCGGATGAGGATGCCAGCCACCCCGGGTCAGCCTGCATTATAGGCTTCCAGCTGCTGCCCGAGCCACTCCAGCCACTCCCGGATCCCCTCACCGTGAACCGCCGATGTCATGAAAATTTTTATTCGCGGATTGATTACATTCATGTCTGAAAGGAAGGCATCCATACTGAAGTTCGTATATGGCAGAATGTCTGTTTTGTTAAGGATTACAGCCCTTGCTCCCGAGAAAAGCATAGGGTACTTGGCTGGTTTGTCATCACCCTCGGCAGTGCTGACCACTGCCAGCTTGAATGCCTCTCCCAGGTCAAACTGGCTGGGACAGATCAGGTTGCCTACATTCTCTACAAAAAGCAGCCGGATGGAGTCAAGATCAAAATTTTCCAGAGCCCTGTAAATGCTGTGCGAATCAAGGTGGCAGCCACCTTCCGTATTGATTGCGACAATAGGTATATTGTACTTCTTGAGCCGCTGTGCATCACGGTCTGTTGTGACATCCCCTTCGATGACACCTATACCCATCCGTGCGGACAGTGCTTCGCAGGTTCTTTCAAGCAGCGTTGTCTTCCCGGCACCGGGGGAACTGATGATGTTCACCATCATCACATTCCTGCGTCTGAGCAGGCTGCGCACCTCCTCAGCCTTATTCTGATTCCTGTCAAGGATGTTTTTCATAATTTTGATTTCCATGATTACCCTCCTTCTATGCTTTTAATATACAATTCCTTTCCGTGTATGAGATCTATCTCCTCCGAACCGCATGATTTGCAGGCGTGAAGATCACCTGCCGGTATATAGGGGGCACCGCAGCCAAGGCAGCGCATCTCTGCCGGTATGATCTCAATATCTATCTCCGCACCCGCTGCAACAGTCCCCCTGGTTGCCTCCCTGAAGGCTGCCTCAAACAGATCAGGCACAACCTGGATAAACTGCCCGAAGGTGAGATTCACCTTCTCAACAACCTGCCACCCCGCCTCCGAGGCATACCGCTCAACAATCTCTGCCAGGTCCGTTGCTATCCTGAGTTCATGCATACTTTCTATCCGGTTCTGCCAGGTCCGTTGTTATCCTGAGTTAATGCATACTTTCTATCCGGTTCGGCCGGGTCCGTTGTTATCCTGAGTTAATGCATACTTTATATCCGCTCCACCCAGGTCCGTGCCATTACCCTGCCGGTGTTCAGCACAGTATTCAGCAAATCCTCGGCAGCAGCTGTCCCGAGGGCATCTCAAGGAACCGCTGCCCGCCGTAGGTACTGTTGAGTATTACCCTGCCGGCCCTTGCCGATGTTATCGTGCCTATTATGGAAGCTCCTCTGCCGAGCGGGTCTTCACGCATCCTGCCTGCAATGCGTTCAGCCTCTTCAGGGGCTGCGACAACAAGGAGGCGTCCCTCACTTGCCAGGCAAAACGGGTCAAAGCCCAGAATCTCACACATACCCCTCACCGGCTCATTAACAGGTACTGAAGCCTCATCTATGGTTATACCACAGCCGGTCATGCCGGCGAGTTCATTTAAAACGGCTGCCAGCCCTCCCCTTGTGAGGTCTCTCATAAAATGTACTGCTCCGGGCACCTCAGTCACCCTTTTTACCAGGTGGTTCAATGATGCACAGTCTGAGGCAAGCGGTATATCGAAGGAGAGATTCCTGCGGGCGGCGAGTATCGTAACGGCATGGTCACCGGGCGGACCGTTGATGATAAGCCTGTCACCCTCCTTCACCTCCGATGCGCTGCTGACATGTCTTAGTTCCCCGGCCAGAATTCCCACTCCGGCAGTGTTGATGAAAAGCCCGTCACACTGTCCCTTCTCCACAACCTTGGTATCACCTGTGACGATCCGTACTCCGGCTGTCACCGCTTCTTCAACCATCGAAGCTACTATCCGGTCAAGCTCCTCAAGGCTGAAACCCTCTTCGATGATGAATGCTGCAGAGAGGTACCTGGGTTCGGCACCCGAAACAGCCAGGTCATTTACCGTTCCGCATACCGCGAGCTTCCCGATGTTTCCCCCGGGAAAGAAGAGGGGGCTAACGACGTAAGAATCGGTGGTAAAGGCAAGCAATCCGTCCGGCACGGAGAGCAATGCGGAGTCGGTAAGCGGCCCCTGCATCCCGAACCTGGAGGTAAAGCGGTCAAGTATGAGAAGCTGTGCCTGCCTCCCGCCGCCGCCGTGACCAAGTGTGACCCTCTCAATCATGATTATGGTATTTATACCAGGTGTTGCATGACCCCTCATCTGATACCATGCATGCACCCTCCGGATGATCAGGTGTACATGCACCGGCAAAGAGCGGACAGTCGGCAGGGGTGATCTTTCCCCTCAGGATATCACCGCACAGGCAACCACTGTCACGTTGAATTTCATGAACCTCAACCGTAAACTGTTCTCCTGCGTCCAGATGGCGGTACCGTTTCCTCAGGGTCAGCCCTCCCGAGGGGATGATGCCAAGACCCCTCCATTCCGTGTCCGCGTGTTCAAAGACCTCATTCATAAAACCCTGCGCCCTGGTATTTCCATCGCGGGTCACCACCCTGCGGTATTCAGTTTCAACCCGGGGTGAGCGACTGTTGACCTGTCTGATGAGCATCAGCACCGCAAGCAGAAGATCAGCAGGTTCGAATCCTGTGACCACGCATGCCAGTCCGTACTTCTCAGGGATGAAATCAAATGCTGATGAGCCGGTTATGACTGCCACATGGCCCGGGCAGATAAAACCATCCAGACTGGTTCCTTCCTTAAGCAGTATCTCCATTGCAGGCGGCATTACCTTATGGGCGCTGAGTACGAAGAAATTATCCACCCCCCGTTTTCCGGCATCCATCACAGTAACAGCCGTACCGGGCGCCGTGGTCTCAAATCCTATTGCAGGAAAGATAACCTTCCTGCCGGGATCTGCCAGAGCCAATTCCAGGGCTTCATGTGCCGACAGCACCACCCTGATGTCAGCGCCGGCGGCCCGGGCTGCGGCCAGGGTGAGAATGGAGCCCGGAACCCTCATGAGGTCACCGAACATGGCAACGGTCACCCCTCCGCCGGATGCAAGTGCGACAAGCATGTCAATATACCGTGCCGGCGTAACGCACACCGGGCAGCCCGGGCCGGAGATGAGCCTTACCTCAGGCGGAAGCAGTGACGGTATGCCGAAACGGTGTATAGCAGCCGTATGCCCTCCGCATACCTCCATGAATACGTATTCACGCGATACCTCCCTGCTGATCATTTCAGCCAGACGGGCTATATGCCTGCCATTCCTGTATTCATCAACATATTTCATATGCGAATCACCCGCTAACAAGACCATCAATCTCATCAAGCAGACGGAGTGTCTCCAGTGCCTCATCCTCCTTCAGCTTCTCTATGGCGAAACCGGCATGCAGCAAAACATAATCACCCGGCCTGACACCCTCAACCATCTGCAGTCCCGCCCTGAACACGGCACCTCCGACAGAGACCTCCGCCATGTTACCGTCAACGGTCAGAACCCTGGCCGGCAGACTCAGACACATATCCGCCTCCTTTCCGCAGCTGCCAGAAGCTGCCCGAGAGCTATCCCCCCGTCATTGGGCGGTACCTGACGGTTTGTATAAACCCTGAATCCCTTCATGGATAAAAGATACAACGATTTTTCAAGAAGCCGCCTGTTCTGAAAGACACCTCCCGAAAGTACCACACGGTCAAGGCCGGTATCTTTCCTGATGGCACCGCACACCTCAAGTATTATCTGTGCCACGGTATTGTGAAACCTGGCCGGAACAAGCCCGGAATCATTACGGGCAATGTCACCGGCTATTGCACTGAATGTCTCGGAGAGGCGCACAGTGCCGTTAACCGAAAACGGATAATACTCATCGGTGTCAATGCCAGCGGCTGATTCGAGCCGCATAGGGGCTTCAGAATCAAAGGAAGCAGTAGTGCACAGATGGAGAAGGGCCGCCACTGCATCGAAAATGCGGCCTGCACCACAGGTCAGGGGTGAGTTGATTCCCTGTCTTAACATCTCCGTGACTGCGATAAGTCTCTTTTCTTCAATTTCGCGGAAGAGCCTCAATGACATGAAATCATAACTGCTTCCGAAACAACTGTAAAGACATGACAGGGCCATCCTCCATGGCTCCGCAACGGCAGCATCACCCCCGGGCATCATGAAATATTCAAAGTGAGTGTATCTCTCATAATCCGCAGCTGTGGAAATCAGGAACTCACTGCCCCAGATGTTGCCATCCGTACCGTAACCTGTACCGTCCATTATCACTCCTATCACCTTTCCCTCAAGGCCGTGTTCTGCAATAACCGAAGCTGCATGGGCATGGTGGTGCTGAATCTTTACCAGCGGCAGATTGCTCTCCTCAGCCAGCTCACCGGCAAACCGTCCCGACAGGTAGTCGGGATGCATATCACACACAGCAAGTGAGGGGGTGAACCGGAAAAGGGAGGAGAAGAGCCTGAATGTCTCACAGTAATAATCCCATGTGGCTACATTCTTAATGTCTCCTATGTACTGGCTCATTAATGCCTGCCTGCTTTTTCCAATACAAAAGCTGTTTTTCTGTTCGGCCCCTGCGGCGAAGATCCCTTCAGCATCCGGCAGCACACCAACCGGCTGGGGCGCAAACCCGCGTGACCTCCTGATGAGAATGGCATTTTCCCCGGCCATCCTGACCACCGAATCATCAGCCCTGTTGTTTATCTCCCTGTTATAGCTTACAACACAGCCTGCAACAGGCATCAGGTCATTCATGGCAGCCAGATCCGAGATAATTATAGGTTCCTCGCTCAGGTTACCGCTTGTCAGAACTACAGCAGGAGTTCCGATGACCCTGAAAAGCAAATGGTGAACCGGCATATGAGGCAGCATCGCACCAATGGTGTTCAGTCCGTTGTTCACCGAAGAGGCAAGCGGCTTCTTCTGACGCAAAATGAGTATCGGTCTCCGCCATGAAAGCAACATTGACTCTTCCTCCTCCCCTGCATGGCAATATTGCTTCAGGGCATCAATATCCCTGAACATTACCGCAAAAGGCTTCATGTCACGCTGCTTGCTCTTCCTCAGGCTGGCAACCGCTTCCTCATTCAGTGCATCGCACATTAGGTTGTACCCCCCCACAGATTTGATTGCAACACTGCCGCCTGCAGCCAGACGTTCAGAAATGAAGCCGGAAATATTCGCTATGCCGGTCACCACCGTAGTGCCGGCCCGGAGCGTAAATACAGGCCCGCAACTGTTGCATGCAATCGGCTGGGCATGAAATCGCCTGTCAGACATTTCCCCGTACTCCGCCGCACACCTCCGGCACATCTCAAACGGAGCCATGGTGGTGTTTGCCCGGTCATACGGAAGAGCCCTGATTATTGTAAAGCGCGGACCGCAGTTGGTGCAGTTTATAAAAGGATAGTCAACCCTTCCGGGATCAGAGACAAGATCTTCAAGGCAATCATCACATACTGCAATATCAGGACTAACCTCCGTTATGGTCTCATCGATGCTGTGGCTGGGGAAAATGGAGAACCCGCTGTATTCCCTTACCTCCGTTTCCCTTATTTCAACCGATCTGACAATCGCCGCAGCCGGAGCGCCTGACCGGATAGCGGCAGCAAACCTTCCTGCCGTCTCAGCATCACACCTTAAAATAACCCTTACACCGTCACTCCTGTTTACAACCTCTCCGGTCAGGCCGTAAGACGTGGCAAGCCTGTAGATGAACGGACGGAATCCGACACCCTGAACAAGCCCTGTTATGAATATCTCATATCCTCTTTCTATGACTTTCAAAGGAATAACGACTGTTTCTCACGCATCCGGGAAACCGACCATATCACACTTTCTATCTCATCACTCAGGTTCACGTTGTTCACAACCACATACGCAGGCACCCTGGGCAATACGGGAGCAAAGTTGACAATTCCCCTAATCCCCATCCCTATCAGTTCATTGCATACCTCCTGGGCGGAAACGTCAGGGACAGCCACTATCGCCACCGTTACATGAAACCTGTCTATTATCTCCTGCATACGCTCAGGTGAATAAACCTGGTTGTCAGCCCTGGACTTCTGTTTGTAAGGATCAATATCGAACGTGGCAACTATATTGATTCCACGTTGTATAAACAGCCCGTACTTCGAAAGAGCCTGTCCCAGGTTACCCATCCCCACCAGTATGACATTGGTTACCCTGTCGCGCCTGAAAAGAACCTCCATCTCGTCCAGCAGAGACGCCGTAAGGTAACCGCCCCTCCTGTTTCCCCTTATACAATACTCTGAAAAATCCTTCCTCACCTGTTCGGGCGTGACACCCGCAGATTCGGCAAGAGTGTAGGAAAAGACCCGGGTGACACCCATCGACTTCAGCCTTAGCAACAGCCCGTGATAAAGAAAAATCCTCCTCAGGCTGTTCCTTGTATTATGTTTTGTGAATTGTTTCACATTAATCCACTATAATACAATTCCTTCATGCAAGTTAAAACAACTTTTTTAAACAACACATATCAAAAATATTTTATTGAATATTAATGTGTTATTAAAATCACCCGATATAGCAGGCCGGCTTGAGAGAAAAAAAACTTGACTCGTGTTGATTGCACATCTAAATTTATTATGTGAATCTTCTCACATAAAATGTATTACATAAGCATTAAAAAGGAAGATTGGCACCGTTCACTGGAAAAACTGCTCGCCTCACATGACATTTTTGTTCCGGTGAAGGATGAATACAGCATTGATTATGAGCACTTCAACCTTAATCATGCTGACAGGATTGCCTATAACACCCCCAAGCCTGCATCACCTCTGAAAAATTTCTTCCTGCCTGTCAGGGAGAATGTCTCATCATTCAATGGAAAAGCAGGGCCGAGAATAATAATAGGTGTGCCAAACTGCGATGTGGAGGGTCTCGGGCTTCTTGACGAGATTTACCTGGATGAGGATTTCACCGACCCTTTTTACAGGGAACGGAGGAGGGGCACTCTGATAATTGCTTCTGACTGTTACTCGGTAAATGAACATTGTCATTGCACCTCCTATGGAGTTAAACCTTATGCGACAGAAAAGGCTGACATTGCTTTGCTGTCAGAGGGTGATGAGATCTTTCTGAGGGTAATTTCCGAAAGGGGCAGGGATTTTGCCGGGCAGTTGAATGGAGCCAGGCCGGTTGAAGAAAACGGGAAAATGCTCTTTGCGGAGAAGAGACATGCTGATACTGAGGCTCTTCTTGCCGGCATCAATGAAAACCTGCCTGATTACAAAACTACAGGCACTCTCGTTCTTAAGGCAGGCAAGGAAATATGGAAAAAATATGCTTCCAGGTGCGTCTCCTGCGGGGCCTGTACCACCATCTGTCCCACCTGCAGTTGTTTCCTGCTTATTGACAGGCCTGACTTTGAAAAGGTGAAACAGGTGGATGCCTGCCAGTACCCGGGCTTTGAACGGGTTGCCGGAGGTGAGGATGCCCTCTTTACACTGCCTGACCGTTTCCGCAACCGGTATTTGTGCAAGTATGTTTGGCGGCCTCAGAAATTCAAGTCAATTGCCTGCACAGGCTGCGGGAGATGCATTGAGGCCTGTATTGGAAAGATCAGCAAGAATGAACTGTTCATGGAACTCATCTGACAATCCTGATGGCCGGTCAACACAATAATATATATAAGCCCCTGAGGGCAACCCTCGAAGAGGTAATAGAAGAATCCCCGCTGATCAAAACCTTTGTGCTGATCCCTGATGAAGAATTCATCTTCAAAACCGGACAGTTCATTGAACTTTCGGTAGACGGTGTGGGAGAGGCACCCTTCACGCCTTCATCATCACCCCTTGTGTCTGACAGGCTGGAGGTTACCGTCATGAAGACAGGTTACGTCACAGGCATAATGCATGAGCTGAAGCCGGGTGCCGTGATGGGTGTAAGGGGTCCGTATGGAAGAGGATACCCGGTAAAGGAATTCCAGGGAAAAGAGGTGCTGATACTCGGGGGAGGCTGCGGTCTTGCCCCTATCAGGTCTCTGCTCTTCACACTTGAGCATATGAAGGAAGACCTTGAAAAGGTGATACTCTGCTATGGCTCCAAAACACCGGCAGACTGTATATACAAGCCTCTATTCAGCAGACTGAACAGCATTGACAAGTTTGAAGCCTACCGTATTGTTGATGTAACCGATGATGAATGGGACGGTCCGGTGGGGGTTGCCACAAAATTGCTTGACAGTGTAAAGGTCAATATAAATAACTCGGTTGCGGTGGTCTGCGGGCCTCCCATTATGATGAAATTCGGAACCATAAGACTCCTTGAGATGGGTTACCGTGATGATCAGATCTACCTCTCAATGGAAAAGAACATGTCATGCGGCCTCGGTAAATGCGGTCACTGCATGATGGGAGAGTTCTTTGTATGCAAGGACGGGCCTGTCTTTACCTACAATGAGATAAAGCACAGCCCGGAAATATGGAAATAATACACCTGGATGCATGAAGGTCCTGATAGATATGATTGAGCTGAGGGCAGCAATGATCCGCAATCCTTCACTGGAGCTGCCTGAGGCACTCTGCGCCGGTCCCGGAAACAGAGGCGGGCTTAGGTCAATCCGGGAGCTGGCCACCTTCAGATTTACATGCCGCAGGTGCGAAGATGCGCCCTGCATTGCCGTCTGCCCCGCAGAGGCACTCGAAAAGGATGCGCACGGAATCATAAAAAGGCATACAAACCTCTGTATCTCATGCAAATCATGCGTGACTATCTGTCCCTTCGGTACGATAATGACCGATTTCTTCAAACATCATCGAAACAAGGACCTCTTTTATGATCTTCATGATCATGAAGAGGCCAGGAAGTTTGTTGAGGCATGCCCTCCCGGCACCGCGAGGTTCACCGGTGAAGGAGAAAAACCTGATGAGAACATATGGCAGCTGAATGAGAGTGTTCTCATAAGGGATTATATGTATGTAACTGAAAAAGAGTAAAGGAAAAGCTTATGGCGGTTTATCTCTTCTGGTTCCTTGTTTTTCCGGGGTTGCTCTTCATGGCAGCGGCAGGAGGCCTCCTCTCGTGGTTCGACAGGAAGATTACCGCCAGGGTGCAGTTTCGTAAAGGTCCTCCCCTGCTACAGCCTTTCTATGATTTTTTCAAGCTGCTGCTGGTAAAGGAAACCATACTCCCCGCACAGGGCTCTAGGTTTGTGTTCCTCCTCGCACCCCTTCTGGCTGTCTTTGGAGCTGCAATGGCAGGGCTCTTCATCCTGCTGCCCCTTTTCAACATCGAGACAGGATTCAGGGGAGATATAATCGTCATCTTCTATCTTCTCACCCTGCCGTCATTTTCCTATATCATTGGCTCCCTGGCATCGGGAAACCCCCTGGCTGCCGTGGGCGCCTCTCGCGAGATGAAACTGATAATCAGTTATGAACTCACTTTCCTCCTTGTGGTGGCTGCCGTAATAATGAAGAGCGGACAGAAGTTCGACCTTGAGAGCATCATTGCGGCACAGCAGGCAGGCACCCCATTTATCGGAAGCATCTCCGGGGTGCTGCTGTTCATAGCGGCTCTTTTCTGTATCCAGGCCAAGCTGGGCCTGGTCCCCTTTGATATGCCCGAAGCAGAGGCCGAACTGGCTTCAGGTATTTATATTGAGTATTCAGGACCTCCCTATGCAATGATAAGGCTGGCAAAATACATAATGCTATTTATCCTGCCCGCTTTTATCGTCGCACTTCTCATGAACGGGATGACTGACGGAACAGGTATTCTGTGGCTCATCCTGAAAATACTCGCAATAGTGCTGCTGGTGACACTCATCAGGAACACCAACCCGAGGCTGAAGATCAGGCAGGCATCATCATTCTTTCTCATTTGGATGAACCTGCTGGTGGTTATTGCAATTGTGCTGACCGCATTCGGATTATAAAAACAGGGACTGTGGGCTTCAAGGAATTTTGCTTCAGGAAATCGCTCTGGGTCTTTCACTTCGGTGGAGCATCATGCAACAACTGTGATATTGAGATCATTGACTGCCTCACCCCGAGACATGACCTCGAACGGTTCGGAATCCTGCTGGTGGGCAGCATCAGGCATGCCGACGTGCTCCTTGTAAACGGCTCAATCAACAGGCGTGACAAAGACCGTCTCCTGGAACTCTACAACCAGGCACCCAAACCACTCCTGGTGGTGGCTATCGGCGCCTGCGGATGCACCGGAGGTATCTTCGCCGAGGGTAACACATTCGCCGGGCCGGTGGATAAAATAATACCGGTTGACGCCTACATCCCCGGATGCCCGCCTAAACCGGAAGCAATAATTGCAGGTATAGTCAAACTGGCAGGAAAAAAAGGATAAGATCCGAATGAAAACAGAGGAAGCCATAAACAAATTGACGGAAAAGTTCAGCAGTGACACTCTGGGGGTCGATCTCTCGCAGGAAAGAAGGGGAATAGTATCAATCAGGCCGTCAGCCATCCTCGCCGTTTCTGAATACCTGTACAGGAGTGAAGGATACAGGTTCATCATCGCCTCTGCAATGCATACAAGACGCGGATTTGAAATCTACTATCACTTCAGCTTTGACACTGAAGGAATGATTCTCAGCCTTCATGTCATCCTGGACAGTGAAAAACCCCATATTGAATCACTCTCAAACATGTTCAGCGCATCAAACTGGATTGAAAGGGAGATGCACGAACTGTTCGGCATCAACTTCATCAACCACCCCAACCAGGAAAAACTGATATCGGAAGGTAACTGGGCTGATGATGTATTCCCCTACAGGAAAGACTTTAAGTAACACTCAGGAAACAATGGGCAGAAAGACACTGATACCGATAGGGCCGTATCACCCGCTGCAGGAAGAACCTGAGCTGTTCAAGCTGTATTGTGACGGTGAGATCGTCACCGACATCAAATGGGAGACCGGATACAACCACAGGGGTATAGAAAAACTAAGTGAGTCAAAGACCTATGATCAGGTGTTTTTCCTGGTTGAACGAATATGCGGCATATGCTCAACATCTCACCCATTTGCCTTTGCCAATGCCGTTGAAGAGATTGCCGGCATAGAGATAACTGACAGGGCGAAATATATCAGGTCAGTCATAGGTGAACTTGAGCGGATCCACAGCCACCTCCTCTGGGTAGGGCTGGCAGGCCATTTCCTGGGGTACAACACCGTCTTCATGTGGGCATGGAAGTACCGTGAACCGGTTCTTGACCTATTTGAGATGATCACCGGGAACAGGAACAGCTATGCGATGTTCAAGGTGGGAGGCGTAAGGCGGGATATTGAGAACCAAAAGATCCCAGCCATCAGGAAGGAGATGTCAGTCATGCGCAAAAAGCTTGACCTCCTTACCGGCGCCGTGATGGATGACCCGGTTATACATGCACGCACAAAGGGTGTGGGGGTGCTTACACAGCAGGATATAATCGACTATGCGGCCGTAGGCCCCACTGCACGCGCATCCGGTGTTGACATTGACGTCAGAAGGGATGACCCGTATGCTGCCTATCCCCTTGTAAACTGGAAGGTTATCACGGCGCAGGCAGGAGATGTCTTTGCCAAGGCAGAGGTAAGGCTTCTTGAGATGTACGAGTCTGCCTCGATCATTGAACAGTGTATTGATGCGCTGGAGAAGATGGAGGAGGGGAATGTGGCGCTTAAAATAAATGACATACCGGAGGGAATAGGAACCGGCCGTGCCGAGGCCCCCCGCGGAGAGGTGTTCCACTTCGTGGTCTCGGACGGCTCCAACTCACCGGCAAGACATAAAATAAGGGCCCCGAGCTATACAAACATAGCCACCTTCAAGAAATCATGCATCGGCCAGACCATTTCAGATGCCACCATCTCTCTCGCCGCCGTTGACCCGTGCTATTGCTGCACCGAAAGAATGGCCGCCGCCTATGACGCCTCCACGGGAGAAAAGATCCTCAACGCCAATGAGCTGATAAACCTCTCCCTGAAGAGAACCAGTGAAATCAGGAAATCAGATGCAGGTCATGAATGAGCTTCTAGTAATACTGGCAGAAAATTCCGTATGCGTGTTGTTGCAGATGCTGCTAATAATTCCGCTGGCTGCAGCGCTGCTGCTGTTCATCATACCTGACAGATTCCAGATGGCAAAGGGATTTGCAGCCCTGGCGGTGACACTTTATCTCGGGTACATAGCCATTGGCCTTTGGTCGGTATCACCGCAGATGGTGCCACAGGGTGACCTTATAATAAGAGATTGCCTGGCTATCCTGAACATTGACCTGCTGCAGAAGGCAGGTGAGTCTGTTACTTTTACCGTTGACGGTCTCAGCAAACTGATAGTGTTGTCAATTAGTGTCCTTTCGCTACTGATCCTGGTTTATTCACTGCTTTACAATAAATCAAAGCGTGTCAGCCATTTCTATTCATGGTTCCTTCTCACGCTGGGGTGTTCCTACGGGGCAGTACTCGCCGATAACCTTATCCTCTTTGTCATCTTCTGGGGGATCCTGGGTATCACCCTTTATAAACTCATACCCGGGAAAGATGAAGCAAGCTCTGCTGCCGCGAAAAAGACCATGATACTCATCGGGGCGTCAGATACCATTATGCTGCTGGGTATAGCCATCCTCTGGAGACTCACTGACACAATAAGCATGAACGGCATATCAGTTGAGACCAATAACATACTTGCCGTCACCGCATTTCTTGCTCTGCTTGTCGGCAGCTTCACCAAGGCAGGTGCATTTCCGTTCCATACCTGGGTGCCTGATTTTGCGGAGAATTCACCGGCCACATCATCAGCCCTCCTTCCCGCTTCACTGGACAAGTTGCTGGGTATTTATTTCCTTGCCAGGATTACAGGTGACATGTTTGTTATGAGTGATGGTATGAAAGTGGCTCTCCTTTCTGTCGGAGTCCTCACCATCATTACTGCCGTACTGATGGCCCTGATGCAGCACGACTACAGGCGCCTGCTGGGTTATCATGCCGTCTCACAGGTAGGATATATGATCCTGGGGTTCGGAATAGGATCAATACTGGGAGTTGTGGCTGGTCTTTTTCACATGATCAACCATGCAACCTACAAGAGCGGTCTCTTCCTCGCAGCCGGTGCAATCGAAAGACAGACAGGCAGGAATGACATCAGTGATCTGGGAGGGCTGTCGGCAGCCATGCCTGTCACATTTGCTTCCGCCCTGGTTTTTGCCATGTCTATCTCAGGCGTTCCTCCCTTCAATGGATTCGCCTCAAAATGGATGATTTACCAGGGAATAATAGAATCAGGTTCGGGTGCCGGCATTTCGAGCCAGTTATGGATAGTGTGGCTCGGCCTGGCAGTCCTGGGTTCAGCCCTCACACTGGCCAGCTTCGTGAAATTCATCGGCGGAATCTTCCTTGGAAGAAGAGATCCTGCACTGGCCGGAGTCAGGGAAGTACCTGTCCTGATGTGGCTTCCAATGGCACTCCTGGCCCTCCTCTGCGTTTTCCTGGGAGTCTTTGCAACAGGATTGGTGATACCAAAACTGTTTACCCCGGTTGTGGGACCATTCACGTTCAGCGGCCTCTGGAGCTCATCGCTGGTCTCTCTACTCGTGCTGATATCCATTGTCCTGGGTTTCCTTATTTACCTCGCAATGGGGACAAAGAGATTCAGAACCGGAGATATTTTCATCGGCGGTGAAAAGATAGAAAAGCTTGGTGCTTCATATCCCGCTCCAGAATTCTACAAAACCTTCACTGAATTCAGCCTCTTCTCGCGCATATACAGAATGGCTGAAGCAAAGGTCTTCGACATCTATGACCTCTCAAAAAAGGGTGTTCTCTGGCTCAGCGGAACACTCAGCACCGCACATACCGGGTTGCTTCCCGCCTATGTGATATGGGTCTGCGCAGGACTTATTATTATGTTGTTGATTATGACCTGACAATACGGAACTATGGAACTGGCAATTTCGGTTATAGCAGGATTTATGATACTGGGGGCAATATATGCCATCCATGCCAGGGATTTACTCTCGGCGGTGATCGCCTGTGGAATTGTCGGTTACAGCCTGGTGATCTGTTTCCTGTTGCTGAAAGCACCCGACCTGGCAATCGTCCAGATAGTGGTGGAGACAATCACCCTGATAATAATGGTTGCAGTTGTGCTTGACAGTTCCCGTGAAGAAGCTTACGGAAAGTTTGACAGGCGTGCGTGGATAACGGCCGGCACCGCCGTGGCAATATTGTTTGCACTGTTCTGGTTCATGTGGATGGCATCAGCAGACCTGTCACCGCTTGGAGACGATACCCTCAGGATGGCCAATGCATACATTGATGGCGCGGTTGAGAGTACAGGCAGCGTCAATCTGGTCACCGGAGTGGTCTTTGACTTCAGGGGTTATGACACCCTCGGAGAGGCAACAGTGCTGGTTACTGCGGTCCTTGGCGTACTGACAATACTCAGGATCAGGGGCAGAAAGGGGTGATTGCCGGACGAAAAAAGAGATAACGTAATGGATAAGAATTAATTGCCGGGGAGAAAATGAAAGGAATGACAGTAATAGTAAAGAAGACCACACAGCTGATAGCCGGTATAATCTTCCTGTACGGCATATATATAATCCTTCACGGACATCTTACCCCCGGGGGAGGCTTCGCCGGGGGTGTGATCCTTGCGGGATCATTCATTCTCCTGATTCTTGCATTCGGAAGTGATTTCCTGCATCTGCTCAGGGAAGAGCGGGGGTCAACCCTTTACGAGAACCTGGCAATCCTTATAGTGCTCTTCCTTGCCCTCTCAGGGCTCCTTGCCGGCGCAAACATCTTCTTCGGCAACTGGCTGCCTCACGGAACCCCGGGTGAATTGCTAAGCGCCGGATTCCTTCCTCTTTACAACATTTTTGTCGGCATTGAGGTTGCCGCTTCCATACTTACGATTTTCCTGGCCCTGGTAATATTTAAAGAGGAGGTGATGAAATGACAGCTTACTGGCTCTGCTTCATACTGTTCCTGACAGGACTCTACGGCGTGATCACCAGGAGGAACCTGGTAAAGATTGCCATTTCGCTATCTGTCATGGAGTTCAGCTGCTTTCTCTTCCTGGCCCTGACAGGATACCGGGAAGGCGGCGTTGCCCCTATTGTTGACGTGGCTGAACCGGTCCAGACCTATGTTGACCCGTTGCCCCAGGCCATGGTGCTGACTGCCATCGTGATCGGCCTTGCCACAACAGCCATGCTGATGGCGGTGATCATCAGGATATACCGGAAGTACGGAACCTTTGACATACGTGAGATTAAAAACTTAAGAGGGTAAATAATGAATCCGCTGATACCACTTCTGGTGGCCATACCCCTGGCAGGTGCTTTCCTGACGATGATAATCGGGAGGTTTATCACCGGCATCCCAAGGTACATTGCCCTGGCCACCCTCCTCCTAACGGCTTTCATCAGCTTCTGGCTGCTGGTAGCAGGCGGAGGGGACCAGTCAGTATACATTATGGGAGGCTGGGAACCGGTGAACGGCATCCCCATCGGCATTCACCTTGTCCATGACGGATTCTCGGCACTGGTGCTCTGCATAATCAGCCTCATTGGTTTGCTCTCGGTACTTTATTCAATATCATACATTGCCAGGTATACCTCCGGGAATTACTTCTATGCACTCTTCTGCCTGATGATAGCAGGCATGAACGGGGTAGTGCTCAGCGGTGACATCTTTAACATTTTTGTCTTCCTCGAGATCTCCGCCATATCATCTTATGCGCTTGTCGCATTCGGAGTTGAAAAGAATGAGCTTGAGGCAACGCTGAAGTACCAGGTGCTGGGAGCAGTGGCATCATTCATGGTGCTGTTTGCAATCGGATTTATTTACTGGAGCACGAAAACCCTGAATATCGCCGATATAAGAGCCGTTTTCAGTGAAGGTCATGACAGGAGTTATTATCTCCTTATACAGATCCTCCTCCTTACCGGATTCGGACTCAAGGCTGCAATTATCCCCTTCCATGCCTGGCTGCCCGATGCACACTCATCGGCCCCATCTCCCATCTCGGCGATGCTCTCCGGGGTCCTCATAAAAGCTGTCGGCATTTATGTCATAATACGCCTTTTCTTCAATATGTTCGAGATAACCGGGGCGATGGCAGTAATGATAACCACCCTCGGGGCACTCTCCATGGCAGTGGGTGTCTTTCTTGCAATCGGCCAGTGGGACATAAAGAGACTGCTGGCCTATCACAGCATAAGCCAGATGGGGTATGTGGTCATGTCGGCAGGAATCGGGATGACCCTGCTGGCAAGAGGAGTGCGTCCGGAGGTGGCCGCACTGGCCATCACCGGTGGTATTTTTCACCTGGTCAACCACGCAGCATTCAAGGGACTCCTCTTTCTCAATGCAGGAGCCATTGAGTATTCTGCAGGTACCCGTGACCTGCACGAGATGGGGGGCCTTGCCAGGCCGATGCCCGTTACCTCTGCAACTTCACTTGCCGCCTCCTTCTCCATATCGGGCATCCCGCCATTCAACGGCTTCTTCAGCAAACTGATCATCATAGTTGCCGCGGTGATGGCACGGTTCTACCTGCTGGCCGCACTGGCAGCCGTGGTCAGCATCATAACACTGGCTTCATTCATGAAGTTCCAGCGTTATGCCTTTTACAATGGTGAACCGGGCAGGATAGGAAAAGAGATAAAGGAGGTGCCTCTGCCGATGCTGATGAGCATGGTCACCCTGGCTGTAATATGCCTCCTGCTCAGCCTGCTGGCGCTGCCGGCCATACGTGATGCGGTCCTCACACCCGCAACCGACATCCTGATCGACCAGATGAAGTATTCCTCACAGATAACCGGAATGTGACATGAGATACCTGGCAATATTCATACTATCATTGATCTTCTGGCTCCTGGTGACTTTTAAGTTCACCTTGCCCAACATCGCTGCAGGAGCCGTTGCATCAGCCATCACAGCCGCCATCTTCGGAAGATATTATTTTCACGGCGTTGGTAAATTCCTGCAACCCCGCCGCTGGTTATGGTTCATCGTCTATCTGGTTTCATTCATATGGGCCTGCATAAAGGCAAACTTCGATGTGGCCTACAGGGTGCTTCATCCTGCTATGCCCATCAGGCCGGGGATTGTCAAGGTCAAAACCACCCTGAAGTCTGATTTTGCAAGGACCCTGCTGGCCAACTCGATAACAATGACCCCCGGAACAATCACCGTTGACATAATCGGTGATATGATTTACATTCACTGGATCTATATCAGGTCTGAAGACCCGGCTCTCTATACAAGAATGGTAACCGGAAGGTTTGAAGAATATATTAAAAAGTTTGCCGAATGACCAGTCTCCTGAACATACTGCTTTACATCCAGATCGCCCTCTGCGCACCCTGCCTGTACCGTATCATCAGGGGGCCTACAATACCTGACCGGATGGTGGGTATAGATATCTTCGGAATTCTCGTGGTGGGCATCTGCGGCATTATTTCTGTACAGACCGAAAGGTCATTTATACTTGACATAGGTATCGCATGGGTGATCCTGAGTTTTATCGGAACACTTACCCTGGCAAAATACCTGGGCGGCAAAAAACTGAATGAATGATATGGCAGCCATCATCTTAATATCGGTAGGAGTTCTTTTCAACATCTTCGGATGCATAGGGCTCATTCGACTTCCCGATGTCTACAACAGGCTGCAGGCAGCCACCAAATGCGTCACCCTGGGATGCTGCAGCATCCTCCTCGGGGTAATGGTGCATTTCGGGATCAGCGGCGCCGGGTTCAGGGCACTGGTGGCAATCCCCATACTCTTCTTCACGGCAACGGTGGCTGCTCATGCCCTGGTCAGGGGAGCATACCATTTCGGAGCTAAACTGGATAAAAGAAGTGTGAAAGATGATTACAGGGAGGAAGTGAAATGAAGTACCCCAAACTGCGAGAACTCAGGGAGGCAGTGATCTCACTGGTGACACCTGCATATACCTCAAAATTCCCAGCTGAAGAGCACGTTCCTTTCACTGACTTCAGGGGAAAACCGGTTGTGGACGACACCAACTGCGTTGGTTGTGAGACCTGCGCAAATGTGTGCCCTCCTCTTGCAATAACATTCACTGATGATAAAGAAAAAAAGATCAGAACTATCACCAGGGATTATGGCAAGTGCATATTCTGCGGTCAGTGCCAGGAACATTGCATCACCGGCAAAGGGGTAAAGCTCTCTGACAAAATCTATGACCTTGCAGTCTTCGACAGAGCCAAAAACGTGGAGTACCAGTATAAGGAGCTTCTGGTTTGCGAAAGCTGCGGCGCTGTAATAACCACTGTGGAGCACCTGAACTATATGCACCGCAAACTGGGACCTAAAGCCTTCGCATCCATACTCAATCTTAATGTCCTTAACCGCAAACTGAAACTGGCAGAAGGACAGGAACTTACAGCCGCAACCGGCGAAACTCCCCAGAGGAAGGATATGTTCAGCGTCATCTGCCCCAACTGTCTCAGGCAGGTAACAGTCAAGTATCTCTTCAAAGGTGCGTGACAAACTCTTCAGACTTCTGAGCGGGAATAAAGATCGCAGGATACTCTTCGTCGGTATCGGCAACCTTCTGAAACAGGATGACGGCGCAGGCGTTTACATCAGCACCCGCATCAGGGAAACAGACCACATTAAGGTAATTACCCCTGAAGTCAGCATTGAAAACTATATCGGGAAAATCAACTCAACTGAACATGACCTGATGGTGCTGATCGACTGCACTGACATACGCAGGCCTCCGGGAAGCTATGATATTATTCCCCTTGAACGGGTCTCTGACATGACATTCAATACACATAACATTTCCCTGAAAAAAATATCAGAATTCTTCTCAAAAGAGGTCCTGATTCTTGCGATTCAGCCTCAAACTGTTGCATTCGGGGAAAATTTGTCGTATCTTGTTCTTGAAGCCTGTAATGAAATCGTTGAACTAATCAATAAAAAGGAGGAGCAAAATGGCTGTTGAATATTTATGCAAGGCATGCAGGGGGCACCTTAATGTCAAAACCTCAATTGTCCTGTCTGCAACGAAGATGAACAGCTCAAAAAGGGGGCTGGTCTTCCTGAACCCCGAGCTGGGAAACTACACCAAGACCACACACCCTTCATTTGAACTTGAACCGGGATCGGAATACCTCATCAACTGCCCTATCTGTCACTCACAGCTTAACAGCATGAAGTATCCGCACCTCGTAAGAATTATCATGATCGATGAAAACGGAAAAGAGTATGACATCTATTTTTCCGGAATCGTCGGGGAAAACTGCACCTACAAGATCAGTGACACCGGTGTGGAAAAAACCGGACCCGATTCAAAATTGTACGATAAGTACTTCGATATTCCCAGCGAGGACAGGAAATACCTGTAACAGGAATTCCCTATCCCGCCAATTCTGACTTACTCAGCAAACCCTTTACATTTCGCCGGATGCCGGGCGGATATCGCATAAATAATGCACATATCTGACCGATTCGTCCACTACTATTAATTATTTTAATCCAACTTTGTAATCTATAACCGGATAAAAATGAAAACGAACATTGAAGTAAGATATTCAGCTCATCCTGAAGATGTTAAGCACTGGGATACAGACAGGCTGCGGAAAGAGCACCTGGTCTCGCCACTCTTTCAGGATAATACCGTAACGATGGTTTACACCCTTTATGACAGGATGGTTGCCGGTGGTGCCAGGCCTGCCGGTGAGGCCCTCAGGCTTGAACCGGTAGACGAGGTGAAAGCTTCTTTCTTCCTCCACCGGCGTGAGCTGGGGATTTTTAATGTGGGAGGCCCCGGCAGGGTAACAGCCGGTGATGTGACCTGTGAGCTCGGGTACAAGGAGGCGCTCTACCTCGGCAGCGGTGACAGGGATGTGGTCTTTGAAAGCACCGATGCCTCCAATCCTGCAATGTTTTATTTTAACTCTGCACCGGCTCACCGCAATTACCCTGACCGGAAAGTGACGAAAAATGAATGCATATCGGTTGAGATGGGATCACTTGAGGCAGCCAACCACAGGAAAATCAACAAGATGATAGTCAGGGAGGTACTTGAGACATGCCAGCTGCAGATGGGAATGACCGAACTGAAGCCGGGCAGCGTATGGAATACCATGCCTCCACATACACACGGACGAAGGATGGAAGTCTACTTCTACTTTGAGGTCCCCGATGGCAGCGTGGTATGCCATTTCATGGGGCAGCCACATGAAACCAGGCATATATGGATGAAAAACAACGAGGCGGTGATCTCACCGCAGTGGTCAATACATGCCGCCACAGCAACCTCAAACTACACATTCATATGGGGCATGGCAGGAGAAAATCTTGATTACGGAGACCAGGATTTCCTCAGGCAGACTGATCTGCGGTAAACAGATATGTCTGGGGTAAGCAGACCTGCACCAGGCAAACAAGCATGTATCATGCAGGCTGCCGGAGATATAACACGACAAAACTATGGATAGCAATATTTTCAGACTTGACGGGAAAGTGGCACTTGTCACAGGAGCTTCCTACGGGATAGGGATGGCAATGGCCAGAGCCCTGGCAGAGGCAGGAGCTACCATTATTTTCAATGACCGCAATCCGGAAAGGATCACGGAAGCCCTTGCAGAATACCGCCGGAGCGGCATCGATGCCAGGGGGTACCTGTTTGATGTCACCGATGAGAATGCGGTCATGGAAAACATCGGGAAAATTACCGCAGAAGCTGGCGTGGTTGACATCCTTGTAAACAACGCCGGAATCATCAAGCGCATTCCAGCACTGGAGATGGAGGCAGCCGACTTCCGGGAGGTGATAGACATAGACCTTACCGGCCCCTTCATCATGTCAAAGGCAGTGGCCCCCGGGATGATCAAAAAAGGCGGCGGAAAAATCATCAACATATGTTCAATGATGAGTGAGCTGGGCAGGGAGACCGTATCAGCATATGCCTCGGCAAAAGGAGGTCTGAAGATGCTCACCCGCAACCTGGCATGCGAATGGGCAGAACACAACATTCAGGTCAACGGAATCGGTCCCGGGTATATCGCAACACCACAGACGGCCCCCCTGCGTACCGAAGGTCACCCCTTCAACTCATTCATAATAGGCCGCACCCCGGCTGCCCGGTGGGGAACGCCGGAAGACCTCCAGGGACCGGTGGTATTCCTTGCCTCCCGGGCCTCGGATTTCGTCAACGGACATATACTCTACGTTGACGGAGGCATACTGGCATATATCGGCAAACAACCAAAATGAACCATGGATACCATGAAAAAGCTCTCAACCATCCTGATCCCCCTTCTTATCCTTGCCGGTTGCACCGGCAACAAATTGAAGGTCACAGTTGAAAATACACTTGCAATCGACAGAACAACCGAAACCGTTGAGATACCTCTCGGTGAAATCACTGCGAAGCTCGGGGAGATTGATCCGGTTGCCCTGGTGGTAACAGACGGCAGGGGCACGGAGATAACGTCACAGCTGATATATGCAGGGAAAGGCGAACCACAGTCGCTAATCTTCCAGGCTGACGTCAGGGCCGGGGCCACTGCAAAATACTATATAGCCTCAGGGACACCGCAGCAATATGCCCCAAAAGCCTACGGACGGTTCGTGCCGGAGAGGTATGATGATTATACATGGGAGAATGACCGTATCGCCTTCCGTATTTATGGACCGGCACTGATAGAGAAGGACGGCCCCAGCAACGGCATTGATGCCTGGATAAAGAGGACTGATAAGATGGTCATTGACAGGTGGTATGCTGACTACCTGTCCGGTAAAAACACCTATCATGATGACAACGGAGAGGGATGCGACTGCTACAAGGTGGGCCGGACACTGGGAGCCGGAGCAATGGCCCCATATGTTGATGACTCACTCTGGCTGGCAATCAACTTTGAGACATGGAAAACCCTTGACAATGGCCCCATCCGCACCTCCTTCCGTCTGACATATCCTCCGTTCCCGGTACGCGACCTGATGGTGACGGAAACGAGGACTATTTCACTTGATGCGGGAAGCCAGCTATCCCGGATTACTGAAGAGTATTCAGGCATAGACAATGAGTTCACGGTGGCAGCCGGGATTGTAAAGAGAGAGGAAGGTTCCCCCCTGCTCTTCCCTCCTGAGAAAAACGCCATTGCATATCGCCTTGACGGCGGAGAGGGAGGAATAACCTATGTTGGCGCCGTGCTTACAACCCCTGCCACTTCAGTAAAGGAGAACAATGACCACCTGCTGATTGTCACCAGGTACAACCCCGGAACCCCTCTTACCTATTATGCGGGAGCCGGATGGAGCAAATGGGGGTTTGAATCTGATGACGCATGGACTCAGTATATTGATGAGTTCTCCCTCAGGCTGAACTCACCGCTGAAGGTAAGAACCGAATAACCGGCATATGCGGTCCGTCGCCTGCAAAACAGCCCTCTTGCTGCTCCTGGTAACAGCAATGACCCGAACAGGCTACGGTCAGTTCAAGAGCGCATTTACCCACTACTCGGTGGAAGACGGCCTCTCGGAAGGAGTCGTTCTCACCATGCACCAGGACCGCGAAGGGCTGATGTGGTTCGGTACCTTTGACGGGCTCAACCGTTTTGACGGTTACAGTTTCAAAGTCTACAAATCAGGCTTCAATTCAGCATTCGGACTGACAAACAACAGGGTTGACCGCATCACCGAAGATGATCTGGGATACCTCTGGATAATGAACAATGACGGTGAAGTCTACCGTATGAACAGCCGGACCGAAGAGTTTATCAACTTCAACGAAATAAGCAATTCGGGTGCAGGCAATTACTCTCCGGTCAATCAGATTTATTGCTTCAGCGGCGGCGAGACATGGCTTCAGACTGAAGCCGGGACTTGCATCCGGGTCATCTCATCAGCCTCCTCCTCGGAATACCGCCTTGACAGGTTTGACTGCACCAGCGGGAATGAGGGTGAATGCCGCGTGAACCTCATCAGCCGTGACAGCCGGGGCATGGTATGGATACTTACCGGCAACGGACTCTTTCAGGTGAAGGGAAGTGAACTGTTCCCTGTCCGGATGGTTGCAGGCAGCAACCGGAACGCCGGTGACAACTCCTTCTTCTGTCTTTACGAAGCAGGTGATAAGATCTGGTTCGGGTCAGGCAACGGAACCATCATTGTGACCGATACCTCGGCAGTTTCCCGTGAAGGGATAAGGCTTGGAGTCTCCTCAGATATAATAAGTATCAAACCTCTCAACCAGCGCGAACTGATAATCCTGACTTCGGACGATGGTTTCGTTGTCTACACACCCGTCACCGGTGACATCAGACAGTATGACACCTCCCGCTATCCGGCGCTCCCAAGTGACATGATGGTGTCAGTCTATGTAGACAGGTACGGCGAGGCATGGATCGAATCGGTCGCTGACGGAGTGACTCATTTTGACCCTTTCACCGGTGTGGTGAGACATTTCAGGATGAATGTCGACAAAACCAATCCCAACGTTCTGCTTCCCAGTTTCGTCATTTTCGAGGATGCAAATGACATCCTGTGGGTATATCCCAGGGGCGGCGGCTTCTCCCGCTATAACCGTGTGACAGGCAGGCTTGAATACTTCTTCAATGAGCCAGGCAGCACAGACAGGCGGTTCCCGAACCTCATCCACTCAGCCCTCTCAGACAGGCAGGGAAACCTGTGGATGTGCACTATCACCAGGGGAATCGAAAAGGTCTCTTTCTTCCCCAGTCTGTTCAGGGTGATGAGTCCCAAACCTGTTGCCGCCTCCCATTCGGAAAACGAGGTAAGGGCTCTCTTCGAGGATAAAAACCGTTATCTCTGGGCGGCAACACGCGACGGCAGGGTTTACCTCTTCGACCCGGCCCGGAATTTGATCGGACACCTGCGCAATAATGGCACCTTCAGCTCCGGCAGTGATTTCAATGCCCTTGTCTATGTGATCACTCAGGACAGCCGTGGGAATATCTGGATGGGATCAAAGGGAAGAGGTCTCTTCAGGCTGGAGCCAACCAGCACAGGTCCCGGTTCCGGCTGTTGCTATCATATAACCGGTTACCGGCATGACGATGCCGATCCATTCAGCCTCAGCCATGACAACGTATATTCGGTCCATGAAGATCCCTCAGGGCGAATATGGGTGGGGACATTCAACGGAGGCCTTAATTATATCTCTGAGGAGGACGGCCAGGTCAGATTCATCAACTCAAACAACAGCCTCTCCGGATACCCTTACTCAAATCACAAGAGGGTAAGATATATAACCTCCGATAAACAGGGAAGGATATGGGTGGGGACAACCAGCGGACTGGTCATCTTCAACAGGAACTTCACCCGGCCCGAAGATGCCGTGTTCACCACCTGCTTCTTTGATCCCGATGTGGAAACCAGCCTCGCAAACAACGACGTCCACTACATCTACTGCTCTCCCGGTGATGAGACCTTCGTAGCCACTTTCGGGGGAGGCCTTAACCGTGTCATCAGGTACGCCGACAAACCGGAATTCAAATCATACACAGTCAGAACCGGTGCTCCTGACGACGTGATACTCAGCATAGTGGATGACCTGAACGGTAACCTCTGGCTCAGCAGCGAACGGGGAATACTCAAGTTTGACAGGCAGACTGAATCATTCGAGATATACAGCGAACAGAGCGGCGTCGAAAAACGCTATTTCTCCGAGGCAACCGGATTGATGACGGGTGACAATGAAATAATGTTCGGCTTTGACAACGGTATTTATTGCTTCACCCCTTCACAGGTAAGGAAGGTCAACTATGTGCCTCCCCTGCTCTTCACCCGCATGGCAGTCGCGGGTAACGATGTACGAATGGCCGGCAGTTCACCTGCTTCGTCCATGAATGAACAGTCGGGCACTTACATGGAACTGAGGCATGACCAGAAGAGCCTGACCATCGAATATGCAGCACTCGACTACCGGAATCCTAAAAACATACAGTATGCTCACATGCTTGAGGGAGTTGACCCTGACTGGATAATAGCCCGAGGTCAGCGAACAGCCTCATACACCAACCTCGATCCCGGTGAATATCTCTTCCGTGTCAGGTCAACAAATTCCGATGGCATCTGGGTTGACAACAACCGGACGATAATGGTGACTGTAAAACCGTCATTCTGGCAGACGCTACTGGCAAAAATGATGATTGTGATCTTAAGCCTGGGGCTCATTGCCCTGGCAATCTATGTCATCCTTACAATGTACAAGCTTCGCCATAAAGTTGAGATAGAACAGCTCATCACCAACCTCAAACTGAAGTTCTTTACTGACATATCACATGAGTTGCGCACCCCGCTGACGCTGATATCCTCACCGGTAACCAATATCCTGCAGAACAACAACCTCGAGCCTGAGGTCAGGGATCAGCTCACCCTTGTCCAGAGCAATACACAGCGCATGCTGAGGCTGGTGAACCAGATACTTGATTTCCGTAAGGTCCAGAACAGGAAAATGAAGCTCAGGATTGAGGAGTTCCCGCTCGGGCCGTTTATATCCGGCATTTGCACTGACTTCCGCAAAGTGGCTGATGACAAGGGCATAAGGTTTATCCTCGAAGACCTTTCTGATGGTGAAAAAGTATGGGCTGACCGTGACAAGGTGGAGAAGATAGCATTCAACCTCATCACGAATGCACTCAAATTCACTCCGCGGGGAAAGATTGTAAGGGTTACCGTACGGAAAAACACTGACTCCCTTGAGCTTATCGTTGCCGACCAGGGGACCGGGCTCTCCAGGGAAAAGATGAAGAATCTCTTTGCACGGTTCAGCAGTGATGACAAGGAGCCAATGCCTCTGCAACCAGGAACCGGGATCGGTCTCTCACTCAGCAGGGAACTGGCTGAGCTTCACAGTGCTGAACTGACAGCTGAAAGTGAAGAAGGGAAGGGCGCCACCTTCCGGATTATCTTCCGACTAGGTTTTTCCCACTTCGATAATGAAACAGAGTTCGTCATTGCTGACGGGCAGAATCCCCTTAAATCACATGGATCATCATCAGCAATGCAGGAAGAGGATGAGGAGTTTGAAAATGAAGGGAAGGAAGACGACGAACCCGTACTGCTCTTCGTAGAAGACAACGAGGAATTGAGAAGCTTCCTCAAGATTATCCTTTCTGACGGCTTCCATGTTATCGAGGCAGGAAACGGAACCGAAGGATTTGAAATTGCCAGGAACCAGCTCCCTGACATCATCATAACTGACCTTATGATGCCGGGGATGGACGGCCTTGAACTGGCCCGGCGGATAAAGGAAGAGGTAATAACCTCCCATATCCCTGTGGTGGTGCTGACGGCAAAAACTGACCTTGACACACAGGTAGAGGCGCTCAAGACAGGCGCCGATGACTTCATCACGAAGCCTTTCAGCTCAACCTACCTGAAGGCAAGAATAGAAAACATACTGGAGCAACGAAAAAAACTGCAGGAACTGTTTCTGTCCTCTCTTGACAACTACCCACGTATGCAGAGCGGCAGACCTGTTGAAATTACTCCATCAGAACCGGTGATTGAGTCATACGATGACAGGCTCATGAAAAACCTGATGGAGGTAATGGAGGAGAACATTGACAACTCAGGCCTTACCGTTGATGAACTTGTATCAAAAATGGGCATCGGAAGATCTGTCTTCTTCAAGAAACTGAAGAGCCTTACCGGCCTTGCGCCTGTAGAATTTATAAGGGAAGTGAGGGTTAAAAGGGCAGCTCAGCTAATTGAATCAGGTGAATACACCATCTCTCAGGTTACATATATGGTAGGCTGCAATGACCCCCGGTACTTTTCACGGATATTCAAGCACCGGTTCGGAATGACACCCTCGGAATACAGGGACAGAAATGCAAAACAGAAACAATTGTGACATCAAAACACCCCGGCCAATGAAAAAAACAGCACCTACCGTCATTGCAGCACTAATGATCATCACACTTTTTATCTCCTGCGGGAGCAAAAGGAACAGGGGACTTGAATCCCCCTTCTGGTCAGTACGGATGGCCGAGTCAGAGATGATCCGCAATCCTTCCCTCTGGATGGTTGACTTTGTTACCGAAAAAAAGTGGAACTACACCCATGGTCTGATGGGTCTCTCGTTTCTGAAACTATTTGATGTCACCGGCGAAGAACGGTACTATGAATATGCCAGGGGGTATGCCGATTCCCTGATTGATGATGCGGGCAATATACATAACTACAAGATGGAGAACTTCAATATTGACCAGGTCAATCCCGGCAAGATGATGTTTATCCTGTATGACAGTACCGGTGATCAGAGGTACGAAAAGGTAATTCACACCTTACATGAACAGCTTCAGAAGCAGCCCCGGATAGCTGAAGGAGGCTTCTGGCACAAGAATATATACCCTGAACAGATGTGGCTTGACGGGCTGTATATGGGCGCACCCTTCTATGCACAGTATGCAGTAAGGTATGACCGGCCTGAGGAGCTCAGCGATGTCGTAAACCAGTTCCTTATTGTTGCTGCGCATACATATGACCCTGCCACAGGACTTTACCGGCATGCCTTCGATGCCTCCCGCCGGATGCCATGGGCAGACACAGTTACCGGCCAGGCGCCGCACGCCTGGGGCCGGGCCATGGGATGGTATTCGATGGCCATTGTTGACGTGCTTGACTTCCTTCCTGAAGATCAGCCCGGAAGGGGTGAAATCATTGAAATCCTCCGGGGGATGATTCAGAAACTGTCAGAGATACAAGACACGGCAACGGGCGGATGGTACCAGGTCCTTGATCGTTCAGGCGATGAGGGCAACTACATTGAAACATCCTGTACCGCAATGTTTACCTACACAATATTCAAGGGAATCCGGATGGGATATCTTGACGAAAAATACCTGGATGTGGCTGAAAAAGCCTACCGGGGACTCCTGGAAAACTTCATCTTTACTGACGAATCCGGCCTCGTTACAATGAAGAATATTTGCGGCGTCGCCGGCCTTGGAGGTGATCCCTATCGTGATGGCTCATATGAATATTATATAGGAGAGGAGATACGGGATAACGATCCGAAGGGTGTTGGGCCATTCATTATGGCCAGCCTGGAATACGAAATGATTCAAAAATAGGTCCGGCAAAAAATCAATCCTCACTGCATTTTACCCAGATCCTCAGGCTCTCAGACTTTACGACCTTCAAACCTTAAGACTTTCAGTCTTTCAGAATTCTTTCTTCCAATGCCAAATTATCCACTCTTTTGGTGAAAAAGTGTACTATCCTCAAGGGGAGCCCGGTATACCTTTGGTATTGAATTATTCAACACCCTAATCACATTAATCTGACAACTATGTCGAAGTACAATTACTTTTTCAGAAGAACTATGCTCCTGATTATTATGCTTTCAGCAGGAGTAATGGTCTTCGCTCAGACGAAGACCATACAGGGCACTGTCACAGGGGCCTCAGGTGAAAAACTGAGTGGCGTTACCGTCAGCGTCCCGGGCACAACAACCGGTACACTGACCGGCGCTGACGGCACCTATTCCCTCGCAGTACCTGCAGATGCATTAACCCTTCATTTCTCCTTCATCGGCATGATACCGGTTACGGAGACTATCGGAAACAGAACCACCGTCAATGTCACAATGCAGGAGAGCACTCTTGCCCTTGACGAGATAGTGGTGGTAGGCTATGGTACCGTCAAAAAGAGAGATCTCACCGGGTCCGTCTCTTCAGTAAGGCCTGATGAAATCGTCAAGACCGCCTCAAGCAACGCCCTGCAGTCGATACAGGGTAAAGTGGCCGGCCTTGACATTACGCGCGAGAGCGGCGAAACAGGTTCAGAAATCAACATGACCCTGCGTGGCGTAAGATCCATCAACGCTTCCAACGCACCGCTTTTCCTTGTTGACGGAGTCGAATACGGATCCACCCTCGACATCAACCCCTCTGACATTGCATCAATCGAGGTGCTGAAGGATGCCTCATCAACCGCCATCTACGGCACCAGGGGCGCAAACGGCGTTATCATCATCACAACAAAGAGAGGAGATGCCTCCGCAGGCGGCAAATCAACAGTCTCCCTGAACAGCTTCATCTCACTCAACTCACCCACCAATCTTCCAAGACTGATGGATGTTGAGAAAGATTATCTCTTTATGGCTGAACGCCTTCGCTATGCGGCAGAAAATGTGGCCGATACATGGGGAGAGACAACCCTTTCAAGCTACCCCCCTTCCGTCGTTCTCTCCGATGTGCTCTCATCACCGTGGGAAAAGACGGTGCTCGACCTTTACAACGAAGGCGGAGTAGACTGGTTTGACCTCGTGATGCAGAACTCGGTGACCCAGAACTATGAATTGTCTGCTTCAGGCGGATCGGATATGACATCCTATATTATAAGCCTTGGCTTCATGGATGAGAACGGACTGCTGAAGAATGACAACCTTAAAAGATACAACGGCAGGGTGAATGTCACACAGAAGATTTCAGATGCATTTGCAGCCGGGGCCAACCTGCAGTTCACCTACCGCGACTGGGACCGGAGGGAGGATAATGTCTATTCTCAGCTCATCAAGATGCATGCAATGGCACAACCTTACCTTGCTGATGGCACTATCCTTGATCGTCCGTCAGAGCTGGCAGTGAGCCATACCAACCCCCTCCTCAATGAGGTGGAAGGCTTCTATGCAAACAATACACTCTCCAGTCGCCTCTTCGGGAATGTCTTCGTTACCTGGAACATCCTTAAAGGGTTGCAGTTAAGAACATCCCTCGGCATTGACGGCCAGTCGGGCCGCCAGGGCATTTATGAGGACTATATGTGCACTGCCAACTACCAGTTCGGACGGGGCTCATACCTCTCCGCTGAAAACGACCAGACAATGAAGTATGTCATTGAGAACACACTTACCTATACAACGGAAATTGGCTCCGGCAGCGAGCTGCAGCTGCTTGCCGGCCAGGCAGCCCAGAGGGAGAAATATGAGTCACACAGGATCTTCGGTTACGGCCTGCAGGATCATTACACCAAGACCTCCTTCTATTTCCTGCAGAATATTCTTTCTTCGGGAAGGCAACTTGAGGATATCTATACCGAAAGCTCCCTCCTCTCATATTTCGGAAGGGTGAACTATAAGCTGCTTAACAGGTACCTCCTTACCGCAACCCTTCGTGCCGACGGATCATCGGTGCTGGCTGAAGGTAACAAATGGGCCTCTTTCCCCTCTGTCGCAGCCGCCTGGGTCATCTCTGAAGAATCCTTCATGAGCGGAGTGCCGGTTGATCTCCTGAAACTGCGCCTGAGCTGGGGCAAAGCCGGAAACTCGGCAGTAGACCCCTATATGACAAAAACACGCCTGGGGTCAACACTGGTACCGTATACTTTCGGTAGTACACTCTATAACGGTATGCTGCCTGCGGTGCTGGGCAACCCGGAAGTGACCTGGGAGATCACCTCAACCTGGGATGCAGGTATCGACCTCTCACTCTGGAAAGAGAGACTTGCACTTGTAATGGATGTATACTATTCGAGGACGTCCGACCTGCTACTCTACAAAGGCCTGCCGGCAACATCGGTCTATCCGCAGGTACTGGCCAATGTCGGAGAAACTGAAAACATAGGTTTTGAGACATCTGTCAACGCCCGCGTCATTGAGACCAGGGACTTCCTCTGGTCATCAGACTTCACCTTCGCGACCAACCGTGATAAGATACTTGCCCTCGCCAGCGGAGAAGACCGTGATGTTTCCATCCCGAACAATGCACTCGTTGTGGGAGAACCGGTAAGGGCATTCTACAACTATGAGGCTGACGGTTGCTGGAGCATTGCTGAGGCTGAGACAGCGGCCCTGTATAACCGTATCCCCGGAGACATAAAAATCGTGGATGTCAACAATGACACCCTGATCAATGACCTGGACAAGAGACTTTACAACAAGAGTCCAAGGTTTATCATGAGCTGGAACAACTCTGTGTCATATAAGGGTATTACCCTGTCAGGTCAACTCTTTGCAAGGGTCGGTCAGTGGATACAGTACGCATACAATACAGCGTATAAACCCACCGAGCAGGACGGGTCTCCGGACGTAGACTTCTGGACACCCGAAAACCAGGATGCAAAATTCCCCCGTCCGGGTATAGCATCACAGAATGATATGCCTGCACTTGCTTTTGAAAAGGCCTCATTCCTGAAACTCCGCGAGGTCACGCTGGCATACAACCTGCCTCAGGGACTGGTTTCAAAGGCCGGCATAAGCAACCTGAGAATCTACGGCTCCCTGCAGAACTGGTTCACCTTCAGCAACCTCGACAACTATGATCCTGAACGGGGCGGAAGCATCTCAAACCCGATGGCAAAACACCTGGTGTTTGGTATTAACCTTGACTTTTAACTGACTCCCCGAAAAAAAATATATCAATGAAGACAATGATAAGACAACTGATATTCGTGCTTCTGCTGTTAATGGTGGCAGGCACGTCATGTACTGATTTCCTCGAGGAAAACAACCGTACAAGCAACACCGAGGACATTCTTTATTCCTCGAAAAGCGGGATAGAAGGGCTTGTCGCCGCCAGTTATTCATACCTGAGGGGCTGGTACGGCAAGGAAGCGGCTATCGGGCTCAGCGAGGGAGGCACTGACATCTGGCTGACCGGCTATGACAACAGGCAGAAGGTCCTCATAAACTACTCGGGAATCACCCCTGAAGTTGCCAGTTCCACACGCGAGACCATGAATGCCTGCTTCGACGAGTACTGGGAGATGCTCTACACTGCCGTCAACGTCTGCAACACCGGTATCAAAGCTGTGAACAATGCAGGAGAACAGGTGCTGTCAGCACTTGAGAGAGACCAGTACCTTGGTGAACTCAAGACACTCAGGGCCTTTTACTACTGGCACCTTGTGGAAACATGGGGACCGGTCCAGATAAACAGTGAACCGGTAAGCAGTATCTCAAGCGTAGCTTCACGCAGCACGGAACAAGACGTGTATGAGTTCATGCTTGATGATGTTGAGGAGGCTATCCAGCACCTTCAGGCAAAGACCGCTAAGACCGGCCGGATAAACCTCTGGGCTGCGAGGGCACTCAAAGCCCGTCTGCTGATCTACAAGGCAAGCAAGTTTAATGATGCACCGTCTTATACCGCCGCGGCAGCTGAAGCAGAAGCCGTGATTTCAGGCAGCGGTGCATCGTTCTTTGCGAACTATGCCGATTGCTGGCTGGGCGCTAACGAAGACGGTGTGAACAACAGGGAAGTCATATGGCATGTGGATTACTCCACTGAACTCGCATTCAATATAATGCCTCCGAGGCTTAAACTTGATGCCAGCAACAACCAGATGACCTGGTCTGGGATGATTCTCCGTAATGCGGCCAACGCAATAGGTGGCAATGCCTCTCATCTTATGTTCACGGGAGTGTGGAACAGCGTGCCGGCCACCTCTTCAATTCTCAGGCGTACCGACACCGAAGCCAACAAGAATATAACCTACCGAAGTGTCGTTTACAATGTCGGACTCAGTTATCAGCCATATTCCAAAGGTTTTACAAGGTATGTGCCCTCAGGGTACCTGCTTGACCTCTTCAACAGGGAGACAGACCAGCGGTACCAGGCATCGTTCCGCGATGTTTATTACGTTGCTCCCCAGTTCACCGCTGCCTTTGAAGGAGGCGTGGCTCCTCCGACCGGGTATGCGCTGATGCGTGACACTGCCCTGTACCTCTGCCCCGAGACGGTCACAGCAGCTCAGGTGGCAAGGGCTTCCAACAGGTATGTGCTCTTCTCCAGGACCGATGTAGGTGACCCTGTAGTCTGGCCTCTTTATGAAACCGAGGCAGCCGTAATGCCAACCATCGCCACCTCAACCAGCGGTGTACAGAACTACAAGGGAAACCGGATGTATATTGCCTGCAAGAAGTTTGACGACTACACCGGAACCGTAATCAGGGACCTGGGCTCAAAGGATGCTTTTATTTTCAGGCTTTCCGAGATGTACCTCATTGCTGCTGAAGGTTATATGATGGCCGGCCAGTCAGGCCCTGCAATCCAGAAGCTCAATGATCTCCGTGCGGCACGGGCCATTCCCGGCCAGGACAACAGTCTCAATGCCCAGGAACAGGCACAGGTATCCGGAAAAGAGGGAACAGGCACAGGTATCCGGAAAAGAGATAGCTGTCATACTTGATGAAAGGGCACGCGAACTATGCGGAGAGCAGCAGCGGTGGTTTGATCTCAAGCGCACCGGCACACTCGTTGACAGGGTCAGACTCTACAACGGTGCCGCAGCTCCCAATATCCAGGCATTCCATGTCCTGAGACCAATACCCCAGCCTCAGATGGATGCAGTAACAAATAAAACCGCCGGCCCTGATCCTGAGGGATTCTGGCAGAACACAGGATACTGATCATGGTACGTACCATTACTGGTTTATTCCTCTTCCTCGTCACCGTCCTGCCTTCCTGCACGGACGGTGACAGGTGGAAGATGGCTGCAGAGATCGAACAATCGATCTCGCAAACCTCTTTCCCGGCCGACACCTTTATTATAACCGGGTTCGGTGCGGTGGCTGACGACACCTCATTCCTCAATACCGAGGCCATTGAAGCAGCAATACTTAAGTGCTCCAACAGCGGCGGCGGAGTGGTTTATGTTCCGGAAGGAAGATGGCACACAGGGCCGATCAGCCTGCTGAGTAACGTTAACCTCCATATTTCGGAGAATGCCACCCTTTTGTTTTCAACTGAATATAAATTGTATCTCCCACCGGTTCTTACCAGATGGGAAGGGATGGACTGCTATAACATCCATCCGCTGATCTATGCCAGGGAGGCTTCAAATATCGCTCTGACCGGGAAGGGGACCATTGACGGCCAGGCATCAAATGAAAACTGGTGGTGGATGAACGGTAATCCCGATTATGGCTGGCGTGAGGGGATGAATAACCAGAAAATTTCAGGAAGAGCTCAGTTGCTCGGCTTCGAGCAGGACCAGGTGCCTGTGGAAGAAAGGCGTTTCGGCCTTGAGGGAGCACTCAGACCCCAGCTCATCAACTTCATGAACTGCAATACGGTTCTGATTGAGGACCTGACACTGAGGAACTCCCCTTTCTGGGTAATCCACCCGGTATTGACCGATAACTTTATTCTCAGGGGTGTGACCATAGAAAGCGCCGGCCCCAACTCTGACGGCTGTGACCCCGAATCTTGTAACGGAGTACTTATAGAAAACTGCTATTTTGATACCGGTGATGACTGCATTGCAATCAAGTCAGGAAGGAACAACGACGGAAGAAGATGGTCAGTGCCATCTAAGAACATTATAGTACGCAACTGCAGGATGGCTGACGGCCACGGCGGGGTGGTAATAGGCAGTGAAATTTCAGGGGGCTTCTCCAATCTTTTCGTGGAGGACTGCGAGATGGACAGCCCGGAACTGCTGAGGGTGATCAGGATCAAGACATCCGATTGCAGGGGAGGTGTGATAGAAAATGTAAATGTCCGCAACGTGAAGGTGGGAAAGTGTGAGGAAGCCGTGCTGAAGATCAACCTGATGTATGAGCCGCGGGAGAACTGCAGGAGGGACTTTCCTCCTTACGTAAGGAATGTGACACTCGAAAATGTCACCTCGCAGCAAAGCAGGTACGGAGTTTACATCATAGGACTGGACAGTACTGTAAATGTTACTGACATTATAGTAAGAAACTGCACTTTCAACGGCGTGGATGAGGGAGCCTCAATCACAGGTGCAGAAAATGTCAGGTTCAGGAATGTGTCTGTAAACGGTAAAAAGATCAGGAACTGAGGTGTTATCTCACTGGAAGCCAGTCGTCATGGCGGGCAAAGACATTTTCGACAGTATAACTCTTTGCCTCCTTACGGCTGAGCTGATTGCTCCACTGAACACGGGCTCCGGGGTTTGCCCCCGGTCCCGTGTTCCTGTATTCGGCGTACCGGGCAGTCTTCTCATTGGAGGGGTTGTCCCAGTTATGCCACCCTTCAGGCAGAATGTGGCTGCCAAGCTCGCAACGCATAAAAAGCGTTGCGGCATACGGTCGCCATGGCCTGCCAAGGAAAACTCTCCCGACACCTGGGTCAGCTGTAAGACTGCATCGGTTGAAAATATAGCCGTACTCATGATCCTCAACGGTGGAGGCAGCCGTAATATATGAATTCTTCTTGCTGTGGATACGACATCTCTCAAACCAGGCAGTGGCAGGACCGAAGATAAAATCGGTGGTCCCCTCAATGTAGCACTCCTCGTAGTATTGCCGGCTTTCCTGGTTGGCCGTAAGGAGGGTGTCCTGGTTTCCCAGCAGCCTGCAGCGGCGGAACACAGCCCTGTCGCCATCGGCATGCACTGCCACCGCCTGTCCCACCGGTCCGGCGCTGTTCTCGAAGGTGATATCCTCTGCGGTAAAACCCGATCCCTGAATCCATATGGTGTAGGTACGGAATGTACCCATGTCGCGGAGGCCTGCATAATCATCCCATTTGATGATGGTCTTTTCCGCCCCCTCACCCTTCATGAAGAGATTGGTCACCCACGAGGGAATGACAATCTTTTCTCTGTAAATCCCGGCCTCGATGAACATGTATGTAGTATCAGACATATAGGCCCTTATGGAGTTTACAGCCTCCTGCACCGAGGCAAACTCCCCGGTGCCGTCAGCAGCTACTGTTATATACCTGACCTGGCCGGTCAAAGTAACCAGTTGAAAAATGAATATTGCAGTTAATGCCAATCTTGCCATAACACATGAAATGTTAATAAACAGAAGTCCAATTTAGTTTATTATTGCTATTTTTCCGGCTATGCGTAAAACCAAAAACAGATTATCATGAAAGATCCGGGCAAATACTCCTTCGGGACAGGCGACAGATTCTCGCACCAGGGGAAAGCCCAGCTGGAGGCACTGATGAAAGCCGCATCGGAACTCGGTATTCATATTACTCCCGTCTGGAACAAGTCAAACAGGGAACACAACATTGTGCATTCAGAGCCGGCAGACACGCGTGCCGAGGCAGACGCAGCAGTAAAAGCCATGAACTACAATGGCCCATACTTCGTTGATGCTGACCATATCAACCTCAGTACTGTTGACCGTTTCATTGATCACTCTGACTTCTTCACCCTTGATGTTGCTGATTATATCGGACGCAAGGCATCAGAGACAGACCTCGTCGGCTTCGTGGAAGCACACCGCTCATTCTGCGGCGAATTGGTCATACCGGGTATCGAAGAAAAATTTATCATCACAGAAAAATACCTGTGTGAGTTTGCTGCCAGGTTCCTGTTTGCCATTGCCGAAGCTGCAGCAATCTACCGGCATATAGCATCCGTCAGGGGTGAAGGAAATTTTGTCACTGAGGTCTCAATGGATGAGGTGGACCAGCCGCAGCAACCCCTTGACCTCCTGTTTATCCTTAAGGGACTTGCTGACCTTAAGGTGCCGGTGCAGACCATAGCCCCCAAATTTACAGGCCGGTTCAACAAGGGGGTCGATTATGAGGGAGACCCGGAGAGGTTCGGAAAGGAGTTCGAGGAAGATATCCTCGTTATCAAATACGCTGTGAAGCACTTCGGGCTGCCGGCCGGACTCAAGCTCAGTGTTCATTCAGGAAGTGACAAGTTCTCGATCTACCCTGTTATAGGTAATCTCATCAGAAAACATGACTGCGGGCTTCACCTCAAAACAGCAGGAACTACCTGGCTCGAGGAAGTGATCGGGCTTGCACTCTCAGGTGGCAAAGGGCTTGAAATCGCAAAGCTTATATACCGAAGGGCATATGAGAGACGCGAGGAACTCTGCGGCCCGTATGCCACCGTCATTGACATAAAACCTGGGCTGCTCCCACACCCTGATAGCGTTGACACCTGGGACACCCTGAAATTTGCTGCAACACTCAGACATATTCCCGGCGACCCGGACTACAACCCAAGCTTCCGCCAGCTCATTCATGTGGGTTACAAGGTTGCTTCAGAGATGGGAAGCGAATACACTGATGCCCTGGTGGCAAATGAACGCATTATTTCAACCTGCGTCTGGGAAAACATCTACAGACGCCATATTTTAAGACTGTTTCCAACCTCATAAAAACAGCATAATGAAAGATTATATAAACGAAGACTTCCTGCTTCAGGGCGAAACGGCCCGCAGGCTCTATCACGAACACTCGGAAGGATTCCCCATCATAGACTACCACTGCCACCTTAGCCCTGAGGCCATTGCAACCGACAGGCGGTTCGAAGACCTGGGCCAGATCTGGCTGGAAGGGGATCATTACAAGTGGAGGGCAATGAGAACCAACGGCATAAATGAAAGGTATGTCACAGGAAGGGATACCTCCTTCCGTGAAAAATATGACCGGTGGGCAGAGACTGTCCCGATGACCATGCGAAACCCTCTCTATGCCTGGACCCACCTGGAACTAAAACGGGTATTCGGGGTAGGCAAACTGCTGAAACCTGAAACGGCTGCAGAGATATGGGAAGAGTGCACCGCCCTCCTGCAGCAACCTGAGTACTCGGCCCGCGGACTGATGAAGAAGTTCAATGTTGAGGTGGTCTGCACAACCGATGATCCCATTGACAGCCTCGAACATCATAAGGCCATTAAAAATGACGGCTTTGAGATAAAAGTCCTCCCTGCCTGGCGCCCTGACAAAGCCATGTCACCGGAAGACCCTGCAAGATTCATTGAGTATATCACCAGGCTCGAAGAGGTCTCCGGAACGGAGATTAAGGGTTTCGCCTCACTGATAGAGGCGCTGCGGACCAGGCACCAGTACTTTGCCGATGCCGGATGCGTTCTCAGTGACCATGGCATTGAACAGTTCCACGCTGATGACTACACTGACAAGGAGGTTGGAACCATACTGCAGAAGGTTCTCTCAGGAACCAGGCTGAGTGCAGAGGAAATTTCAAAATTCAAGTCAGCCATGCTTTACGAACTCGCCATTATGGACAGCGAGAGAGGATGGGTACAGCAGTTCCACTATGGGGCCATCCGCAACAACAACAGCCGGATGCTGGCACGCCTCGGCCCTGATACCGGTTATGACTCCATCGGCGATTTCACCGTCGCCAGAACCTTGGCAAAATTCCTTGACAGGCTTGATGCCGGCAGCAAACTGACAAAGACAATTCTGTATAACCTTAATCCGAGGGATAATGAGTTGATAGCCACGATGATCGGCAACTTCCAGGATGGTGAGACTCCAGGAAAGATCCAGTTCGGTGCCGGGTGGTGGTTCCTTGACCAGGAAACCGGCATGATCAACCAGCTTAATGCTCTCTCACTGATGGGTCTCCTGAGCAGGTTCGTAGGTATGCTCACCGACTCACGCAGCTTCATCTCCTACCCGAGGCACGAATACTTCCGCAGGATTCTCTGCAACATGCTGGGGGATGATGTGGAAAAAGGGAAACTCCCAGGATCTGAGATCGGCACATTGGGAAAAATGGTGGAGATGATCTCCTACTACAACGCAAAGAATTATTTTGGATTCTGATTCAAAGAAAGGAAGAAGCAAAATGTCAGCATTCAGACGTATCAGTGTTGCACTGGCAATGGAAGAGACCGGCCTGGTGCCTCTCTTTTACCATTCTGATCCGCAGGTGTGCAAAGAGGTCATCACCGCTTGCCATGCCGGCGGGGCAAAAGTTTTCGAATTCACCAACCGTGGTGACTTCGCTCATGAGGTCTTTGCAGATGTAAGAAAATGGGCCCTGAAGGAGCTGCCCGGCATGATGATAGGTGCAGGATCTGTCCCTGACCCCGCCACTTCAGCCATCTTCCTTCAGATGGGGGCTGACTTCATTGTTGCACCCTCTCTGAACCCCGAGGTGGCAAAGGTCTGTAACCGAAGGAAAGTGCTGTGGATTCCCGGGTGCGGAACTGTGACAGAGATATCCCTGGCAGAAGAACTGGGCGCCGAAATTGTAAAGATCTTTCCGGGTAACGCCGTCGGAGGCCCGCAATTCGTGAAAGCAGTGAAGGGGCCGTGCCCGTGGACAAGCATAATGCCTACCGGCGGAGTTGAACCGGCTGAAGATAACCTTGCTGCATGGTTCCGGGCCGGTGTCACCTGCGTCGGAATGGGCTCAGCACTTATAACGGAAAAGATCGTAAGGGAAAGCGATTGGAAGAACCTCCGGGAGACTGTAAAAAATACGCTGGCAATTATCCGGAAAATAAGAGCGTCACTCCCCTGAGGTTGAAACCCGGCCGCACTGATTAAAATAAACACTAAAGTATTAACCCTTCAGACAAACACTATGTCCTCAGACTCCTCAGCATCAAAGATGACAAACTACAGGTGGGCCATCACCTCGCTACTTTTCTTCTCCGTAGCCATCAACTATATGGACCGCCAGGTTCTATCCCTTACCTGGAAGGATTTTATTGCACCTGAATTTCACTGGACCAACAATGACTACGGGACCATCACCGGCCTGTTCTCAATCTTCTATGCAGTCTCACTGCTGTTCGCAGGAAGGTTTGTCGACTGGATTGATACCAGGAAGGGGTTCCTCTGGGCCATCGGGGTATGGTCGGCAGGTGCAGTCCTCCATGCATTCTGCGGGATAGCAACATCGGGAATCACAGCAGGAAAATGGTTTGTCGGTTTTGAGGAAGCAAGGAATATTATCGGCACCGTGGATGATATCGGCATGGTAACCACTGTCAGCGTGACACTCTTCATCTTTGCCCGGTTTGTTCTTGCACTGGGCGAGGCAGGCAACTTCCCGGCGGCGATTAAGACCACCGCCGAGTTCTTTCCGAAGAAGGATCGTGCTTTTTCCACAAGTATATTCAACTCGGGAGCACAGGTCGGAGCACTGGCAGCCCCGATAACCATTCCGGCCATAGCGGCAAAATACGGCTGGGAGATGGCATTTATAGTCATCGGTGCAATAGGCTTCATCTGGATGGGGTTCTGGATCTTCATGTACAAGAAACCGGACAGGCATCCGCTTGTAAACAAGGCTGAACTCGATTACATTAACCAGGATACAATTGCAGAGACAAAGGCAAACAACAATGTCGAAAAGCCGGAAAAGAAAATTCCTTTCCTGCAGACATTCAAATACAGGCAGACATGGGCCTTCGCGTTCGGCAAATTCATGACTGACGGTGTATGGTGGTTCTATCTCTTCTGGACTCCGGCATACCTGAGTGACGTCTACGGGCTTACTTCCGATACCACGATGGCCAAGATACTGATCTTCGTACTTTATGCGATAGTCATGCTCTCCATCATTGGCGGCTGGCTGCCAAAATACTTCGTTGACAAACTAGGGATGAATCCGTATGCCGGCCGTATGCGTGCCATGCTTATCTTCGCATTCTTCCCTCTGCTGGCACTGCTTGCCCAGCCGCTGGGGCATACCTCATACTGGTTCCCCGTGATAATCATTGGCATTGCCGCGGCTGCACACCAGGCATGGTCTGCAAATCTTTTTTCAACAATCGGCGATATGTTCCCGAAATCAGCTATTGCAACAATTACAGGTATAGGCGGGATGGCAGGGGGTATCGGCGCGTTCATCATAAACAAGGGCTCGGGCGTACTCTTTGATTTCGCTTCAGGAACAACCATGGTTGACGGCCAGGCTGCAGTAATGACCAAGGAACTGCTGGCTTCAGGTGCACAGTATCTCACCGGACCAATGAATTTCTTCGGCTTCGAGGGGATCAGGGCCGGTTACTTCATTATCTTCTGCATCTGTGCCGTGGCATACCTTATCGGTTGGGTAGTGATGAAACTCCTTGTACCAAAATACAGGCCAATAGTAATTGATTAGAAAACAGGATATATGAATGATTTCAGCGATCTGAAAGGAAAGGTGGCCGCCATCACAGGCGGAAGCGGGATAATCGGAATGACCCTCGTCAGGGGACTCTGCAGCGCAGGGGTGAATGTAATAATACTGGATGTCAAGCCAGAACGGGGTGAGGTTACTGCCGCCGAGATGGCAGCCAGACCTGACTGCGGAATGGCCACATCCATTGGCGCCGATGTAACTGACAGGGAATCACTTATAAAAGCCAGGGACCAGATCCGTGAAAAGTTCGGGTCCCTCGACATCCTCGTCAACTGCGCCGGTGGTAACAAGGCCACCGCCACCACGGCAAAGGAATTCATCGCCGGCAAGGAAGAAGACCTGAAAGGGTCATTCTTTGATCTTGACATTGAGGGATTTGACGGCGTCTTTGATCTTAACTTCAAGGGAACAGTCCTTCCGACTATGATCCTTGCCGAGGATATGGTAAGGAAGGGGAGCGGGTCTGTCGTCAATATCTCTTCAATGAATGCATACAGGCCTCTTACAAAGATTCCCGCATACTCCGCAGCAAAGGCTGCAATAAATAACTTCACCCAGTGGCTGGCGGTCCATTTTGCTCCTGCAGGTGTCAGGGTAAACGCAATCGCCCCCGGATTCCTCCTCACCAACCAGAACCGTTTTCTCCTTACAGACGAACAGACTGGTGAGATGACACCCCGAGGAAGAAAAATAATCGCTGCAACACCCATGGGACGATACGCAGAGCCTGATGAACTTATTGGTACCATGTTGTACCTGGTCTCCGGAACATCATCATTCGTAACAGGGGTGGTGATCCCTGTTGACGGAGGATTCAGTGCATACAGCGGCGTATGACGGGAACTATATCACCTGGTTATTGTAATATTATTGATAAACTCTGACAACATACAGCATGAGCAACCTGGAACAATTCAAACCGGAAAGGGATTTCTTTATTGGCATTGACTCTGACGGCTGTGTATTTGACACCATGGAGGTGAAGCACAAGGAGTTCTTCTGCCCCAACACTGTCAAGTATTTCGGACTGTTCGCGATAGCAAAGTACGTCCGGGAAGCCTGGGATTTCGTGAACCTTTACTCCGTTACCCGCGGCATAAACCGTTTCCCTGCACTCATAAGGGTAATGGACCTCCTGGCCAAAAGACCCGAAGTAACTGAACTGGGGGTGACCCTTCCCGATATGGAGCCGCTCAGGGAATGGGTGCGCAGGGAAACCAGGCTAGGAAACCCGGTATTCAGGGAGTATGTATCTGCCAATCCCTCCCCTGCCCTGAAAAAAATTCTGGATTGGACCCTTGCCATTAATGAGGATATTGCAAGATGGCTTCGTGATACACCACCCTTCCCCCATGCCCGCATATCAATAGAAAAACTAAGCACCATGGCCGATGCGATAGTGGTTTCCCAGACTCCCCTCGAAGCACTGACACGGGAGTGGAAGGAACATAATATTGACAGCCTGGTAAAGGCAATTGCGGGACAGGAACAGGGAACAAAGAGTGAGCATATTTCCATAGCCACAAAAGGGAGATACCGGCCTGACAGGATCCTCATGATTGGAGATGCACCAGGAGACCTGAAGGCGGCAACTGACAACAATGCACTCTTCTTCCCGGTAATTCCTGGTGATGAAGACAGGTCCTGGAAGGTTTTCCATGACGAAGCCCTTGACAGGTTCATGAATGGAACCTATAAGGGAGAATACGAGGACAGGCTTATTGAAAAGTTCAGACTTTCGCTTCCGGAAAAGCCATCCTGGGAGCAACGATAAAGAAGTTGAGGCCGTTGTCGCGGCGGATTGTGTCCTGATGACACGGAACCGGCAAACCCGGCAGGAATAAAAAGTAAAGACATGGTCTACTATTCAGAATGCGGCCCTGGCATTGCAACAGACAGGGAAAAGTTAGCCGCAGCGCTGGAAACGATACTTGGCAGTTTCGGCGAGCGGAAGAGGGTCCTGGTATTACCTCCCGACATAACCCGTGCCCACTCCGGTGCCGGGATGATCACCGAACTGCTGTGGGAGAAACTGGGAGACCGCCTTGCTGATATCCTCCCGGCACTGGGAACCCATGTACCCATGACAGCGGTGGAGATCTCTAAGATGTACGGCAAAACACCACAATCACTCTTCAGGGAACACCGCTGGCGTACTGATATTGAGGAGCTTGGACGGGTACCCTCATCTTTCATCTCTGAGGTGACCGGCGGGCGCCTGACATTTGATTACCCGGTACAGGTGAACCGGCTGCTGGCCGCGGGGGGTCATGACCTCATCATTTCAGTAGGCCAGGTGGTGCCCCATGAGGTAACCGGAATGGCTAACTACAACAAGAATGTCTTTGTGGGCTGTGGCGGCAGTGAGGCTATCAACAAAAGCCATTTCATTGGCGCGGTGCACGGGATAGAGAATATCCTGGGCACCACAGACAACCCTGTCCGGGCTGTGCTCAACAGGGCTTCAGAGATAGCTGCACCACGGTTACCGCTGATCTATATCCTTACCGTGGTGGCTCCTGACAGTGAGGGACGCCTCGCGATAAGGGGCCTTTTTGCCGGTGATGACATTGAATGCTTCTCGCAGGCTGCCACCCTCTCGCGTGAACTCAACTTCACCACCCTGCCGCAACGCCTGAAAAAGGTGGTCGTATGGCTTGACCCTGAGGAGTTCAAGAGCACCTGGCTGGGAAACAAGAGTATCTACCGAACCCGTATGGCCATTGCCGATGAAGGGGAACTGGTTGTCCTTGCTCCCGGTGTCAGGACCTTCGGCGAAGATCCTGCAATTGACAGGCTCATAAGGAAATATGGCTACCGCACAACTCCTGAGATACTTGCCTTCACTGAAGCAAACAATGACCTGCAGGAGAACCTGAGTGCAGCCGCACATCTCATCCACGGATCACCAGAGAACCGGTTCAGGGTTACATATGCTGCAGGGCACCTCACACGCCCGGAGGTGGAGTCAGTGGGATACAGTTATGGGGAGATTGATTCCCTGGTTAAAAAGTACAACCCCCTGAACCTCCGGACAGGATTCAACAGGACAGCCGATGGCGAAGAGTTTTATTTTATCTCAAATCCTGCAACAGGACTCTGGAAAGCAGCAGGCATCGGCGGTGGGGAAAAAACCAGGTAACGGGGCTGAAGGAAAGAGGAATAGAGGGATCTGGGAAAACAACGGAGCGGGAACACGAATATGAAGATCGTTATTGACGAAAAAATACCCTTCATCAGGGGAGTCTTTGAACGGTGGGCTGATGTGGTTTACAGCCCGGGCCGGCATATTGACGCCAGGATGGTCAAAGATGCAGATGCTCTTATAGTACGGACACGTACCAGGTGCAATGCAGACCTGCTGAAGGGAAGCAGTGTGAGAATAGTTGCCTCGGCCACAATCGGGTTTGATCACCTTGACACGGGGTGGCTTGAAGAGAATGGAATCAGATGGGCCAATGCCCCGGGGTGCAACTCAGGCTCGGTGATGCAGTATATCACCTCACTCCTCTTCTTCCTTGCACGAAAGCACAACCTTGACCTTCAGTCGGTGACTCTGGGGATTGTGGGTGTCGGGAATGTAGGATCAAAGGTGGAGAGAGCCGCTCGCGCACTGGGCATGCATGTTCTTCTGAATGACCCGCCCAGGGAGAGACGTGAGTTCTCACCGGCACCGGAATTCCATCCCCTCCACAAACTACTGACAGAGAGTGATATTCTCAGTTTGCACGTTCCGCTGACACGGGAGGGAGAGGATAAAACATACCACCTGCTGAACCAGGAAAACCTCAGGCAGATGAAGAAGAGTGCAATCCTTGTCAACTCATCACGCGGTGAGGTGGTTGACAACATTGCGCTTCGTGAAGCGCTGGATGAAGGATTGCTGCAGGGCGCTGCTCTTGACGTATGGGAAGCTGAGCCGGCGGCAGATCCGGTGCTGGCAGACCTCGCTGACATAGCCACCCCGCACATAGCAGGATATTCTGTCGATGGTAAGGCAAATGCCACAATCAGTTCTGTCAGGGCTGTGGCGAAGGAACTCCACCTCCCCCTTACCGGCTGGTCACCGGAGGCATTGCCACAGCCTGAGGAACCGTTGATTGACCTTACGATGCGGACCGTCATACACCACCTCCCTGCTTCCACACTTGAGCTGGTGGAGGCCGCTGTACGTCATACCTACCCGATTGAGGAGGACGACCTCCTCTTCCGGAAAGGCAAAAAAAATTTCGAGTATCTTCGCGACAATTACAGGATCAGGCGTGAATTCGGTTCATACAGAATCAGAACTGATGACAGGGAAGCTGCACGGATCATGTCGGAACTGGGATTTGAAATAATATGACTTCAAACAATACAGTTTTCAGGATGAAACTTGCATGGGACTAAACTTACTAAAGGAGAATACCCTGGAATAGCATGAAAGTGTAATACCTTCAATAAAATCAATAAAAAAAACAGAATGAAAGCAGACATTGGACTGATAGGCCTGGCAGTAATGGGCGAGAATCTGGTGCTCAACATTGAAAGCCGTGGATACACGGTGGCAGTCTATAACCGCACCACGGAAAAAGTGACCGGTTTTGTTAACGGACGAGGAAAGGGGAAAAAGCTGATACCCGCCTATTCGCTGGAGGAACTTATATCAAATCTCAGCAGGCCGAGGAAGGTGATGCTGATGGTCAAGGCAGGCAAACCGGTTGATGACTTCATAGAGATGATAATACCACTCCTCGACGAGGGTGACATAATAATTGAGGGAGGTAACTCTCATTTCCCTGACACCATCAGAAGAACTGCATATGTTGAAAGCAAGGGTTTGCTATATATAGGCACGGGTGTTTCAGGAGGTGAGGAGGGTGCGCTGCTAGGGCCTTCAATGATGCCCGGAGGTTCGAAGGAGGCCTGGCCACATGTGAAGGATATCTTCCATTCAATTGCGGCACGGGCATCCGACGGCACCCCATGCGTGACCTGGATAGGCGACAACGGTGCGGGTCATTTCGTGAAAATGGCTCACAACGGCATCGAGTACGGAGATATGCAGCTGATCTGCGAGGCTTACCACCTGATGCTCAGCTCAGGGGCATTCACCTATGATGAGATGGCTGATATCTTCGATGAGTGGAACAAGGGTGAGCTTGACTCATACCTTATCCAGATCACTGGTGAGATACTCCGGTTCAAAGACACTGACGGCCAGCCGATGGTCACAAAGATACTCGACTCTGCCGGCCAGAAGGGAACAGGGAAATGGACTGTTGTGAGCGCACTCGATCACGGCGTACCTCTCAGCCTCATCGGTGAATCTGTCTTCGCAAGGTTCATCTCCTCGATGAAGAATGAGAGGGTTAAAGCATCACCCCTCTTCAACGCCCCGTCGCAGACCAGGCTGTCTGACAAAAAACAGTTCGTGGATGACATACGCAAGGCACTGTATGCCTCAAAGATCGTATCCTATGCACAGGGGTTCAACCTTCTCAGGAACGCCGCTGCAGAGTACAATTGGGATCTCAACTACGGCGAAATAGCAATGATATGGAGGGGAGGATGCATCATCCGCTCAGCATTCCTAAATAAGATCTATGAAGCATACAAACGTGAACCTTCACTGCCCAATCTGGTAACAGACGGTTACTTCACCGGTATCCTGAAGGAAAACAGTGAAAGCTGGCGGAGGGTGATAGCACATGCAGTGACAGCAGGAATTCCCGTTCCCGCCATGAGCGCAGCCCTGGCATGGTTTGACAGCTACCGCTCCGCATGGCTTCCTGCCAACCTCCTTCAGGCTCAGCGCGATTACTTCGGAGCACACACCTATCAGCGTACTGACAAACCCGGGGGTGAGTTTTTCCACACCAACTGGACCGGCCGTGGCGGTGACACCGCCTCTTCAACATACAATGCCTGATACAGCAAAGGGCGTTATGCCCGGTGTGCCTTTTATTGCACGTTACATCCAGGTGCGGCCTGCCCGGTCTGCCTGTTATTACACGTTACATCCAGGTGCGGCATGCCAGGTACATCTGTAAAACACAATTCAGCAGTGGACGGACTTCCGCATATGCCTGAAAGCACGCCGGTGAGACTTTTTTCCCTATTTTTACCTTGAATTTTAAGGCTTAAATCATCATGATCAAAAACGTAAACGAACGCGCGGCAGACAATATCCGTATTCTCTCAATGGCAATGGTCGAAAAGGCCAATTCAGGCCACCCCGGCGGTGCAATGGGCGGAGCAGATTTCATTCATATCCTTTATTCCGAGTTTCTCCGGTTTGACCCGGCAGATCCTCAGTGGATAAACAGGGACCGCTTCTTCCTTGACCCCGGACACATGTCGCCAATGCTCTATTCAGTACTGACACTCACCGGGCTTTTTACCGTTGATGATATTATGCAGTTCCGCCAGTGGGGCAGCGTTACCCCAGGCCATCCTGAGCTGGATGTGAAAAGAGGTGTTGAGAATACCTCCGGACCCCTCGGCCAGGGACATACCATGGCAGTGGGTGCAGCCATCGCCGAGCGTTTCCTTGCCGCAAGGTTCGGAAGACTGTTTGAACACAGGATCTATGCTTATATATCTGATGGTGGCATCCAGGAAGAAATTTCACAGGGAGCCGGCAGGCTCGCCGGACATCTCGGGCTGAGTAACCTTATAATGTTCTATGACTCAAATGATATCCAGCTCTCTACAGAGACCTCCGCCGTGACATCTGAAGACACCGCTGCCAAGTACAGGGCATGGGGCTGGCGCGTAATGGAAATAGACGGGCACAGCCATGACCAGATAAGGGGTGCACTCAGGCTGGCATCCGATGAGAACGTAAAACCCGTGCTCATCATCGGCAAAACTGTAATGGGTAAAGGTCTCATTGACGAGGCCGGAAACAGATTCGAAGGTAAGACATCCACCCACGGGCAGCCGGTCACCCATGCCGGAGCCTCATTCAAAAAGTCGGTGGCCAACCTCGGCGGTGACCCGGAAAACCCGTTTGCCATATTCAGCGATGTAAAAAAACTGTATGAAGAGACTGTTTCTGCCAAAAAGGAAGCTGCCGAAGCCTGGAAAGAAAAGAAAAAAATATGGGCAGATGAAAATCCCGGTGCTGCCCGCCTGCTGGAAAGCTTCTGGTCGGGTGCCATACCTGAAATCGACTTCTCAGCCATAACACAGAAGGAGAATGATGCAACCCGTAATGCATCTGCTGTACTCCTCTCACACTTTGCGGAGAAGATACCCAATATGATTGTTGCATCGGCTGACCTTGCCAACTCAGACAAGACTGATGGCTTCCTCAGGAAGAGCAAACCGCTGTCAAAGGGCGACTTCTCGGGAGCATTCCTGCATGCCGGTGTCTCCGAGCTGACAATGGCTGCAGTCATGAACGGCATGGCTCTTCACGGCGGAGTAATACCTGTCTGCGGCACATTCTTCGTCTTTTCTGACTACATGAAACCGGCAGTGAGGCTCGCAGCCCTGATGGGATTACCGGTCAAATATGTGTGGACACATGATGCCTTCCGTGTAGGCGAAGACGGCCCGACACACCAGCCGGTAGAACAGGAGGCACAGATACGCCTCATGGAACACCTGAAGAATCATCACGGCGGGAACAGCATGCTTGTCCTCCGTCCCGCAGACGCCATAGAGACAAACATCGCATGGAAACTGGCGCTGGAGAACAAAAGCACGCCTACTGCCCTTATACTGTCAAGGCAGAATATTAAGACCCTCCCGGCAACCGGTACTACCCGTGCCGCGGCAGCAGCCCTGGCGGCAAAGGGGGCATACACCGTTGCTGAAAGTGACGGGAAGCCTGATGTGATCATGGTTGCCAGCGGGTCAGAAGTGGCAACACTCGTTGAGGCAGCATCCCTCCTGTCGGCTGACGGCGTGAAGACAAGGATCGTCTCCGCCCCTTCTGAAGGCTTATTCCGCCTTCAGGAGGAGAAATACCGTAACAGCGTCATCACACCGGGAATTCCCGTCTTCTGCCTCACGGCAGGACTGCCGGTAACAATGCTCGGCTTCGCTGGTGCTGATGGGAAAGTCTGGGGACTCGAAAGCTTCGGCTTCTCGGCCGCCTACGGGGTCCTGGACCAGAAACTGGGATTCACCGGAGAGAACGTGGCAAAAGAGGTCAGAAAATTCCTCGGGAGATAACCTCTTCTGAAAATACCCTCTGTTTTTGACCCGGAGCTGTCTGAAAGCAACCATTGACAGGCTGTTTTCCTTATGCGTGACTAAATCAGGCGGTTTGAATGACTTTTTGCTGAACCTTGTCTTTCCCGTATCAACCTTTAATGTAATTTTGGCAACGAACAAATCAGATAAACATCAACCATGAAAGTACTGAAGTGGATTTTTATCGTAATGCTTGTGCTGCTCGCAGTTATTACGGTCATTGGCCTTGCCATGCCAAAAGAGACGGAAGTGACAGTATCAGAAGAGATCAGCCTCCCTCCTGCCAAAGTGTTCCATTTTGTTGCAGGATTTGTTGACCGCACTGCCTGGGATCCATGGATCAAGGCTGACAGCGCCGTAAAATGCACATTCGACATTGTCCCCGGATACATCGGCTCAAAGTATAACTGGGACGGACCGGTAGTCGGCAAGGGTTCCATGCTTGTTGACTCGGTTGTTTTCGGATCTTATCTCCTGAACCAGGTATCACTGATGCCCGGGAAATTCATTCCTGAAGAGTGGGAATTCACACCATCTGAGAAAGGAACATCGGTGAAATGGACCATTTCCATGAGCTCCGGCTCTCCCTTCGGCCGCATTGCCAACAAGGCATTCTCAGGCATGATCCGGAAAACAATGGAGGGAGGCAAGGATGAATTGAAGAGCTACCTTGAAACCAACGGTGTTCAGTTAAGCAAATTAACCGAGACAGGTATCGAGGAATACCCCGCAACGGAGGCCCTGACTCTTTCTGCCGTCATGACAATGGAGGAGATATCTGCCTGGTTCGGACAGAGCCTGGCCAGGATTATGGCTGAACTGCAGGTTCAGAACCTGCAGCCACAGGGAATGCCTTTTACACGATACACAGACTATGATGAATCAACCGGTAAATTCACCATGACTGCCGGAATATCTGTTTCTTCCGGAGGAAAATCAGCTGGTGATGTAAAACTTGTCAGATACGGCTCATTCATGGCACTTAAAGGTCTCCATACCGGACCTTATGACGAACTGAGCCTCTCCTACCTGGCACTCGAAAACTATGCAAAGGAAAATGGCATCGCGCTTGAAGGAGTGGCCTGGGAATATTACCTCTCTGATCCTGCTGAATCCGCGGATCCCACCCGGCTCCTCACACTCATCGCCATGCCTCTTAAAACCAAATAGCTAAACCCCATTTCACTGCTGCCTGCTGCCTATTGCCTCATGCTCAATTACGACATCACTCCCGGAGTCAAGGGACTCATTTTCGATCTTGACGGAACCCTGGCCGATACCATGCCCTGGCATTACCAGGCATGGCAGAAGGCATGTGCCAGGTTTGGCATTGTAATGAGTACAGAATTCCTCCAGGCACACACAGGTGCTCCCGGATGGAAGATCGCTGAGGAGGTAATAGCTCTCAACGAAAAGACAGGAATTGTAACACCGGAGGATATTATGCAGGTAAAACTCGATGAGTTCTATGCAATACAGCATAATGTCACCCCCATCGAACCGGTTACGGCTCTGGTGCAGAAATACCACGGCAAACTGCCGATGTCAGTCGGTACCGGAGGTCACCGTGAGGCAGTGGAGAAAACGCTGGAAATCATAGGCATAAGACACTACTTTGACATCATTGTCACAGCCAATGATGTTGTAAACCATAAGCCACATCCGGAAACCTTCCTCAGGTGCGCCGAACTTATGGGGGTGGCACCTTCCGATTGCGAGGTTTTTGAAGACGGTGACCTGGGCATTGAGGCAGCCAGAAGGGCAGGTATGATTGCCACTGACGTCAGGACATGGTACGACTCGGGTTGGTCTGATCCGCCAGCTGGCGGATGAAGGTCTGAGGTCTGCGGTCTGAAGTCTGAAGGTCTGAGGTCTGAAGGTCAAAAAGTTTGATGGATACTGAATTAAGGATTACCAGCGACGGCTCACACACACTCTATGTGCGCGGGATGGATGAACATTATCATTCGCGCTTTGGCGCTATGACCGAGTCGGAGCATATCTTCATCAACGCGGGCCTGGGCACCATGCCCCCTGGTAAGGTTTCAATCCTGGAGGTGGGATTCGGAACAGGCCTCAACGCACTTCTGACAGCCATCCATGCAGCCAGAATAGGCTTGAGAGCATCATATAAAACCCTTGAAAAAGAGCCGGTTGATCCGGCACTGATCAACCTGCTGAACTACGGATCACTGGCAGGTGAAGGGGGACAGGAGCTTTTTAATGCCATTCACGCAGCTCCCTGGAACTCCCCTGAAGTGATAACAGAGTGGTTCACCATTGAGAAAAGGCTGACGGACCTCACCGCCGAGGATCCGTCCGGCATATATGACCTTGTTTACTTTGATGCCTTTGGCCCTGACAAACAGCCTGAAATGTGGAATCCGGATGTGATAAGGAAGGTTGCCACCCTGACCCGCACGGGATCTGTCTTTGTAACATACTCGGCCAAGGGAAACCTGAAAAGAATGCTCCGGGCACTCGGGTTTGATGTGACTCATCTTCCGGGCCCTCCCGGAAAAAGAGTCTTCACAAGAGCTGTCAGGAAATGATTTGTGGTATATTTGCGCCACTGAAACTGTCCTGATAAGTAACCATACGGGACAGATAACCAACAATAATGAAAATGAATAAAAGGAAACTGATGTTTGCAGTGCTGATGGCCGTCGTCACAATGGTGCCTGTTACAGCACAGAAATCAAAACTGGCCACATCTGATGATTCACTCTCCTATGCCCTTGGCGTGGCAAACTTCATGTACTATAGGGGTGACAGCATCAGCATCAATACAAAAATGTTCTCAAAAGGATTGACAGATGCTTCAAAGGACAAAGCCCTGATGAACGACACTGCCGCAAGCGCATTCATTGCAAGCTATATGCAGAGACGTGAAAGGGAACGACTCATGGCCAGGCACGGCAAAGAGATAGAAGCCGCAAGAACATGGCTGTCAGAAAACGCCCGGCAGGAAGGGGTGGTAACAACCGCCAGCGGACTGCAGTACAAAATCATTAAGGAAGGTACAGGCTCAACACCCGGACCTGAGGACATCGTGAAGGTTCATTATACAGGCAAAACCATTGACGGGAATCAGTTTGACTCGTCAGTTGACCGTGGCGAGCCGGCCCAGTTCAGGGTCAGCAATGTCATACGGGGCTGGGTGGAAGGACTGCAGCTCATGAAAGAAGGTTCAAAGGTGATGCTCTATATCCCATATGACCTTGCTTACGGCGAGAGGGGAGCCGGTAACGTGATCAAACCGTTTGAAACCCTTATATTTGAAGTGGAACTGCTCGAGGTAATAAAAGAAGAGTGATCCCCTCAACCAGAAAATTCAAAGTATTATCTTTGCCGAAATTAAATTAAAACATACACAATGAAAATCAAAGGTTTAGTTATTCTCGCTGTTACGGCAGCCATGATTCTGTCTTCATGTAATCCGAAATCAGGTGTGACCGGTGCCAAAGTGAAGAGCGCTGATGACTCTCTTGCATACGCACTCGGAATTGCCAATTACTTTTACTATATGGCATCAGACAGCATTGATATCAACCCGGTCTTCCTTGCCAAAGGTATGCTTGACGCAAAGAGCGGCAAAAACACTCTTGACGAACAGTCAGCCCAGGCTTATGTGATGACATACATGCAGAACAGGCAGGCTGAAAAAATGAAGAAGATGTATGGAAAGAACATCGATGAAGGTGAAAAGTTCCTGGCTGAAAATAAGAAGCGCGAGGGTGTACAGGAGACAACCAGCGGCCTCCAGTATGAGGTAATAACTATGGGCACCGGAGAAAAACCAGGACCCAGCGACGTGGTTAAGGTTCACTACACAGGAATGCTCCTTGACAGCACTGTATTTGATTCATCTGTTGAAGGCGGCGAACCCGCAACATTCGGCGTGAACCAGGTTATCCAGGGTTGGCAGGAAGCCATTCAGCTGATGCCGGCAGGATCAAAATACAAGTTCTATATCCCTTATGAGCTCGCTTACGGTGAACAGGGACAGGGCCCGATTCCTCCATTCTCAACCCTTGTTTTTGAAGTTGAGCTTCTTGAAATCCAAAAACAATGATCTCAGCTGAGATATTTACCCCGAAAGGGGTGATGAAGGCTACCCTTTACGATGACGATGCCCCGGGTACCGTACAGAACTTCGTGAAACTTGCCAGGCAGGGATACTATGACGGACTGGCATTTCACAGGGTAATACCCGATTTCGTAATCCAGGGAGGATGCCCCTTCTCAAAAGATCCGGGTGACCCGAGGGTGGGTACCGGGGGACCGGGCTATAAGATCAGGTGCGAACTTACCGGTACCAAACAGTACCATGACCGCGGTGTGCTCTCCATGGCCCATGCCGGAAGAGATACCGGAGGTTCCCAGTTCTTCATCTGCCACAGCAGGGCTAACACCAAACACCTCGACAGACAGCATACCTGCTTCGGAAAGGTGGTTGAAGGCCTTGAAGTGATTGATATGATCAGGGCAGGCGACAAAATCGAAAGGATTGTCATAACCGAATCAGAATAATGGAATACCAGATTACGGGAAAGGTTGCTGAGGTTTATCCAGTCAACAGGATAAACGAAAGGTTCCGTAAACGCGAGTTCGTCATTGAACACAAGGAAGCCGGCAGCGGACAGGCCTATGTAGACTTCATCAAGTTTCAGCTCACCCAGGAAAAGTGCGAGATAATTGATGAATCGTGGCTCCGGCATGACGTGACCGTAACCTTCAATATCAAGGGTAACCGCTGGGAGAAAAACGGCCTGGTGAATTACATTACCAACCTTAATGCCCTCTCGGTAACAAGGGGTATCGCAGTTGCGGAGAATGGCCAGCAGGCTATTGTCAATCCCCAGCTCGAGGACTCCCCTTCACCCAGCCCCGAGATGGACGACCTCCCCTTCTGAAATTCCTTCTTCAAAAACATCAGTGCCATATCCTTCGGGGTATGGCATTTTTGTCATTATCAGCCACAGAGGTTTGATCGTGAATAATTGACCCCCCGGGTTACAACCGTTGGCAGCAGAATAGCGATCCGCCAGACGGTGGTAAAGCAGCCAGCATGAGGGGGGGGGCGACGGGCAAGAGTGTTTCCAAAGAATTCGCAAATCGCAAGTCGCAAATAAATTATATTTGTCCAGTCCACAATTTCACACCTATGACTAACAGCAACCCTGATTCAAACTCCAACCCGCTCCTGCAGGAGTGGAATACCCCATACGAACTGCCTCCTTTTGAACTCATCAGGCCGGAACATTTCAGGCCCGCTGTGGAGGAAGCTATAATTATAGCCCGCAGGGAGGTGGATGAAGTTATCTCCGATACAGCCGAACCCGGATTCAGAAATACAATAGAAGCCCTTGAGAATGCCGGCGAACTGCTGAACCGCATCACCCCCATCCTCTTTAACCTGAACAGCTCCGACACAACACCTGAACTGCAGGAGGCTGCACGTGAAGTTTCCCCTTTGCTGACCAATTTTGCAAATGACATAACACTCAATCCCGAGCTCTTTAAGAAGGTAAAAAGTGTCTATGACCGGAAGGAATCAATGGCTCTGGATCCGGAACAGCTTATCCTGCTTGACCGAAGGTACAAGGGTTTTGTCAGGGGCGGTGCCGGATTGTCAGAGGATGATAAGGAGAAATTCAGGGCCATCACGGTTGAGCTCTCGACCCTGTCGCTGAAATTTGAGGAAAATGTGCTGGCCGAGACAAACGACTTTACTCTCCACCTGGCTTCAGAGGATGAACTCTCAGGGCTGCCAGCGGGTGTGCGTGAATCGGCTTCAGCGCTGGCCAGGGAGAAAGGGATGGAAGGATGGCTCTTCACCCTTCATGCGCCCAGCTATGTCCCTTTCATGCAATATGCAGACCGGCGTGACCTGAGGGAAAGGATGTTCAGGGCTTATACCCGTCGCGCATTCAGAGGCAATGAACACGACAACAGGGAACTGGTGCTCCGGATAGTTGAGCTGAGGCTGGAGATGGCCAGGCTTCTTGGCTATGAAAACTATGCATCATATGCCCTTGAGGAGCGAATGGCCTCAGCGCCTGAGGATGTCAGCCAATTCCTTCAGAAACTGCTTGAGGCCTCCGTACCTGCAGGAAGAAGAGACCTTAAAGATGTGGAAGAGTTCGCCCGCACCCTCGGCCATGAGGGCCGGCTGGAGCGGTGGGACTGGGCATATTATTCAGAGAAGCTGAGAATGGTACGGTTCAGCATCGATGACGAAGCCTTGCGCCCCTACATGCCCCTTGATAAGGTCACAGAGGCTGTTCTCGGGCTGGCAACCAGGCTCTACCGTCTGAGGTTCGTGGTCAACAGGGAGATACCTGTCTACAATGAGGAGGTAACCGCATATGAGGTACATGACGGCTCAAACGGTATCATAGCCATATTGATGCTTGACTTTCATCCCAGGAAGGGGAAGAGCGGAGGGGCCTGGATGACAGGGTTCCGGGAGCAGAGCCGGGAACAGGTCATCGGGCAGGAAAGCCTCACGACTGAGCATCAGGGAAGGAGGATAATCCCTGTTGTCTCCCTGGTAATGAACTTCACCAGGCCCACAACAGAGAGGCCCTCCCTGCTCTCCCACAGTGAAATGAATACCCTCCTTCACGAATTCGGCCATGCCCTTCACGGGATGTTGTCAGACTGCACCTACGAGAGTCTCTCGGGTACCAATGTGAAACGCGATTTTGTGGAACTTCCCTCACAAATAATGGAAAACTGGGCATGGGAGAAAGAGTGGCTTGATACCTGGGCAGCCCACTACAAGACCGGTGAGAAGATTCCGTCGGAGATGCTGCACAGCCTCAGGGAGTCGATCACCTATAATGAAGGTTATTCCTGCATGCGGCAGCTGAGCTTCGGCCTCCTTGACATGGCATGGCACATGCTGGAGGAACCATTCAGGGGTGATATTGTCTCCTTTGAGCGTACCGCCATGGCTCCGGCAGAGTTATTGCCCGCCGCAGAAGGTGCCTGTATGAGCGTCTCTTTCGCCCATCTCTTTTCAGGCGGTTATGCGGCAGGCTATTACGGCTACAAATGGGCAGAGGTACTCGATGCCGATGCCTTCAGCCTGTTCAGGGAGAAGGGAATCTTTGACAGGGAGACAGCGGAATCTTTCCGACGCAATATCCTTGAAAAGGGAGGCAGTCGTGAACCGGATGAGTTATTCAGGGCATTCCGCGGCCGGGAACCATCACCGGATGCCCTGATTGAGAGAAGCGGATTCAGGAAAACCTGAGGCCCGGGAAGCCCGCAATAATAAGCCGTCAGTCACCAACAAATCTGACAACCGTCAACTGCTGACTGCGGACTGCAGAATGCTGACTTCAGAAATGAATACCGGGGAACTGAATCTCAGCTCCCCGGATAATCATGCCTGGTCTATAATGTTATTCCTTGTCCCACCATACCGGATCACTCCAGATGGCATCCTTCATGGCAAGCGGATTTGACTTCATCAGCTGCTCATTGTTGTAGTTGCTTTCATGAGTGCTGTGATTGAACCTGCGGAACCAGTAGGTCAGGTCGGTAGGGCTGGTACCGGTCATGATGTTGGTTGCAGTAAATTCATACGGGCGCTTATAGTCCGGGTATACAACCCCAAATGACCCTACGTTGCCTGCACTGTAGTTAAATCGACGCATGTCATTCCAGTTCTGCATGTTGATACCCATGGCAATTACCTTCTGCTTCATTATATCAGCCATTGTAAGTGCGGCAGGACTCTGTACCACTGCAGCACTTGCCATGTAGGCATCGATGTCTGCCTGGTTCATGGGCATCTGATCAGGGTTGATAGTGCCAGATGACTTCCACTCATTGAGTTTGGTCTGCATCCTTTCAAAGCTTGCCTCAATCCCATCCAGGTAAGCGGCATGTGCCTGCGGGGCGTTACCCTGTCTCAGGTAAACCTCGGCCTTGATGAAGCACATCTCGGCAAATGTCAGTATCTCCGAGTCAGAGTCGGGTCTTACGAAGAAGGAACCCGTACCGGCGACAGCCGGCAGTCCGTTGGTTGCATAGTAATACATGTCAGTGACTGAGACACCGCTTGTTGACATGCTGTTTGACCTCATGTTGACATAAATGGTATCACCGGCCCTCTTGTAGTTCGTGCTGTTGATATAGAATGAACCGGCCGGATAGGTAACGGCAACGCTTGGTCCGGTAACCGTGTAATTATGTGGACACGACGCAATGAAATTTGCTCTTTCGGTATCATCCGCAATGGCATATGTAACCACCCTGTTTGAAGGGGTGTATGAGGCGCCCAGTGGTCCGCCATTAAGACGTATGTCAGAATATAACATGTCCACGCCGATATCGCGCGCCCAGCCATGGCTGAGAATGTCACCCGATGAGTTAAGCTGAATATCAGTCATCATTGCAGGCAGCAGTTTGGGCAGGCGGGGGTCAATAATGCCTGATCCTCCGGTATAGTTGTTTGTAAGAAGGTTGGCATACCATCTTGTAAACCGCTGGCCGGTACCATAGGCGGCTGAATTCCAGGTTGAATTGGTCTGGTACGGGTCACCTACTGTAAAGTTTAGGGCATCACCTTCCACGTTATAGTGCTTCATGATGGTGTTTTCAGCATTTGACTGGGGTGCATTCTGCAGAGCAGCCAGGACAGCTGCCGCGTCATAAGTTGATTTCTTGGATATCTGCAGCAGGTACCTGGCCTTGAGACCATAGCAGAGTTTTAACCACTTGTTGACATCACCGCCATTCCAGGTATCTCCTTCTGCGAGAGCAGGAGCACCGGCCTCCTGGGTCATCCCGAAGTATTCGATAGCCTTGTCAAGGTCAGCCATGCATCCGTTGTAGATTACATCTCCCTGGTCATAGACCGGGTTGTACTTCCCGGTAAGTGCTTCCGTGTATGGCATCTCTCCATATAAATCAGCCATAATCATAAAGCCCATGGCCTTAATGCAATGAGCAGCACCCAGGTAGTGGTATGCGCCTGATTCTTCTGCCCTTTCTATCAGAGGCTTGATATTTACTGCTGCTCCCAGGAACCAGTTCTGATAGATGGTTGTGGAACTGCTCTGCAATGGATTCCATGCAGCCAGCCTGCCGTTGGCAGCTGTTGCAGAAGATTGTGTAATAATGCCGGCAATTGTATTTGTCCGCATATTAGCTGTACCCCATGCATACATATAATAATGCTGTATCCACGGGAGTCTGATCTCCGGAGTTGCACTGAGGTCATTTGGATTATCAGGGTCAACATTAACATCCAGCCATTTTTCACAGGAGGAGAAGCCAAGGATCAGGATCAGACTAAGTGTAATATATAATACTCTTTTCATAATCACTTATTTTGAATCTGTTATTAAAACGTAGCGTTGAGTCCGAAAGTCACGTTCCGTGTTGCAGGAACACCGCAATAGTCAATACCCATCGAGCCTGAGCCTCCCGTTCCTGAACCGGAGACGCTTACTTCAGGATCCATGCCTTTGTAGTTTGTCCATAACAACAGGTTGTATCCTGCGACAGAGGCAGATAATCCCTTGATGAAACTCCTGCCGCCAAGAAGTCCGCTGAAATCATACGATAATGCTACCGAGCGAAGTCTTACCCAGTTGGTGCTTGTCATGAAATTATATGCATTCCTGGCGTAATTTGCCCAGTATTGCTGTATCATGTATTCGCCGGAGCGTGAAGCGCCGTTTACCGTGTAGGTCTGCCCTGCTTCATATGTATAAGTAAGTGGCTCACCAGTTGCCTTTGAGACACCAGATACTGTTACGGATTCACGGTCCAGGGTTCTCATACCCAGACCATTTACTGTAAGGTAGTATTCGGTTCCGTTGTATATGTCACCTCCCTTCCTGATATCAAAGAGGAAGGATAAATTAATGTTCTTGTAACGCAGATTGTTATTAAACCCTCCGATGAAATCGGGCTCACGGTTGCCAATTACGTTTGTCTCAACATTTGTAAATGCATATAGTCCGGTGGCTTCATCAACCACATACCTGCCGTCGGGGATTTCGTTGCCTTCGCTGTCCTTTTCTCTTATCCAGTAATCACCGGTAAGGCCCAGAAAGTACCCGCCATTGGGAACTGAAGCTGCCTTTACGCCACCGATCTGAACATCCGTAACATAGAAGAGGCCGACTCCGGGAAGGAAATCTCCCAGGGTACCCCTGTTACCTGACAGGTTAAGGGTCATATCCCATTCAAAGTCTTCCTGTTTGACAGGGGTTGCATTCAGTGAAAGCTCCATCCCCTTGTTATGTACGGAACCACTGTTCAGGGTCAGGAATATGAATCCCGTTGACTGGGCAAGACGCGGACTGGCCAGCTGGTTTTCCGTTACACTGTTGTAGTAGGTGAAGTCAAGACCCAGTCTCCCCTTCAGGAATTGCAGTTCAGCTCCAAACTCTGTGGATGTCTGAATCTCAGGAACGAGATTTGGGCTGCCTCCGGTCCAGCTGTTGCCAGTGCCTACAAACTGGGCACTCACAACCTGCGGAGCCCATAAATAGGTGTTGGTGGCATAGGCATCAGCATCTTTACCGACCTGTGCCCATGATGCTCGCAGCTTTCCGAAGGATAGTATATTATTCTCCGGCAGCAGTTCCGTAAAGACGAAACTACCGGAAACTGAGGGATAGAAGTATGATCTGTTCTCAACCGGTAAAGTTGATGACCAGTCGTTTCTGCCTGTAACAGTCAGGTATGCAATGCTTTTGTAGGATGCACGAAATTCCCCGAAGACCCCAACCAGTCTCTTGGTGACATTTCTTTCAGTGAAGAACTTCTGTTCATCAACAATGTTGGCAAAACTGATTGTGCCGGCAGTGGAGAAACCATACCCCCAGTTGGTGCGGAGGATCCTGTTCGTGCTTTCCGCGGTATGTCCCATAAGCAGGTTGAGGTCGAAGTCTCCGACTTTCCTGTTGAAGTTTAGCATCAGGTTCGAGGTCAGGAACTCATAGTTAACACCGCTCTTGCTGAGCCTTCCATCCTGATACCTTTCCAAAACGGCTCCACCAGGAGCGATATAGGTGTAGGCACCGCTCGTATAAGTATCAAAGCCAACCCTGTAAAGTATGTTGAACCATTCAGTCAGGTTGATTGAAGCATTGATACCTCCCGTGAAACGGTTCACCTTGTCAGTAAGCTTGTTCTTATTGAGGATCCAGTAGGGGTTTTCCACATCACTGGCAAGTTCCTGGAGCCCCTCAAACATCCTGTATTTTGTACCATCGTCATTAAGATACTTTGATATATCATCACTCCGTGACCATCCGTAAAGGGCTGTCATTGTTCCATTTCCGCCGCCATTGTACAGCCCTGCGGAGGTCAGGGTCTTCGTAGTATTTGAAATTGAATATGCGGCATTGGCTCCGACAGTAAGTTTTCCGTATTTCTGCTCTCCGTTGAAGCGGAACGTACTCTTGTCATAGCCGGTCATTGGCACCACACCGGTCTGGTCAAAATTGGATGCACTGAGATAGAAGCTGTTGTTCTTACTGCCTCCTGATATGCTCAGGTTGTTGTCAAAAACGTTCCCTCCCTGGAAAAAGTTTCCCACATTATCATATACCGTCCCGGTAATTGGATTACCCCATGACTGTGTTGTATAATCGCTGAAAACCCCTGCCTGGTTGTAGAAGCCTCTTCCGTATACTCCCTGCAGTTCTGGCAGGATGCCGACCCATGAGTAGGAGTATTTTGAATTGAAGTCAACCTTTACAGGGCCTTCACTTCCCTTTTTGGTTGTAATGATAACCACACCGTCAGCGGCACGTGATCCGTAAAGTGCGGAAGCAGCTGCCCCCTTCAGGATTGACATGCTCTCGATGTCATCGGGGTTGATGTCCATCACGCGGTTTCCGAAAGAGGTGTTCACTTTTGTTACACCATCAGTGCCGGAGTTTCCGCTGTTCACCGTGGAGTTATCATAGATGATCCCGTCAACCACGAAGAGTGGCTGGTTGTCACGTGACTCACTGGCCGAGTTGCCTCCACGGATGATTATTGTAGAGCCTGAGCCTGCCGAACCGCTTGACTGGGTGATGTTCACACCTGCTACCTTGCCGGCCAGCGAGTTGATCACATTGGTCTGCTTGTTGCGAAGGAGCTCTTCGCTCTTCAGGTCCTGTACAGCATATCCCAGGGCTTTCCTTTCCTTTTCTATGCCCAGGGCTGTTACCACCACCTCCTCGACCGCAATGGCCGATTCTGCCATAGTCACATTGATGACTGTCCTGTTGTTTACAGGCACTCTCTGAGTCTCAAGACCGATAGCAGAGAAAACAAGAGCTCCGTTTGCCGGAACTGTAATAGAATAGATACCATCATTGTCTGTTGCCACACCGGATGTAGTACCCTCAACCAGAACGGTTACACCCGGGACTGGCAGTGAACTGCTGTCCGTAACCTTTCCGGTAACTCTTATATTCTGGGCAATCATCGTCCCGGAAATAAGAATCATTGCAAATGCTGAAAGCAAAAACTGCTTACACCATTTGGACTTTCTTTCTTGAATTAACATAGGTCGATTTGTTTGGTTTATTGGAGTTGAATTTAAACCTGATTGGTATTGTTTTCCGCTTCAAAACGTTAAAGCAATATAACAATTTTTATTTGATGACGGAAGCATATTATTGCATTTAATTGCCAATTCCTGAACCGGGCTGGCCGGTATTTAGTGTTTCCAATACTCAATTACCGGTAATGAAACGAAACAGGGACATGATTTGTTCATATCCCTGCTCAATAGCTTCCCCGATAATTGATCGGGAATTGTGTGTACCTGTTACCAGCCGGGTGTCTGTGTAAGGGTGTATCCCTTATCAGCGTATTGGGCAATCTGGGTCATGCCTACAGGTGCAAGGTAAACCCTGTCTGTGAAGGCATCCCTGGCCGAGATATTTTCAGGAATGTAGTATCCTACCATATCGGCAGCATTGGTTCCTGTGTAGGTAACAACTGTTCCGTCTTCCTTCTGGACTTTAAGTTTGTTGACCTTGGCGGGTACCAGCCATTCGGCATACTCTACTGGAAAATCAATCCATAAACCGAGGTGCAGGTCAGGATTGGTGGTGACATCCATGTAGTTCAGCTTCTTCCACCTCTTAATATCGAGAAGGCGGGAGTGTTCATATACAAACTCCATTCTGCGTTCACGGCGGATCTCCCAGATCAGGGCCGTCACATCAGCATCACGGTCAGGGTCATTTGGAAGGCTTGCCAATGACATCGGGGCGGTCTTCTGTATCCCTTTGCCAATCGCAACTGCATCCAGAGGCCTGTTCCGTATAGCGTTGATGGATGCGTCTATATCAGCCTGTGTGACAGCTGCGCCACCCATAGTTGCAAGCTCAGCCTTTGCCTCTATCCAGTTCAGCACTACCTCTCCAAGTCTCATCACCGGGGCATCATTGGTGTTAGTGTTTGATCCGTACTCGGCAGGATAGGACCTTCCGTAATATGTCGGGCCTATCCTGTCAATGAACTTATCGGACAGTAGCAGGGTTGCAGCTTCCTTCATGGGCTTGTCCCAGAAGGTAGCCTCAAACCGCGGGTCACGTGTGGCAATCATACTTGGAAAGTCGAGCTTGGCTGCATTCGGCAGTGTCGATGACTGATAAACCTGCCCGTCAGCACAGATGAATGATTTGGCAAGGTCAAGATTGCCAGACTGCGGCTGACTTTCAGTTGTGTTGGCATAGGATGCAATATGGTGAGTAACACCAATGGCAGCATCATAATGCCTGTACATTATCACCTCCTTATTATTGGCCAGATCAAATGATCCGAACAGTGAACGGAAATCACTGGTGAAGGAATACTTCCCTGAAGCCATAACAATATTTGCGGCATCCACTGCCATCTGAAGGTATTTCTGGGCCTTTTCGGTATTGTTAAGATGGTATTTCTGCCATGTGCCTTCAAAAAGCATCAGCCTTGAAATAAATCCTGCTGCTATGTATTTGTTGAGATACTGGGCACTCCCGTCATTGAGACGCATATTTGCAAGAACATATGCAAAGTCATCTGCAAAGTCATCGTATACAGCATCCATAACCAGTGTCCGGCTGTCCCTGTCCTTATACAGCAGGTCAGCTTCAGTGTCAAGTATCACCCTGTCATAATAAGGCACATCACCAAAGACACTCACCAGGCGGCTGTATTCATATCCCCTGAAGAACCGTGCAACTGCACTCCAGTGGTTGTAAGCTTCGGTGGTTATATATGTGTCTTTCATCTTATCGATTCTCTCGAGGAAAAGATTGGATTTGCGGACATATGCAAAGTTCCATGTCGGGCCGCAGTAGGTAATCATCATTGATGGAGTCTCGCTGGTGGAGTAGAACCCGTTCGCAAAAAGGCGCAGATTGTTTTCAGATGTCCAGTAGTTCTGATCATTCATTGTTGTAAGTGACGGCCTGTCAAGGAAATCTTCACATCCGCCTAAAAACAGAGCTACCAAAGCTATGATAATAGTCAATTTTCTTTTCATCGTTCTAAGTTTTAGAAGTTTACCTGAAGACCGACTGATGCACTCTTGAAAGTAGGTACACCAACACCTGTGCGACCCAGGTTGTAGTTAGAAGTGTTCCACATTGAATATCCTGATATCTCCTCAGGATCAATGGGAAGTGAGCCCAGATGGTCAAAAGTAAGGAAGTTCTCAAGAGCTACATAAACGCGCACCTTGTTGATCGATACCTTCCTTATGAGATTTGCAGGAAGAGAGTATCCGAGAGTGATATTCTTCAGCCTGAGATATGCCATATTGAGCAGATACCTTGTCTGGGGCTGCATGTTGAGCGTAGTGCTGCTGCCTGCCTGGTTGTATGGACGGGGATAAAAAGCATCCGTTCTGTCCGGCCTCCAGAAATCGCCTGCAAATGCCTGTGGCATTGCTCCGTCAGCAGAGTTATAACCAGGAATTGCCAGGAACCCATCTCCCCAGACCTCACGTTTTCCAACGCCCTGGATAAAGAATGACAGATCTATACCCTTATAATTAAGGTCCGTACGGAATCCGTAGAGGAAGCGCGGGGTTGAGTTACCGATGATCTTCAGGTCGCCATAGTCAGGTTTACCGTCAGCATCTTCTAACAACCGGTTACCCGGATTTATGTATCCGTCACCATTCAGGTCAACGAATTTTACATCACCGGGCATAAAGAGGAAGTTGCCTGCCTGCAGCCTTCCCTGGATGGGTGTGTTGGGATCCGCAAGCTGGTAGATGGTGTAGTTTGCCGTTCCGGCCTCATTAGGCACCGTGACCCTTATCAGGTTTCCTTCACCATCGTATGCAAAGTCATCTGCCTGGAAGAGCCTGTCTGTTTCATAACCCCAGATCTCTCCATAGGTTTTGCCTACATACCATGAATCAATGCTCATAGTTGATCCATATTCAGTAATCTTGGACACAGCATTTGAAAGTGTTGCCATCAGGCTGATCCCGAGTCCGTTCTCAAATAGGTGGTTATAATCAACCTGCAGTTCAAACCCCTTGGTACGTAATGAACCGAAATTACCCTGCGGTGCACTGGTTCCGAATGTTGTCGGAAGCCCTTCCTGTGGAACTATCATGTTCCTTGTGTCACGCTGGTACCAGTCAAATGTAACACCGAGTTTGTTGCTCAGGAAGCGCGCATCAAATCCCAGGTTCAGGGTTGTGATATCCTGCCATGTAACTGATGCGGAAACTGCTCCCGGAGTACCGAACTGGTAGAGTTTTGCAGCGCCCAGAAGCCAGTTATTCTGAGAACCTCCCATGGTTGGAATGTACAGGGAATTCGAAACTGTCTGGTCTCCGATGGTACCCCATGAAGCACGAAGCTTGAACGAGCTGACAGTCGGTCTTGCCCATGCCATGAACTCCTCCTGTGTAAGGATCCATCCTGCCGAGAATGAGGGGAACCAGCGCCACTGAAGGTCTGTCGGGAATTTTGAGGTGCCGTCATACCTCAGGTTGGCCTCAAACAGGTATTTCTCCCTGAAATTATAGTTCAGACGTCCATAGAAGCCAAGCTGTGATTCCCAGTATGCTCCTCCGCTTGTTGTCTGCGTGCCATAGGCAAGATCAAACTGCGGGTTGTTGTAATCAATGAGCTGTGTTGTCTGCGACCAGTTGTAAGCCTCCTCATATGCTACCCTGTTCATCCCCAGCAAAGCCCTGAAATGATGGTCATCAAGAACATCCAGATCATATGTTGTGAAGAGGTTCATGGTATTCCTCACGTTGTTTTCAGAACGCCGATATATATGATCAGGGTTTGAACCTACTGCCGTATATGTATCCATGCTCAGCCTGAAGGCCGGTATTGCTCCCGGTGTGGTTGAAGAGACAACCTGGCCTGTGCTTGAATCAACGTATATCCGATTGCCGTTATCATCCATTTTTGGTATAGCAGAAGTCCATGTATTTCGTGCCGTATACCTTGTACCCGGTCTGTTTGTGATGTATTCCAGGTTTGAATGCGTATAATCGAAGTTTATATACCAGTTTTTCATCGGGGTGATCTCTAAACCACCGTTTACGCTTGTGTAATTATTCATCTGGTTTGCCGTATTGGCAACAGACATTTCGTAAGCGGGGTTGCGTGTCGGATCGCCATCCTCGGTAGTCATGGGATAAGTGGGTCCCCAGCGGTAGATATAAAGCCACGGGTCTGCTGTTGTGGAGTTGGTGGCATAGGCATATCTCTTGTTGCGCTTTGAATAAAGTGCACCGACATTGACCCTGAGCCAGTCAGTTACCTGTGTACCCAGCTTTATTGACCCGTTGTAACGCTTGAAATCATCAATCTTAGATGGCTTGATTATGCCAGTCTGATCCAGGTATCCGAGCCCTATATTGTAATCCGTGTTCCCGGTCTTGCCGTTTACCGAGAAATTATGCAGTTGAGTGGGAGTCCACTCTTTTACCATATAATAATAAGGGTCATAGGTCCTCAGCCCGATCTTGCGGTTGTTTGCATCAACATACCAGTCGCGGCCAAATACCATAGGATCATCAGGACCAACAACATCTCCCCACTTCTCCTGCCATTGAACAGCTTTCTCATATCCCTCGCGTGTAACCATCCAGAATGCGCCGGCAACTGTCCCGCCAACACGCTCAAATGCTGCCAGTGTGTATTCCAGTGCATCCAGACCGGCCATATCCATTTTTTTGGATATGTTCTGGAATGAGAGGTTGCCGTTGTAGGAAACAGTCACGCCCTGATTCTTGGCTCCCTTCTTTGTGGTAATAAGTATAACCCCGAATGCAGCTTTTGCACCGTATATCGAAGCAGATGCCGCGTCCTTAAGGATGGAGATTGATTCGATATCATCAGGGTTAAGCATCTGTATTGAGGGAATCTCAACGTTGTCAACAAGAATAAGAGGTGATGATCCGCCCTGAAGTGACCCAATCTGACCACGTATCTTCATGATCGGGTCAGATCCAATTTCACCGCTGGGGATAACGACACTGAGTCCGGGCATGGTTCCCTGGAGACCTCGGCCTGCATCAGCTATCGGCCTTGCCTCCAGTGTCTTTTCAACATTTACCGAAGATACTGCTCCGGTCAGGTTGGCTCTTCTCTGAGTGCCGTAACCGACCACCACAACCTCTTCAATAAACTCAACATCAGGCCTCAGGCTTACATCAATCCTGCTGGCTGCGCCCACGGTCACCTCCTGTGTTGAATATCCCAGAGAAGTAAAGACAAGTACCTGCCCCGGAGCGACATTGATTGAGTAAACCCCGTTCAGGTCGGTACTCGTACCTGTGGTAGTGTTCTTGATTATCACGTTGACGCCAGGCAACTTCTCATTAGTTGTGGCGTCTGTGACAGTCCCTGTCACGATCTTAGACTGAGCATATATGCTTTGTGAAAGCATCAGTCCCAAAACCGCAAACAACATTAATAGTTTTGTTCTCATGTGATTGGATTTAGGGTTAATTAGTATAGATTAGGTATATAGTTGGAAATATAATATCAGGTATTCCCAAAAGAAAGATACATATTTCTGTGCAGGTTGTATTACAAGTTCCCACTTTTTTTCTCAATAATTCCTATACCCGGCCGGTCAGGAAGAGTAATCTTCCCGTCAACAACGGTCATCCCTTCATATATATCATTGCTAATAAGCAGGTTACCGTCAAGGTCCGCCCAGTCCACCAAAGGAGATAACTGAGCAGCTGCCGAAACTGCGCATGAAGTTTCGGTCATACATCCTATCAATATCTTCATTCCCATCTGCCTTGCCATGGTGATCATCTTGTAGGCGGCATCCATCCCTCCGCATTTCATCAGCTTGATGTTGATGCCGGAATAGACACCCTTCATCAGCAGCAGGTCATCAACGGTCTGGAGGGCTTCATCGGCAATGATTGGCAGAGGACTGTTTTCGGTCAGCCAGGCAATGTCATCAATCTGTTCCTTCGGCATCGGCTGCTCTATGAAAAGTGCTCCCCGTTCACTGAGGTAGTTTGCCATTTCAAGAGCATAGTTACGGTCTTTCCATCCCTGGTTAACATCAACGAAGACAGGAACATCTGTGACCGACCTGACCGTATCGATCATCTCCCTGTCATTGTCCCTTCCCATTTTTATCTTTAGAAGTTTGTAGGGGCTCGCCTCGAGAGTCTTCTCCTTCACAACTTCCGCGGTGTCAATGCCAATCGTGAAGCTGGTTACCGGGGCTTTCTGAGGATCGAGGCCCCAGAGCCTGAACCAGGGCTGTCCGAGAAGCTTTCCCGTCAGATCATGAAGGGCTATGTCAAGAGATGCCTTTGCCGCATGATTGCCCGGCATGATCCCTTCAATATAGGCAAGTATGTCCTCCCTCATGAACGGATCATGGAACTGCTCCAGGTCAACCTTCGAGAGGAAACTGAGGACTGACTCATGGCTTTCTCCCAGGTACGGGGGCATGGACGCCTCTCCAAAACCCTTTATACCATCATATTCTATGGTGGTCAGCACCACCGGCGTTGTGGTCCTGGAGCTGGCAGCAACCGTGAATACGTGTCTGAGCTGAAGCTCATATGGCTTATAGCTCAATTTCATCACTCCCCCGCTTTTACCCGCTCCCATGACCAGGCCTGAGGCCCTGTCTCCGGGTGATCCCTTGCAACCGGTTATCAGTGCACCTGCTACAAGCCCGCTGATCTTGATAAAATCTCTTTTCTTCATGTAAAGGAAGTCAGTGTTTTATGGTCTCAATGACCCGCATGCCATCAGATTGAACATCCGGGTAAACTTTGGTTATCAAAAATACCAGCTGTGCTGCGCCACTCTCTGCAAACCCTTCCCCTCCGTGAAACCGGTCACCCTTCTTGCACCCTGCAGGATTTCCAGCAGATAGGCGCTGTAATTTGTCCTGGTTGAATCGAAACTGTTAATCCTGACCAATCGTGATGAGTGAATAAACTCAGTATCACCGATATACATACCGGTGTGGGTTATTCTCACCTTCCCATCCCTCTCTCTTCCGAAATAGAGCAGGTCACCAGGAGCAAGTGATTCACAGGGGTTCTCAATGCTGACCTCATCGCCATACCTGAACTGGCCCGAAGCATCCCTGGTCATTATCACCCCGCCGTAATAATATATGGTCTTGGTATAACCGCTGCAGTCAACCCCCTTGGTTGAGGTCCCGCCCCAGAGATATGGCGACCCCATGAACAACCTGGCAAAACTTATGAGTCTCTGTGTTTCAATGCTGGCACTTTCCGCCCACTTCCTGAAATCTTCTGTTTCATTCTTTCTCACCTCTCCGGCCCTCCCGTCTGGAAGTACCACGGACCAGTTGACGCCACGTTCGCCGGTTTTTACCAGGATAATCCCGAAAACAGCATCTGAAACTGTCTCTCCCCTGCTGTCAGTTATAATACCTGTATGACCAAGGTATATCAGCCTCTCACTGCTTTTCCACAGGGCCAGCTCCTCATCACTCAGCTCGGCCACCGGATCATCCGTCCATCCAATATAGGAATCGGGTGTCTGAATCAGAAACCAGCCTCCACGCTTGTTTAGTATTTTTACCGGAGTGCCCAAAAGTCCCTGAGTGGCCATTTCGGCAGAATGCGCCGGCTTTGTCCTGATATTGCATACACTCACAGCTATAAGCCCCCAGGGCTTTTCAACCACTGAAGGATCAGGCAGAACGATTATGCTGTCAGCATAGTTGTGTCCCGAAGCATCAAGCATCTCAATAATTGCACTTTTGGCCCCAGGAAGATCAGTCTCACCCTTTACTGTCAGTACACCGTTTTCTGACAGGACGAGGGAGACATCGCATATCGATTCGGCATGCTGTGGCACCATTGCAGATGCAATTGAATCAAGCTGTTCCTTCAGTTCCCCGGGAACCTCTTTCTTCTGACAACCGGCAAGCAGAATCAGGGTTAATAATAGGACAAGGTAGTTTAAGGGTTTCATGAAAGTTGTATTACATCTTACAAATCCAAAAATAAATATTTATAATATTCAAGTCAATAGGCAATTGAATTTTATTTAATTTGTCAGACAGAAATATTTTAAGGACAGGGCCGGAACTTGTATTATATGAGACAACCCGGTTCGTGTCATGCACTGCCATGACAGACTGAATTAATTAACCAGAGACATCAACAAACTATATATGAAGACAATAACCATTTCACTTTTAAGAAAAGGGATGACTTTAGCCCTGTTGTTTTTCTTTGCAGGAACCCTTACAGGACAACGGGTTGAAACCGGAATTGAGACCCTGGTCAGGAACAGTTTCGAAATTCTGAAGGGAAAAAGAGTCGGTCTTGTCACCAACCCGACGGGTGTGGACAGCCGTCTCAGGTCAACAGTGGACATCCTCCACAATGCTCCGGAGGTTAATCTTGTAGCACTCTATGGTCCGGAGCATGGTGTAAGGGGTGAGTTCACCGCCGGGGAGTATGTCGATTTTGAGACTGACCCGTCAACAGGTCTCCCGGTCTACAGCCTGTACGGAAAAACAAGGAAACCCTCCCCTGAAATGCTGAAGGGAATTGACATCCTGGTATATGACATACAGGATATAGGGTCCAGGTCTTATACATTCATCAGCACACTCGGTCTTGTGATGGAGGCAGCTGCCGAGAACGGAATCCCGGTGGTGGTTCTTGACCGGCCCAATCCTCTCGGTGGCATACGTATGGAAGGGGCTGTCACACGCCCCGGTTTCTTTTCCTTTGTCAGTCAGTTTGCCATCCCGTATATACATGGAATGACCGTGGGCGAGCTTGCCACCTTCCTTAACGGGGAAAGAATGCTGGCAAACGGCGTTGTCTGCGGGTTGCATGTAGTAAAGATGAGCGGCTGGCGAAGAGATATGCACTTCGGGGATACCGGACTGCCCTGGGTGCCATCTTCTCCCCAGGTGCCCCACAGAGATACTCCCCTCTACTACCCTGCCACCGGAATTGCCGGTGAACTCTATGCCGTCAGCATTGGAGTGGGTTATACAATTCCTTTCCAGACATTCGCCGCACCCTGGATCAATGCCGACTCCCTGTCGGCATCCCTTAACGGGCTAAAGCTTCCGGGAGTGATCTTCAGGCCGATCCACTATAAACCATATTTCAGCACCCTCGAGGGCAAAATGGTACACGGAGTACAGATACATATCACCGATGCTGCGGCAGCCCCGCTGACACTGCTGCAGTTTTATATAATGCAGGAAGCACACCGTCTGTGGCCCGACAAAAACCTCTTCACTATGTGTGACCCGTCACGCCACGCCATGTTCGACAAGGTGTGCGGCACCGACGAGGTAAGAAACCGATTCACGAAGAATTTCAGGGTAAGTGACATCATGGACCTCTGGACCGATGACATCCCGGCGTTCAGGGCAAAAGCCTCGAAATACTTCCTTTACGAATAATACAACAGCCAATATTAACCGGGAACCAGGAGTCTATACCCGGTTCCCCTTTTGCACGGTGAAGCCGCGGTCCTTTGTCAGTGAATGTTCGCCCCCTCGACGCTTTTTTCGAGTTCACGGGCATGCTGCAGGAACTCATTGACCGGCATTTCCTTGTAGTATACCATGCCATGAGTCCCCCTGATCTTCGGACTCTCATTCTCATAGAAGAAGTCCTTTCCCAGGATCAGCTGAACCTGCTTGAACTGCTCAACCCACACCTGCTGAGACAGGTCGCTGAAAGGACCGTCATATGACGGGCTCGGGAACGAAGCATTTACCTGGCTGACGTAGCAGTCACGGAATGACTGGTTAAGCACAGCCATGGAGTTGAGCGATACCGGGACAAATACGTTTGCCTCAGAAGGCAGGAACCTGAACCACACGTTCCTGTATCCGATTATCCTCAGTTCCGATAGATCCTTCTCCAGGCTCCACTGTCTCAGCGCCTCGGCAATCGCCTGCAACACCTTATAATGAGTATCAGGACCCGACCCCTCCGGGTCAAATGCGAGGCTGATGATATTAGGCTGTATCCGCCTCAGGCACTGCAATATAGGCTCAACATCCCTGTGCTTGTCAGGCTGCTGGGTGAAGATATCTCCCGTATAAAAGCCCAGCCTCAGGTGCTCTATATTCCGGACAGGCACACCGTAGTGAGCCCATACCAGTTCCTCCTCATACTCCCGGAGCATCCCCTTGAGCCGCTGGATGTCAGGAGGATTCTTCTCACCGCTGTAGCTCCCGCGGATCAGCTCAATGTTCCTCCTGATCTGTTCCACAAGCTGATCCTTTGACTTCAACTGGTAGATATCCACCATGGCCCGGACGATGCGGTGGCACAAACCTCTCAGTTTCCCGGCTTCATCCTTGTCTGCGACCTTGTCGAGATAATGACTTACATCCTTGTCCCACTTGAATTTATAGCCTGACTCAAAGAAATCAGGATACCGAAGCATCTGTATCATATCAATGGATATCAGTCGCTGGGTCTCCTCAAGCAGTCCGAGGAGCATGCTGTTTGTCACGGCCGTGAACCCGGAGGTAAGAACAGAAAAGTGAAACCTGTTGGTTATCTCCCGCAATTGGGGAATGATGGCCGGGAATATTCCGAGCATTATATCATCATGATGAGGACCTGTATGGAAGAAAGTTGTATTTCTCTCCCTTTTCAGCCCTGCTTCAATCTTTCGCTTCGTGGATTCAATCACATCAGCAACCGTATTCAGACTCAGACCTGGTATCAGGGAGCAGTATTCATCGTTCAACAGGTCGTCCAATACCAGTTTGTGAGCATATTTCTCGATCTTCTGACACAGGTCGAAGACAGCCCTTTCGGTCTTTTCGAAAGTCCATTCCCCTTCCCTGTAAAACCTTTCGATTGAGTCATGAAGCTGAACCGAGGCCCCCTCGGTCAGGTAGAAGCGGGCATTCGGAATGGACTGAAGAACTGTTGCAGGGTAAAGATTGTCGGGTGCATTCTCCAGCGCATTTCTTACAACCAGCGCCTTGGCGTCACCGGCTGCAAAGATTATGGCAACCGCATCAGGGTTATAGCTTATGGTACCAAGTCCGATGGTTATCACAAGCCGGGTTCTTGATACCTCTATTCCTCCCAGGTCACCTGCTGAGGCAGCCTGTGTTTCGAAGTTGGTTGCCGTGAGCCTGGTGGCTGAGTTGTGGTCGCTTCCCCTGGTATTGAAGGCGATATGGCCGTCAGGCCCGATACCCCCGAGGAAGAATCCTATCCCTCCCAGGGCACGGATCTTCTTTTCATAACCGGTGCACCAGTTGTCTATCCTGAAGAGAGACTCCTGCTGCAGCTTCTCCATCGACCCGACTGCCTCCCTGTTACGTAGTGACAGATCAATGATGTTATCAGGAAAAACCTCTGAAAAGTGCCTGCCGCCGGCCAGTGTTATCTCCTCTGAATTGATTAGCAGCGCCTTTTTGGGATCAAGGTCAAATCCTTCTATATAGTAGTTTCTTACATAATCATAGAAGCTGTTGTGCTGACGCGGATCAATCGGGTAAAACTCATCTATCTGAACGAAATGAAGGCCCCGGAGCGATGGCTTTTTTTCCAGGAAGAGACCGTTGTCCTCCCTTATTTTCCTTGACTCCGGCTTATCCCAGTTGTTCAGGAGGTATTTTGTCCACTTTATGAAGTACTCCGGTGTTTTTCCCGTCGGGAGACTTATCACTCCGTCAGGGTTCTCCGCCACCCACTCAAGGAACCTGAGTGATGTCAGGAGCCCCAGTCCCGGAAAGTTATCCACAATGACATATGGCATCCTGGTTGTAATCTTTTTTCTTCCGGAACGGTTGAAAAACGACTGTTCCACCTTGCTGAAGCCTGAAGTATTCATAGTCTGATGTTTTTGGATATTCCTGTTCATTTTACAAGCGCGTCGTAAAGCACTTCCACCGGATGGAGTGCCCTTCTGCCGGTACCGTCAGCTATATGGTGCCGGCATGATGTTCCCGGGGCGGTGATGACCGTCTCTCCGGAGGCGGCCCTTACCGCGGGGAAAAGTACCATTTCACCAATCTTCATGCTCATCTCGTAATGTTCCTTTTCATAGCCGAAGGCGCCTGCCATCCCGCAGCAACCGTCATTGATCTCCTCCACGGTGTAGTTTGAGGGGAGTGAAAGCATCCTGATTGTAGGAGCGGTGGAGGCAATTGCCTTCTGCTGGCAGTGGCCGTGCAGCAGCACCTTCACCGGCCTGTCTGTAAAACTGCCTGGGGTGATATTGCCCCGGTCAATCTCCCTGCAGATGAACTCATCAAAGAGCAGGGCATTTCCTGCCAGCCTCCTGGCATCACCTGCCAGTGCTTTGCCGGCCATCTCAGGATATTCATCACGGAATGTAAGCAGAGCCGATGGTTCTATTCCCACCAGTGGCTTATCATCCGAAACAACATCGCGGAGCAGCATAATGTTCTTTATTGCAATCTTCCTTGCAGACCTGATCAGCCCTTTTGAAAGGAAGGTACGGCCGCTCTCGCGGTGACGGGGTATGACCACCTCATAACCCAGCCGCTCAAGGAGCATCACCGCCTTGATCCCGATGTCACTTTCATTGTAGTTGGTGAACTCATCGGCGAAGAGAAAGACTGTGCCCTTCAACAACTGCCCGTTTTCAGATCTCTTCCCGCTCACCGGTCCCGGCGCCGCGTTGATTGAAACATCGGTTGCGGTCCTTCCTTTCTTCAGTCCATGACGCCTGCCCCACCCCCTGAGGGTCACGGGGGAAAGTGCCGGTATCGGTCTCCTGACCGAAAAGCCGATCAGCCGCTTGAACAGCGAAGTACCGGTAATCAGATTGGTAACGGGGCGCATCATCATCCCCGGGGCATAGAGCCTCGGCAGCCAGGCTATCAGCCATGCCCGGAACGGCACATGGTGAACGTCATAATAATGCTGGAGGAACTCAGCCTTAAGTTTGGCAACATCCACGTTCGAGGGGCACTCAGACTTGCATGCCTTGCATGAGAGGCAGAGATCCATCACCCTGTAAATCTCTTCGTGATCAAACTTATCCTTTTTATCTGACCTCGTCAGGAACTCCCTCAGGATGTTGGCGCGTGCACGGGTCGACTTGTCCTCGTCGCGTGTGACCATGAAGGTGGGGCACATGGTGCCTCCAACCAGGGAGCTCTTCCGGCAATCGGCAGAACCGCTGCATTTCTCCGCCGCATAGAGCAGTCCCTCCTCTTCGGGGAAGTCAAACACCAGACCCGGAAAACTGCGTCGTTCTCCCGCCGGGTATCGCAGATTCTCATTTATCGGAGGCGTATCCGTGATCTTGCCCGGGTTGAACAGCCTGTCCGGGTCCCACGTCTTCTTCAACTCCTTCAGGAGAGTGTAGTTGTGCCTGCCGAGCATCAGTGGTATGAATTCACCCCTGAGCCTTCCGTCACCATGCTCACCGCTGAGTGATCCCCGATATTTTTTTACCAGCTTCGCAATGTCTTCAGCCAGCCCCCGGAAGGTTCTTATATCATCCGGATCCTTGAGATCAAGCAGAGGACTGAGATGCAGCTCCCCGGTGGCAATATGTGCATAATATGCACAGCTCAGACCGTGTTTTTCCAGTACACCCGCAGCTTCCTCAATGTAGTCAGGGAACAGCTCCGGCAGTACTGCGGTATCTTCAATAACCTGTACACTCTTCTTCCTTCCCGGTATATTCAGAAGAACCCCCAGACCCGCCTTCCTGAGTTCCCAGACCCTTGCCATCTCGTCCGCCCCTGTATAAAGCGGGAAGTGGAATCCGAACCCGGCATTGACCATATCCCTTTCCATCGCGGCGGCAACAGCACCAATCTCCTCAAGTGAGGGCCTGATGATTTCTATCAGCAGGATCACCTTCGGATCACCCTTTACAAAAAAGCGGTTCCGGTTCTGCTCAATGTTGTCCTTTGTACAGTTCAGGATATAGTCATCTATCAGTTCGACAGCTGCCGGGCGATGCTTCAGGACCAGAATATTAGCCCTAACGGCATCCTGCAGGCTGTTGAAGTGTGCGCAGAGCAGCCCGGTCTTCTCTTCTGTGACAGGCACCAGGTTCAGTTTCATCGAGACTGTGAATGCCAGGGTACCCTCGGAACCGGCGAGGAGCTTGCACACATTGACCATCTCCCCGTTGCCGGTGAACGGATCACTCTCCAGGAGTGCATCGAGGGCATAACCGTTGTTTCTCCGTCGCAAGGCAGGATGGGGATATTCACGTCGTATCTCCTCCGCATTGCGCGGATCAGACAGCATGTCACGGAGGTTCCTGTAAATCTTCGTCTCCAGAAGCCCCGGATCACCCTCACACTTTGCATTGAACTCAGCGGTGGTAAGTGCCCTGAAATGCGCTTCAGAACCGTCAGACAATATTGCCTCCACCTCAAGGATATGATCTCTTACGCTTCCATGGATTATTGAATGGGCCCCGCAGGAGTTGTTTCCCAGCATCCCGCCCATGACACAGCGGTTGGCCGTGGAGGTCTCAGGCCCGAACTGCAGCCTGTGCGGTGCAAGGTACCTGTTCAGCTCTGCCAGCACCACGCCGGGCTCCACTTTCACCCATCGTTCCGCGGGATTGAAATCAAGTATATGGTTGAGATATCTCGAAATATCCATCACTATGCCCGGACCAACAACCTGCCCGGCAAGTGATGTCCCTGCACCACGAGGTATCACCGAACCGCCTGTCTCACGGGCAAAGGCCAGGATCCTCTTTATGTCACCGGCAGAAGCCGGCCTGGTGACCGCAACGGGTATTTCCCTGTAAGCAGAAGCGTCAGTGGCATAGAGGATCCTCTGGGTCTGATCAGTATAGAGATCACCCTCCAGAACCTCCCTCAACCGGTCAAATCTCAAATCCTGTTTCATCAGCCATGATCAGTTTCAGTTCTGTGTTGAGTTCTTTTTCCCGAATCCCGGGTCTACCTTAAGCAATGACACCGCAATCAGCGGAACAATACTGCAGATCATAACCCACAGGAAGAAGTGGTTGTATCCGAGCTGCTCCTGCAGCCAGCCTGCAAACATTCCCGGGAGCATCATCCCCATCGCCATAAAACCTGTGCATATTGCATAATGGGCGGTCTTGTATTTTCCCTCTGAAAAATAAATCAGGTAAAGCATGTATGCCGTAAAGCCGAACCCGTATCCAAACTGCTCAACAAAAACACATATATTAATAATCAGCAGGTTATCAGTCTGGGTGAAGCTCAGGTAGAGGAAGGTGGCTGAGGTCAGCAGCATGCTGAGGGTCATGGGCCAGAGCCATTTCTTCAGGCCTCCCCAGGCTGCCACCACTCCTCCTATAATGCCACCGAGAGTTAGCCCGATAATACCCACCGTACCATAGACTAATCCCACCTCACCGGTGGTAAGGCCAAGACCACCCTTGTCAATCGGATCAAGCAGGAATGGGTTGATCAGTTTCAGCAACTGCGCTTCGGCAAAACGGAATGTCAGCATGAAGAAGAGCGCCACCCCCACCTGCGGCTTCCTGAAGAAGGAGGCAAATGTAGCCCCGAATTCCCTTAGAACATCAACAGGCTTAAGGTTCTCATGCGGCCTGTCAGTGTCAGGCCTGGGCAGAACAAATTTGTGGTAAAAACTGAACACCAGGAATAAACCTGCAAGCACAAAGAAGGTGACTGCCCATGCCATCGGTATGTTGCCCGACAGACCCTCATAACTTGCAGACGTATATCCTGTAAGCTTTGAATCAGCCTGGAAAACCATATAGGCTGGCCTGTCCCAGTTCGCTTCGCTGAAGACCAGGTGTTCGCCCTGTATCAGTGCAATGCTCCTGTCTCCCTTTTTCAGAGCGGTATTAAGGACCACCTCCCGCCCCTGTTCCGGTTTCCGGGAAAGGCTGACGGGCACAACCGCTACACTCCCCGTCACAGAGGCAATATCGCCCCTCTCCTCTCCGAAGTTTTCCCTGATCCATGCTCCCAGCGGTTCAGAAACCGTTATTGCCCACCATCCTTTTTGTTTTGCCTGCTTCTCTTCCACGGTATAGAACCCGTTGCTGATATTGGAAGCCTTGATTGAATCAAGCAAAACGGCCAGGCTGTCTTTATCCACTGTCTGCGTGCTGATAAGAAGTGAGTCGCTGCCTGTTATGAAGTACATCCCGTCACCGCTTGCATCGGGAACTGTGACATGTGGCACCTGCAGCACGGTTTTGGAGTACTGTGGTGAAGCCTCAATGAATATTGAAACAGGCTCCCTGCCTGACGAGCTCTCAAGGAAACCGGCAAGAATGACGAGGAGCCCCTGGCCGGTAATGGTAGCCACCCTGTAGAATGTGCTTCTTATGCCCACATATTTTGCCTGCTGGTTGGTGTTCAGGCCAAGCATGTAAAAACCGTCTGCCGCAATGTCATGAGTTGCCGAAGCGAAAGCCAGGAGCCAGAAGAATGCCAGTGTTATCTTGAAAAAGAAGGCCGCAGGAATGGTAAGCGCGATGCTGGCAAAACCAATTGCCAGGACAAGCTGGGTAATGACTATCCACCATCTTTTGGTTTTCAGCAGGTCAACCAGCGGGCTCCATATGGGCTTAATCACCCAGGGCAGGTATAGCAGGCTGGTATACAGCGCAATATCGGCATTGGAGATGCCCATGCGCTTGTACATGATAACCGATATGATGTTGACGGCAACATATGGTAACCCTTCAGCAAGATACAGGGTAGGTATCCAGGTCCAGGGTGAGCGGTTTGTAGTCTGTGCTGACATTCTGAATTATAGCCTTTTAAACGTGTATCCTTTTGCCGTGTAGTAATCAATGATTTCACCAAGCCTCTGCCAGAGCTTGTCAGTCCGCTCCGGCGCCGTTCCCGGATGAATGAGCAATATGGCTCCGTTAAGACCGCCGGGAGTCTTCTCCTCAAAGGATGAGAGCCGCTGAACCAGGAAATCAGATGAGCGGTAATTATCCATTTCCGGAGTCGTGTAATCGGCATTCGTCCCTGTTCCGGGAGTGAAATTGACCAGTTGCAGTCCCATCTCCCCACTCCACCGGCTGATGGCGCTGTTATACCATTCATAGGGAGCCAGGAACCAGCGGGGCTCCTCCTTCTTCAGCCCTGCCTTGCGGAGGGCATTGATATTCCTTTTCAGGTCATCAGTGAATTGCTGCTTTGTCACCAGAAGGGTGTCACGGTTCTCCCAGGGCACATAGAGCAGATGGCCGTCAGAATGAGGACCGGCATAATGCCCCCCGTTGAGAATACGCTTCACTACAGGAGAAAAGCCTTTGTTTCTGAGGAAATTGCCTGTGAGGAAGAATGACCCCTTTATATTCTTTTCATCCAGGACGTTGAGAATGTGGTCAAAACCCTCACCGTGCTCATCGGCGGAAAAAACCAGGTAGATATTCTTTTCTCCGGCTCCTCTCCTGATAATTGCACCATGTGCATCGTATATATCATTTTCTGATCCGCTCCTCTCATTCCTTCCCTCCTTTTCCAGGGTGGAAAGGTAGTAGCTCAGTCCTGCCGTACCGTCAAGCGTTGGCTCATTGGTGCTGTAGTCACCTATGTCATCATGGTAAACCACTTTTCCCCCCTGGAAGGCTGCATACGGATCGGGCTTCAGCAAGGTCAGTCCCTTCAGGCTACTGTGGATCCCCTTGCTTATAGGGCCGTCAACCAGCCCCCCGGTGGTTGTTTTTCCAAGGTAGACAGTCACTGCGGAGTGCGGGTAAAGCGGGTAATCGCCTCCTGCCGGGAGACCACAGATCATGGAAGTGCCCCATGGGTTGCACCCGAAGAGCCAGTCTCGCATGGCTGCCTCCATGTGGTCAAAGCGGGTGTCACCCGTGGCCTCGCGGTAAAGCCTGCACTGCGTCAGCGCTGCTGATACATAGTTGTTTGAACACCATACGAAGGGTATCTTTACCTGGAACACGTCATTCTGGTCCCTGCCATCGATGATTTCAAGGCCCCTGCGCATGAAATCCGTGTACTTTGCGGAATACCTGGTGTCTGACATGCCAAGGTTTGCATGGCCCAGGTTGACGAAGGGATAAAACTGGTAATGACGGGCAGTGTCCTTTTCTATCCAGGGAGTGTGAGGCTCAAGCGTACCCCAGTAATCTGCCTGCTCAAGGTAATATTTGTCGCCTGTCAGCGACCATAATTCCCAGGCCGCAAGCTGCATGTCATCAACGTAGTTGTCCTCCTCGTAGAAGTAGGGTGAGACATTGCAGGCAGTCTGGGTTGCTCCCGGGTCAGTGTGGGCGAACTCAAAGGCATCGGCAGCCCTTGCAGCCATCGTTCCGGCTAAGAGCGGATCGCTCTCCGCGAAGAGCTTCGCCCCCATGGCAAAGACCGAGGCAAACTTCCCTGCCGTGGAGGCTACTCCCTCGGTGCGGTTCTTGAACTGTGCCAGTCCCTGCGGTTTACCTGTCACGAAATAAACCGGCCTGTAGGGCCCCAGCCCGTAACCGGCCTTATCGAGGTTGGGAAGCCGGAAACCCTGGTGATCACGGTCATCAGCCACCTGGTTGAACATCATCCCGCTGTCAGGATTCATCTTCAGAAGCCATTCAAGACCCCATTTAACCTCGTCAAGGATGTCCGGTATGCCGTTGCTTCCGGCTGCGCCTGCTGCATCATGGGTATCACCGAAGATCTCAGGCGACTTCATATATGCAAACATCATCTGGTATACCGAGGTGGATGTTGTGGCGGTGTATCTCAGGTGATCACTTGCATCGTGATATCCTCCGCGGACATCAATGGGAGTCCCCGAAAGGGTTGGATGATCAACGATCATTCCGTCATATCTGTGGCAGGTGTCAGCCAGGAAAGGGTTGTAGCCGCATCGCTGCTGCCTTATGTAGTTGAGGAGGAAGTCGGCCGTGCCGTCATATACGTTTGCTCCAATCCGGAATGTCTCAGATCTGGTGCGGCCATATAATATATAGTATCCTCCGGGTTGCCTTAGTTCAGAGAAATCGAGCCTGGCGGCTGCCGCCATACCCCATACTGATCCGTCATAGATCTCCGCAACTGCTTTCAGGACAGGCCTGTCAGTGAGTGCATCAAACACGGTAAATGATTTTTCGGCTCCGGGTACCTGCGAGATGTAGACCGCCACCTTCACTGAACCCGGGAGGTATCCCAGCTGGTTGATTCTTATCCATGAATCAGCATCTGCGCCATAAATGGCAGCGATGAGCAGAATCATGGTCAGGGAAACTTTTTTCATCTCAATATAGCTTTAAGATTTCCGCATCAACGAAATAATGTGCCAGTATCTGCCTGTATGAATAGCCGGATGCGCCCATCACGGCTGCTCCTATCTGGCACAGCCCCACGCCATGACCCCAGCCTGAACCGTGAAGCACAAAAGTGACCTCACCCTCATCCCCGTACTTCTCCACGTAAAAGGCTGAGCTGTACAGGTGTGACATGGAAAGTGCCTTTCGGATCTCAAGTTCCTTGCCTATAACCATGCTCTTTTTGTCACCGGTGATCTTCAGTCTTACAAGGCGCCCCGAGGTTCCCCTGGTAAGTGGCTCCAGCGCGGTGATACGTCCAAAATCAATACCTGTTCTCTCCCGGACCAGATCACTCAGTTCATCCTGGCGGTAGGTGACCTTCCATCTGAAGAAGTCATTGGTTTCCTGATCATATTTATTAAGCACCTGTGAGAGAATGTCTCTGTCGGAAGTGTTGCAGAATGCTTCAGGATTTGTTTTTATCCATTCAATGGCATTTGTTTCCACCGTTAGGTCAGTATCGGGTGCATGGGCCGAAGCGGGGGCATCGATAACCTTGACGAGATAGGGATGATGCACAGGTTCCCAGGCATTTTCAAACAGCTCCGTGGCTCCTCCGCAGCACTTTGAATAGCGTGCATCGCAAATGAAGTCGCCATGCATCAGCACCTCACCGGCGGTCTGCCTCACTGCCATCTCAACCTCCCTGGTTGATGCCCTGGTTATTCCCTGGTAACGCTGGCAGTGATCATCTGCACAGACATCAAAATCCCTGTGATCCTCCCTGTCATACCACCTGGTTATTTCAGTGTCGGTGACAAAACTGGTTCGGTATTTCTCACCTGCGTCACTCAGGCGGAGGGTCTTGTCAATCTGTGCAAGCAGCCAGCTCCTGGAGATGACGGCGTGTGCCCGCAGAAGTTCACCTGATGATGTGGCGCTCATCTCCGATGAGATAACACTCACAAGGTACTCTTCAACCGGCAGAATATTTACCGCCGTCAGCCGGTCTCCCCGCAACATGAACTTCAGGTTTCCCCTGAAAGTCTGATCCTCATTTCTCTGCCAGTGAAAATCAACACCAATGGTTACGGCATGAAGAGTGAAGCTGCATGAATCAAAGGATGAGGGGGTGAAGGTGATCTCCTCTCCCGCCCTGACTGTACCGGATTCATTTTTAATTAGAATTCCGTCGCTTCCTGCCAGTGCCGTACAGATGCCTTCCACCCTCCTGCCGGTCCCGGAAGTGATAAACTCGCCGTAAAGGGTGAATGTCAGTCCGCTACCTGAAACAATGCCGACGCTTATCTCGGGTTCCTTTTTTCCTGTCATAATACTCCGGATGTTAGATTTGTCAATTCCTCCTCACCCAGGCATACTTCTCCGAGTATGGTCATGATATGTTCAGCTGTAATTTTATTGAAATCTTCTTCCCTGGGGGTAATGAACACACCGCCGATATCCACTGAGGCCGGGCTGAGGAGTATTTTGCTTTCGCCATTGGCGAAGTAACAGGCCGGTCTGTGGACCCTGCGCGGTATGATGTGTATTGTCCAGCGACCGTCATCGTGGCTGGCAAGTATATTCAGCATCGGTTCAGGCCGGTCAGGCTGGGTGAGGGCGAACCTTTCACAGAATCTTCCGAAAGCCGCGGTCAGGGCCAGCGGGTCATTGCCCTTAAGCGTCATTATACCTCTTCCGTAACCGCTCCAGAGCCACATCTCCGTTTGTCCGGACTCCGCCACCCTGCGGCATAAGGAGGGATTCCCCTGGTCCTTTTCAATCTGGAGGAACCCCCTGTTGCCCGCCTGGAAATGCAGGTGGTCCGGTGCAGAGGCTCCGCACTGGGGACCGTTATAAAACAGGACATAATCCTGAAGCGACTCTGCCAGGAGGAGCATGGTCAGCATATTTCCGGCTATCCGCTGGGGTGTGTGCCCCCGGTTCACAATGGTCAGGTGGCGCCGGAAGATGGGAAACGGATTAATCAAAATGATATAGTCGTTGCCAAATGTCACACCCTGCTGCTCCGGCGGACGGTTCTGCTCGCAGAGGAAACAGGGTCTGGCCTCTATTGATCGCGCATCAACCTTTGCCGCCGAGGAGATTATGCGGCCAGGATTAAACTGAACGGAAATATCATAACCGGGGAATGATACAGTGCGCACCCTGACGTTGTCAAGCTGGTCATAGTTATCCCGCGCCAGATTCCACTCCCTGAACTGACTTTCAAAAAGCTCCCTTACCCTGTACTGATACTCACCCATGCGCAGCCTCCTGAACTGTATTAGCCGTTCATCCTTATTCTTGCCATAAGCTCTATGGTTCGTATCCTGTCCTTGTACAGGTTGTGAGCATTGGTTTTTGCCACATCCAGCACCGCATCGGAGTTTTCGTCCCACCTGCGGCAGAGATAGAGAGGCTCATAAATTCTTCCTATCCGGTAATGACGACTGATGGCAAGTCCTACTGCATAATCCTCCCCATAGCTCACATTGGGCACCCTGATGCTCCGCAGCACAGGGGTATAAAAGGCTCTCGGCGCCCCCAGTCCGTTGATCCTTAGGGCATTGTTCCTTCCGTTATCAGGAGTCCACTCCCTGTGGTCTATCAGGCCCGGAGGTATCTCCTGAAGGTCGAAGTTGACCATCCTGTAAGACCCCACCACCATCGCACACTGCTGCTCATGAAAGGCATCAACAACCCTGGTAATAACATGATCATCAATGTAGAGATCATCGCTGTCAAGCTGTATGGCAAACCTGCCGCAGCTGGAGCTGAAAACCGCCTCATTCCAGCAACCCCCGATCCCCAGGTCCTTCCTGTCAGGAATAATGTGTACCACCCTTCTGTCAGAGGAAAATGACTTTATTATGTCCGTGGTTCCGTCAGTGGAATAGTTATCCACAATAATAAGGTTGAATCTGTATTTCGTCTTCTGGCTCAGTACCGACCTGATGGCGTCACCAATGGTCTTTACCCTGTTCCTTACCGGGATTACCACCGAAGCATCATATTCAAAACCATCATCAAAACTGATTTCTCTGAACTCCGGAGCCAGCCATCCGCCGATACACCTGAGATGATGGGTGCATGCTTTCTCCATCTCAACCTGTACAGCCCTGTTGCGCGGATCAACATAGTCAAATTGCTTTTCCCCGGATTTACGGGTATCAGTCTCAACCTCAGTATAGAGCATTTCCTGGATATGAACCAGCGGATAATTCTGAGAGATCTTCAGTCTCAGGTCATAAAGTCCGGCGAAGCTGTAATCATTGTCCATCCTGCTGCATGCTTCACGGAAAGCCTTTGCATCATACATTATCACCGATCCGAAATTGAAGTCGTCACGCAGGCTTCCCACCTGGTAATCTGTCACGGGGTGAGGTGACATTATTCCGTTCTTGTTCTCCCAGTAGTCTGAATAAACCATCCCGGCCCCGGTGTCATCGCATATCTGCATCATCCTTGCCAGGGCATGCCTGCCCAGATCAAGGGGGAATCCCTTGCTGTATGTAACTACATACCCCGTATCGGTCACGGCTGCCATTTTACGGATAGCATCAGTTGATGAGAACCCCGTGGAAATTATCTCACCGGCCCCCATACTCTGCAGGTTCTCTCTACCATGAGAGGAAACAGTTTCCACAACGTCCGTAGCATTGGCATTCCCGGGCGGAATCACGACATAAATCCTGTCTGTAAGGCCTGAAGCCTTAAGTGATGCAACCGATGCTGCCATTGACCCGGACTCGGACCAGGGCAGGAAACAGGTAACGGATCTATCCATATTGTTTCTATTTTTTCAGTAAAAAGTTAAGAATTTGTTTCATCAGACCATCTCTCTCCTCCTGTGAGATAATGGTCTCAAAGGGGAAGCCCATGACAAATGTGCGGATCTCTCCATCGTGCATCACTGCGGCCGAAGTGTTGTTCTCACTGTACCTGAAAGCAGTGAACGACTGTTTGTCTGCCGGTTCAATAGCATCCGGAGATTCTGCGGCATAAAGATCATCTGTTTTGCCGGTATTGAATTCCAGACTTCCGCTGAAGAAAGGTGTGGCGATATCCGTTGCACGGAGTTTACCCGCTCTGACCGCATGCCCGGTACGGGGTTTGAAATGCAACATGCTCTTTACAATGGCACTGGCCGTGGTATCTGCAGCCATAGCAAGGTCAGTGCCTGTATATGAACCTGACATGAAAACAGGTAAGGATGCCTCCTTCAGCCTTCCCAGGGTCTCCAGCAACTCTGTGGAATAGATACTGAACTCTGTTTTCTTCGGGTCAAAGACAGAGGGGGTTCGTTTCTCCTCACCGAAGAGCAGGTCAACGGCAGACCAGGGAGTCAGATCAAAATCACCTGCTGTAAAAGCCTCATCGCTGACGGAGAAAAACGATTTCCCTGCAGCCATCACTGACCGGCCGTGAACGCGGGTGAAATCAAACGTGTTGCCGGGGATGATCCTTCCTTCATCATCAGACCAGGAGGCTCCCCACCCGGCATTGTCATCATCCGTCCATGGCGAGATGCGGTTAAAATCATACTGGTCACCCGTACTGCTGAAATTATACCTGTCAGCCACACCGCGGTCATCCCACCAGGCTACGCCTGCCATCCCGTCACGGTCAAACCATAACGGCCCCGACACGCGGTCAAAACCATTTACAATGAGCACCACGCCATCAGCATCCGGGTTAATTCCGACTGCGAGCTCCTCTGAAGGAAAGCTTTCACCTCCCTCATTGACGGCAGTTATGCGGAAGCTGTATATTGTATTGTATTCGGGCAACTCCGAAATGAATTCGGTACCGCTGACTTCAGTTCCGTTGTCAAACCCGTTATCGCCAATGCGTACATATATCCTGTATGAATCAGGTATTGCCGTTGACTCGAGGGGATCAGCCACCGGCTGCCAGCTCAGCCTCACCTTCCTCCCCTCAACCGGTTCAATCGAGAAATGCGATACCGGCAACGGGTGAACCACATAATCCCTGCCCGAGGCGGCAGCCAGATACCTCAGCATCCCCTTGTACACCGCCCGGCTGACATGAAACCGGAAGCGGGGATCAAATCCGTACCGCTGGTCTGCAAGGTTCTGGTGTGACAGCAGTTCAAGAAGCATTGCCGGCACTTCAGGCTTGCGCGCCTCGTAATATGACCTGTCCCACATTGCACGCCTGGTCCAGTCAGGGTTGAAGAGCACCTTTATGTCTTCCGTTATCTGTGTCTGGATGATATCTGTGATATCCCTGCTCGCCAGTCTGCTGGTGCCGTCCGGGAAATTGCCACCATTGGAGATGGTTGAGTAGATTCCCAGTGTGCCTATGACTGAATCATCAGGTGTTATGCCTGCATCAGTATGAAAGGCAAATGACAGGTCAACAGGAATTCCCATGCCTGTCAGGCCGGCTGTATCAGGCTCACGCACCAGGTAGTTAACCCACTCCGACCTTGACATGTAGTCATCGTTGTAGTCATTTTTTCCTTTGTTTGGAGTATATACCAGGCTGTCAGGAAATCCGGCATACTGCAGCCAGTACCTTGCTCCCTCAAGCAGCCTGGGCTTGCCGCTCAGCTTCCAGCTGTGATTGATGCTGACCGGTGCAGCCTCATCAGCAGACTTTCCGCTTCCGGCATTTAGAGATGTCAGATTAAGCAATATGGTTTCAGCCGGACGGCGCGCCACATTGCCCATACCTCCGCCGAAGCGGACAGCATCAATCAGTACGGCGGAACCATCCCGGCCGGTAATTGTCACCGCTCCCCTGACAGCATCGGCACCTTTGTCAAAGAGATATGATCCCAGCCACAACCAGGTTCCGCCTCCGGCAGCCTGATCAATAATGAATTCAGTGCTTCCTCCCGTATGGTTAACCCTGACGGTGGCCTTCCCGCTGTGACCCGGAATATGCGGATAGGCAATGGTTACCCCGTACCAGCCCTTTTCCGGTATTTCAGGAACAAAAAATGCTGATCCGCCGGAGACCTTCAGTGAAGTGCCCGTCATGAACGGGTTGTCGCCGGTGAAGAGAGTATCCATCAGCATAAATCCCCTTCCTGCTGTTTCTCCCCTGGCTGACTCCTGCAACTCATACCGAGATGCTCCCGTTGACCGGTCATTGTCAACAATAACCTCGTTGACCTGAATATCCCTCTCCCTTGGCAGAAAGACCGTCGCTCCCGAGTTTTCAAGCATCGGGGCAAGGTAGGGCAGTACATAAGCCATCACTGACAGATCCTCCACACTGCCGAACAGCTTTGCCCGCTGCCACTCCCACCTGTCAAGCGTCTGATCAAAATAATAGCCGTGACTGTGCCACAATGCAATGTACCTGCCGTCAAGCCCCTTCTCCGCTGACACTCCGCCAACGCGGGAGATAAGCCGGGGCGCTTCCTTCCTGCCGGCTGGGATCCTCCCGGTGTCAATCGGGATCATGCTCCTGAAATAATTGGGAATCAGGCTCTCAAGACTGAATCCACCTGTATACATTTCTATATTGTAAGAGGCAAACTTCTTCCCCAGTGAAGATTTCAAAGAGTTCTGAAGCAGTGCCAGGCTTTCCTCCCTGACCGGATTATAAAGTGTGGCCGGAGGGAAATATATTTCAATCTCCTTCTCAGCTTCGTAAACCTTCAGGGAGTCTATCTTAAGCTCATCCGGGAAAATCCAGTCTGAAACAGGACTGATCCAGTTTTTTAACTTTGATCCTGCGAGCCGCTCCGCCCTGCCTGCCTTCTGCCCCGCTGATGGCAGCACAACTGCAAACATGAAAACTACAAATAACAGTAAATGAAGGGGATGTGATATTCGCATTTCCGGAACGATTTTGCTGAATATAGTAATAATGATTCAAAAGTAGAAAGTTTTTTAAAATATGTCATACATCTGACAAAAAACTGATTATTTCAATAAATTATTTACATTTGTTATAACTTAGCATTACAGGTGCGTGGCTTAAATACCATTTCGTTCCTGTAATATGCTGAGCAGAAGTATAAAAGTCAGTTCCCGACATATATGATACTGATAGCAGACAGTGGCTCCACAAAGACCGAATGGAGAGAGGTGACCGGCGGGGCTCCCGGGAGGTCATACATCTCTTCCGGCATAAATCCCTTTTTCGTTACCGGAGAGGAGATAGTCCGGCTTCTGGGGAAAGAGTTGCCGGAGGTGAAAGTTTCAGGTGTAAGGCAGATATTCTTCTATGGCACGGGGGTGAGCAATACCTCAAAGGCTGAAATAGTAAGAGGAGCACTTTCGTCCTACTTCGGAACTGATGAACTCTTCATTGGCAGTGACCTTCTGGGTGCTGCCAGGTCACTGTGTCAGAATGAGCCGGGGATAGCCTGCATCATTGGTACAGGTTCTAACTCATGCTATTATGACGGTACATCCATTGTGGCGAATGTCTCTCCACTGGGTTACATACTTGGTGATGAGGGTGGCGGTGCAGTAATCGGGAGGAAGCTTGTTGCCGGGGTGCTCAAGAAGCAATTGCCGGGGATAGTCATTGAAAATTTTTTCAAGGCCTATCCTTATACACCTGCAGAAATCCTTGACAATGTTTACAATATGCCCTTCCCGAACAGGTTCCTGGGACAATTTACAAGGTTCATCGGTGACAATATCCATGTACCTGAGCTGCAGGCAATGATCAGATCAAGTTTTGACGAGTTCATTGTCAGGAACGTGCTCTCCTATCCCGAAGCACGCAAGTATCCTATTAATTTCACCGGCAGCATAGCATATCATTTCAGGCCATTTCTTGAGGAACTGCTTTTGACATACAGGCTCCGGCCCGGCATCTTCACCCTGACGCCGATGGAGAACCTGGTAAAATACCATATTCAGAATTCACATGTCCAGTAATATGACCAGACAGGCTGAAACAAAACAGGATCTTAGCATAACGGAGTCTCCCTCAAATTTTGAGGACCTTGACAAAATGACTGTCAATGAGCTGCTTACCAACATTAATCATGAAGATGCTAAGGTTCATGTGGCCGTCAGGAAAGCCATCCCGGAGATAGAGAAACTGATCAACCAGGTGCTTGTCAGGATGCAGAAAGGGGGACGGCTCTTTTACCTGGGAGCAGGCACCAGCGGCAGGCTCGGTGTTCTTGACGCCTCGGAGGTACCGCCTACATTCGGTGTGCCAGACACGGTTGTCATTGGCCTTATCGCCGGGGGCGAAACTGCACTTCGCAAAGCCGTTGAATCTGCAGAAGATGATACAACCAAAGCCTGGAATGAGCTGGAAATATTCAATATAAACACAAAGGATTCAGTCATCGGCATAGCCGCCTCGGGAACAACCCCATATGTCATAGGAGGTCTTCAGAAGGCAAGGGAAAACGGCATCCTCACAGGATGCATTACCTGTAATCCCAAGGGGCCGATTGTAGGTGTTACCGAGTATCCTGTTGTGGTAGTGGTAGGCCCTGAATTTGTTACGGGCAGTACCAGGCTCAAGGCCGGGACAGCCCAGAAAATGGTTCTCAACATGATCACCACCACCCTTATGATCAAGCTCGGAAGGGTCAAGGGCAACAAAATGGTCAACATGCAGCTGACAAACAAAAAACTCATAGAAAGAGGCACAAGAATGATTGTGGAGGAGTTGAACATACAGCGGGAAGCTGCACGCATCCTCCTGATGGAACAGGGTTCAGTGAAAAAAGCGCTTGAGTTTTACAGGGAACACTACAAATGAAATCAACGGCCAGTGAAGTATTCATCCACTGACCTGAAATAACTCATGTCATGACCAACGATGTCTTCAGCAAAATCGGTTCAGGGCTGACTCTCAGCCAGAAAATTGAGAGACGCATAGAGGAGGCAATCAGACAGAAAAAACTGTTGCCAGGCTCAAAACTTCCAACGGAAAAGGAACTGTGTGCACAGTTTGCCGTCAGCCGCACTGCCCTGAGAGAGGCTCTGAGGAGACTGAGCGCCAGGGGACTTATTGATATCCGGAAAGGAAGCGGGATGTATATCTCGGAGCTGAAAATTGAGGATGCAATCAATTCCCTGCATCTCTTTTATGACCTGAGGTTCAATTCTGATCTCATCCTTCAGATAATTGAAGTTCGGAGACTTTTTGAACCTGAAGTTGCCCGGCTTGCCGCCCGGAACCGGTCAGACGAGGATATACGTACCCTGCAGAAAAACCAGATTGAACTTGAGAAATGCAATCCTGACAACACACAGCTCGAGGTCGATCTCATCAACCGCTTCCATATGAACCTGTCAAAAGCGACAGGCAACCCTATTGTCATAATAAGCCTTGAGCCTGTTTACTCCCTCCTCCCCCGTATGAGAAACCTGATTTACGGTAATATTGAAGGGGAGAAGGAGTATACCATGAAATACCAGAGTGAACTCATTGACGCCCTTAAGGAGAGAGACAGTCAGAGAGCATACGAGGTCTCAGTGACCCTCCTTGAACGCAATATGGAGATTTACAAGAAATACTTCAAGGCAAACTGACACATCATCAACCTGCATGCATGCTTACCAGGCTAGCACTTCTAACGGCTCTTCTGGCATTGACCTGCCTGAGAGGTTCAGCCCAGGATCCTGACACGGAAATGAAAGGCATTCACCAGGCAGAAAGTGAATACTATTCAACTATTTACGGTAACTCAATCCCTCCGGGACACCGCTCTCCTGAAAAGCCGGTGGCGCTGAAAAGCAGTAAAAACAGTGACGCTGCCTTCAGGGTATACGGCTGGCACCCGTACTGGGCAGGGACAAATGCCCACCTCAACTATGACTACAATGTGCTTACGCATATCGCTTATTTCAGCTATGAGGTCGATACTGCATCCGGATATTACACAACACTCAGGGGCTGGGACACCACGCCTGTTATCGGCTATGCCCACCAGAGAGGTGTGAAGGTAATGCTGACGGTTACCAACTTCGGTTCCGAGCGTAACACAAAGATACTGACTGATACCGTCAAGCAGTGGCGCCTAATTGACACTCTTGTGGGTCTCCTTAAATCACGTAACGGAGATGGGGTCAACTTTGACTTCGAGATTGTTCCCTCAGCCATGAAGGCAAACATGGTCAGCTTCTGTAAAAGGGCAGTCAGGGGTATTAAGTCCGAACTGCCTCAGGCTGAGATATCTTTCGCCACTCCGGCGGTCAACTGGTCAGACGGCTGGGATCTTGCCGGACTGGCAGCCAATTGCGACTACCTTATAATGATGGGATACAATTATTATTATGGGGGCTCATCAACGGCTGGCCCTGTGGCACCACTGACAGGAGAGAATTACAACATAAGCAAAAGCGTTGACGAGGATTATCTTGGTGACGGTGTACCGCAGTCAAAGCTGCTGCTCGGAATGCCCTGGTACGGCTATGACTGGCCTGTGGGCAGCAACGTCAGGAAGGCAGCCACAACGGGCACCGGAACATCGAGAGTATACAGTGCAACCCTTCCCATGGTGGCCAGCCACGGAAAGACCTTTGACAGCAGCACCGCGATACCGTGGATGAGTTACCAGGGTACCACAGGATGGAGGCAGATGTGGTTCGAAGACAGCCTGAGCCTGCTTTTGAAGACCAATTATGCACACTGCCATAACCTGGCCGGTGTTGGCATATGGGCACTCAGCTATGAGGGTGGCAGGCCGGAACTGTGGAACGGGATAAAGGCCGTGCTGGCAGGAACTGTATCATCAGATGTCATGCCCATTGAACCCGTCAGCAACGGCAGCAGAATCACCCGCATCAACCCCAACCCGGCAGTGGAAGAAGCTGTAGTTCAATATTATATCGCAAAACCCGGCAAAATTACCCTGGCCGTCTATGACACAGGCGGCAGGCTGATGGCCCTGATTGCCGACGGTATGGCCTTCCCTGGCATATGGGCCGAATCCATCAGCACCGGAAAGCTGTCACCCGGTCTCTATTTATGTGTATTGACAACTCCCGGAGGAAGGCACTCAGTAAAGTTTGCCGTTGCCGGTAAAAACTAACTTTCTCAAGCAATGAAAAAGACACTCCTGGCTATGACCCTTGTTCTATCACTCCAGTCGCTCACCGGGCAGATGCACCAGGCAGTTGAAAGAATAGCCCGGGAATATCAGCTTATGGGGCTTTCGGTTGTTGCCGTTTGTGACGGGAAGACAGCTGGCCAATGGTATACCGGCCTCAGGGACTTCGACCGTAACCTGCCGGTCAATGAGAACACAAAATACCGAATCGCCTCCATCTCCAAGCTGGTCATGACAACAGCCATGATGAAGCTCTGTGACCAGAAAAGGCTGGATCTTGATGAGGATGCCGGCACCTACCTGGGGTTTCCCCTGAGGAATCCTGCACACCCTGACCGGCCTGTAACGGTAAGGATGCTCCTGCTCCATAACGGCTCAGTAAACGAAGGCTCCGGATATGACCCGTTCCTCATGGATACATACAACAATGTGGGCAACCCTCCTTCATTCAGTGAACTACTGGTGCCCGGAGGGAAGTACTACACTGAAGACATGTGGAGAAAAGAACCTCCCGGTGAGTTTTACACTTATTGCAACGCCAACTTCGGACTGGCAGGAACCATCATCGAGAAAATAACCGGACAGAGATTCGAGGAGTTCATCCAGCAGAATCTCTTCATCCCTTTGCAGATAAGCGGTTCATATATCCCAGAGGGAGTGACAGACATAAACAACCTTGCGGTTATCTACCGGATGGAAGACGGGAAATGGACTCCCCAGACAGATAATTTCAGGGGCGTCATGTCTTCACCACGGGATTTTTCAGGATATGTTCCGGGTACCAACGGAGCAGTATTTTCACCTCAGGGCGGGCTCAGGATCTCTGCCGCCGAACTGGCACGGATTATGATGCTCCATATAAACAAAGGGAAATACAACGGCAAGCGCATAGTGTCAGCGAAGAGCATAAGGATGATGCACAGGGAACAGTTTGTCTGCAACACCGAAAACACAGACGAAACAGGAGTACGGAAAGGGAATCGCGGGTTGAGTATTCAGATTATCCCCGAACCGGTTGCCGGCGGAGTGCTCCCTGTTGGTTCGCAAATGATCGGCCACACAGGATCAGCATATGGTCTTATTTCCGATTTCTTCCTTGACCCGAAAGGAAAGTACGGTTTCATCTTTATAACAAACGGCATGGCAGACGGGCCTCATGACGGACCCTCAGGATCATTCTACACCTTCGAGGAAGCGCTGATCAGGGCGCTGCGTGAGAACAACCTCCTGCCCTGCAAAAAGAAAAAGCAATGAACGCGGAACTGATTACTGCTGTTGCAATCGGGATCGGCCTGGCTGCCAGCGCCGGATTCAGGGTGTTCGTACCGATGCTGGTTGCCGCCATAGCAGCCAAATCCGGTATCCTCCCCCTTAACGAGAGCTTTCAGTGGCTGGCCTCCTGGCCCTCGATAGCCATCCTTGGAACAGCCACAATAGTGGAAATACTGGCTTACTATATCCCTGTCGTTGACAACCTGCTTGACACCATTGCCACTCCGCTGGCAGTGGTTGCCGGAACTCTGCTTCTCACCTCCGTGCTGCCCATTGACAGCGAGCTGATGAGATGGATTACCGGGGCCGCAGTTGGCGGAGGCAGTGCAGCCGTGGTACAGAGCGGCAGCGCCCTGACCCGGCTGACCTCGACAAAACTTACGGCCGGCGTAGGAAACCCTGTGGTGGCTACTGTGGAAAACGTGGCTGCAACAGGCACTTCAATCCTTTCACTGGTGATCCCTTTCTTCGTCCTTGCTATCTTTCTCCTGCTGGTTATTTTAATTTTTACCAGCCTGCGAAAAAAACTTCGTAAATCAGTAAGTAAATCCAGGCAGGGCTGAAGAAACAATGGATAGAAAGAGTCCGGTTGTAGTTTTCTGGTTCAGGCGTGACCTCCGGCTCGAGGACAATGCAGGTCTTTTTCATGCTCTCAGGTCAGGCTACCTGGTCATGCCGGTATTCATCCTTGATACGGAAATACTGGATAAACTCGAAGAACGTACAGACAGGCGGGTAACTTTCATCGTAAACGCACTGAAGGAGTTGAACAGGAAAATTGCTGCTGCCGGTTCTTCGCTAAGAGTGTATCACGGAAACCCGGTTGAAACATTCCGGAAAATAACGGACGATTTTGAGGTTAAGGCAGTTTATGCCAACAATGACTATGAGCCGTATGCCATACTACGTGATAACCGTATTGCATCACTTCTTAAGTCAAAGGGAATTCCCTTTCATACTCACAAGGACCAGGTGATATTTGAAAAGCAGGAAGTGACCAAATCTGACGGCACGCCATATACGGTCTTTACACCCTATTCAAGAGCATGGAAGAAGCAACTCACCGTAAAGGATACTGAATCATTCCTTTCGGAAAATCTTGCCGGCAACTTTTTGAAGCGCGAAGACCCCGGAGTTTCCGGGCAGGGGGAGACAGATGCCGGCAACTTTTTGAGGCGCGAAGACCCCGGAGTTTCCGGGCAGGGGGAGACAGATGCCGGCATTGTAGTAAAACCCCCGGTAATATTTCCAACACCGGAAGATATTGGTTTCATCACCGCTTCCGCCACCTCTCCCGTACCGTTCATTGATCATGACATCATCCGGAATTACCACTTCACCCGTGATTACCCCTCGCTTGAGGGCACTACAAGGCTCGGTGTGCATCTCCGCTTTGGCACAGTGAGCATAAGAAGCCTGGTAAGAACGGCACTTGAACTCAATGAGACCTGGCTGAATGAGCTGATCTGGAGGGAGTTCTTTATGAGTATTCTTTGGAGCTTCCCCCATGTCACCGACAGCTCGTTCAAAAGAAAATACGATGCCATAGCGTGGAGGAACAATGAGGAGGAATTTGACAGGTGGTGCAAAGGGACGACAGGCTATCCGATTGTGGATGCCGGTATGCGCGAGCTCAATGCAACAGGCTTCATGCACAACAGGGTGCGTATGATAACTGCCAGCTTCCTTGCCAAACACCTGCTGGCCGACTGGCGCTGGGGGGAGGCATACTTTGCAGAAAAACTGCTTGACTACGAACTCTCCTCAAACAACGGCAACTGGCAATGGGCAGCCGGCACCGGGTGTGACGCAGCACCATACTTCAGGGTCTTCAATCCCTCGGAACAGACACGGAAATTTGACCCTGACCTTAACTATGTGCGAAAGTGGGTGCCTGAGCTCGACACTCCCTCATACCCCTCACCGATGGTAGACCATGCTGCCGCCCGCAAGAGAGCATTGGAAACCTATGCAAAAGGAATTGGCAATGGCTGAAACCTGAAGCCAGCATGGTCATCCTGACAGGTTGCCCCCAGGTGGAAATTCGTCAATACCCCGCACCACTTTTTGAGCCTCAATCCTGTTCGGGCCGGCACATCTGATTTTTATCCTGTGCGGTCCTCCATCCTGAAACAATCTATATGCTATTGACTCAATTTGTTTATATTTGAGCCGGTTGCATAACCTGTAAAAATGATCCTGCTCACCAAAATAAGGTCCCTCTTTAATCCATCCATGTACCAGGGGTGGGGCAACACCCGTAAATACTTCGAGGGGTGGTATTTCAAGGTGGTCAATGCTGATGAGACAAGGGCTTTCGCCTTTATTCCCGGCATCTCGATGAATGAATCGGGGGAAAAGCAGGCATTTATACAGGTCCTCGACGGCAGGAAAAAGACCGCGGAGTTTTTCCCGTTTGAGGCATCGGAATTCATCCCCTCAGAAAAGGACTTTACGGTGACTGTCGGCAACAACTTCTTTTCTTCCGGACGAATGAGGCTTGAACTCCCTTCGGTCATGGGAGAGCTTGTTTTCACCGTAACAAATGGATGGCCCAACCCGTGGTACGCTCCCGGCATTATGGGTCCCTATACCTTCGCCCCTTTCATGGAATGCAACCATGGCATCGTCAGCCTGGACCACTCTCTCTCCGGTTCACTGGTAATCAACGGAGAGGAAACGGATTTCAATGGCGGCAGGGGCTACATCGAAAAAGACTGGGGCCACTCCTTCCCCTCAGCTTACATCTGGATGCAGTCAAACCACTTCGACACCCCGGGAGTCTCATTCAAGTCCTCCGTTGCCCGCATCCCCTGGCTGACCGGCAATTTTACAGGTTTTATCACAGGTCTTCTGGTTGACAATCATCTCTATCGCTTCACAGAGTACGGAGGAGCAAGGCTCACACGGCTTGACGTCACCGGCACGGGCGTTGAGTTGGAGTTCAGAAACAGAAACCACCTCCTTACCGTCTCCGCTCCCACTGACAAGGCAACACCACTTGCAGCTCCGATAAAGGGTTTTATGGGTGGACGTATAGAGGAGAGTATGACTTCAGTCATCAGCCTCATACTCAGTGAAACGGCCACAGGCCGCATTATCTTCAGCGGACAGGGAAGAAACGGGTGCATTGAAGTATCAGGGGACACCAAAACCCTTATGCCGCGGATATAGGCGGCACTTATCGCAATTGCTGTATAACATCCGGCTGGCTTCTTCTTTTGAATATCTTTGCGGCTGTAAGATAAATTGACAATAAATTATGACCCAACACAGGAAAATCAGACTCTTTATATTACTCATTTCCACCCTCTTATCAATAACCGCCACCTCCCAGGATGAGTCCTCCGCCCAGGTTAACTTGAGAAAGGATGCCGTGAAGGTATTCATTGACTGCAGCAGCTGCGACATGAATTACACAAGGCAGGAGATCCCCTGGGTTAACTACGTGAGAGACGTAAGGGAGGCACAGGTTTATGTACTCGTGACAAGACAGAACTCAGGCAATGGCGGTGACCTTTATACATATACCTTTCACGGGATGGACATCTATGCTGGAATGGATGACACCCTTGCCTATACGAGCAATCCTTACGAAACATCAACCGAGATCAGGGAGCGGCGCACAAACATAATGAAGGCAGGCCTTCTCAGGTTTGCAAGCAGAACACCTGTGATACATGAGATTGACATTGCCCACGCCAGCGCCCTGGAAGAGGAAGAGGTAACCGACAAATGGAGAAACTGGGTGTTTGAGATTTCAACAAGTCCCGAATACAACGCCGAAGAATCATACAAGAGACTGAATATCAGAAACTCTGTCAGAATAACCAAGGTTACGCCTGATATCAAGTTCGAGATAGATTTTGACCAGAGCTATACCAGGCAGAGATTTATCGAGGAGGATTATGACACAACCTACCTCAGAAGCTTTGAGAGGGTTGAAAACCTGCTGGTAAAAAGCCTGGGTGATCACTGGTCTGCCGGAATGATATGGAATATCAATGCCTCTACATCGGAAAACTTTGATTTCAGTACCTCATTTATGCCATCAATCGAGTACGACCTTTTCCCATATGCAGAGGCAACCCATCGCCAGCTGAGATTCCTCTACAGCATCGGTTATCAGTTCAACGATTACTCTGATACCACCATCTTCAACAAGACCAGGGAAAATCTCTTTGGTCACCAGCTCAGGGTTGCATACCAGGTTCAAAAGAAATGGGGTTCAATTTACTTTTCACTCCGGGGGCTGAACTATTTTCACGACTTCTCCAAACATATGATTGCTTCAGACCTGTTTGCCAGGGTAAGACTTTTCAAGGGACTTTCGCTCACCCTGAACCTGGAGGCAGCCCGTATCAATGACCAGCTGAACCTGAGAAAGGGAGAACTGTCAGAAGCCGAGAGACTGCTCAGGCTCAGGGAACAGGCAACCGGTTACGAACTGCAGGCGGGAATAGGCCTGAGCTATACTTTCGGCTCAATATACAACAACATAGTCAACCCCAGATTCGGAAACTGACCCGGAACTGCAACTCCTGGCCCCGTTTCCGATCAGGTTCACCAGTTGTTTATTATCTTTGAAAGCGACGGCAATGGCGGCGCCTTAGCTGCTATTGTACTATTGATCAGTATATTATGCCCCACAAGAGAGTACTTTTCTTTAAAACTGCCTCCGGAAACATAATCGCTGTCGGCACGGACAGACAACTCGGACCGGACGAGATATCCAGGCTTTCATGGCTGTTTGGCAATGCCGGGCCATCAGACACTGACACCGTCAGAGGAACATTTGTCGGGCCAAGACGTGAGATGATCACTCCCTGGAGCACCAACGCGGTGGAGATAACGCAAAACATGGCCGTGACAGGGATTACAAGAATTGAGGAATATCAGCCTGCAGAGGGTGACAACCCGGCTCATGACCCCATGCTTCAGCGTGTTTATCATGATCTTGACCAGGATATTTTCATTGTCCACCATGAACCGGAGCCGGTGAGGGAGATTGATGACATTGCAGCATACAATGAGCAGGAAGGGCTTGCCCTCAGCCCGGAAGAGATAGGTTACCTTGAAAACCTGAGCAGGTCACTGGGAAGAAAACTCACCGACAGTGAGGTATTCGGCTTCTCCCAGGTCAACTCGGAACACTGCCGTCACAAGATTTTCAACGGAACCTTTATTATTGACAGAGAGGAGAAGGAATCATCCCTGTTCGCTCTGATAAAGAGAACCACCAGGGAAAACCCCAACCATGTGGTCTCTGCATACCGCGATAACTGTGCATTCCTTGACGGGCCGGTTGCCGAGCAATTCGCACCGGTCAGCCAGGACAAACCTGATTACTTTACTGTAAACCCATTTGAATCGGTCCTCACTCTCAAGGCCGAGACTCATAACTTTCCAACCACGGTGGAGCCGTTCAACGGTGCCTCCACAGGTACGGGAGGTGAGATACGTGACCGCATTGCCGGCGGAAAAGGTTCACTCCCGATAGCCGGGACAGCCGTATACATGACAGCTTACCCCAGGCCTGACGGCCCGCGTGAGTGGGAACGGTTCTCAGAGCCCCGCAAATGGCTCTATCAGACACCTGAAGAGATACTGATCAAAGCCTCAAACGGAGCCAGCGACTTCGGCAACAAATTCGGGCAGCCGCTCATCTGCGGCTCGGTTCTTACTTTTGAGCACTTCACTGACCTGAAGAAATATGGCTTTGACAAGGTGATAATGCTTGCAGGAGGGATCGGGCTCGGGAAGAAGGCTGACAGTACCAAGGATACCCCAGAAAAGGGAGACATCATAGTGCTCCTGGGGGGTGACAACTACAGGATAGGAATGGGTGGCGGTGCGGTCTCCTCGGTCGATACAGGGGCATATGACAGCTCCATCGAACTGAACGCCGTGCAACGTGCAAACCCCGAAATGCAGAAGAGAGTCTACAACGCCCTCAGGGCGATGGCCGAAAATGATCATAACCCGGTGATATCGCTGCATGACCATGGCGCTGGCGGACACCTCAACTGCCTCTCGGAACTGGTGGAAGCCACAGGGGGTATAATTGATATAAGCAAACTGCCAGTGGGTGACCCCACCCTGTCTGCACGTGAGATCATCGGCAATGAGTCGCAGGAAAGGATGGGGCTGGTCATCCGCCGAGGAGATGCTGACATGCTTACCTCCGTGGCACGCCGTGAAAGAGCCCCGGTATATCTTATCGGAGAGGTGACTGGAGACCACCAGTTTACCTTCTTCAACCCGGCAACCGGAGAAAAGCCCATAGACCTGCAGCTGACCGACTTCTTCGGGAAACCGCCCAGGACAATCATGAATGACAGTACTATGGTCAGCCAGGGTGCTGACCTGCAATATAATGCCGCTGACCCTGCCGGTTATCTCGACTCCGTACTCCAGCTTGAGGAGGTGGCATGCAAGGACTGGCTGACCAACAAGGTGGACCGTTCCGTTACCGGCAGGATAGCAATGCAGCAGTGCGCTGGCGAACTGCAACTGCCACTCAATAACCTGGGAGCAATTGCACTCGACTACCGTGGAAGAAGCGGGATGGCAACAGCCCTGGGCCATGCACCGGCAGCAGGCCTTGTAAGCGCAGCTGCCGGTTCGGTGCTCTCAATTGCCGAGGCACTTACCAATATCGTGTGGGCTCCCCTGCCCGACGGGCTGAAAAGTGTATCTCTGTCAGCAAACTGGATGTGGCCATGTAAAAACCCGGGCGAAGACGCAAGACTATATGAAGCGGTACAGGCTGCCAGTAACTTTGCAGTTGCACTCGGCATCAATATACCCACGGGCAAAGACAGCCTCTCAATGACCCAGAAATACCCTGATGGTACCGTATACAGCCCGGGTACCGTAATAATTACCGCGGCAGCAGAGGTGGAAGATGTAAGGCGCATTGCTGGACCAGTGATCAGAAATGATGACTCAACCGCCCTTATATGGATTGACATGAGTGGTATGAGACATGAACTGGGAGGTTCAGCCTTCAGCCAGATATTGGGCTGCATCGGAAAAACTGCTCCCGGAGTGGAAGATCCCGGATACTTCGTCGCAGCATTTGAATCACTGCAGCAGCTCATAAAGGATGGAAAGGTTATCGCCGGGCATGACATCTCCGCCGGAGGCATGATCGTCACCCTCCTTGAAATGTGCTTTGCCAGCACCGGGGGAGGCATTACCGTGAACCTCACGGAGATCGGCGAGAGTGATACCGTCAGGCTTCTCTTCAGCCAGAATCCGGGCGTCATCATCCAGGTGGAGGATGAAAGTGAGGCAGAGGAGTTTCTTTATGAGAGAGGGATTCGATTCGCATCCATAGGTCATCCTGTGAAGGAGAGAAAACTCTTCGTGACAAACGGGGCTCAGAACCATGTTTTTGACATTGACCACTGTCGTGATCTCTGGTACAGGAGCTCATACCTGCTTGACCGCAGGCAGTGCGGAGAAGCGCTGGCGAGAGAGAGGTTTGAAAACCACGGCAGAAAAGCACTTCATTTTGACCTGAAAGGCTTTGAGGGAAGCTTCAGCGCCCTCGGCATCACTCCTGACCGCAGGGCAACCACCGGCGTAAGGGCTGCAATAATAAGGGAAAAGGGGGTTAATGGCGACCGTGAGATGGCTTACGCCCTCTGGCTGGCAGGTTTTGACGTGAAGGATGTACATATGACCGACCTTATCTCCGGCCGTGAGACGCTCGAGGAGCTCAGCATGATAGTCTTCGTGGGAGGCTTCTCCAATTCTGATGTCCTGGGATCGGCAAAGGGCTGGGCAGGCGCATTCAGATACAATGAAAAGGCACGTATAGCCCTTGAAAAATTCTACAGGAGAGATGATACCCTTTCCCTGGGAGTATGCAACGGGTGCCAGCTGATGGCAGAGCTCGGGCTAATTGTGCCGGAACATGCTGAGATGCCACGGCTGGAACATAACGCATCCCACAAGTTTGAATCAGACTTCCTGGGTGTAAGGATCACCGGCGGCAGATCTGTCATGCTCAGCGGCCTGGTAGGGATGGAACTGGGCATATGGGTAGCCCATGGAGAAGGGCGCTTCGTACTGCCTTATCCGGAAGAAAAGTACAATGTGGTTATGAAATACAGCAGGAGCCATTATCCTTCAAACCCCAACGGTTCAATGCATGATATCGCAGGTATCTGCTCGCCGGACGGCAGGCACCTGGCAATGATGCCACATCTCGAGAGAGCTTACTTCCCCTGGCAGTGCGCATACTATCCCGCTGACAGGCGCAATGATGACATTACACCATGGATCAGGGCGTTTGTCAACGCGAGGGAATGGGTTGAGAAAAGGAAGAGATGAGCCCGGGCAGTATCCGGTGCAGTCGCTCCCTAGTTGACCTTCGGCTTGAGAATAACTGAGTTGATCAGTGTATGTTTTTCAGGATTGACCTGAGAAAGATCAGAAGCAAACCGCTCTACTCTGTCACTGATCACCTGCACATTGTATTCTCCGGGTTTGGCAAACAGAATTGAACCCATATGTGAGTCAGTCCTGTACCAGGGCGCTTTAATCCCGGTTTCATCGGTTACTACCCGGTCGCTGACAGGTTTCTTTTCAAGTTTGGTCTCGCCGGCCGTAATTATAACTTTATCTGTAAAGAGAAGCTGGGTTGTATCAACCGTCAGGCTTGACAACCATACATCATACCTGCCGGGCTCCTCGATGATGAAGAGCCACTCAGCAGTATTGTACTGAGGTCTGTCCTCCACCTGGATGAGCTCAGCTTCCGCTATATTTAACTCGATACCCTTCCCGTTAACCACGATGCCAGCTTTTCCGTCCTGGCCGTTCTGATTACTCTCATTCCTGCATGAGCTGAAACTAATCATGGCTGCAACTGCTAAAACAGCTGCAACATTAAATACAGTTTTCATCCTACTATAAGTTTTTTACTCCTGGATATAAACGTCAAAAACTGTTCCAGAGTTCTCCTGAAATTTTCACGGGTCAAAGTAAAATTAAATAATTGAGATAGGAATCGTCAAACAATCAAATAATTGTCAAAGGCATAAAAATTTATCAACCGTTGCCGGAAGCTTTTGCCGGATGCCTTGCCGGTCTCTTTTTTGACCTGGAGGCAACCTGTTTGGGCAGGGCGGCGGCAACCAGTTCTGCTATGTCAGAGACCTTCGTTTCAGTGGCCTGGGCAAATGTCTTTTTGCAGAGAGGACAGGCTGTGATCAGCTCATCGGGTGAAGCAATGGTAAGGGTACGGGCAGCATCTGCAGCTATCACTGCTCTTTTACCGGAAGAGAGAGTCAGGTTTCCCAGGCTGCCTCCGCAGCAGAGTGACATACTCCCTTCCTGAACTGCTGACTGCAGCTCAGCCACATAGCTTATTACCGCCCTGGGTTCGTCATAGATACCTGAGCCTCTGCCAAGCTCACACGGATCATGATATACAACCCTGCGATGCAGGTAACCCAGCCGGAGCGAACCCTCCTCGATAAGGAGGTTGATGAACTCGGAATGGTGCATTACCTGAGCTTCAAGATAATAGCTCTCCCTGAATACCTTGTAGCATATCGGACATGATGTAACCAGTATCCTTGCTCCGGATTTCCAGATAATGTCAGAATTATGGTTGATGAGTTCGCGAGCCTCCTTGTCCCTTCCTGCCAGCATCAGCGGCCTGCCGCAACAGACGCCTCCCTTTTCGTCCATGAAACGGTACCTGACTCCGGCACTCTCCATAATCTTTTTCATTGCAACGATTACCGACGGAGTGAGATGGGTCATGCACCCTGCAAAGAAAAGAACCTCTGCATGCTCCGGCTCCTCCCTGGTAAGATAACCATATGACTGGGTGGGCTCCTTCTCAATGGTGCTCCTCCTGCGCGTCAGTTCATACCTCTCCGTGAACCTGAGCCTCCGGTCCTCCCTCTCACCCTGTCTTCGCTCAATGAGCCTCATGGGACCCAGCTCAATCCCTACCGGGCACACCTCCTCACACCTGCCGCACATAAGGCAGTTGGCAGTGATGGCCGCTATGTCACGGTCATTCCTGAGGCCCTTGACCAGGTATGCCGATTGTATATCATTTATCCCTGCAGCATAACTCATCTGGCAGACACTGATACATACACCACACGAGGAACATGCATGTGTCTGAACCTCGGTATAGGATGAGTGCCTGTCACCCGTTGTTATCCCTGAGTTGCGCATGAATATCAGGAGGAGCTCAACAGGTATATGAAAATAGCGTGACACCGGAAGCAGGAAGAAAAACGTTCCCAGTGAAAGGGAATAGAGCCACCAGAAAAAGGGTGCTATCTCTGCCGCCGGCAGGAATGATGCAAGTGCACTGCCCAGGGTGCCGGTCAGGAAGCTGCCACTGCCGTGTGCACCACAGGTGAAGCTCTCAGCCATAAGCCTTGAGGGGAATATCAGCCAGAGGCTGATGAGAGCAATACGGTCAGTCCAGGTATGCTTTGTGGTCTTTTTCATCCCCATCATGCCAGGGATGAACCTCTTCACCATAGCAAGCAGAAGTCCTGAAAGTATGAAAGCCAGGATAAGATCCATCCAGAAGCCGTAAAGTTTTGCGAGCCCCTCAGTGCCGTGATCAGGATTGAACCACCGGAAGAAGATTGCGTGCGATGGCGGATTAAGATGCTTCTCTCCGAAAAAGTCAGCTTCAATGGTACCGAAGACTATAAGGAGGAACCAGCCGAAGGCAAGACTCATGTGCATATAGCCCAGCACCGGGTTTTTCCTGAAAATCTTACGGTGGAGCAGGCTTTCCATGAAGATTTCCTTCAAACTGTCCATGAACGGCTTGCCGAAGAACCCTCTCTGCAACCTCAGCTTGTCAGGCCGTGACAGGTTACGGAACCAGATGGTGCTTCTCACCACACTGTAAATCAGTATGAAATAAAGCCCCAGGTTGAACGGTATGACGAAGAGATCAGAGTTCATTCCTGTCGAGTTTCCTTATCGCTTCGGCAGCAACTGCCACCACATTACGCGTATTCACACCACGAGGACACACAAGGAGACATTTTCCGCATAGCATGCAGCGGGTCACCTCTTCACGGAGAGGGTCAATCTCTCCTCTCCTGATATAGGTGTTCATACGCCTGAGATTGAATGTCGTATGGTGACCGGCAGTGCATGCCGCAGTACACCCTCCGCAGGCAAAACAGAGACGGAAACTTGGCTCCCTGGCAGTAATATAATCCCTCACTTTCCTGTCAGAAGCATCGTAATCAATCAGCCTGCTGCGGTTGATTGTAAATCCGAACTTATTTGCCTGATCTATGCTCATTTTCCGTTAAGATACCTTACTGTCTCAGCCACTGCTGCCCGTGCATGTGAGATCGTATCCGTTATATTCATTGGTGCCGTACAGGTGCCCGCATAAAATACTCCCTTTATGGAACTCAGGTTATTCCCATAATGGTGATCAGTGGTCTCAAGAAACCTGTTTATTCCCCTCTTCATCCCTGAAGCCTCAGCCAGCTTCATGCCTGAACCTGCCATCTCCATACCCACCATCAGTACCATTATGTCGAGTTCCATCCTGAGCGGCCGGCCAGCCAGAGTGTCTTCTACCTTGATTACCAGCCTGTTGTTAATATTTACAGATGCCTCCGACACTTTACCCCTTATGAAATTGACATTGTGAAATTCCTGCGCCTCGCGGTACAACTCCTCGTAATAGGGACCATACATCCTCATATCCATGTAAAAACAGAAGACCTCGCATGACGGGAGCATCTTCCTGATCTCTATCGCCTGCTTGACTGCCGTCACGCAGCATACCTTCGAGCAGTGGTTGTTGTTCACCTTCTCATCGCGTGAACCCACGCAGTGAATAAGTCCAATGCGCGAAGGCACCGTTCCGTCTGCCTTCACAATGCGGTTCCTGTTGAACATCTCCTCCAGCTCTGCCGAAGTGATGACATTGTCGTAGATCCCGTACCCGTACTCTTCCTTGCGGCGCGCATCGAAAAGTTCAAACCCTGTGGCCACTATCACAGCGTCTGCCTTCTCTTCGGTTCCGCCTGAGAGGTTCACTGCCACACCGCCGCCATGATGCCTTATTTTTTCAACCGTAGTCCTGGTAATTATGTTTATGTTGCGATGCTCAATCCGCTTCCTGAGGTAGCTCTTCACCTCACCCGCCGGCCTTCTGTCAGGAAAGAGAGCATGCCACTGGAGGATATGTCCGCCAGGTTCATCGCCCTTCTCCACCAGGGTGACGCGATAGCCCAGATCAGCGAGGGTGCCTGCAGCCTCAATGCCAGCGACACCGCCGCCGGCGATAATTACATGCTGTGGTGTACCCTTCATCCGTTTATAAGATTGGCAGGTTCAGGCAGCCTCGAGCCATCCTTCGCCAGGAATCTTTCCGCAGGATCTGCCTTAATACCCATCTTCCGGAGCAATTGCAACGACTGCACATTATGGTACTGCAGACCCAGTTCCCATGGATTGTAACCCAGAATCAGCCCGGCCACCTCTTCATAGGTGAGTACCGGAATCCCCCTTTCATCAGACCCGTACGTGATGCCTTCAATCTCCTTTATCGTGTACTGCCACCGGTCCATGAACATCGTGCAACCCGGGCAGTTGGCAATGATCATGTCAGGCCTGTAAGGCTCCATCGATTCAAACTTCTTGCGTGAAGCGAAGAGCGAATAGCCCCTGTTTGCCTGTACCAGGTACTGCCTGAATCCGAATCCGCAACAGTGACGGCGTTCAGGATAATCGATTATATCCCCTCCCCATGATTCAATCATGCCTACCAGCACATGAGGGAACTCTGCACCACCGACCCCGTATTTCGGGAACATCTTTGAGTAATGGCAGCCTATATGCTCCACCACCTTCAACGGCTTCCCGGTGGCGATATCAATAAGATTGTATTTCGCCTTTCTCGCAATCTCATCCCTGAACTTGTAAATGATGTCGCTGGTATGGGAAATCGTCTCCGGCACCTCAAAAGTGCGGCCGGTAGCCTTGTATAGATCCTCACGGGTCCGCTCGAGTGTCTCCGGAAAGTGCTTCCAGGTCTCGAGTATCTCCGAATAGATGCCGAAAGAGGTAACGCAGGATATTGCAATGTGTTTGTATCCGGCCTCTGTTGCCAGGGCGAAATGACGTGCAACAACAGCCTGTATAGTCTCAAAGGGAACCACATCACCATGATAACCTATGCCGGTGCAGGTGGTGTGCCTCGGATCCTCATAAACATCCTTGCCGAGGTCATCCCTGAGTATTTTCAGGAAATACTGCTCCGAGCCGGCAAAGAATGTCTGCCTGATGCAAGACCTGACGTAAAAGAAATGGTCGTCCGGGATCTCCTTCTGGTATTCGGCCCAGATCCTCTTCTTACCTTCCGGTTTCATATACATCCCTCCTTACATCTTCTGGTTCAGCCTGGTGGCTGCCATTGTCTGATGATACCACGTGTCTGAAATATTCAAAATCACGCCCCTCCTTTTTAAACTCCATCCCCATCTCTTCAGCCTTTTTCTCGGAGGCCTCCTCTATGGCGTCATAGAGTTCCTGCCCTCCTGTTACCCTGAAGATGCTTTTCAGTTCATCAAGTACTTCATCGGCAATACGGCGTGTCGGACCTTCTTTTCCGTTCAGCTCGCCGCCGAGACGTGCAAGGGAATCCTCCATATGGTTGTAATAGTGTTCCCATGCCGGACCCTGCTCAGGATGGGTTTTGGGGTCAACATCGTATGATACCACGCAGTATCCGTGTTTCAGAACATTATCACCCACGGTGCGCTTGATAGCAAACTGCTGCCTCCCCTTTTCGGATGCAGTGAAATACCCCAGTTCCTGAGACAGTTTTCGCAGGGCCATGATAACCATACCCGGGGTATTGCCCCTCGGACAGCGGGTCTTGCAGCTCATACACTGGCCGCAGTACCAGATGGTCTCACTCTTCAGCAACTCCCTGATAACGTCGTTATTCCGGGTTTGCACCAGGTCCACAACCCTCCGGGGGTCATAGTTGTAATACTCCGCTGCCGGGCATATACCTGTGCATATGCCGCAGTTCATGCAGGCTTTCAGTCCCTCCTCGAAACGGACGTCCTGCATCAGTCTTGAATAGAGATCTTCCATAAGTTCTTTTGCGGTCCTTTTAGGGAAGTTCAAAATTAACAATGACTAATTAAGCCGGTAACGGGCTTTTAGCCCATTTTTCCGGGGGTATTTATACTTAGAGGAAGGCAGTTTGAGCCTCCGGCTTTGGAGGCGGGTCAAGCCTGTAGACGAAGTGTCCGGAGGGTAGCCACGCAGCCTGGCAGTGAGGCTGTTAGTGCAAACTGAAGATTGTTGACTGAAATCTATTCGCCGAGCAGTGCTTCAAGCACGCCGTAATTTACTTTGCAATTATCAATAAGCAGGTTCACGGTCAGCTGCATAAGGGTGCGGAATGCTTCATCCTGAGCAGGGGAAGGACCCTCACCCTTCCAGTAATCGACTATCTCCCGGTAACCGTCCGGAATGGTTACGCTCATGATGCCGCTCTCAGAGTCAAGCTTCTTCAGTGTCCACCATGACCAGCCAATGCTGTCCGCTTCAAAAAGCTGAACAGCAGAGCGGTACCACTCATTGTTGTTCTCCCCGGCTTCTCCCATCCACAGGGGGACATTATTCCGGTCCCTGATATCCAGATACTTCCGGATGGTTTCCCTCGTGGTAGGATTCCAGTACTTATGGAAGCTGTAAACCATGTTGTTGTCCCACGGCGGTGTAAGTCCTTCGAAATCAGTTGCAAAATGATTTCCCTCGATAAAAATGATATGATTCGTGTCAACCTGCCGGATTGCGGTGGTTATTTCCGTCAGGAGTTCACGCAAAGCCTGGTTTCCTTCAAGAGGATAGTTAGTTTCGTTGATCAGGTCATAACCCCCTATCCATGGTTCATCATGGTAACGTTCCGCGAGCTTCTGCCATAGGGCAACCGTCTTCTGCCGGTTCAGCTCATTCTCCCACAGTTTCGGCTTTGTTGTGTCAACATCTGCAATTGGTATGTCATGGCCCTGCCCTCCCGGAGCAGCATGCAGGTCAAGTATCAGGTAAATCTCACTGGCAGTACACCATGCCAGCAGGGAGTCGGTCATTATAAATCCCTTTTCATGCCACGTGAATTCGCCTTCAACCGGCTCATCCTCAACGGGAGGGGTAAACAGGTTGTAATGCATCGCCAGCCTGACAGAGTTGAATCCCCAGGCCTTAAGTGAATCAATATCGCGCCTGGTGACCATATTTGACAGCCATGCGTTATAGAATTCCACTGACTTCTCCTCACCAATAAGGGCTCCGATCTTCTTTTTAATGTCATACTGTGCCGGTGCGACACCTGACAGATTCAGCATGTAGGGTTCCTGGAGCATCCACCCCCCGAGGCCGAGGCCCCTGAGGATCACATATTCACCTTTTCCGTTTACAATATGGCGACCTTCTGCCTTGAGGAAAGCGGACGGCGCAGGTTCGCATGAAACCCCCAGAGCAGCCACAGCCAGAAACAACACTATAATCTTCATCTGAAATGATATAAATTCCTGAACGCAATGTAAATATTTTGTCTGAATGGATAACTTTATTCCCAAAGCCTTAAAGATGAAAAAAACAGGATCAATTTGCACCCTTATGGCTCTGCTGGCATCAGGTCTGTTAACCTCTTCCTGCAGGCACGACTCAGTGGTTACCTTCCGCTCGCTCCTCAGGGAGATGGCCGCGGATGAGATACTGACCAGGTATCCCTCCCATGCCTACAGACTGGTGCAGTTCAGCTCGTATGACAGGCGCAGCATACACCCTGACAGCGCCGGATGGTTTGCCAACAATGACTATACGCACTTCCTGAGAGAGGAAACCAATGAAGGGAGGCGTGAGTTTGTAATGCTCGAGACCGACGGGCCAGGTGCCATTGTGCGCTGGTGGATGACATTTGGGAACGCCAATGCGCTTAACTCTTATATAAGGGTCTATATAGACGGTCAGCCTGACCCCGTCATCGAGGGTATGGCACCCCGGCTCCTGGGTGAAGGAGTCCTGGCACCCGAACCGCTGAGCAGCTCAGTTTCTCCGCTGACCGAACCACAACGCAGGGGCTATAACCTTTACCTGCCGATCCCCTTCTCCGAAGGATGCAAGATAACACTCGAAAACGATTCTGTTTCAATTACACCGAAAGGACGCACCCCTTCAATTTATTACAATATCAACACCCGGTTATACGAGGAGGGAACGAGGATTGAGTCAGTCACCGGGAGGACAATCCGCGAAGACTCCCTGGCAGTTTCGGCCTGTGCCTCGGACCTTTTTTCAGTAAATGACACAGGGACGGATGAGCAGATGATCAGATCAGCCGAAGCGATTTGCCCGCCGGGAGCGGAAATATCAGTTAAAGTTAGCGATAATGGCCTGGCAATCAGCGAGTTCATGTTGTCGATCGGAGCTGACGATACGGCCTCAGCACTCAGCGGAACGGTCATCCGTACGTATTTCGACGGTTTGAAGACTGCAGAGGTACCTGCCGGCAACTTCTTCGGACCAGGCTATTCGTACAATGTTTATCACACACGCTTTACTTCCGCAGACCCTGACGGTATAATGAGCTCCTCCTGGCTCATGCCATTCAGAGACAGCTGCAGGATAAGCATCTTAAACGATACCGGTGATACAATCCGGCTAAATACCCGGATATTTCTCAGGCCATATAAATGGACGGCTGCCTCCATGCATTTTGGCGCTTCATGGAAGGAATACCGCGCCATTGAAACTGCCGGTTCTGAACATACCGGGGGAACAGGCCTTCACTATGACCTGAACATTGCTGACCTGAAAGGCCGCGGACTTTACGCCGGAGACGCAGTCATGGTATTCAACACAGTTGATGCCTGGTGGGGCGAGGGGGATGAGAAAATATATGCAGACGGCGAATCCTTTCCCTCATCATTCGGTACGGGAACTGAAGACTACTTCGGATATGCATGGTGCAGGCCCGAACTGTTTGACCACCCGCTGATTGCACAGCCTTCCGGGGCAGGTAACTTCCACCCGGGTATGAGTGTGAATATGAGATACCGGATCCTTGATGCAATACCTTTCAAAGAATCACTCAGGGTAGACCTGGAAATGTGGCACTGGTTAAAAACTACAATTGACTTCCATACCACTGCATACTATTACCTGACTCCCGACTTCGACAGGTGATTGCATCACCTTTTTCGATTTCCATTCCGTGACCGGTAACGGAGCCATATTCCGGTAATAGTGAAGATCAGCAGTGAGAGACCGGTGAAGGTGGTATAAACAAGTTTGAATACCTCTCCCTCTATACCCAGCAGCTTGTCAACGATTGACATGTCATGGATGTCCTCAACCAGGTCTGATCTGCGATTTTCGCGGTGAAGCACCCTCCCGGTGGCGCCGTCAAGCTGGATCCCATGATAATGATGGGCAAACACAAACTTCACCATCCCCTTGTCAGGCCTGATATCAATCCGCTCAAGCTCTTCGCTGAGTCCCTCATTGCCTGACTCCCGAAGCGTCAGAATGGCAATCGTCTTCAGTGAATCAACAGGAAGCCACTTTGAGAGGTCATCTGTAGTACCCTCATATGAGTCTGGATGAATATACCCGTTACTGTTCTTCTTCCATCCCAGAAGGATGCCTGATACAGCCACCAGCAGGAGGGCAACGGATAGAAAAGAGGCGGTGAGACGATGAATCCGCCTAATGGTCTTCATCGTCACACCCCTTCCTTTTCTCCCCTCTGGAATTACCATAGTTTCATTTTGCAATTCAGGAGTGCAAAGAAACCATTATCACATTTAAAATCCAAAATCATTCCCGCCATTGAAATTCAGGACAGGCCACTGCCACCTCTGAGTGACAGTGCCGGTGGTACTCTCGCTGTGAGAGCCTGTGTTGGCCTCACTGACGTCCACGCCTGTGAGTGTGACCGTATAAGTGCCAGGCTCTGCCCTCATGGTGTTCCACCATATCTTTCCGATACCCTGCCCGGTTCGGATCTTCCTCTCAAATACCTGTTTGCCCGTTGCGTCCTTTACAGTAATGATTGCTTCATCCTTCAGTTCACCCGACTGGTAATACCATATCTCCAGTCCGTTGGGTTCATTTTCCGTATTGAGGTGGTTGCTGCCGGTCATGTGGTAATTGCCCCAGGTAGCCTGTTGTGAGAAGTTCATCTGCGGCTTTGGCTCAATGCTGAACAGATGAAGTGGTTTCTTGAGTATTTCGGGTGTCACCTGCTGCAGCGGGGAGATATCCGTTACCCATGCAGCCCTGCCGTATGTACCGACAATAAGGTCATTCTCACGGGGATGAACCATCAGGTCGCGCACCACTGCCGGCGGCATATTGGCCCTGAACGACTCCCAGCTCTCTCCGCCGTTAAGTGAAACCCATACGCCATTGTCATTGCCGGCAAAGAGAAGATTCCGGTTACGGCGGTCTTCAATCACCACGCTCACCGGGTAGCCAGGAAGCCCGTTTGTGATCTTTTTCCAGGTCTTACCGAAGTCGCTGGTGACATAAACGTGCGGATCCATAATGTCATCAGTATAGCCTGATTTGGACACATATGCCGTTCCGGCCTCAAAGTTTGAGGGAAAGACCCTGCTGACCCACATTTTTGAAGGAGCTCCCGCCTCTTCCATGGCTCCGGTCACCTCTGTCCAGGTATGACCATGATCCCTGGTTATATGAACATGGCCGTCATCGGTTCCTGCCCAGATTATGCCAGCCTTCACAGGTGACTCGGCCAGGGTGGTGATTGTGCAGTAGCGAATGTGTCCTTTGCCATGGATCTTGTCCGGGTCATTGGCAGTCAGGTCAGGACTGACCGGCTCCCAGTTTGCGCCGCGGTCAAGTGACCGGAGTACCATCTGTGCTCCGGTGTAGACAATTGAACTATTGTGTGGCGAGAGAGCCAGTGGAGTGGTCCAGGTGAACCGGTAAAAGGGCTCTCCCTCCTTTGCCGAGGGTGTGACCGGCACCCGCTCACCTTTAGCCTGGTCTACCCTGTGATGCGAGCCAAACTGCGTGGTATAATAGATATACCTGTTGGTCTCGGGATCAACCTTTGTGTACATGCCGTCCCACATGCCGGTGATAACCCAGTCAGCCGGGGTTATCGCTCCTGACCAGCCGTTTGAGGGAGCCTTCCATGCCTCATGGTCCTGGAGACCGATATAAATGTTATAGGGAGTCTCCATGTCGGTTTCAACATGATAGACTTCTCCCAGCGGGATGTGATAATAGTGATTCATAGTCAGCCCGCCGTCCCAGGTGGAGTAAATGCCACCGTCAGAGCCCAGCATCATGTGCCTGGGATCCTTCGGATTAATCCAGAAAACACGGTTGTCGCCAAAGTTGGTCTGGAAACGGTCCTGCTGACTTCCAGGCGGCCAGGTCTTTCCTCCGTCAAGGGTGTAGAACATCCCCACGCCCACAACATAGACCTTGTCAGGGTCAACCGGGTCAATGGCTATCCTGTTGAAGCTGTATGCAGCCTTGCCGCTTACATCAACCTTCTCCGGATCATTGATTCTCTTCCATTTTTTCCCGCCGTCACGTGTGAGGTAAACCTCACCGCCAATCAGGTTGTCGAAGGAGTGATCGGTGAACTCGTTAAATGGCACCGGGGCATCCGGATCAATACCCGGTTTGACATTAAGATTCTGTATCACTGCAACTACGATATCGGGATTGGCCCTGTGGATGTCAAGGCCTATCCTTCCCAGGGGGCCCTGCGGCAGTCCGCCTGAGAGAACCTGCCAGCTCTTTCCTCCGTCAGTGCTCTTGTGTATCCGGCTTTTCACCCCTCCGGGCTCATAGTTCCATGCCGTTCTCACCTTCTCATAGGTGGCGGCATAGAGGATATCCGGGTTCAGGGGGTTGACAACCAGGTCTATCACCCCGGTTTTATCATCAATAAAGAGAACCTTCTCCCAGGTTTTACCCCCGTTTGTTGTTTTGAAAACACCCCGGTCAGGATTGTCAGACCAGAGGCTGCCCATGGCAGCCACCCATACTGTCTGAGGATCGCGTGGATGAATCATGATGCGCGCTATATGGCGTGTGCCGGTAAGACCCATATTCTTCCACGTTTTTCCGGCATCCGGCGACTTCCATATGCCGTTACCGTAATACGAAGACCTGGCATTGAATGCATCACCGGTCCCAACCCAGACGATCTCCGGATCAGAGGGAGCCACGGCAATGTCGCCAATGGCGCATGTATTGAACTGATCAGAGACACATTCAAAGGTGGTGCCGTTGTTTACTGTCTTCCAGACGCCGCCGCTGCGAGGCCCGACGTACCATGTATACTTATGTTTATCTCCCGGGTTCTCAGGCACTGCCACTGCACCAACCCAGGCACTGATACGGAAAGCGCCAAGGTTGCGGAAGGTGAAGGCATCATATCCGCCGGGGAGCGACTGCTGACCCTGTGCAGTAAAAGAAAAGACAGAAACACTGATGGCAATCAGACAGTAGAACAGCTCTTTTTTGATTCTCTTCATGATTCAGGTTTTGTCAGTTTCCGGTGCAGATCCATCACCACCTTGGATTGCGAATCTTATCCCTTTCATTGACCGGATTTGCGTCAAGGACAAACATACCTCTGCCGTGAGTGGCAATGATGATCATATTGTCACGCGGATGTACCTGGAGATCATGTACATATGCGAAGGGAAGATCACCCAGTATATCCCAGCGGGCACCGCCGTCCTTGCTGATGTACACAGAGGCATCCGTTCCTATATACAGAATATCCTTTTTAACCGGATCCTCACGGATGACATTCACCGGCCCAACGGGAATATTCCCCGAAATATCGGTCCAGGTGTCACCAAAGTCCGTCGACTTCCAAACATATACCTGGAAATCATCATCGCGCCTTCCGGTCTGTGTCATATAAACTGTTGCGAGGTCGTACCCTGATGCTACTATTCGTGAAACCCATCTGACGGGAACATTTTTCGGCTTAAGCTCCGTCCATACCTTTCCGCCGTCTCTGGTTCGCCAGATCCTTCCGTCATCTGTACCGGCATAGAGCAGACCCGCACGGAGTGGCGACTCATCAAGCGTCTGGATGGTCTGATAGCTGATATCACCCATCTTCTTCGGGTCATTGAAGGTAAGGTCCGGGCTTATAAACTCCCATGTATTTCCCTTGTCACGTGACATCATAACATACTGCATGCCGTGATAGACAATGTCAGGATTATGTGGTGAGAGCAGGGTTGGAGCCACCCACTGGCCTCTCAGCCTGGGTTCGTCATCGTACCGCAACGGCAGCAGGTCCTTGCGGCTGGCCGGGTAATTATTTACCTCGGCCCTGGCAAGCGCTCCGTAAAATGTACTTGAATAAATGGTATTGTTGTCTCGGGAGTCTACCGCATGCGAGCTGCCTTCAGCCCCAAGGGTATTTGTGAATTCAACCGGCCTGACTCTGTCACGCCCGCGCGAAAGATCAACACTGCCATAGAAACTGTGATGATCCTGGATAGATCCGAAAACCCTGAACGGTACGCTGAAATCGAAGGCGATGTTATAGAACTGAGCAAGGGGAAGAACATCTATAGGATACTTCCATGTGGCTCCCTTGTCATATGAAATGGTAAGCCCGCCATCCTGCACGTTGAGGAGATAGTCGGGATTGTTCGGGTCAATCCACAGGCCATGATGGTCAGCATGCGGGCCCCTCAACGGCTTGAAAGTTGCCCCTCCGTCAGTTGACTGGTGAAGCTGTATCCCCAGCGTGTAGATTGTATTTTCATCCTTAGGGTCAACTCTTATCTGCCCGAAAACCCATCCATAGGTAGCCGAATGACGCTCCATATAAACCTTGGTCTCTTCGGTGAGCCCGCTGACCTGCTTCCACGATGCCCCGGCATTATCAGAGCGGTAAACAGTGGCACCCCTGATGACATCCTGCTTCTGACGGCCATATGAGTCAAGCTCCCCCGGCTTCGCAGTATAGGCGATCTCATAATTATCAAGGAGAATGTAAAGCACATCAGGATTTGAAAGTGAGACATCTATACCAATGCGGCCACGATGCTGCGGTGAAGGCAGACCACTGTTGATCTCCTTCCAGCTCCTGCCGCCGTCGACCGACTTCCATACTCCACAATGCCTGGTCTCCGGATAGGTACGGGGGTCATTCCACTTGAGCCTCATCCGCTCCCAGGTAGTGGCATATATGGTATTCGGATCACGCGGATCAAGAACGATGTCAAAGACACCGGTATTCTGATTTATTGAGAGAATCTTCGTCCAGCTTTTGCCTCCGTCAGTCGTCTTGTAAAGGCCGCGCTCCTCGTTGGGGGTCCACTCATGCCCCGGCGACGCCACATAGACAATGTCAGTGTTCTCCGGGTTGATCCTGATCCTGCCGATGGTGTGCGTGTTCTCAAGACCGGCCAGATCCCATGTCTTTCCGCCATCGGTGGTTTTATATACACCGCACCCTGCATTTGAACTGCGGAAGATGTTTGCCTCGCCGGTGCCAACCCAAACAACATCCGGGTTCTTCGGATCAATGGCTATGTCACCTATGGAAGCCGTAGGCATCTCATCAAAGACAGGCTCAAAGGTGGTTCCTTCATTGACTGACTTCCATACACCGCCTGTGGCTGATCCCACCCATATAATATATTGTCCGCCCCTCGGGGAGATCGCCTCAACATCAGTGCACCTGCCGCTGATGTTCGTCGGACCAATGTACTGCCAGTGCATATCCTTATAGGGCGACGACGCCCTGAGTTCTGCCTGCGCGCTGAACATTTTCACACGCTCGGTGCCCTTTAGTACGGGCTGTTTTGCCTGCGACAGCAGATTAACCGGTACCGCCGCCAGTACAATAATGAAAATTGCTGTTACAACAGCTGAAGAAACTCTCTTTTCCATGATAGTTGTCTTAGGTTAAAATTATCGTAAAGTGTATCTACTACACTTTACAATTTTTCCAAGGTTGAGCCACGATAAAATTATGATTTTATTGAACCATATAAACTGCTTTCGGGGAGAAACCCTGTTCTTTTAACCTTTTTTCAGAAAACAGCTCATCAGCTAACTGATCAAAGGTAAGGAACCGGGTCAGATTTCAGGGAATAGCCTCACCCCGTTGCTGCTGAACTGCCTCGCAGACCACTGCATACCTCCATGCCTTCATCATCAGCCTGACTACTACCAGCGCCTGGGTCGCGATAAAGAAAAGGAAGACCATTATCCCTTTATCAGGTGTGGCAAAAGCTGCGAACCAAAGAATTGCTAACACCAGCAATAGATTTAAGACCACCACGGCGAATACGATGCCGTAGTTAAGCCAGAATCTCTCCCTGAGAGCTCTGAAAGCAGCTCCGATGGCCCTGAAGACCTGGCGTGACCCTGTTGCAGCCATCCATCTGCGCGAGGCATCTGCCACAAAGAGCCATAGTGGCATGCCCAGTGCCCATATGACATAGAAGATATAAATGCCATTGCCCGAAGGCATTTTTGAACCCGAGACAAGAACCATAACAAGGGCCGGCACACCAATAACCAGTAAGGTATAGCCTGCAATAATCAGCATCATCAGCAGGGTGATCCATAGAAATGGCATAAATGAGGTGGCTGAAGCCTTCAGGAATTCGGATACTTTAAGTCTGCCTTCGGCCAGGGTGAACCGCCTGAAGAGTCCGCCTGCAAAGAAAACCATCAGGATGAAACCTGCAGTTCCCACCAACACCGTGCCTGCAGTAACCGATGTCACCAGTGCCCCGAAAGGTTTTCCAATTTCACCTGCCAGTGCTATGTCAAAACCATCATTAAGGCGTTCTGTGATCATGCTCTTGCCGAAGATCGAATTCATGAAGGCCTTCAGGGGATAACCTGCCGCCAGCGTAAGTACCAGCATTGAGATCCAGATAACGAGTATCAGTTTATATGAAGAGGCAGTGACTGTGGCTCCGTTCTTAAGTGTCTTGAAAAAACTCATCGCTGAAGATTTAAATTGTGAAAATCGAGATCATCATCTGCATCAGTAGTATGAACTTGTTCATCATCCGTCTTGCAGCAGTACGGTCAGGTTCATATGTCCATGAGTTGTTTATGCGGTTGACATCCATATCGATCCTGTTGTCCGGATCAATCTTTGCCCATACCGGTTTCCTGGCACCGGTATACTCAAAATCCCGGTACAGCTCTTTGCCATCCCACTGTTCAAGCACCTCTTCACCGTTATCAAATCCTATCAGGATCTCAACCGGCAGCTTTACATCGCCCAGACGCTCAATGCTCACCCTGGAGATGTAGAGCGTATCACTCCTGCGGTCACTGCGGGTATAGGTCACCGAGTCGCCGTCAACGACGCCGGAATAACTCCTTATCTTGTTGCTGGTGATGCCTGATACCCGGTAGTCACAGATTCCGCTGCCGTACAACACCTGGTCAAAGAACCAGTTCATGTCTTCGCCAAACCTGTCCCCGTGTTCGCTCCTGACCACATCATTCACAACGGCAATAAAGTCCTTCCCTGAAGGGTGGCGGAATGCCCAGCGACGGTAATATTCCCTGAAGACATTGTCCATTGTCTCAGTACCTATTATCCCCTTGAGGGTATGGAGCCATGTGGCCGCCTTGCTGTATGACATCATCGAATAGGTTCCATGGGGGTACATCCACGATGGAAGGTCGTTGGTGGCTATGCCCCGGCTGGGCGATGTTATGTATGTCATCCTTCCCTGGTCTGTATCTGATAACCTTATGAAAGGAAGCTTCAGCAAACCGTAACCTTTACCGTAGTAATGATCCACAATCCGCTGTTCCCAGTAGGAGTTTATCCCTTCATCAAGCCAGGGCTCCTCGAACTCATTGCTCGCCAGGATCCCCATGAAATATGCATGGCCGAATTCATGTATGGTGACCATTTCAGGCATCTTCATGAATGATGGTACCATTCCCCCTCCCATTGAGGTAAAGAGTGTTGTGTACTCCATCCCTCCTGCTCCGGTGCCTGACATCGGGGGATCAACAAAAGTGAGGTGAGGCCAGGGATACGGACCAACCCTCTCCTCAAGGTACTCAAGTGCATACTTAACCGCTTGAAACTGACTGTCAGCCTTCTTCAGCGCAGGTTCGGAGGTCAGGAAGGTAATGTCTACACCTTTCCACCTGTCAGTCAGCACTTTGTAACCCGGCCAGGCTGTCCATGCAAAGTCTACTATATCCTCAGCGCGCCAAATAACTCTCTTCATCCCTTCCCCGAGGTCAGTCTCCTCTATCAGCATCCCTCCCGAGCCTGTTACATACTCTGAGGGGAGGGTGACAGAGACATTGTAAACCGAATGGTTTGCATAAAACTCGGAGTTGGGGTGAAACTGGTGACAGTTCCATCCGTCAGCCTCCCTCTGGCGCATGCCGGCTGTCTCATAAACTCCGAACTTTGGAAACCACTGCGCCACGAAATGAAAATCACCCTCATAACCTGTACGCTGAATGGGTGAAGGAAGCTTCGATGTGAAATCAATCACCAGCACCAGGGTGTCACCCGGAGCCACAGGGGAGGGCAGGGCTAACCTCAATACCGTCTTGTCATGTTCATTGCCGTCATCCGGAGAAACAAACCCCATCGAATCGATAAGGTCATTACCACTCCCGTCAAAGATTGAGTTTATTTTCACCCACCCCCATCCGTCATCCCCGGCAGCGGACCACCGCCCTTTTGCGAAAGTGGTCTTGTTGCTGCAGAAGGCGTTGAGATACATGTGCATCATCGCCTCCCCTACCGGCATCGAAGAGTGATTGACCCACCAGGCTGTCATCTGGCCGCTGACAGTATGCGCATCAGGATCAAGGGTAACATTCATGTCATAGCCTGTGAGCCTTGGACTCAGGGGCTTATCAATAACAATCTGCCCGCTGGCAATAAAAGGAAGCAGGCACATGATAACCCATGGGATTTTTCTCATTGCAGTCAGTTTGATGAATAAATGTTTAAAATTAAAGCATTATTTCCACCCTTTCTTAACTTTGCACATATTTCTTATTTTGTGCAATGACAAGAAAAGGGACCCGGGAGATGATCATTGAGGTCGCAGCCGGGTTGTTTGCAACGGTGGGTCTCAGACGTACCACCATGGAGTCAATTGCTGCCGCTGCCGGGCGCGGCAGGCGTACAGTCTACATGTATTTCAGGAATAAGGCTGAGATATATGATGCCGTGGTTGAAATGGAGATCCGGCATATTACCGGACCTCTGGGTATCCTTGCCCGTTCAGGTGAGCCGCTTGAAGTCATCCTTCCCCTGTACGGTGAGGAGAGGACGCGGCGACTGGTAGACCTTATCCGGCGGAATCCCCTTTTGATAAGGGATTTTGCCCAGGGACACAGCCGGATAGAAAGGTTAAGGGACAAGCTTCACAAGGCGGAGATGCAGATACTGGTATCTCTTTTCAGCAGGCACGTTCCGGGTAGAGAATCATCCGGAGGTGCAATGCCTGAAGAGGGAGCGCCGGAATCTGATGAACCGAAGGCAGGTACTCACGCAGGTGACAAATCAGACAGCCCCACGCCCGAAGATTATGCTTTCCTGTTCCTCGGCATGCTGCGTGGTAACGACCGGCTGCTGACAAAAACGGACGGCCTTGGGGAGGCCATCCGTCTCTCGTCTATTTCCGCCTGGCTGGTGAACAGGGCGATTAGGGGGTGATAGTCCCCGCAAAAGCAGGCATCAGCTCAGCGCACGGTATTTCTTCATTATATCACCTGAATTCAGCATGAAGTCAATATACTGCGCCCGGGTGTAAGGAAGCTTGTTCTCTGATCTCTTCATCGAGAGCTTTCCACGGAAGCTGCCAAGGTTTGAATAACCATGACCCTCCATCCATTTCTCAATCTCCTCGTTCATCGATTTAACCACCTCAACACCATTGCGGTAAAGGGTGCTAACAACCTGCACTGTATCGGCGCCGGCAAGAATCATCTTTACCACATCATTGGCAGAATAAACCCCGGTAGATGTACATACCGATGCTTTCACGTTGCCATGCAGCATCCCCGTGAATCTCAGCGGAAGCCTGTTGTCTTCGCTGCTGCTCAGGTTGTATGGCATCGTGTGCTGCTCGGCGAAAATGTCTATATCAGGCTGGATCAGTCTGTTGAACACAACCACCGCATCAGCACCGGCCTTGTCAAGCTCTGAAATGAAACTGAGGGTGTTGGTATAGTATGGTGTCAGCTTCACTGCCACCGGTATCTTCACGGCAGCCTTTACCTTGCGAAGAGTCTCAACCTGCTGCTTCTCTATTGACTCACGGCCACTGCCTGACTCATCAGGCAGTGAATAGAAGTTCAGCTCCAGTCCGTCTACACCTGTTTCAGCTGCCTTTAAGGCATACTCAACCCATACCTCGTCTCTTACTGCATTCAGGCTGGCAAACAGGGGAATTGAGACAGCTTCCCTTGCCTTCCGGAGGTGAAGGAGATAATCGTCAGGCGACTCAGGAACCGATTGCGAATTGGGAAACAGGGTCACCTGTTCTGCATGACGGTGCTCGTATTCTGTCTTCAGTTCGTAAAGTTCAAGGTTTTCAAGCTCCACCTGCTCCTCGAAGAGAGATTTGTAAACAATGGCTGCCACACCGGATTCCTCCAGTTTGCGCAGCTTGTGGATGTCAGTCACCAGGTTACTGGCACCTGCAATTATCGGGCTTTTCAGTTCAATGCCCATGTACTTGGTTCTCAGATCTGCCATGACGTATTTTATTTTTTATGTATAACACCAAGTTAAACAAAATGTTCGACAGGTGTCAACAAAAATAGGGTCGCGGGGGTGCATCACTGAAGGCAACAGGTGGCAGCTGCGTGGGTGAATCACTGAAGGCAACAGGTGGCAGATGTGTGGGTGAATCACACACAAAACAAAAAACGGCCGGGGATTCCGACCGTTTGTCTGATATTTTCCCGAATTACTTTGCCTGGGTGAATTCTCCCTTGGTGACCCAGTTCACAACCTCGTCAGAGAGAGGCTTGACAGCAGGTTTGAAGAATCCGACCAGTTTGCCGTTCTCATCAATGATGTATTTCTGGAAGTTCCATGCCACCTCGGAGTCAAGCACACCGTTTGCCGACTTGCTGGTAAGCCACCTGTAGAGCGGGTGCATATCATTACCCTTTACCGAAATTTTTGACATGATGGGAAAAGTAACCCCATACTTGCTGTCACAGAATTCCTTTATCTCCTCGTTGGTGCCAGGTTCCTGGTTCATGAAGTTATTGGCAGGGAACCCAATAATAACGACTTTGTTCTTGTATGCCTTGTGCAACAGTTCCAGGTCCTTGTACTGGGGAGTGTGACCACACTTTGATGCGGTATTTACTATCATAACCTTCTTCCCCTTGAGTTCGGCAAGGCTGTACTGTTCGCCGTCAATGGTTTCAACCGTAAAATCATAAAATGATTTCTGTGAAATAGCCGGGGCTATTATGAATGCCATCAGTGCTGCGATGGTTAATAATTTCCTTTTCATTTTCCTTCTTGTTTGATTACCTCTTAACAAACGTGGTGCCAAATAGTTTTCCTTCGGCGAATAAAACCTCCGGGAGTTCGAAGTTATGAAAATCTTTCTATTTTTGCATCGCCGTTTCAGGATATGACCGTAACACGGGATTTTAACAAAGACCGTAACTGTCGGTACAAGGGTCCTGAGGTGGTTTACGGGGTATAGCGCAGCCCGGTTAGCGCATCTGGTTTGGGACCAGAGGGCCGCAGGTTCGAATCCTGCTACCCCGACATATGAAAATCAAGGAGTTAGAACTTTTCTGACTCCTTTTTTATTGAGACATTTGCACACAATTTGCACACAAATCATACGAGTATTATGCCCCTTACTCTTCGTTTAATTGACCACATCGCAAAACGTAAAGATCTTAATCTTTGGAAGATCAATATATAGTTCTATACGATAGAAATTTCTAATCCTTTATGCACCGAATTGAGAATCCGCTGTTTGGGAATTTATTCTGAAGGATAATTGCTGTGCTTCGATTGTCTTGAATACACATGAAAAAGTGTTTATTAATTTGGGCTGCTGAAGAGGTCCACCAATAACCAACTGTGCCAAAAGCAATGAATGACTCGTAAAATGTTCGGCATCCGCCAGGAAGAGCTGAGAACCCACTGTCATCCGTAATTTGTGGTGTTATTGTTTTCCATCCAGTGCAAGCTTTTAATCTATTACCAGCTAAATTTGATCCGCCAAAATAATAAAAAAGGGTCAGCCATTCATCATTGGAAGGCAAATGAAAACCTTGGGGACAAACGGAAAAAGCGTTTTCTATCGAATAGAGGCAGCCAAATTTTTTAAATTGCTCAGTCATACTGGCGACTTTAACATCATTGCCAGAATACCCATTAACCCAGATCCCGCCATTTTCCGATTGCTTATTAACATACGGAATATAACGTAGATTTTCAGCCAACCATAATTGGTTTCCAATTCTTATTGTTTTGTATTCATTCCCATCACGTGGGTCAGTAAAGTTAGGGTTATCAAATTGGAGATTTTCTAAATTCCCTGGCTCTTGAGTAGTATCAAGTGCCTGGTAACTATTTTTATCCATTTCCTCTTGAAAGCTATCGTAATATTGATCGCATTGAACTACATAATTCGACCTTATAGTGCAATGCTTCGTTCGTGTACAATTTACACATGAATTATAGGATGAAATCCTTTGCTCCTCATAGAATTCAGTCTGAAGCCTCGTATAATCCGATAAACTATCTTTTACTGTATTTGGTGTTACAAACTTCTTATTAATTATCACAAAAGGTTTATAATACTTCTCGCGAATCCAAAACAATAAAATAGTAATGGCTATGAAAATGCCAACTGATTTAATTATAATTATATTCAACTCACCGTTCTGTAAGAAAGTCGGTACGCTGGCAATGAGTATAAGAAGAATTAGTCCGGACCTTTGAAGGACTTTCTTCAATCTCGGATAAAAACCCGAGCTATAGCCTTCAATAGTTCTTGCAATGTAAGTCAATATTCTATTCATTAAATTAAACTCATGTTCTAGGTTTAGGGAATCGCTGCCTCAGGTTAAAGAATCATAAATGCTTCTTTTCTAGATTTTAAATGGAAAGCATTGGAAGAAATCTGACATTTTACCCTAAGTGGCTTCTGAACCGGGAAATCTCTCTAGTCTCCAATCAAAAATCGGCGTCTGCCCTATTCATTCTTGTCTATGCTTTTCACTATTATCAATAGGATTGTCTATGTTGCCTTTGCCCTTATTGGACACTTTCCACATCCCAACTGCAAACCACATTAATCCTAATGACAACATAACGCTCAAGAATGAAAGAACAGGTCCCATATCACCAAGTCCTCCGCCAATAGCCATTGAACCAAATAAGGCTGCTAGAAAAAAAATCGTAGCCGCAATTAACTTTTTCATAATGCAAATGATTTATTGATACATATTATTAAACATAAAGAGCGTGGACCTACATCTTACTGCCCTGTAGGTACCGCCAGGCACCCCATCCACAATAAGCAAAGCCCACGCCGTACGTGAGCGTCTGCCTACTATTCCTGTGGATGATTTAAAACTGGCGGTTTTACAGTGCAAGAATACTAGCTTACGCTATCTCTTGTATGTCAGTTATTTATTTATCTACTCCTCAATGACATTTTTTATATTCAATTCAAATTTAAGAAATTCCATTTACGCAGAACAATTCAACTAGCTTAAGAATCTCAAGTTTATTGTTAATGCATTATTTATCTGATATTTGATATCAATTTCCTATAACGCCTATGAAACAATATTAGACCACAAGTTCATTCTAATATCATAAGATCCTTTTTACAATTCTATCAATCTCCTTTAATTCTTTACTTAAGTGAGATTTTATTTCCAATCTCAATCGACCAAGACGCATTGCTGTTAACTCTTGATGAGGAGGCTTATCCTGTAAAAACTTCATAGCCTTTCCATGTGATAATTTGCTTAGCTCAGCCAATTTCATATGATTGTTGTCGTTACAATCATATTTAGGAAAGTACACATCTAGGATTTTTTTATGCACATGCCTCGCTCCATACAAACCTCTGGCTTGAAAATCCTTGATAAGCTCATTTGGCACTGTCGAATTTAAAATGGCTGTTAGATAATAAGCTTCATTCTCCTCATTTGTATAGTAAACGTATGAAACACTTTCTACGATGAACTCTAAATCCAAATCATTCCTTTTAAATATGGTGGCATTTGCATTTTTTGCTGATGCATTATAAAGCACTAAGAATTGGCAGTTTAAATCTTGTTCTGAAATACCTCTTTGGAAGTCAAGTCTGCCAATATTTGACATACGACTTGACTTTTCTGTTTTATATGTTTCCCAGTATTTTTCTACTTGCCCAAACCAGGATGATGCATTTAAATAACCTTGATGCATCAGAGATTCCGAGGAGTGTAATGTAATAGTTTTTATACTTCCAGAGGCCTTGTTAATGGTTATTGGAAGAACCACATAGTCAGGCTGAAGAAGAGCATATGGCAGAATGCTTCTTGAAAGAGCAGTCTTGAAGATAAACTTACTTTCGATTCTTCCAGATAGAGAAAGGTCTTTCCATGGAGTTTTTGCCTCTGGAATTACCTGGTTTGAAGTCTTAATATTGATAGTGCGATCCTCAAAGTCTGGTGGAGGGTCTTGCGTTAGTTCAATAAAATATAGAGTACGTGGAACCAATGTCGCACCCTGCTTGAATTTTTCTTTGTATGGATTTATACGATCTCGTTTTTGAGTTTTATGAGTTGAATATGCTGTTGCCTTTCCTTGTTTGGCATAGAACAAAATTATGTCTGTTTCCATCAACAGAGGTTTAGCTTCCTCATAAGTGCAGTTATGTGATGGCAATTTGCCAACAAATAATAATCCATTTTGACCATCTGATGGTAATGACCTTTTGACAAAAGCCTTTTCAGTAAACAGTACACAACTTGGGATATTGAATAATGGGATTACGCTGGCTAAGTCCCATATGTTAGTAACCTTGAATCCTTTGGCAGCTCCGCTCCTGGTATTATCATGTTGACTGCCATTAAAGAAACTTCTAGGTAATACGAAGGCTAGCTTTCCCGTATCCTTAAGAAAGTAGTTATTACAATAAGCAAGAAAGATTGCTGCAATTTCGAGATGTGGGTAATCGGCAATCTTGTGAGGTTTTACCTCATACTTAACGGCTAGTGCATTAAGTATGTCCTGATATTCAGCATTCTGTATTGAGCTATATGTAAACCAAGGAGGATTTCCAATCACATAGTCAAATTTGCTCTTTAGGAAGTATGGTTTATATAGATTTTGAATTATGAACTTCCAGATCCCATTTCTTCCTTTTTCTTTAACATCTTTGAGCCCTTCGTAAATGCTATAAAAACTCTCGGTTATCTGCTCGTTCAGTCCGCCGGAGGTATAGTTGGAAGAGAGAATTTTGGTAAAGGTCCCAGGAGTTAATTTTGGCTTCTCAAATGTCTGATCTGAGAGCTTCTCACAAATATCTAAAGCAATATCGAACAGGTCAACATCGTCAAATACTTGTGTATTTAAAACGTACTTCTTTTTGTCAATAGGTAAAGAGAATTGGTTCCCCCAAAGATTCTGAACACCTTCAGGAGCAAGAAGGGTATTGGCGAGAATTACGTTTAAGTGAACTGGTTTTTTTGATTTAATAACATCCTTTCCTAAGGCTAGGAGTAAGGTAGTTTTTGCGATTTGGACAGATAGTGGATGAATATCAATTCCATACACTTGGTTGTTTAATTCATAAACTTCAACTCCGGGATTTACTTTCTTAAGATTATGAATAACAGCTCTTAGAAATGATCCACTACCACAGGCCGGATCAAGTATTTTATCTGTTGTCGAAAATGAGAATTCGTTTACAATTCGTTCACAGAGCCAATCAGGAGTGTAGTACTCACCTAAGGAATGACGAGTATCTAGATCAATAAGTTCTTGATAAACTCCCTTTAAAATATCCTCATCGACATTTTCAAAATCAAAGACAGATATTTCCTGAGTAATAAGCCTGAACACTTTTTTCAGTCTGAAGAAATTCTGATCTTTCTTCACCCAATGGAAGAAGTCATTATCAACGAAATTGCTAATGTTATAGCTTTGGAAGATGCTACCATCCAAGATAGCTTTCATTTCATCATCGTCTATAAAATCGTCTTTCGAAACAACCTTGTATGCCAGGAGCTTCGAGAAGACACTCAAATACGTATGTATCAGAAATTTCTCTTCGCTAGCGTTAAACGAGCTATATGCTATGCTTAAAAACTTACTCCATTGTTCGAAGGATACTTGGATTTCACTTTGCTTCTTTGCCTCATTAAACCATGATTTTAACTCCCGATATGATTCAATAAAAACATTGCTTTGATAACCAAAGGCTTCCTCAATCCGCCTGAGAGTTGCCTTTTGTTTTTCTTCCTTGAATAAGAAACGGTCAATCCAATAATAGAACTCTTCAGCATTTGTCTCATTCAGAACAAAAGAGCACGATTGCACTTCATTTAGGATTAGCTCCTCTTCATTAATGGCATCAAGCTTATCGAGACAAGTAATGTCGGGTGAATATACTTTCCAATTAATAAAATCAGAAGCAATAAGCGTAAAGTTATATCCTTCCCCTTCATTAAATTGGCCAAGCAAATACCCGGCTAATTGCTCTTTTGCATGTTTACCAGTTACTTTCAGGTTATTTTCAAACTCAATAATGATTTTATTGAATAAGGAGTCTGCACTACCTTTATGCAGTACATCCCTACGTGGAATATTGAATATAGTTTGTTCCGCACCGAGTGTTATCTTATCGATGATTTTTAAAATATCGCTGTCTTTAGCATATAGACGATTCAGTAAGTCTTTAAAGGCTTCTTTCTTAGTTGCTTCCTTGTTTGCGAGCTTGACTTTTCTATAATATTCCAGTATTTGAGCTTCAACTATGTTCATAGAATAGTTTTTCAAGAATTTGAATATGTGTGTTTTAAGATAAGCACTGTGATGACATTTATTTTTTAAATTAGAGTATTCTTCGAAAAAGCCTAATATCAACGCTTATTTCTTGAGGAGCTTTTTAAGAAGATTAGTGACCTCATTGAGATGCTCAGTGTTTTCAATTATTATCGAACAACTTGGGCCACTCCAAAACTTCTGGACACTAGCAGATAAAGTTTTAATCTTATGGTAGGTAATTTGATTCCGAGTATCGATTTCAGGATTCAATACTACCAATTCTATCTTCTTACGGGTAACCCAGATGAAAGCGACATTCTTGCTCTTACGTATCGAGATATAATATTTCTGAGGGTTTAACTTAATAGATGGATCTATCGCTAATAGGTCAGATTTTATCTCATTGTAAATCTGTTTTACCGACTCGGCGACACCCTCAAGATGATAATGTTCTGAATACTCCTTTGGTTGATCTGGATCTTCAGGGGGTTCATTGACAATCGTCTCAATAACAATATTCTCGAAATCTGGATGCATTGTATAAATGAAGTCCCCATTGTGATAATATTTTTTAAGATACATAAGTTTGACCATTTTTCCCCAAGTGTCAGAATATGTTTCCATTATTTCTGGCACCTCTTTCTTTTCTCCATCAATCACAAGCAAGATGTTTTGGCTTTGCTCAATCAGATCCTTTAGAAACTTGTATATCTCTCTATCCCCAAGAATAAGTTTAAACTCCCTTTTTAAATCCGCATTCTGTGAAATGATTGAAAATATGTACTCAACTAGGTCATTGAGACTTTTGGAGTTCTTGTAGAATCCAAAAAACTTGGTAATCTGAGGGAAAATATGACTGTAGAAAGGATGTTTGGCTAATTCTACCTCAACGAGATAGAACTCTGGATTCTCTATATCTGTAAGATCTATGAGAAAACCATCAGGGATTGAATTTCCCAACCCTTTTGATTCGATCTTCCTCTTAGTATCAATGTAAATAGTATTTGCACCAAAGAATAATTTGGAATGAATGACAACCTCTTTCTCAAATTCCGCTTCTGTATTAAACTGAAACTCAATGTAAGGCTTACTATTGGCAAATATCTTCATTTCTCTGATTGTATAATTGGAGAAGACGTATTACAAGGCTTATGCAAGTTAGAATATTTTGTACAATATGACAATGAGGTAAATCCATAGAAAAGCCCCGAGCCTGTCAGTACACTCGGGGCCAAAGTGTCTCGCTGCATTTCCTCTTGGAAAAAAGTCCCGGTTGGGACAGCTGCATGTTCAAATATCGGAAATAAGTTTGAAATACAAAGTAGTTTTACCATCATTTTTAATGGGGACTACCAATAATTCAATAAATAGAATAAAGTAACTCTTAAAAGAAAGCTTTGTCAATAGTTTTAAGTAAATCAAAGATTTCGTAAATCGGTGAAGACCTAGTTTCACCTATCATAGTTCTTCCTTTCCTATTTCAATGATTACTAGTTAATAATGTTGCATTCTCTGATAAAATACATCAATTTACTCTACCTTTCTTATATAAAATTTTGCCATAGAAGGAAAGAGTTGCATTCCTTATTCCAAGCAAGACTAGGTGAGAACTGGGTGCGCTAATTCAGTAGTATGGTTTGATTTGTAATTGCTATACGTCTGATTACCTGTATCATATCAACTTGAGAGCAATTTTTGGCTTAAAATAATTTCTTTCAAATGAGGGAAATTTTCAAGAATTAAGAATTATCTTATTTTCTTATCGCTGATAATCAGCACAGTATAATTATTTCGATAATGTCAATAGAAAAAACTTTTTTTTTAGACTTTTTTTTGTTATAATATTGTATGAAAAGCACTGATAAGTAACTATTTATAGAAATCGTTCTTTGAGAATTGATAATCTGGCTGGCAAATTTTCTAATATAACACAAAAGGATGCCGACCTACAAATAGACATCCTTTGTGTCATCCTGGAACCTACTCTAAGAAAGCGGAGTTAAGTTGTATCAGATGATTTTACATGACAAATATATGATATAATATGTTACAGGATATATAATGCTTTCACAAACTTAGCATATAATGATATGATGATGTTTATTATTCAAGAAACTAATGGTGTAGCAGAGAAAGAGCACTTTCTCGAGTACTTGTTAGTGAGAGCGTACAGCTGTATACGAACACCTGTTAGCTAATCAATGAGGAGGCTGCCTGAAGGGGCAGCCTTTTTTTCAATATGTGACGAAAATATCTCTTCAACATTTAATGCTCCAGCATGATCATTAACATTTAATTTCTATAAGATTTTTATGAATAAGTAAAATAATCAGGAGATTACCTCCTATATGGGGCAATTTTCATTTTAAGTGTACTTGCAAACGATTGACGCTTTTTGTAGTCGACATAATTCTGATACAAATATGACTTGACTCTTGCTTTAATAATCTTCAAGGCAACAGGATTATTCTCATACTTTTTAGCAATCTTTTGAAGTTCCCCTGTAGAGAGGTTGCCAAAACAAGAGTTAATGCTGAAAGTTACTATATCTGCTGCAGGCGTGCTTATTTTATTAGCTGCTTCAATGAATAAGGGCCTTAAATCTTTTTGGCCAACCGCATGGATTACCTTAGTAAACAACCCCAAGCATATCTGAAGAGCAGTAAATTGAAAGAAGCTATTTACTTTGGATTCGATATTGTGTTTGGATTCTCCATCTACAAATCTCGAGGAAAGAGATTCAATAAAGTCATCCTTCGCTTCAAATAAGCTAAATCCGAAGAAGCTTATAGTCCGAAATGCTGCGTGATATAATTCAATAATCATATCTATTAGCGTAGAAGTCGGAAGCGAGCCTTTACGATTTTTTATTATCTGACCCACAATATCTAGCGCTCTAAATGCCTGAAAAAAGGGTACCATAAATTCATCAAATCCCTCCGATTCTTCATTATGATGCATACCTCTTTTTTCTCTAGTTTGCTTTAAAGCCCTTTTATCCTGTGATTCAAGCATCTCATCCCTTGCTGCTAAAGGATTGCTTGTAGCATCAATAATATCTGAACATACTTGTTCTACAATGTCTTTTAAAAGATTATAAAATGGGTCGTTTTTATCTAGTGTAATTGGGGCCATTCCTTCAAAAGGAACCATCGTTGTAAAAGTGGCCTCCTGAATCAGAAAGTCATCCTTGGTGTGGTGGGCTACAAATATTAGAACATTTGCATTCCTTTCATTATGAAGGTTACTACAAAGATATTGCACGGCTTTCCTCCCCTCTTCCTTATTAATAATTTCCGCTATTTTTCTTGCGACGAGGAAATAGAATATGTAGCTATATGTAAATTGCCAGTCATCATCTTGAATACATATGAGATTAGATTCAATTAAAACTCTCCTAAGAGCTTCGTATGAAAAACCAATATGATACTCTTGCTGGTACTCATTAAAAAAGTTTTTCAGAATGTCCTCAGTAAAGATCTTGATATCTGATTTGTATAGGTGAAATGAGAACTCAGCCAGGAAATTAAAGTATGTGTCTATATATTCATTTTTAACATTTGCTTTCTTAAACAGTGCTAAATGAATTAAGGATTGATAACAGTAACCGTATGACGTTTGCTCCAGGGTTGTTGGTCTAACGTAAACAAGTGTTTGAAGAATAGAAAGAATAAAGATTGGATATGAGGGCATAAGTTTATCCCCAAGAACAGCCTCTACTTGGCCAAAGGATACCTTTGTCTTTTCCAATAATATTTCATCATTTAATGAACAAGATTCAAGACTAAACCTGTGGTAGCTTTCGATCAGCTTATTCCTCTTTTTATATCCAAGTGGTCTAAGCGTAAAAACGACTAATTCATCGAATTCAGCCTCTATTTTTGATAATAAACCATACAATGTATTAGTTGCTATTATTACTTTCCCAAATCTTTGCTCCAAATCAACAATTATACCTTTAATGATTTTTGGACTGAATGAAAGAACATGAAGATTATCAACCAATACAACCTTTTTAAACTTGTCCTCTTGAAGGTATCTTTCGAAATCTTTTTCTCCACCAATGTACTGTTTGTTATAAGCTTGACCCAATACCTTATCAACATCTGTCGTCTTGAAAGTGTTACAATCTAATAGCAAGGGATTTATATCCTTCTCAATAAATTTCTGATACAACATTGAAAGCAAACTTGACGTACCCGACTGACTTTCCCCTTCAATAATGCATGTGCTAAAATTCTCTTCTTTTAAAAGTTTCTCAGAATCATAGTAAGCTTCAAAATCGTTTCCATTATGCTCTTGCTTTTCTAAATCCGGAAAGACAAAAATATCAGAGAGACTTAGGTCCTCCTTATACTCAGATAAAAGTGGAATTTTAATAGTGTTAATGCTCTTAATAAAATCTTGATTATTTTTGAATCTATTATTATTTACTCTTAAATTTTCGAAGCTTAATGGCATCGCCTTCATACAGACGTAAACATCTTCATGCCAATGAAATACTTTAATTTCCCCTGTCTTCTCTAGAGTATTTAACTTGATTAATTGAAATCCGGAGTTGCTTTTTTGAGCAGGTTGGAGAATCATTCCGGAAAAATATAAAGTTTCTCTTCCAGTCCACAATTCAATCGACTTTTTATGATCCTCCTCATGTTCATGTCCACAGAGAATGATGTCACTAATTTCTTCCATAAAATCTTGAAACTCCTTCCTATTATTGCTTTCCCCCGTCGAGGAGAACCATAAAATAGGATGGTGAAGAACTGAAATATTAAATTTTCCTTTGCATACTGGTGTACTATTTACAATGCGTTTGACTGGAAAGAAAAGTGCCGGTTCTTCTCTTATTTTTGACATCCAGGCTGTGTTTATGCAGTTGAAACAAATGCTGGATGAATCATCCACAACCATTTGAAAAAATAACTTATTCACAGGAGGGGCGCCAAAATCTTCATAGAAACTCCAGAAGTCTTTTTGAACTGATAAACATAGATCAATTACGCTATTGTCCTGTCCTATTGTTTCATAGTTAACTGTCTGGATCGAGTTTTTCCTAAGCTGATTATCATAAAGAAAATTACAATCATGATTACCCGGGACAATTACTATGTTAACTTTTCTGCCTGGGCGATCAGTTAATATCAGTTTCTGTAGATCACAGATGAAATCCCTAGCCTCACTGTAACCTAGATTTTGACCCTTGTCGACTATATCTCCACTAATAACGATAAATATTTGTTCTATATCAAACAAATCCAATCTTATTGCAGAAAATATTTTTTGAGTTAATGAAATTAGGTAGTTGCCGCTTTCTTTAAAGTGCAAGTCCGTAAAATGTAAAATTGCAGCTCTCATAATTACGTTGTTCATCGTTGAAACCTCGATTTTGATATTTGATTCTATTGCAGGAGTCCTACTATTTTATTTCAAGGAATAATCATTTTAGGTCCGAAATATTTACTATATGAATTGTCCATTATATTTCGATTTATTAAACAGTTAGAATACACCGGTAACCATAACACATTTAGATCGTAATGATGAGTGTTTGCAATCATGATGCACAATTACACTATTTACTATTTACAAATTTCTCGAGTTGGAATGACCCGTCCCACAAGCGAGTATCCTATTAGTGCATCCTGGCAGGCTGCATTGAAAAACTCAAATCTTCCCTTTCTAAGCACCATTTTTTTGCATCAGGTATCTCAATTTAATTTTCCGACCTTTGATTTGTTCACGTTCTATATTACCCAGTAAATAATGCAGAAAATAAAAAATGTAGCAAATAAGCCAAAAGAAATTAAAGCTAGGCATAGGATATTTACTTTGAGGAGAAACCTTGGTTTAAATACTAGATCATCATATTTGCCTGTATCAAAGAACTGTTTTCCAATTTTAAAAATTTGATAGTGCGGGACATTTTGTTCAAGGAAGTCTTCTTCAAATTTTCTCATATGAAAAAGAGTTAATTTGGCATCATTGTTTATTCTGTTGAGCGCGATACCTCCACTTAAGCAGACAACTATTCCAATTAACGATAGAAATATTTTTATAATAGTTAGTCCATCTGTGGTAAACAAAGCAGAAAGGATTGCAGTCACTAATGATAAAAATAATAGATACACTTTCCAGTGATCATCCCATCTCTTATGATGATGTTCATAAATTGCAAATAGTTTATCGTATTGCATTCTTAGAATTTCTGGAGTATTCATAATTGCTCTTATCCGTTTCGGTGCACACATTCAAATTGGTTTTGGCTTATTCGCCTTCCATATTAGCTTGCTTTAATTTTTCAATAATTCACTTGATTATGTCTTGAAGAATTCGAAATCTTCTTGATTTCATGACAAAAACATCTATTTGCTCTCTCAGTCTCAAAAGCACAGCCCCGTCAGTCCCAGTGTTAACCACCCCAACCACCTCATCACTCACAACACTATTAGCAAAAGAGACAAACAGATAGATTGCTCCACTAAGGTAGGAAAACATACTGACAGGTTGTTACAAAATCACAGAATATTTGGCTTTTGATCGCAAAAAAAAAGAGAGCCAAATACTCTCTTTCTTTGCGACTAGAGGAGAATAACCTCTCTACTGCCGTACTTACTGCGGATTTCATCAAACGACAATGGATCATGCTTGCCGGTAATTCGTTTTTCATCATCCCTCCAGTACCAGCTCTTCTTATCCGAACTGTACCTGAATCCAAGCTCTTTTAAGTCATCTCTGGCCTCAAAGGTCTTTCCGGATACCCAGAGCCAATCTTTAATGATTTCGACGTGAATGCCCTCAGATTTGACCTTAGAATGAAGAGCATCAACCATGGCATTCATGGTAAGCTTACCCTTGGCAGTCTCACCTTGCTTGGAAATAGAATGAGTTTGCCTCAAGACTGTGTAATCAGCCTTAATCAGTCCCATCATCTCATTCTGACCAGAGAAAACCTTGGATAACTCCTGGAACCGTTGCTCAACTTTCTCCAAAGAATCGCAACCAACGAATAGATTTGTTTTCATAGTGATATGTTTTTATGATTTACAACCTGAGAAATAACTTATCCTCAAAAAAAGCCACCGCAAAAGCGATGGCAATAGATTAAAGTTGACCCAGATCAGCGAAACTGTAATACTCATTCTCAGGAGTCAAGATGATGTGATCAAGTAATTGGATATCCATTAGGCTTGCAGCCTCCCTGATCTTCTGAGTAATTCTAATGTCAGAATCACTTGGGTTTCTATTTCCAGAAGGATGATTATGACTTACAATCAATCCTGAGGCATTTGAAAGTACTGCAGCCTGGAGGATTACCCTTACATCAGTAACAGTGCCGGACACACCACCTTTTGAAACAGATACAATACCTAGGACTGCATTAGCCCTATTGAGCAATAGCAGCTTGAATTCTTCAACGTATTCAAGGGTGTTAAGATCCCAGTTCTGCAGGAGGAGATCATAGGCATCTTTTGATGACTTGATGACGGAACGATTTGATGCGGGCACTTTACTTCTGTAGCTAAGACATACTTCGGATACTCCGAACAATGATAATTGGATTGATTTCTTCATGATGGATAGTTTTTAGTTCATATCCACATAGAGAATAACTTATAAAAGTGAAGGATTCCTTTTGGGGCCCCATACAATCATTGGTAAATACCCCCCCCAGACGGTTTTCAATTCTTAAGCGCAAATCGTGCCATATAAGGTCGTAAGTGCATTTATATGGTAGAACCCCTTCTCAGACAGGTAGCTGAAGAACAAAATGAGATCTGAAGCCAAATATTGTGGTCGAAATTACTCTCTCAGAATGGTTGAAATGAACTAAACTATTGATAACATGAGAGTTTGCTTGCAATGGAATTATATCAGTCTGATCTATTATAGATCAATGAGGTATGGGTGGTTTATATATTATTAGGTTAATCTACAGCAACTTAACTGTCTTAAATTGAAATTATCTATGGTTGCTATTAAAAACAGACCGACTGAATAAGTACTTTTCTATATAGATGACCTCTGGAAGTATGAATAGAACCAATAATGGCAGCGGATTTCAGCATACTTCAACCTTGTAGAATTTCCTTCATTTAAGCACATTGTCTATATCCCCTTAATCTTACTCTTTCTGGGACATAGGCCCCTAACCCCTAGTTTTCTATGATAACAACTTAAATTCTAGGCTCATAAAAGTGTTGCACTTTTAAGGGTTAATTGGCAAGAATAGAACTGCAGCACCTAAAGTCAATTACAGAGTCTATGCTCATCACTGGCGATGTAGACGTAACTTCGTTTCAACCATGAACAGATTCCATTCTATCATTCGTGAGGCTTGTGCTGTCAAACAAATGAATTAAGATCCTTGCACTTCGGCTAATAATTTAAGACATAGAATAATCGTTAATCACTCCCTTCTTAGATCCTTTCTATAGTTCTTTTTCAGATTTAGCATGGTCACTGGATACTCGAGATTATCTAAGGGTGTTGCAAGATAAATTCATTGATAAAAAGATGGTTTTGGTTATAGCTAGGCCAAATCGGTAAGGAATAGAGAATTGGTATAAGATTAATCCCAAGTCCCGATAACTCCAAGATATGCATAATACTCGCTATTGATTATGAGGCATTTACTGGCTTTTGGCAAACATAATGGGAAGAGGGGTATTAAGTATGATGGTATTCCTATAGGATGGTTGAAGAGGGATGAATGAGGTATTATTTCACCTTCAAAGTCGGTCTATACCCTATAACATTTTCCACCGTATCTTCAATTAGAATTTGTATCTGTCCAAATGTTTCTTCAGTTAAGTTTGCTGGCAATAATATAGAATCATGCTTCGTCAAAAAAGGAATATCTGGAAAATCAAACATAATTCGAAAAGCTACATGGTTAAGCATCGTATGAGACTCCATCTTTTGCAGAATAATAGCCAGTCTATTATGATTAGGCTTCTTAATATACTTGAATAGAAGCCAAACACTAGGGAAAATAGTCTCAAATAATCTCACCGCACGAGAGTATACAGCCGCACTGTTTTTGTCAAAGTAAACCGCAAATAGCTTTTCCTTAAAGTCCTTTCTATCTATGAACCACAAAGAATTTTCCTTGAATTTATTCATAAGAAAGTCGTAGAAAAGTCCACTAACAACCAAAGACACATATTTGTTAATATCCTCTTTATTAGACATGTGCAAGCTTTTGGCAAACATAATAAGGGATGAGCTCATTAATTTCTGAATCTCGATTGTTGGATTGAAGAGTCCAGATGAGAAAAATGGCTGAGAATTAACAATATCCAGCTCTTTAAAAGGGGTACCCTTAATATGCAAATGTTTCACAAGTTCGGATGGAAGTCTGGTAAAATTTGTGTCGTACCTGTAGTTTGTAGTGTTCACTTTCATATAAATCTGCTTTGATAATATCTTATCTACCTCCCCAAGTGAATATGATCGATGAGAATCAGCTGAATCCCTGATCTTAATTTCAGCACTCATTTTCATAGTTTGATATGTCTCCTCAATTGTATTGTATGCAGCCTCAGGATTTAACTCAACCATCATAACATACTGATTCAACTTTGGATATTTTTTACTATTCTGGTATCGGAGTTGCCTTTTGCCAGATTCAATTCTTCTTATTAGGTTCTGATCTGTAATTGTCTTAAAACAAATCTCCCCGTCGAAACATCTTGTCATTCGGTAGAGGCGAGAGTTCCTTCCTGAACTATATTCTTTCCATTCTATGATTCCCTGGTCTTTAAGGAATCTGAGATAATAAGTGGCCTTTGGGACAATTCCAGACATTATCCCCATGTTAAGGACAGAATAGGAGAATCTTCGGTTTTCTTGTTTGTGAGTGATTATCAGCGTGATTAGATACTGCAGTCTATTGAGATTAAAGCCAGTTATTTGAGGCGGATTTTTCTCAATATCATCAAGTAAAGGGAGTAGTCTTACCGGCAGTAGAAAACGAGGTTGATTCATTTAGCATCATTTCAGGTGCTTTTTTGAGGAGTTCCTTAGATTACCCAAAACAGCCTGGTCTTTTGATTGCTTCCTGACGATCTGTTGATCAATCCAGTTTAATATTTCAGTTCTCGAGAATACAAGTAACCTACCATATTTACCGTGCGGTATGGTCCCTGCCATAGTCAACTTATAAATAGCAGACTTTTTCAATCCCGTAATATTCATCACCTCATTCAGGTCAATACGATCAGGCAGGGATTCGGAGGCCTCTTGCCGGCTTATTCTAGATTCTATCTCATCGGCAATTAGAGTAACCAGTTCCGGGATTGTAATAGGAGATAAAATAAGATCTTTCATATCATTTCAATTAATGATAGTCGAAAGTATTATGGAAATTCAGAGTAAAAAAAAGGGAAATTTTTACTTTCCCTTATCTGCTGATTATATGACTATTGCGGAAGTATGCGGAAAATTTACTGTTAATCTGGAAAATTCTCGAGGTACCTTCTTACATAAATGTCATTTCCTGAGATTTCAATAATTATCCGTTTCCAATTCTTTTTGTCTTTATCAGAAAGCTGCTCTACAAATGACTTTGGCCTCTCAGGATTAAAGCTGATAAACGCTTGATAAAATCCATGCTTAGTCCCATACAACCTTGTTCCCGTACTGATAATAAGCTGCTTATTCCCCGGAAGGAGGTGTCCGGCTTGACCAATGGCTATTTTGATTTTATGATACCATGCATAATACTTCTCAGAATATTTTCGCATTGCAAGGTTTATACCTTTTAGCCAATTCAGGTAATCATAGCAAACCTGTGCTTTTAAAAATGAGGACCTATCTGCTCCAGATAAATTGTTTCTTATAGGTTTACTATTTGGAATTATACCATTTTCATTCTTCTTATCTTCTCTTTCATAGATGGTTGCTCCTTGAACCATATAATCATAAGCTTTCTTAATCTTGATTATTTCGCTATCATCAAAGAGATAAGAATACTCCGGAAACCTGATGCTAAAACTGTCGGAGGTTGTAGCCCCATAATACTGCACCAAACGATAATGATTAAAGAAAAGGATAAACTCATAACACTGAATTTCTCTATCAAGGAGCGCCGCTCTATCCAAACTGCGTTCTGATCTAAGTTCAAAATCATTTTGTAAATCTTCAAGAGTGATACAATTGCTCATTTCTTTAAGAAAACTTGGTTAATAGCGAGGCGACTTTAGCACGTTCTTCTTTTTCAAAGGATGCAAGATAATTTTCTGTCGTCCTGAGGTCAGAATGACCCAGGGACTCAGAGATAAAGGCAATATTTGCACCGCTGCGTTTTAATACTGTTGCATAACTGTGTCGTGCCGTATATGTACTGATTTTCTCAAAATTCAATGCCTTACTGATCTCAGACATCTTCTTGTTAGTCAGCCTTACCACGTTCTGTATCGTCCTTTTTTGAACGACAGCATCCATGTCGTTAGTAAGGAATGGGAAAATATAATTCTCGGGATTTTTATCCATATTCCCCCAGGTCTTAATGATTGTCTCCATTTCTGGCAGCAGAGTTGCTATAATTTCCTTTTGATATCTGGTTGTTCTGAGTGTCTTACCCCTTACAAAATGGATTTCACCGCCAACGATATCTTTATACTTGAGTTTAAGCATATCATTGAAGTTTATTCCGTTTGTCAAGTAGCTGAAAAACCATAAATCTCTCGACCGTTTTTCGGTTGAAGTGACTAAAGGGTATTTTAAGATTTGATCGATCTGAGATAATGTTAGTGCCAGTTTTCTTCCAGAGCCAGTCTTGATTTCAAATTTGCCCCTGCCAAATGGGTATTGGGCTTCAGTTATCAATCGATCTCGTAATCCTGAATTAATGATGCTCCTTAGAGCGCCAATATAAAACTTTATGGTAGTAACCGACTTACCTTCTCTGACTAGATGGGATTCATATCGCTTGAGCCAGTCAATAGTGATATCAGAAAACATTATGTCCTTATTGCTGTACTTTGAAATGCTATTTATTGCACACTGGTAAGTTGAACCTGTACCAATTTGTCCAGTTTCTTTAAGGTCTTCTATCTTTTTATAAAATGCTTCAATAATGCTGTTACTTCTCCCTGAATTAAGACGTTTCGACAATCCAACGATTGAAAATCCTTCATCTCTTACCAAATCCTTTACATGCTCCTTTATCTTGTCAAACCCTATCTGAATTAATTCCCTTGTCTCGCGCAACTCTTTCTTTTTTGTGAATGAAAGCGCATTCCATTGATCTTCAGTCAAATCAATTCCTGAAGCGTAATAAATCCTTTTCCGCAGGTAGGTCACACGATACTTCACAGGAAAAGTAAGATCTTCCTTTGGGCGTCTCGTGTCAAAATAGACTGATAAGGTAACTCCAGATAATGAAAATCGGTCCATTGTTCAACTTGAATTTGCACACAATTTGCACACTAAGATAGGAAATAAATGAATAGTAATGAAAATTGATGAAAAATGATTAAGTTCTATTATATTGATATTATGTCTATTAGAAGATAGTTGAATCTTGTACGAATGCAAGCGAAAACCATCGTTTTATGGTTTGGGACCAGAGGGCCGCAGGTTCGAATCCTGCTACCCCGACACAAGACAAGCCTCCCTCTGCTTTCCGCAGCGGGAGGCTTTGTTTTTTATGGTGCGACCAAAGCTTGCATTACGGAGCATCTGAAAAATCAAAAACTGAAACCCACACAGCAGGTGAATGGATTTTTCTCAAAGTCATTCCCTGGAGGTGATCATAAATGGGCCCCCGCAATCGAATTATCACTGCCGGAGGTTCCTGGAAAAGCGAGTCCGGAGGCATAACTGTTAATATTCATGGCTTAATTTTTTAACAACTATTACAATCAAGCCTCAGATATTCAACATGTATCAATTATTTTGTTCATATTATTTATCATTATTTTGAACATTTAATGCAGAGTATTGTTGATAGAGTATAACCAACAAAATAAAACGAAATGAAAAAGATAGGTTTATTCTTAGTTGCGGCAATTTTCCCGATTATCGCTTTCAGCCAGGAGAAGGATATAGTTGATATTGCTGCCGGATCTGAAGCTCACACTACTCTGGTAGCTGCAGTGAAGGCTGCTGATCTGGTGACCACCCTTAAAGGATCGGGCCCATTTACAGTGTTTGCGCCGACAAATGATGCGTTTGACAAACTCCCCGAAGGAACAGTTTCGAACCTGCTGAAGCCTGAGAATAAGGCCCAGCTTGCAAAAATCCTCACTTATCACGTGGTTAGCGGCAATCTTGATGCAACTGCAGTACTGGAGGCAATCAAAAAAGGTGATGGCAAAGTTGTACTGACTACGGTGAGCGGTGGCAAGCTAACAGCTTCTCTGGACCAGGGAAAGGTTAAGCTAACGGATGAATCAGGCAATTCCGCCTTTGTAACTGTCACAGATCTGAAAGGATCAAACGGAGTTATTCATGTAATTGACAGTGTCGTTCTTCCCAGGTAGTCATTATATTACTGAACCATAGAAATGAAAGCTCTCTGTCAAGGCAAAGGGCTTTTTTTCTGGGCTTCATATCCGGAAAGAAAAAACCTTATAGAAATTATAGTCAGAATAAAGAACAAAATGGAAAACCTGAAAAACTTACGGTCACTCGGACAGACAGGTATAATGATTACCCCGATAGGGCTTGGATGCTGGCAGTTCAGCAAACAGAAAAACATGGCTGGCAAATTCTGGCCATCTCTTGATGACAGCCTCGTTGACAGGATTGTTTCACTCTCGATTGAGGGAGGCATAAACTGGTTTGACACGGCTGAAGTCTATGGTAGCGGTGAATCGGAAAAAGCTCTTTCAAGATCACTCAGGGCTGCAGGCAGGAAACCGGGCGAAGTTATTGTGGCAACAAAATGGTGGCCTGCATTTCGCTTTGCTTCCAGCATAGGTAAAACAATTGATCAGCGCATGAAACTGCTCAATCCCTACCCGATTGACCTTTACCAGGTACATCAGCCATGGGGCTTTTCAGGAGAAACCGCTGAAATGATCCAGATGACTGAACTTATTGAGAGAAAACTCATCAAAGCCGTAGGAGTCAGCAATTTCAATGCACGGAAGATGGAAAACTCATGGAAAGTCCTCCGGAAATCAAATATACCGCTTGCCTCAAACCAGGTGAGATACAGTCTCCTTGACAGAACCATCGAATCCAACGGAGTGATGGATCTTGCAAAGCAGCTGGGTATTACAATAATCGCATTTTCACCTCTCGCCCAGGGACTGGTAACCGGGAAATTCCATGATAATCCCGAACTGCTCAAAAGCATCGGCCTCCGCAGATACAATCCACAGTTCAGCCGGAAAGGGCTTGAAAAAAGCAGGCCGGCAATCAATCTTGTGAAGGAGCTTGCCATCAGGTATAACGTAACTCCCTCCCAGATTGCCCTTAACTGGATAATCAGGTTTAACGGCGACACGGTAGTAGCTATACCGGGTGCAACAAAAGAAGACCATGTAAGGGAAAATACCAGTGCAATGTCATTCAGCCTTTCTGATGAGGATATGGCAAGACTGGACAAGGCAAGCGCCATATTCAAATAAACTGACCAAAGGCTGTTTAATTTCCGGTATTTGATTTAGATTTGGGAGTCATTCATGACTAAGGAAAATGGAAACAGCTATGATTTTTGACCGGTTCTGGAATCGCTTTACCACCGAGAATCCTCATGCAAAAAGGATTTATGACCTTTTTACAGCCATGGGAGAGAAAGTTGTACATGACCATATCGCACTCAGAACTTTCGATGATCCCAGGATGAACATAGAGGTGATTTCGGGAATCTTTACCGAAAACGGTTATGAGGCTCGCGGAAACTACGAATTCAAGGTAAAGAAGCTGAGGGGAATGCATTTTGAACATAAAACCGACCCGATGGCACCCAAGGTTTTTATCAGTGAATTGCTGCTCGGTCAGTTCAGTGATTACCTGCAGACAACCATCCGGGGTTATCTGAACCGACCGGACAGCAATACCTATGCTGATAAGGACCTGGTTTACGGGGGAAGCATCTGGGGGCAAATTTCATTTGACACCTACAACAGGCTGCGTAAAGAATCTGAATATGCAGCATGGCTGCTTGTTTATGGCTTTCGTGCCAACCACTTTGCGGTTAAGGTCAATGAGCTGAAGCAGTTCTCAACCCTGCAGGAGGTCAATGACTTTGTAAAGGGAAATGGTTATCGTATGACTACCGTGGGAGGTGAGATCTACGGAACACCCGGGGAACTGCTGGAACAATCGGCCACAATGGCTGAAATTCAGCCAGTTGAATTTACTGACGGCATTTACGGGATACCCTCATGCTTCTATGAATTTACCCTGAGGTATAACCAGCCCGACGGGACTCAGTATCCGGGATTCATTGCTGCCAACGCGGATAAGATCTTCGAAAGTACCGATTATTATAACAGGCAGGCCGACAAAATGTAACCAGTCAATAGCTGGCTGTTACGTTAGAAGGTTAACCGGTTAAGAATACGGGTGTCATTTCAGGTCACTTCAAGGGATACTGACAGGTCAGGCATAATATCAGCCAGCTTTTACTGTCAGCTTTTCATGCAGGTTGCCGAAGTCAGGTATACATCGTACTATTATTGCAAGGCCGTGCCTCAAAACCCCGGATCACAAATTTTTAAGCATTTCCATAGCCCTCTCCCGTATCACCTCACCGGCCAGCGCGTAATCTATAAGAGTTACTTCCAGGAACTTTTCGGCCTTTTCCTCCGACTGGGCACGCTGTAAATGAAGATGTCCGGTCTGAGGGTTATTATTCAGTATGGATGGCTGACCTTTATACTTCCCGAATATGACAAAGCTCATCCGCAATCCCCTGGCGAATGCGCACACCCTCGACTTACCGCACATTCCGGTGACATTGTCCCCCGGATCCTGCAATTCATCATAAATGAGAGTGGTAAGGATTCCCTCTTTTCTGAATTCTTCAAGCTTACAATATAGCTTTGATTCCTTTGAGATCATGCTCGAACCCATTACCAGGTTAATATCAGGGATCTCCCTTCCGGTTTTGATGAAATAATCGGCCAGCATAATCCCAACCTGCGCTGTAAGGGCAGTCCCGAAACTCGATGAAACGATGTTAATATCTGAAGTTTCATCATGCAGTGCTCCCAATATGGTCATGAATACTTTCTCAGTCTTTTCGTTCCTTTCAGGGTTACGCATGGGTTTCTGCCCTCTGCTTAGCGCCCATGCCACATTGCGGACACACGACCTGCTGACAGCTTCATCAATGATTGTAAAATCCTCACCCATAAGGTCCTTCATAATACTACAGTATGTACGGGTAAAAGCATTCGGAGAATATTTTCCATGATAGGCTCCGCCCGGGATAAAGAAAAAGCAATGCGTTTTTAAGTCATCCTGTGCTGAAATATCCCTGGCATATGGATTTGCCATGTGAAGGATCATGGAGAGCAATATCACCCTGACATACGACAATTTGCAGGAAGCCCGTTCCATTGGAATATGACTTATCTCTATAATCAGGTCATAACAAGGAAAGAACCGAGAATAACCAGTCTTTTTTCAGCGTTAGTCTGTTGACTAACAGGGAATCAAAGCTGACCTAATTTAATAAAAATATGTCACAAATACCAAACTTTATCTTGATATTTCCTGAATCAGAGGCGGGTAAGACAATCCTGCCCTGCTACGGTTCCTGAATGTTGATAATGACTTTCCCGGCGGAGTGTCCCTTAATAAGGTAATTCATTGCTTCAGCCGTTCTTTCAAGAGGATATTGCCGGTCAATGACAGGACTTATAATCCTTTTTTCCAAAAGCCCCATAATAAACTCAAGGTCGGTTTTATTTGGTTTGGCGGACAAAAACCTGATTTTCTTTGACCCGATTGACAATAGCCAGCCGAAGAGAATTGACTTGAATACCTGCGACAGGGATCCTCCGACCATGACATAATTCCCCTTCGGATTCAGGATTTTTCTGCATGCTGACAATGGGTAATTGCCGTTTATCGCCAATATAATATCATACCGGTGATCTGTCTGCAGGAACCGCTCTCTTGTATAGTCGATGACATGGTCGGCACCAAGGGATAAAGTTTGCTGAACATTTTTCGTGCTGCATACCCCTGTAACCTCACACCCGAAATATTTCGCCAGCTGAACGGCAAATGTTCCCACCCCGCCGGAGCTGCCAATAACAAGCGCCTTTTGCCCTTTTCCTGCACTCCCCTTATCGCGCAGAGCCTGAAGTGCAGTCACTCCGGCCATCGGCAATGCCGCAGCTTCTTCATATGAGACCTGCCCTGGTTTGTGAATCAGGAATTTTTCAGGAGCCGTAGTATACCCGGCAAGCCCGCCGAAACCACATGCGGCAAGATCACCCACAACCTCATCACCCACGCGGAACTCCTTTATATTCTTTCCGGCTGCTTCCACCTTGCCGGCTACATCTGCACCAAATATTCTCCTTTTAGGGATCAGCCCCATCCTCATTGAACGGTAATCCGCAGCATTAAGAGAGACCGCATGCACTCTGATCAGAACCTCGTTCTCACCCGGAACCGGTTTGTCAACATCACAAAAAACAAGCTTGTCCGGATGAGCCTTCTTAACATAAACTACTGCTTTCATTTTGCCAGGGATGCGTTTCAGCAAATCTATGAATTTCTGTGTTTCCAGATCCCGAAAAGATGACTGAAAACAATCAGTCAGAATGACCGGGTCAGTCGCTTGTTTTCCGGCTGATTGGGTGAGGCAGCACGGGTTTTGAAAATCCGCACTCAAGGCAGAACGTACGGTGAATGCAAAGTGTCGATCCGCACTGCGGACACCTTCTTCTCTCAGTCTCAAAAGCAAGAAAATGTTCCATTCCCTTCTCCTTGATCATGTCCAGATTACCGAAGAAACTTGTGTTGTACCTTGTCCTATATCTCTTATCAAGGTTCTTCAATCGACGACACGGATACTTCGGGCATTCATAGCAAAACTTCGACTCGGTCTTCCTGAGCAGTTCACAGTTTATCACGATGCACTCCCTGCAAAAGGCTGGTTTTGTTTCTCCTTCGGTCCTGCACCCGGGGCAGTGATTCACGGTCCTCATGTACCCGAGGCATGATCCGCAGTTCATGCCGCATGGAGCAATCATCTCCTTGTCGAACACTATTGCAGTGTTGTATTTTTTCTTTTCAGACGATCTTCTCATTGCCGTAACCTTATGCCGGTCCGCATTTCACACTTCGCGGACCGGATCCGGTTGGTAGTTCCATATAGTGAACCGCAACTGCCGGCGGTCAGTTCATGAATGTTGTCGAGGCGAAGGTCCTCCTGATTCCTTTCCTGTATTCCACGGAGGGATACCCGAAAATGACAATCACACCCTCCCTGCTGGCATATTTTATTCCGTGGTTTTCCCTGAATTTCCTGGCGCCTCTGCCATTCTGTATCAAAGGATGAACCGATCCGAGCATGCAGGTTCCGAGTCCCAGGGATTCAGCCGCATACATTGCAGTTGTTGCAGCAACTATGGGATCTGCCGGGTCTGTAAACGGCGAACCGTAAAAATACATAGCCAGCGGGGCATCATAAGTTACCACATTAACCCCCTTTTTCATCTGTCCGATGAATATATCAAACATGGGTTTCACAAATCCTCTGAACATCTCATCATTTGATTTTCCCCAGAAAGGACGCATCAGGGTCAGGAACCATGAGGAGACGAACCACCTCATTCTCCCCAGGAACTCACAGAAGTCGACAGCAAACTGTCTTGTCTTCTCCCGTCCGTCAAGTATCAGGACATTGACATCAGAAGGCGGCAACCCCATCGGAGAGGTCACGGCAGCGTTCAGGATTTTTTCAATTATCTCAGGTTCCACTGCTCTTTCAGAGAATTCCCTGATGCTCCTTCGTCTCCTAAGGAGACTCAGCAGTTGACCATAATCTGATGCGGAGGCTGCAGGGGGCAGGTCAAACAGGTCTTCAGGTGAGATAGTCCTGCCGTAAATCCGGATTGCACCTGTCGGGCATATCGCCATACAATGCCCGCAGCCGATACATCCAAATGCGGGATTGTCGCTAAGTGCAGCCTTACCGTCCCTGATCTCCAGGCTGAAGTCCTTGCATACCTCAACACAATCGCCACAGCCTATGCAGATCTCCCTGTCTATCCGGATCTCACCTTTTTCTTTTGCTCTTGATGTCGGAATTGCCATGATTCAATAGGTTTTAATTATTTAAACACCAGGTATCGGATAGTCAAGGCTGCCACTTGATCATTATGACCTGTTTGCCCTACAACTGCCAGACTATCATGGAATCCTGTGCGACATGATGTTTTCAAATCTGGTATTGCTTATCGGGTGGTGACTTATTACCTCATTATTATGAATAATGCAAAAAGTACCGAATGCGCACGGGGTTTTCTGCGCTGTCTCATAATCCCTTATTTCTACCAGGCTGGCTTTGATGTTGAGTTTTTTTGCGGTTTCAAGAATTGCATCCACATTTTTTACCGAATAGGGACACTGCGCAGAGCGAATGACGGTAAGGCCGTTACCATAGTCCGGCGCCGGGAAGGCCCGAAAAGACGGGCTGGCAGCTTTTTCGTCGAATTTCAGCGCCAGTAATTCAAAATCTGGCTTCACAGAATCGACGGGCGTGAATCCCTTCTTAATAAAGATCCCCCTGTCAGCCATGAACGCTCCCTTCCTTGTTACCACAGCCACTCCGTTCATATTGAGGTCTTTAGCTTCACTTATGCACGCATCAACAAGGCTCGATGCATAACCTTTCCCCTTGAATTCTTTCTTAAACCCGACAAAAATACAATGGATGAACATATATCCTTCGGCATTGACAGGCCGATGAGCATACTTGCCGGGTATATACTCCAGCATACCCTGGTACCCTCCGGTTTTGGATATGACTGCTTTTATTCTTAACCCAAAAGGATAATACTCTTTGAACCAGTCAATCTTTCTTCTGAGCTCGAGGTGTTTCTCAACATCCTTGTAGCCGCAAACGCCGTAGTCCGCAATGTTGTCAGGACTCAGGTTGATTATCTCAATATCTTCCATATTAGTTATAAAAGACTGTTAAAGGTACCTGTTAATACGGATTTTGCTAGTACAAACTTGGATTTCATTGCCGGTGAAAAATACATGGTTTTTCCCGGTGCGTGACAAGGCTGCGCCAGATTCATTGGTTAACATCACTATCCCGGTATTCCAGAATATCTCCCGGCTGACAGTCGAGAGCCTTGCAGATTGCCTCCAGTGTAGTAAACCTGACTGCCTTTGCCTTCCCGGTTTTTAATATGGAAAGATTTGACAGGGTTATATCAACTTTCTCTGACAGCTCGTTAAGCGACATCTTGCGTCTTGCCATCATTACGTCGAGGTTTACAATGATTGGCATCTCTTAGACAGTTAAATCGTTTTCATTCTGAAGTTCTACTCCTCTTGCAAAAATAACCGCAATCACATAGAGTACGGCTGCCATCAATATATAGGCCCTGCTGTCAGCCCAGAACGGAGCCAGCGGAGCGATATCAAAGCCGTAATGTGCCAGTCCGCGGGTAACCTCCCGGGCTATATAACTGATAATACCTATGGAAACAGTTATATAACTGATCTTTGTTATTTGGCCGGAAACAAAACTGCTGAACGGTTTAGACAGATCAAGCTTACCAAGAAGCTTAATGACAACATAGAACAAATATGCCTTCAGACCTGAGATGAACAGAATAAAACTGTACAAACTGACATAAACCCACCTGTTCATATTGTAAATCTGACTCAGGTCGAGCTTCTGGTAAAGGTTTTTAACAACCTCGGGTTTAAAGAGGCTGTAGATAAAATTGACCAGCAGGGCGCCTGCTTCTATACACAGGGCCACAAAGATGATCCAGGCAACAATCTGCAGACCCAGAAATACGTAGTTATCTCTTTTCGCCATAATTGATAATAGTTTTAAATTACGGTTAAAAGATAAAAGTAATTTATTGTTTTCCAATAAATATTTACCCTTTTTCAAATTTTATTTATTGACAACCCCGGTACAACTCAACCAGTTTTGCTCAGGTACCGGTCAAATTGAATCATTATTGCCTCCGGGCCAGGGAGAATAACTGAATGGTTGATTCAAAAACTTGCTTTACTCTATGGTAATATCATATTTGCCTAATAGACCACGCAGACCGCCGGCGGAGAACCTGGTCTTCTTAAGCCGGTTTCTGTCAGGATCCAGTGAGTAGTTTGCAGCCGAAAGGAAATCGACCTTTTCAAGGTTTGTGTTGTCAAATACTGCACCTATCAGATCACATTCCGGAAACGACGAGCCAGTCAAATCGCATTCTGAGAAGTCAACCTCTGTCAGCTTTGATCCCATGAAGACAGTTCCTGGTATTTTCATCTGATAAAAGGAGGAGTGATCAAGAGTGCACTTGCTGAAACTGAATGAAACTCCGAACTTGTTGCAATCCTCAAAATGAAGTCCGAGCATTTTGCAGTCAAGAAATTTCACATCCCGGAAGGTTGTCCCCGTCAGCTTTCCCAGGCTTAAATTGCAATAGCTGAATTCACAGTCGGTGAAAACGCAATCGGAGAGATTGCATTCAGAAAAGTCACAGTCTTTGAAATGACAGTTTTCATATTCTCCTTTCTTAAAAGGCTTTTCCGCAAAGGAAATATTCTCGAATTTCCGGTCACCGGTATAGTCAAGTTTCATTTATGCAGAATAAAATGGCACTGTCTCATGATAGGATCTATGTCAATATGTGGCAGAGCAAATTCCTGCAATATTGTGTTTCATGGCAGATATCGCAGAGCATGGTTCCTGAATCAGGTGCGAAGTATCTTCTCCATCTTCCTGCCTTTTGCCAGCTCATCCACCAGCTTGTCAAGATATCTCACCTGGCGTGTCAGGTGATCGTCGATTTCTTCGATCCGGTACCCGCAAATTAACCCGGTGATGAGATGTGCATTGCGATGCAGTGAGGCTTTTTGAAAGAACGCCTCAAAAGTCACTTTCTCGTCAATAAGTTCTTTCTGCTTATTTTCATCGAAACCAGTTAACCATTCAATAACCTGATGAAGTTCCTCCTTTGTCCTGCCTTTCTTCTGCACCTTTGCCAGGTACATGGGATAGACGGAGGAGAAAGTCATTTTTGCTATTCGCTGATTCTGTGATTCCATATTAAATAACACTTTGCACGGCAGGATGTTCCTCAGGTAGCCTTTTCCACATCCGGTCTGCCAGAATTATGGCTGCTGTGAATACAAAGAAAACAATAATTAAAATATTCTGTTCGAGGGGTTGGACCAGCATAACAACCGTATTTGCAGATGCATGTGCGATACCGGCTGCGAGGAGGCTGCCATTACTACGGTTGTAGCACCAGCAAAGAATCATGGCAGACGGAATGTGCAGCAGGTATGAACTGACCCAGAAAGACAGAGTCATTACTTCTCTTCCCTCCCCTATCCAGAGAAACAAATGCCATGGTACCCATACCAGAGCCAGTAACAGGCCTGCTACAAGCGGACTGGTCTGTGCCTGAAGCCGCGGGAGGGCGAAACCGCGCCATCCGGCCTCCTCCCCTGTTCCGTTAAAGTAAAAAAACTGCGACAGGAATTTAACCACAAACAACAGAACCAGGCCAAAACCCGAAGCCGGCAGAGCGGAAAGCGAGGGTGAATCCTGGCCCAGGAGTTTTCCGGTCAAGGCCGCAATTATTGTCAGGAGAGGAAAGACCAGGAATGCAATTATGATCCACATAATCGTGACACCTGATCTTTGTGACCTGAGTTTAAATCCGCGTATAACCGGGAAGCGCGTGTAGACAAGATTCACAATGAATGCAACCGGAAGTGATGAGACAGCAACCAGGATCACCAGAGGCGGGGACACAGGCCCCCTGTTGACAAAGTGCTGATTCGCAATAAAGACCGTTGTAACAACGATCCATGAGATAATGAAAGCGAGCCACCTAAAACGATTCTTCCCCGGTTCTGCTCCCGAGCGTGAGATACCCGCAACTATTATTCCGGCAAGGCCCGGTCCGCATGTTGCCAGGAACATCAATGGCAGGAAGAGATACTTTTCGCGCATGACCGCGATGTATGAGAATCCCAGACCCCATGTAATCATGAAGGTGATGATGAAAAAAGATGTTACCTGATGAGAGGCAATCCATCTGACCAAATTTTTAAACATATTTTCCTCTTTTAAAAATTGTTCCCAAAGAGACCGAGTATATTTTTTCAATTGCACTCTGGAGTAACATCTTTTGACGCTGATTAATCAGCTTTTTCAATAGCTGAGTGTTATCATGGCGCCCTGATGTGACGGGGCTTAATGTTATCAGGTTATCTTTATATGAGCCAATGACATTACTTTTAGTCCGTCAGATATCTTCATCCCTATTCTTTTAGTGAGCGGATAGTTATGCCGGAACTCTTTAAACATCGGCATATTGCTGATTACCTTTACATAATCTTCCCATTTTTCAATTTCAAAGATGTTATCTATTCCCCATTTTAGGAAAGCAGATTCATCCAGACCACCTCTTTTAATCACCTGGTCATTAGAGAGTTTTACTCCAAGCTTTGATGCATAATCAAAAATAACTTCAGCAGAAGAAATGTGATGATGAATGTCGTTAAATAGCCTCTTAATGTCTGTTTCTTCGAAATAGTAAAGTACGCCGGCAAAAAGCAGCATAACGTTGTCCGTTTGATGAATTTACTGGTTTTTATAACTCTTCCCCATAAAGGAAGCAACATGGTTTCCTGAACACTTCCAAGGTTAATCATTTATCCTGAAGGAATGCGTTGAAATATAACAAAGCTCCGTTGTCAAAAGGCTTCCGGGTGAAAACAAAGTTTAGTTTTTCGAAACTGGTCTTAAGGTCAGTTTCGGAATACAGATTACCATGAATTACAACCCCGGGGGCTTTCTTTTCAGGGACAGGTACACTGCAATAAAAAACAGACCCTGGTTTCATTACCCTCCTGATTTCTCTGATAAAGCTGTCAATATCTCCCAGGAAATTCAATGATAGATCACAAACGACTGTATCAAAATACCCGTCACAAAATGGCAATTCACTGGCAGCTGAAACATAAAACTCAGCATCAGAAAACTGGTGAGCCTGGAACTTCCGGACAGCCTTTTTAAGTAATCCTGCACTTATATCAATGCCCGTATAGGAATTGTCTGAATTCAAAACTTCTGAGGAAAACCCGCTTCCGGTGGCTATTTCAAGTATACGCTTGTTATTAATGGATTGATATTCACCCTTGAGAATTTCACGGTGATTTGAAAAACTTCCCTTAAACTTTTTCGGGAAGACAGATTTCCTCATAATCGGATCATAGGCGAAGGCAAATATATCGCCCAGCCATGGCTTGAATTTCCGGATTTTACCTTTTTCGTCCAGTAAATAATAAAGGCCATCCTTCAGGACTACTTCTGCGGATCCCTTAATTTTCATCTTCAAGGTTTCCAGTTAATCTGTTACCTTTTCAATAGTCCAGCGTAATGATCCTCCCCTTGGTGAAGGTGAAAAACTTGTCCTTCTGTGCGGCCTGTATGCCATCCATCAGATCCTCCGGCTTGAAACCTGCGATATTCAGGCATGTCGGGCAGGCATAAACCCCGACATTCATTTCAAGGAGTTTTTTGATATAGGTGTGAGCAGATTCGAAGTCAGCGAAATGAATATCCTCAGCGCCCTTCACAAGCAAATTGACTGCATGAATGTCCATATATACTATCACATCCTTGTCCTCTGCCATCATAGTGGCCATTTTCAGAGGCATAAGTACACGGTGAGGATCATCATAACACTGGGTAATGTGAATAAAAACACCATCTCTGACTTCAGAAGCGGTTGCAGCTGTACCCGTTGTGGTCTCCCTGTTGCCCTGGCAGCCTGTTATTGCCAGCACGGCAAGAATGAAAAGAAGGTTGATTGTTTTCATGTCCTGGTATTTAAGGTTGAAATCATGAGAAGAAAGATAATAATTAAAAACAAGTTAGCATAATCAGCCATGATAATAAAGACCTGCTTCCGGACCCAGTGGCAAACCTGCCAGAATCCACACTATAAGCCTTCCGATTCCTGCTTTCGAATCGTATTTCTGATAGTAGACGATGATCAGTGCAAAGAAGCTCATCATGGGTGAGATGATATTTGTAACGCTGTCACCCACGCGGAATACTGCCTGTGTTAGTTCGGGTGAATAACCAAGCAGCATGAACATCGGGATAAATACCGGACCGAGGATAGCCCACTTCGCGGATGCGCTGCCCATAAACAGGTTGATAAAACCACTGAACAGTGTAAAAAGGATAACCAGCGGAATCAGACCAATTTCCATGTTCTGAAGTATACCTGCCCCCTTGACTGCAAGAATCATCCCAAGGTTGCTCCATTTGAACCATGCAACAAACTGCGATGCGAAGAAAACAAGTATCAGAAACGAAACGAGACCTTTGAAACTGGAATTCATCCCGTTGATGACATCGCCGTGTTTCCTGAAAGTTTTTGTTGTGTAACCGAATACTATACCACAACTGACGGCGACCAGGAAAAGAACTGCAATGAATCCCTTCAGCAGAGGGGAGTGAAGTACCGAGTTATCTTCGCCGCGAAGAAAACCGTGATCAGGTATCAGGCCGGCAGCAAAAAGGATTATCCACAGAAGCAGGGTGATCAGAACCCGTTTCAGTCCTTTCTTTTCGGCTGGGGTGAGCTTCGTGATGGGTTCTGACATTACATCGCCGGTGTACTTTCCGAGGCGCGGTTCGACAAAGGCATTGTTCACCCAGGTACCTGCTATTGTTATAACAACTGTCGATACTGCCATGAAGTAGTAATTTGCAGTAGGCATTACATAGTATTGCGGATCGATTATCCTTGCCGCCTCGGTGGAGAGCCCGCCCAACAGCGGGTCAATCGTTCCGATCAGCAGGTTGGCGCTGAAACCTCCGCTGACCCCTGCAAAGGCAGCAGACATCCCTGCAATGGGATTTCGGCCCAGGGAATGAAAGATTACCCCTGCCATAGGTATAATGACCAGGTAACCCAGATCTGAGGCTAAATTGGACATGATACCTGAAAATACAACGATGAAGGTCACCCAATGCCGGGGAGCCCTTATCAGCAGGGCATTTATCGCAGATTTGATCAGTCCGCTGCTTTCCGCAACACCGATTCCCAGCATGGCAACCATGACTATGCCTAAAGGTGCAAAACCAACATAGTTTTCCACCATTCCGAGCAGGATGCGATGCAATCCTTCGACAGAGACCAGGTTAATGACAGTTATTGTTGCTCCGTTTGCTGGGTTTATCCCATGCCAGTTCAGGAGGTATCCGATCAATGAGACGACCAGAACCAGCAGGGCCAGAATTCCGAAAAGAGCTGCCGGATGAGGAAGTGCGTTACCTCCCCTTTCCACAATGCCAATGAACCTGTTTAATGCATTATTGAGGATTCTCTTCATACAGTCTGTAATTGATATTCAGTTCCAAACACCGCTGCTCCGTAATCCCAACCGGTGATTCTGAACCGGGGTGAAACAGGTCAGCGTTTTGGTCCTAAAATATCAATTTTAATGAATCCGGGGGCATGTCCCTCTGCAAACTTGTTCGGGTGCCGGTAGTTTCACGACCGTGGTTCTTATTCTTCCCAACAGGGCAGACACTAACACATAGTCCGCAAATACGTTCATCCACATTTAGTTTTTGTTTTGCCAGTTCACCACACTTTTCCCTGCATTTAAAAGCATTAAAGAATTCGTCCCGGTGGACATTGATATTCCATAGCATTCCATTAGCTGCACCGGCAGGACACTTTTCAACGCAGATGTTGCATTTTCCGCATTTGCTCATATCTATTGGAATGGCAGTTTCCCCCGGGTCACTATCTATGAGTATGGTGACCAGCCTCAGTCTTGGGCCGAATTTACCGGATATTAAAAGACCCGTCTTTCCAATCCATCCTAGACCCGCCCTCGTGGCAACCATCTTATGTGATATATCATAGGAAAGGGAACTCAGATGCTTTCTGTAATCCTTTGATCCTAAAGAGATAGTAGGTCTGATAGATATCGCATTGATTCCAATGTCATGCAATTCTTCCTGGATCCTCCGGGTAATACCGGCAAGATCATTATTAATCTCATTATAATGGAGGTAATACTCATAGGTGGGGCCATCAAGAAGATTATCCAGAATACTGTCATCCAGCCTCCTTCCTATTGATATGCCGAAGGGATAGTTTGAGAATTTCCGATGCAGCAAACCACGGAGGTCCGCAAACCCAAATATGAAGTCTTCCCCTGGTATGAGGTGTTTCTCAATTATGGTTTGTATCATTTATGAGTTCTTTCTAACCTCTGATGCACAGCCCCGTCAGTCCTGGTGCCCTCCCCGGCAGATCAAGCAAAAATCACCATTAACCAAAAAGACAAACAGTGTGAATTAGCATCTAAATTATAGTATTATTATGGTTCAGTTTCACAAATCATCATGGTATTTTTAAACTCCCTCCCGGAGGATACAGGCTTTTTGTCAGCCAATGACCACCTAAAACCCCTGAAGCATTACCTCTATTATCACTCCTCCGGTTAGCCCCCGTCACCCTCTCACGGGAAAATTAACTATATTTGAGTGTGCCGGCAAGAAGCGCCAGGAACACATAAATAACTCAGGAACAAATGTACGGCTATGAAATACGAAGACTTCATCGTATCAACACTCGGAAAGGGAAATGTGGTTTCGCCCCTGAAATCTGGACGACCTGATGAAAGCCTGGTATATAAATTCATCGATGACGATGAAAGGGTGATCTATGACGTCACCTCGGAAAACTACGAGCACTGTCGCAACACCGGTGAGACACCGGTCTCATTCGAAAAGGCCGGCCCCAAGGAGATCATCTTCTTCGAACCGGCAAAAACGAAAGTCGGTATAGTCACATGCGGCGGCCTCTGCCCCGGACTTAATAATGTCATACGAAGCCTGGTCAACCAGCTCTATTACCGCTACGGCATCAAGCGTATCCTCGGCATCAGGTATGGCTATGAAGGGCTTATCTCAGAATATAACCACGAGGTTATTGAGATGACCGCCCCTATGGTCAGCGAAATACATCTTTCCGGCGGAACTGTCCTGGGTACCTCACGAGGCAACCAGGACGTAGGTAAGATGGTCGACACTCTTGAGATCCTCAACATCAATGTCCTCTTCTGCATCGGCGGCGATGGCACACTGCGCGGCGCCCACGCCATCCACGAGGAAATAAGAAACCGCAACCTGAAGATAGCCGTGGCAGGTATTCCGAAGACAATAGATAATGACATCGACCTGATACAGAAATCGTTCGGCTTCGAAACCGCATTCTCCATCGCCCATGATATAATCCGTAATGCACACAATGAGGCACATGATGCCTATAACGGGATTGCGTTGATAAAGCTGATGGGACGAGACTCCGGATTCATAGCTGCCAATGCTGTTTTGTCAATCCCGGAGGTGAATTTCGTCCTGATTCCCGAAGTCTCATTTGACCTGTTCGGTGAAAAAGGATTCCTGAATGCACTAAAAAAGCGACTTGAGGAAAGACACCATGCCGTGATTGTGGTTGCAGAAGGCGCCGGACAGGATCTGTTCGAGTCAAGAGGTGATGTTCAGCACGATGCTTCAGGAAATACTGTTCTCAAGGATATCGGAACCTTTCTGCGTGACAAGATTAAGTCAGAATTCAAGGCTCTCGGCTTCCGCTACAGCCTTAAATACATAGATCCCAGTTATATAATCCGGAGCGCACCTGCCAACCCGAACGACAGCAAGTTCTGCAACCTGCTGGCACAAGTGGTGGCAAAACGCAAAAAGGTTGACGTTGAAGGCGAACTCTGGTGGAACGTACTGGAGGCCACAGGCCAGCCCATATCAATGAAAAACAGCTGAGATTTCCTGTCTCAGCATGACAAAATCCGGATAAATCAGGCCTGGACTGAGATGACTTTGGAAATCAATCCCGATCATTTGCCGGGGATAACAGGATTGATAAACAGACTCTAAAACTCAATGCCAACTGACAGTTCCAGCATACCGAAAGGCTTCATCTCTGTGCCTTCCCGGGGAGTCAGGTCATCAGAGCCAACCCCGGGTTCAGTATAGTCCCAGCGGTATTTGTTCCATTCAGCACCGGCATAAATACCTGTGTTCAGGAATAGGCCCTCCCTGATAAACCGATCAGTCTTCCTCGAAGATGCCGGTATGAGCTTCTGCCCGAACATGAACCGGTATCCGGTATTGACCATCACGATGGCCTTCCGGTTGTCACGATTCCATTCATTGACAAAATCCTCCAGGTAGAGCACATCTGAAACTTCATACTCTCCCAGGATCCCGGCGTATGCCTTATCCTTCTTTATTTTAAAAAACCATACTGGCCCTCCGCCGAACGCAATGCCGGAGAACCTGTCCGGTCTGCCGCCGTTGTCGGCCTCAGCCTGATGGAGTACAGGTGTAAGTGCTCCCACGGAGGAGAACCGTGCATGGGCACTCAGGGTCAAATTCCTGGTAATGTTGAACTCACCGGTTAATACCGGACCGAACTGGACAAACCCTAGCAGGTTCGAATGAACAGCCCATCTCGGCCAGTTGGTTGCGAGTGACTTTGGCTTCTGATTTCTGTTTACCTTTTCAGGATATTTTTTCTGTGATGCATCGCCAGTCCATGGCTCCTCGCCACGGGCAACTGCAACTGCAGAAATAAGGATCACAAGAATCAGAAATTTCTTCATCTTAAAAGAAGGTTTAATGGGCTAAAATAGAAAAACGGCTGGTTGTTCAGTATATTAAGTGGTGGCAAAACGCAAAAAGGTTGACGTTGAAGGCGAACTCTGGTGGAACGTACTGGAGGCCACAGGCCAGCCCATATCAATGAAAAACAGCTGAGAATCAGACTAAATATCTGCACTAAAGGTGTCACCCTGGCTGAGGTCGCCAGTCACCCATCCCTTGCGGAGCCAGCTTGAACGCTGAGCTGCAGTACCATGGGTAAATGCATCGGGAATGACCCTGCCCTGGTATTTCTTCTGAAGTACATCATCGCCGATTGACGATGCTGCATTCAGCGCTTCCTCAATGTCTCCCTCCTCGATGGAGTTGAACATCCTGTCGGCATAGTGGGCCCAGACACCAGCAAGAAAATCGGCCTGCAGCTCAAGCCTCACGGTGAGCTGGTTGGCCCGCACTTCACTGAGGCGCTGACGCTCGGACTGTACCTCTTCGAGGATACCCATCAGGTTCTGGACATGATGCCCCACCTCGTGTGCAATTACATAAGCAACTGCGAAATCGCCATAGGCGCCATACTTGTTCCGCAGGTCGTCACAGAAGCTAAGATCAATGTAAACTTTCTCATCAGCCGGGCAGTAGAAGGGTCCGCTGGCGGCGGTTGCATATCCGCAGGCTGATTGTACCTGGTCACGGAAGAGCACAAGAGTCGGTTGCCGGTAAGTGCCACCCGACTGTGCAAAGATCTTTCCCCAAACCTCCTCGGTGTCAGCAAGCACCACCGAAACAAATTGCGCCATTGCATTCTCTTCCTCGGTTGCCTCAACCGGGCCAGAGGCCTGACCAGACCCGGAATCCTGAATAATTGCTGACGGATCTCCCCCCAGCAGATACACAAGCAGAACTATCACAATCGTACCTATTCCTCCACCGACAACCTTCGTTCCTGTGCTCATTCCCCTCCGTTCTTCCACATTCTGGCTTCCGCGTCGTCCCTGCCATTTCATAGTTTCCTGTATTACGGGTTATTGTTACTGAGACGAAAATACTAAATACATTCAATAATTGAAAAGTTTAGCCATGAACAATTTCCAATAGGGCTTGTTTAACCAATAAAGAACAAGAAAATGAAAACAAAAGCTTTTCTGACTATCGCAATTGTTTTAGGAACATTAACCATTAACAACAAAACTATGGCACAGAACTATACTTTTCCTGAGCTTCCGTATGCGTACAATGCACTTGAGCCCTACATTGACGCCCAGACAATGGAGATACACTATACGAAGCACCACAGGGCCTATTTTGACAATTTCACAAAGGCAGCAGCCGATGCAAAGATTGACAACCTCGCCATTGAAGACATTTTCTCGAGGATAAGCATTTACTCCCCTGCGATCCGCAACAACGGAGGAGGATTCTACAATCACAACCTATTCTGGAAGATTATGGGTCCCAACGCCGGAGGACAACCTGAAGGTGACCTGCTTAAAGCAATAAGTGAGACTTTCGGCTCATTTGACAAATTCAAGGCCGAGTTTGAGAATGCCGCGAAAACACAGTTCGGCAGCGGATGGGCATGGCTGGCGGTTGATTCCAGCGGCAAGCTTTTCGTATCACAGACCCCGAACCAGGACAACCCGCTGATGGATGTGGCAGCAAAACGCGGACAGCCGATCCTGGGCCTTGATGTGTGGGAACATGCATACTACCTTAAGTATCAGAACCGCAGACCCGAGTATGTAGGCAACTTCTGGAACGTGGTCAACTGGAATAAGGTAGCCGAGCTCTACCAGAAAGCTCTTAAGTAATTGTTTTGATCATATAACCAACCGAAAGAGGAGGTCCGTTTGCCCGGGTCTCCTTTTTCTTTTGAATAATGATGGTTATTTGTCGCCAATTATCCTGAATCCTGCCGAGAACTGCAGGTAGTTGTTTCTCCATGGGTCAACGTACTCAACATCATTTGATGCAGAAACCAGACCGAGAACATACCTGACGGTGAAATTTACCCTGAACGGGAGGTTGGCTTCAGCTCCGAATGCAAGGCCTACATCAAGTTTATTATACCAGTCCATGATGTCATATATCTCTCCGTCAGTCTTGTCCTCCTGCTTTGCTGACAGAAGATATCCGAACGACGGACCAACGTGAACATTGGCGTATTTGACGGGCTGGAACTTGAAAAGCAAGGGAAGATCAATATAGGTCAGCAGATCCTTGACATTGTAATAGACATCATCCCAGTCTGATCCGCGGGAGCAAACCGCTAGTTCCGCCTGCAAGGCAAACATGTCTGTAAAGAAGAGATTTCCGTATACGCCTCCGTTGTAGCCTATCAGCTGCCGGACAGCGACACCTTCGCCCTCTCCTGTTGTTGACTGGGTTGCAAGGTTGATGCCGCCCTTCACTCCCGCTCCAAGTTGTGGCTGGGCGCTTAACGAAACTGCGAAGAGCAGTGATATGGCAAAGGCCATGATAAAGTTCTTTTTCATAGGTTTTCCTCCGGGTTTAATTGATAATTCAGTCAAATTTAAACAGCGGAAAAACAAATGTCAAGTTTTTCTTTAATTGCTGCACCCGACCTTATGCGCTCCGGCTTGGCGGGTCAGTTGCGCCATTGAGTTCCTGCCGGTTTTGGCTCAGCGGGTCAGTTGCTGCAACTAACACAGGATTCTTTTTCGGGTTTCTTCCCTACAGGCATGCTGCTGCATTTGAAACAGACCTCGTTTTCAAGCTTTCTCCCTGCAAAAAAGTCATCGATATTCTTCAGCGTCGTCTCTGCAATGTTGTGAATAGCCTCCCTGGTGAAGAACCCTTGGTGCGATGTTATGATCACATTATTGAATGTCAGCAGCCTGGCAAGCACATCATCAGCCAGAACCCTGTCTGAGAGATCCTCGAAGAAGAACTGGCTCTCCTCTTCATATACATCAAGCCCTGCCGAGCCTATCTGCCCGCTCTTGAGGCCTTCGATCAGATCGGCTGTCCTGATCAGCTTCCCACGGCCCGTATTGATGAGCATTACCCCCTTCTTCATCATCCCTATGCTTTCGGAGTTAATCATGTATTCGGTCTCCTTTGTCAAAGGGCAGTTCAGAGAGATGATGTCTGATCTCCTGTAAAGCTCTTCAAGGCTCACGTACCTGGCTCCAGTCTCTGCAGTAAAAGCGGAATCGGGATAGTTGTCGGTGAGAAGCACCTCCATACCGAATCCTCTGAGAATCTTCACCAGCACCCTGCCTATCCTCCCTGTACCGATAACCCCGGCAGTCTTTCCGTGCATGTCGAATCCTAGCAGTCCGTTCAGGGCGAAGTTGGTATCGCGTGTGCGGAAGTAAGCCCTGTGAACCTTCCGGTTGAGTGTCAGCATCAGTGCAACGGTATGCTCGGCGATGGCATGAGGCGAGTATGATGGCACCCGCACCACTCTTATGTTGTTCAGGGCCGCTTTTAGATCAACATTGTTAAATCCCGCAGAGCGAAGCGCGATCAGCTTTACCCCGTACTCCTTAAGCTTCATGATCATGGAAGCATCGACGGTGTCATTGACAAAGATTATCACCGCATCATATCCCTGCGCCAGAACCACATTGTCAGGCGTAAGATGAAATTTAAAATACTTGATTGTGAACCCGTATTCCCGGTTAAGTTCGTTGAACGAGTCTGTATCATATGGTTTGGCATCGAAAAATGCCACTTTAAGATTACTCATTTTCTCTTATCTTAGTTTTGTTATATGTGTAACAAAGACCAGGGCCAAATGTTCTTTTTGTATTTACTGATTTTAATTCAGTATTTAGTGATTTCATGAAGTCAATACAATAGAAAACCAGTTAACCAAATGGTAAAACAAAAATGTGCGACATGAATACTAAATCACTCATTGCAGCTACTTTCGTATATCTGGTATTAGCCTTTCAGTCCTTGAATGCACAGGAAACAAAACCCTGGTATTTTGGTGACCCTACCTCAAGGCCGCAGCCAGATCAGAAGGCAAAGGCCCTTCCTCTGATTAAGGTGCAGGGCAACAGGTTCGTCACTGAAAAGGGTAATCCAGTGCTTTTCCGGGGACTATCCATATCTGACCCTGATAAAATCGAGCGGCAGGGACAGTGGAACAGAGAGCACTTCGAGCAGGTGAAGAAAACTGGCGCCATGATAGTGCGTATTCCAGTTCACCCGGTGGCCTGGCGTGAAAGGACACCTGATAGATACATGGTGCTGCTGAAACAGGCGGTTGACTGGTGTACAGAACTGGGCATGTATGTGATCATTGACTGGCACTCAATCGGGAACCTGTGGATGGAGCTGTTCCAGGATCCTATGTACAACACCACAAAGACCGAAACATATGAGTTCTGGAGAACCATTGCACGTAATTTTGCAGGGCACAACACGGTTGCCTTTTACGAACTCTTCAACGAACCGACCATTTACCGCGGCGAACTGGGATCACTGCCATGGACTGAGTGGAAGAAGATCAATGAACAGATGATAACCATCATCAGGGCACATGACAGTGAGACAATACCACTGGTTGCAGGGCTCGACTGGGCTTATGATCTCTCGCCTCTGCGCGATGACCCGGTAAATGCAGAGGGTATCGCATATGTGACCCACCCTTATGCCTTCAAAAGGGGCCAACCCTGGGAACCGAGATGGGAAGAGAACTTCGCTTTTGCTGCTGCCTATGTCCCGGTGGTTGCAACGGAGTTCGGACTCCATACTGACATGTCATCACCTGACTACCAGGATTACGGCAACCGCATAATTAAATTCCTTGAGGAGCGCGGCATCAGCTGGATGTGCTGGGTCTACGATCCGCACTGGTGGCCGCAGATGCTGAAATCATGGAATTATGAGCTGACCGACGGCGGCCTCTTCTTCAGCCGGGCCATGAAGGGGGAGCTGGAGTTTCAGAAAAAGAAGTAATGGTTATTATCTGACCTTAACCCCTGACCGATATATTTCATATTTCCGCCCTGCTCCCGATATCCTCGTATTGCCGTATCAGCCCCCTTTTGTTACTTCAGTGGATTTTCTGCACGCCTGAAGAACTCATTCTGAAGTGCCTCAACCGTGTTATTGTTCTTCAGGTATTTTATTAGTTCGGCAAGCTGTCTGGCATCCTTTTCAATCAGCAGGTCACCCAGTTTCGGGTCAATCCTGACCAGATCTCCG
>JALONR010000063.1 GCA_025454815.1 Bacteroidales bacterium | reverse complement strand
CCTCCGCCGGGCACCTTAACCCTGTGGATCTCTCCGGAGTCCCTGAGTTTCAGTCCTGCTTCATCCACATATAACCTTACAAGGTCATAGGTGCCGGATGGTATCTCCATGTCAAGCAGAGTTTCGGTGACGCCATTCCTGAGGTCTATGAGGTCAAGGATAACAGTGTCTTCAGACAGGGTGATGAACGGATTGCCGTCGCTTATACCATCGCCGGTTTTTCTGAATTCAACCTTTGTGATGGTTACCAGTGCAGATTCAATTTCACTGATGTCAAAGGGGGCATCGGTGACTTTCAGTACCACCCTTCCCATGCCATCATTGTTTCCTGTTTTGTTGCATGCTCCTGTGGCAAGGACCAAAGCGGCCGCTATGAGAATGACTGCTCTTTTTTTCATATGGATTTTGCTTTTACGGTTTGGACTATACCGTCAAAAGTAGGATTCGTTTTATGAAGGTTTGATGAATTTCAGATCCTGAATATCCGTCCCCGTATTATCCGTTTGCGCCTTGTGGCTTTGTCATAGTCTATTTCCCGCTCCTTAAACATGTCAAAGATCCTGTCAAAGAAACTCTTTTCCCTGAAGTCGGGGCAGTCGAGTGCCATTGCCAGCTCAGGCGGCAGAGGGGAGAAGGGTATGCTGATCCGTTCCATCAGGGATTTTTCCTTCTCGACTTTTTTCAGGGTCATTGCCACCAGGGGTAATGCCAGGGCGCTGCCAGATCCGTATCGGCCGTTGTTGAAGTGGATGGATGGTGTGGAGGCACCCACCCTGCTAACTATGACCAGCCCGGGGTTGAAGGCGGCGAACCAGGCGTCGGCATAGTTCTGCGATGTTCCCGTTTTACCAGCCAGTGGCACCTTCACCCCATATACGCTGTGTACAGAGGCCCCGGTCCCCTCCCTTATTGCTTTCTCCAGCATGGCGTTCATTAAAATGGCTGATTGTTCCGAGAGGACTCTGTCACCTTCCCCTGGCTGTTCATGCTGCCAGAGTATCCGGCCGTCAGGTGCCTTTACTGACTCGATAAGGTATGGTGTGACCTTTGTTCCGCCGTTGGCGAATACAGAGTAAGCCAGAGCCACCTCGAGGATGCTGGCTTCGGCTGTGCCCATCGACAGGGAGGGCATGTTTACCAGCGGCCAGGAAAACCCCATCTCCTTCCAGAGCCTGTCAACCTTGTCAAAGCCGATCATGAGGAAAAGACTGAAGGTGGGGATGTTCATGCTCTGTGCCAGGGCGCCGGCAAGTGAATATTTGCCTCCGTAGGAGTGATTGTAGTTCTCAGGGCTCCAGTCGTTGAATCCCGACAGGGTAACCGAGTCATTGTCGAGATAGCGGCAGGGTTCAATCCCGTCTTCGAGTGCAGCGGCGAAGATGAATGGTTTGAAGACTGATGCCAGCTGACGCCTGGCCAGTACCTGGTCATAGGGCTGTGTCCTGAAATCTATCCCTCCGACCCATGTAAGTACTGCGCCGGTAGCCGGGTCAATAGCAAGAAGTCCGGCATGGAGCGTTGTCATCATCTTCCGGAGGGTGTCAGGTATCTCCTTCAGGGCCCTTTTACCTGATGAGGTGTTGTATTGCTCGTCAAGCCTCTTCTGCATCCTTGAGAGATGCACATCAAAGGCTTCCACTGCGGCTTGCTGCAGCGGCAGGCTCAGGGTGGTGGTGATGGTCAGCCCGTCACGCTCAATGTCCCAGTCATTGCCCCGGAATGAAGATATCTCCCTGATGATCTGCTCAGCTTCCATCCTTACCCTGACAAGAAAATAGTCAGCCGGACCCGTGATATCGGTCTTGCTGTACTTCAGCTCAAGCGGAAGGGCGGTGAGCGAATCGGCAACCCTCTTTTCAAGATAACCGTATTTCTCCATCTGCCCGAGGACCACGTTCCTTCTGATTAAGGCATTGTCAGGATAGAGACGCGGGTTGAATGAGGTGTTTGCCTTGAGCATTCCCGTCAGGAGCGCTGCCTCCTCCGTCCTGAGTTCTGCAGTCCTGCAGCTGAAATACCTATGTGAGGCAGCCTCAATACCGTACAGGTTCTCACCAAAGGAAACAGTGTTAAGGTAGAGTGTCAGTATCTCTTCCTTCGAAAAGACTTTTTCTATCCGCCTGGCAAGGATTGCTTCCCTGGTCTTGTTCAGTATTACCGGGAGAATCAGATAGTCTTTCCTTCCGTACATGTTCTTGGCAAGCTGCTGGGTTATGGTGCTTCCTCCGCCCGAGCTTCGGTCATTGAAGAGTATAGTTTTGAATATCACCCTGATGAGGCTCCTTGAATCGATGCCGGAGTGTTCATAGAAACGGGCATCTTCCGTTGCCACCAGTGCGTTGATAAGGTGTGACGGCAGCTGATCGCGGGTGATGGTGATCCTGTTTTCGGAAAAAAACCTGCCGATTGTCTCACCTTCGGAAGAGAGAACGACTGATGCTGTGGCATTACGGTAGTTCCGGAGCTCCTTTTTTCCGGGTATCCGCCCGAATATCCCGGCATTGACCGAGCCGATAAAAAAGAGGGGTATAAATAGTATCACGGCTGATACAATGGTCGCTATTTTCCATCCCCTCTTCATCCCTGGTTATTACCTTCCTTTCCGGAACGAGTCATCATAAAAATTGTTTGTACCTTATACAGCAAAGGAACAAAAGAGGGCTGGAAATTGGATAAATTTTGCTTAAATTGTGAAGTAAAACTGAAAAATGCTCTCATTCTTTACCAAGAGGAAAAAAAGCAGGCAGGTGGAGGAAAGGACTCTTTACAGGATACATGTGACCGGGCTGGTTCAAGGTGTGGGGTTCCGGTGGAGTGCAGCCCGTGAGGCATGGAAGCTGGGCATAACAGGGTATGTGAAGAATATGCCTGACGGCAGCGTATACCTTGAGGCAGAAGGGAGCAGGGAGCAACTGGATGAGTTTGCCGGGTGGTGCAGGAGAGGGCCGGGGATGGGATTTGTTGACCACACCGAGGTAACCGAGGCAACACCGGCAGGATACAGTGAGTTTCGGATCGAGCATTGAAAAATGTCTCCTTCCTGACCCGGACCCTGGCTGACCATTTTTGATCATCAACTGTTTCCTTCCATTGGTCAAAGATGGGTGGCTGAACATCAAAATAGTTTGTTTGTTATGGTAAAGAGTCAATATCTTCGGTATGAAAATCACCCCGGAAGGGGACTGTCTAAGCTTACTGGCACAGTAATTGTTTGAAATAAGGAATCTGACGTAGAATGGAAAAAGGAACCATCGGGTTGAATAAGGAAACTGTAAGGGACCAGGCCGTAGTCAGGGTAGGTCCGCGCAGGCTGTCATTGAGGGACAGCGGCCTTATCCACCTGTTCAACGAGCTTGATCTCGAGGTTCGCCAGAGCCTGATAGATTACCTTGACAGGATGGACCTGATAAAGGAATCAGGTATGCTTGTCATTCCTTCATCACGCCACTATTTTTATGATGCCGAGGATATGAAGGGGATCAGAACCGTCATCACCCTCAGGCAGCTGAACTATATCAGGGAAATAAGGGATTTTCTCAGGCAGATTACCAGCCTGCTCCCGACCGACAGCAATTTCATCGGCTGTTTTATTGACAACAGGTCACAGACCGGCATGCCTGACAAACCAGGCAGTCAGCCAAAGCAGCATTCTGAGAAGGCAGAAGCCTATGAAAACGGCATTGAGTCAAGGATTCCCTTTATAAACAGGATGTACAGCATCATCGACTTCCGCACCAACCGGTATCTTACCAGGAGAGCTGTGACGAATCTGCTCAAGGAGGCCGGGCTTGAACTTGTAGGCATGACCGAGCTGAACGGCCTCACCTATTTCCATACTCGCAAGAACAAGCCGGCGGCATAATTGCCGGTTTGGTTTCCACTTAACTTTTTTGAGTTTTCTAAAGTACGATGGTTTCCAGAATCCATCCTTCAATCTGATAATCGGGCCTCAATGTTTTCAGTACATACAATTCTGAGCCCTCATTATTGACGAAAATAAACCGGGGGTGGGTCCGGGTGATACTGTCCGTCATATTCAGGGAGGGTATAAACCTTACCTAAACCGGAATAAATCCTCAGGCCGTTCTTTGAGGGCCATAAATGGCCCAATCATTCATGGTACTGTGAGACGGCATCCTTTGACTGTCCCTGGGAGATGTCAAAGATCACCAGGCTTGAGGGGCTGACGGGTAACTGGGAACCCACCATGTATGGTTTACCGGGTACCTTCTTTATTTCGGTTTTTTCAAAGATGGGCCATTAAGTGAAGCAGGTTATCAGCTGACCGTTGCTGAGGTTAAGGTTCCTCAATGTCTCCCGCTGATCCGTATCCGGGGTGATGTAGCACCAACCATTGTCGCCAGGTACAATGTCTGAAGGGACACAGTCAATGGTAAATCCGGATGTTATTTCAGCGGTACTGACGTTTATACAGCTCACTTCCGCAACAGTGTATCCCAGAACGGCTTTGGTCCCGTCTTCGGAGAAACTGATGCAGGATGGAGTTCTGTCAAGGGGGATGGTATCTGACGCACCCGTTTTCATATCAAAAAGCAGCACCTGGTCGGGCGACTTTGTGCAAACAGCCAGGATGCCGGAAATGTGGAGATACTCAGCATCAGTCAGTATGCTTCCCATCGTTTATCCTCCCGGCAGAGGTACGGTGGATGCGGATACCGTTACCTTAAGAAGGTAGTCTCCGGCAGCAGAGTTGCCTGTTATTCTAACGCTTGCATTCATAGCAACCCCTGGAGTAATTTTGTCCTGAATGATGGTCACATTGATCCAGTCGGTCTCACCATACGGGAGTACGCCTGATGTTTTGGAAAAGGAGAGCCATTCAGGGATTTCCCTGATTTCCCAGACAAGAATGCCCCGGGAAGGGGTAAAAAGTGAAAACGACTGTGAAAGGTCCAGGTTAAAAACGATCTCTGACGGGGAGCAGGATATGGTTGGTGAGCCGTAATCAGTATAGGAGACTGTGAGTACCACATAACCGTAATCCTCGATCTCAAGAACCACAGTCCCGATCTGAAGGTAATTATATGAGGGAAGATTATTTCTATCCACACTCAGGATCAGATCCGCCCTGCCATCAGTCACCCTTCCCCGCAGGGAGGGGAAGGTGAGCCAGCGCGGTCGCATGAAGACGGTGAAGTCAGCATTGATTCTGTCAGGAAGCTCAATTGAGATGGCTGCAGTTTCATGATAGCTGTCAAGCCGCAGGGAATCAGTCAGTGAATACCAGTCGGCATTGTTTCTTTCAAGAAACTTTTCAGTGCATGATGCACCTGAAAGCAGAAAGAGGATAATTCCAGTGAGATATGCGGTACTTTTCATCATTTTCCGAAATAAAACCTGATTCCCAATGTAAATTCCATCCTGGATAAATTTTCGTAGTTTTCTTCCGGGAGTTCTACCGATTCTTTCTGCTCCCCGTCAGTGATCTCTATTTTTTTCAGGGTTGCAGCGAAGACTGAAGCCTCAGCTGCAGCAGAGATAACGGGCGTAAGCCGACATTCGATCCCGATGGTACCGTCCATCCCGGGCGCATTGCCTGTAATCACCAGGTTGTCTGTAAAGAACTCAAGCATGTTCAAGTAAAACGCCATTCCGAGAGAGAGTGAGGAGTACAGGCTGAATTGCTCCTTCTTTCCAACGGGTTCCTGATAGAAAAGCGAGACACCTGCGTAATTGGTGAATATGTTTTCCCTGTAATCACAAAACAGGATGTTGATTCCGTCACCCGCATCAAAGCTTCCTTCGGTTACGGCAGCGGTATTGAAGAACCTGTACCTGATGCCGGCACCATACCCGAAGCTGAAGACCCAGGTTGCGTCAGCGCTGCCGGAGAAACCTGTTTTCAGGTCTCTGTAATATGCCTCAGCTTTCAGTCCTGACACCCCCATCGCGATCAATTCATTTTCCGCATCATCAGTACTGCTAAGGATATATCCTGATCCGCCGTTCAGCCCAAGGCGCAATCTTCCCGTTGCAATTCCTGCAGTATACCGGGTCCCCCTCTCCTGAACTGAAGATGGCATGATGTTATAGCTGTAAATTTCACTGGCAGGCAACTGTCCGGAGGTTTTCACTCCCTTTGTCATTATATCAAAGCAGACTGCATCGCGCGCAATTCTTGTTATCCTGCAGTCGATTGTGTCATGGTTGATGGTGATGATCCTGTCCTGCCCTGATATAACCTGCACAAAGCCGGCCAGCATCAAAGCGATCAGCAGATTCCTCTTCATAAACAGACTTCTTTTCTTAATTCAGACGTGTAATGCCTCAGGCATCGGTTATCAAAATTAAATTATTAATCCGCGATCACGATTGTTTTCAGACACAATTTTCAGAACCCGGTTAATAACCCGAATAAAGCATCATCGGTGCGGAACCGCCTCTCGGTCTTCAGACTACCACGGGTGCAACCGGAGCGGTCTGGCAGGCATTCTTTGTCAGGGAGCAGCCTGTCACCATGTTTCCCTGGCTCAAGGGCGACCGGACAATCATCGTGCAACTCAGGAATGAACTCCGGGGGAATGACCGGATTTATTACGACTGGCGGGAATCGACCCGGAGCAACCTTGTTTACCTTTCTCCTCAACTGAACCACTTAATAAGGGGAAAGTGGAATATTTCACTGATCGCTGATATCCCATTATGGCAATATTTAAACGGCACCCAGCTGGCCATGAAATATGGCATTTCCCTTAACCTGGCAAGGGATTTTGCTTTAAGCGTGCTATTGAAGATTGAGTTATTTCTCGCCGGCCTGTCAGTCCGGAAGTGTCCGGATGCAGGCAGTCGCCGCTGCATCAGCCGTAATGGATTGACACAAAGAGGCAATCAGCCAGGATGAAGCAATTAATTCCCGATTAAATCGGCACTAAAATGATCTGCAGGGAAGGAAAGTGTAATTGTGGTACCTTCCCCGGGACGGGAGTATACAGAGATTTCCCCGTGGTGAATATCAATGATCTGTTTTGCCAGTGAGAGTCCTATCCCGTGTCCCCTGACCGCAGCAGTCACCTTGCTGCGATAAAATGATTCAAAGATGCGTTCAATTTCATCTTCTGCAATCCCGGGTCCGTTGTCAGTGAATCCCACAGAAATATGTTTCGTGTCATGCGACAGGAAGACCCTGACAGATCTGTCAGGTGAGTACTTGCATCCGTTTTCCATGATGTTGGTGACTGCTGACATCAGCAACTGCTCATCTCCTCGTATAATCAGGTTTTCAATGTCGGAGATATTCTCATCGAGTGCAATGGTAACAGAATATTCCTTTTCATGTTTCAGGAGTTCATCACGGGCCTGCCACAGTATTTCATCAATCCTGACTTCCCTGAAGCCGGCCCTGGCTCCTTCTGAACTTGCGTGAGCCATAAGGAGAAGCCTGTCGAGAAGCCTGTTCAGCTTCCTGATATCCTCAAGTACTGCTTCGGTTGTTTCCCTGTATTCACCGGAGGGGCGCTCCTTCATAAGCAGTACCTCCAGCTGCCCCCTGATGGCGGTGAGCGGTGTCCTCAGTTCATGTGACGCGTTCGAGATAAAATCCTTCTGTACATCAAATGCCGTCTCGAGCCTGTCCAGCATAAGGTTGAAGGTGTGCGCAAGGTGAGCCAGTTCATCCCTGCCGTTACCCTCGTCAAGCCTCAGATCGAGGCTGGCAATGGAGATCTCCTCAACCCTTTCTATGACCTTGGAGATAGGTGAAAATGCGCGTGCGGCAAACAGCCAGCCGGCCGGATAATACAGTATCAGGAAGATGCCGTTGATAAGCAGCAGGATCACCCTGAGGTTTTTGAGCTTGTCAAATCCGTAAATGTCACGTGCTGCACTGAGCACCACAAACCGGTTGTACTCCTCGGGAAAGAGGATACCCATAAGCTCATATCGCCCGCTCTTCGTCCTGACTTCGCCTGAGGTCCGGATACGTGTCAGCAGATCCTCATCATAGATAATAACATTCCTTGTGTCGGTGGAGTAGAGTATCTCGTTCTTGTAGTTCAGGATGATGATCTTTTCATCAGGAAGTGAAATAGGGTTATCCTCCTCAATCTTGTTAAGGAGGTCAGCATCAATCTCATCCACCTCAATCAGCAGCCTGGCCGTGCTGTATGCCCTGCTCTCCAGTCTCTGGTAGAAATCGTCGCGGCGGTAGGTGGCTGATGCAAAATAGACCGTCAGGGAGAACAAAAGCATTATCACTCCTGCCATCAGGGAGAACTGAAGTGTGAGCTTTTGCCTGATCTTCATTTATGAGTCGGTAAAAATATACCCCAAACCAATCCGCGTATGTATGAGCTTTGTCTCGAAGTCCCTGTCGATCTTCTTCCTCAGGATATTTACATAAACTTCTACGATGTTCGTCCCCGTATCATAGGAGATATCCCAGACCTTTTCCGAAATATCAGCCCGTGACACAACCCTTCCGGTGTTTCGCATAAAGTATTCAAGAAGGGCGAATTCCTTGGCTGTCAATTCAATGACCTTGCCCCCTCGTATAGCCACCTTTCTCATGAGATCCAGTTCCAGGTCAGCCACGCGGAGCGACTCCGGCTGGTGAGATGCCGTCCGGCTTCGCTTGAGCAATGACTTGATTCTTGCCAGCAGCTCCGGGAAGTCAAAAGGTTTCACGAGGTAGTCATCAGCCCCGGCGTCAAATCCTGCAACCTTGTCAAGGGTTGTGCTCAATGCTGTCAGCATAAGTACGGGTATCTCCGGCCTGGCGGCTTTGACTGATCTGCAGACCTCCATACCGCTTTTACCGGGGAGGACCAGATCAAGGACGATAAGGTCAATGGCTTCCTCAAGAGCGGCTTTCTCACCGGTAATTCCGTCGTATGCCACAGATGTCTCATAATCCTTTTCTTCCAGCCCCTCACGTATGAAAGAGGCTACCCTGGGCTCGTCTTCTATGATGAGGATCTTCATCCGGTAATGTGGGTTTTTGTTCTTGTTTCTGGCTACGGGTTTCCCGGGAGATCCGTAAGCAGTCCAAAAATAGTAAAACTATTTCAGGCAGAAAGTAAGAAGGAGACTCTTCGGTTATCAATCCTCGAATTATCTTTACCGCAATTTGATAAGGGGTTGCCCCGAAACCAACATCACAGATACTTTTATGACCTCCGCCATTATTATCAGACAGATATTGATACTGGCAACCTTAGTGGTGATCGGACTGATCGCATGCCGGGCAAAAGTGATCACGGCAGGCACCAGGGATTTTCTGGCGAAGCTTATTTTCTACGTTACACTGCCCGCAATGCTGTTTACCAGTTTCAGTGCCATTGAAGTCACTCCCAGGCTTCTGGCCAACAGCCTCCAGGCATTGTTGCTTGCCGTCATGATAATGCTTTTCATGCTTTTTGCCGGATGGCTGGCCACACTGATCTACGGAATCAGGGACGGACATGCTTCCATCTTCAGGTTGCACAGCATGCTTGGTAATATCATCTACCTGGGACTCCCGGTAATCTCCGCACAGTTCGGGCAGGAGGGGGTGCTTTATGGCAGCATCTTCGTGCTGGTTTCAAATATTATGATGTGGACACTGGGGGTGACAATCATCACCCCGGGTAAGGGATTCAGCCTGAAAACCGGTCTTGGAAAGATATTTAACATAAACACAATAGCCATCATCACCGGATTCCTCCTTTTCATCCTGCAGTTGAAGCTGCCCAGGTTTGTACTTGACACCGTGGGATCTCTTGGGAAGACAAACACTTATCTATCAATGATCTTCATTGCCTCTGTGATATATTTTGCCAACGGCAGGAAGATGCTCGGAAACAGGAATGCCTATCTTCTCTCATTCAACAGGCTGTTGCTGGTGCCATTGATCATACTGGGGCTGTTCATGCTGTTCAACATGCTGTGCCCGGGAGTGCTGCGGAAAGAGGTTGTATCTGTCATGCTCATGCAGGCAGCCATGCCATGCATGGTAAATGTTGTCATAATGGTAAATATCCTGGGAGAGGATGACGGCACTGCCACGGCCAATGTATTTATATCGACCATTCTGAGTATCATCACACTTCCGCTGATACTGCTGAGCCTGAATCTGCTGTGATGATCAGGAGCAGCGGTTGCCGTCAATCTCCTCAAAACAGACTTTGCGGATTGATCCGTCTCTCAGGGTGATCTCTGCCCCAAAGGGGGAAAAGAGGGGTGCGGCATCCCTGCGGCGGCAGAAGCCCGGGTCAATGTAATTTCTACCGGAATGAAGTGATCAGGCATGGTATTTGAGGCTGAATCCGGGTAAAATCAATTAATGTCCTGCCATGAAAAACTTCCTGATCGCCGGCCTGATGATTCTTGCCGGTCTTACTTCATGCGAAAAATACAACAGGGATGTCATTTTTGCCATAAATGACATCGAGTTCAAGGCTGAAGATATCAGCATGTATGATTCATCCACACATATCCTTTACCTGAAGCGAAGCCACAGTGAACTGGAGGATATTGAAACCGGCAGATTTGGTTTTTATGACAGGGGGGAAGCGGTACTTATGGGTAGCATACAACCTGGTTACTCGAGTTTCATGCCCTCAACACCGGTTATCATGTCATTTCCTTTTATGTTTCAGAGTTTTGCACTGAGGATCGAATCATGGGGTAATAACAACCAGTCGATTATCAATAATCCTGACCTAATGCGTCTGTTGAAACGTCACGGATTGCTTCATTCGGGTCTGGCAGTAACCGCGGTTCCTCCGGAAATATCAGGTACGGAGATGTCATTCACCCTGACGGTGACAAACAATGATGAATCGGTTCTTCTCATACTCGATCCTGCAAAAACAGGGCAGGGGCTTTTCAGGTACTTCAGCAACGGGCTGTATCTCATTGATCCGCTTAGCAACGATGAAGTATTTGCAGACAATATTCCTCACACCGCTCCTGAGCCTTTTGACAGCTGGAGCACCAGCTGGCTGACGGGAATTCAGCCTGGCGAATCCAGGTCATTCACCTTCAACTACACGCTTACCACGGTTCCGGCTCCGGGTGTATACAAGGTTGTATTTGAATTTCCGGGCCTGTCATACCAGATCTCATCAGAGGATCTTTACCAGGGCTCTTCCAGGATATGGCTTGGAGATGTCATATTCAGCCAGGTTATGACAGTTGAGTAATTCCGTGGTGGCCCGGTACAGCCATTCATATTCCGGTTTGGTAATACAGGGTGCCCGTTATACCTTTGCGCGGTTTAATACTGCTCTCATGGTAATGCGTACAATTCTGAACAATGTCAGGACTTATTTCCTGATGGCGGTTGGCCTTCTGATATTCTCGGTAGGCTGGACCGCTTTCCTGCTGCCTCACCAGATCTCCGGCAGCGGGGTCTCGGGCCTTGCTGCCATCATCTTCTATGCCACCGGTATACCTATGGGATACACCTACTTTGCCATAAACGTGGTGCTTGTAATAATCGGGATGAAAGTGCTCGGACCAGCTTCAACTGTAAAAACGATTTATGGAATCCTCGTGGCTGCAGTCATGCTGAGCATTCTTCAGCCCCTTATTCCTGACGCCGTGGTCCAGGAAAAGTTCATGTCAGCGCTGATCGGAGGAGGACTTTGCGGGGTGGGGCTTGCCATCATTTTTACCCAGGGAGGCAGTACCGGTGGCACAGATATAATTGCGCTGATTGTTACCCGGTACAGGAATATCAGCCTGGGAAGGGTGATACTATACTGTGACGTGATCATCATTGGATCTTCATACATTATACTTACTGACCTGGAACCTCTTCAGAGGGTGGAGACGATAGTATACGGTTTCGTTACTATGGCAATACTGGCTTATACCCTTGACACGATACTCTCCGGCAACCGTCAGTCAGTGCAGGTTCTGATCTTCTCGAGGCATTTTGACATGATAGCTGACCAGATAACGGAAAAACTGCACCGCGGTGTGACGGTTGTAGAGGGTACGGGATGGTACACCAAGGAGAACCAGAGGGTGATTATAACCCTGGTAAGGAAGAACGAGGCAAGTGATCTTTACCGCATCATCCGTAGCATTGATGACAAAGCGTTCATTACTGTTGCAAACGTAATGGGTGTTTACGGCAGGGGATTCGAGGAGCTGAAGAGGTGAGCGGGTATAGCGGATAATTCGCGGGATTTATTA
>JALONR010000002.1 GCA_025454815.1 Bacteroidales bacterium | reverse complement strand
GGGTCACTGGTTATAGCCGGAGGGGGAAGGCTTTCGGATACGATAATTGAACGGTTCATTGAGCTGGCCGGAGGGGCTGATGCTAGGATAGTACTGGTGCCGACGGCTGACGGGGCGGGAAGCTATAGTGATGGTGCTGCAGAATTCCTGAGGTCCAGAGGTGCATCCAGTGTGGTAATTCTTCACACCGGCAGCAGGGACACGGCCGACAGTGAAGTCTTCACCCGGCCGTTTGAAGATGCAACAGGGGTTTGGTTTGGTGGTGGAAGACAATGGAGGCTTGTTGACTCGTACGGCGGCACAAGAACGGAAGAGATGTTCCGGAAGGTTCTTGAGCGGGGCGGTGTGATAGGCGGGTCATCGGCCGGAGCGACAATTCAGGGCTCGTTCCTAGTCAGGGGTGACACAAAAAACAACCAGGTAATGATGGGAGATCACCAGGAAGGATTCGGATACATAAGCAACATAGCCATAGATCAGCATGTGCTGGCACGCAACAGGCAGTTTGACCTTTATGAGGTAATGAGGACCCATCCTGACCTGCTGGGCATTGGCATTGACGAAAACACCGCCGCCGTGGTTCAGGGTGATACGCTTGAAGTGCTGGGAGCATCATATATACTCATTTATGACGGAACCTTCTGGTCACGCGAGGGGAGTGAGCTTAAAACGCTTCCCGCCAGGGAATCACTTTTCTACATGATCCGCCAGGGAGACAGGTATGACCTGCGAAAGAGGCAGATCATTGATTAGTAAGCTTCAACGGAAGCATCCGGTCCATCGGGCACATGCGCCTCTTTCACTGCCTGTATCCAGTCAACAGCTTTCCCTGGCTTTTTGAAATCATTGGTCATTGCCGGAGGCCCGTCAGGTCTTTGCATTCTTAATTATTCAGCCTATCCGGCATACAGGTTGAAAAACAGGATTTCACTTTGACTCATTTGTGTTAAATTTATTCTCTCATTTAACTCATTTTTTCATGAAGAAGATACTTTCACTCTCACTGATGCTGATGGTCTGCATCGCATCAATGTCGCAGCCACTTAGGTCTGAAGAGATTGACAAACTCGTCACCAGGACGCTTGAGACATTCAATGTTCCAGGCATCGCCGTTGCGGTGGTAAAGGATGACCGGGTAGTCCACATGAAGGGCTATGGAGTAAGGTCGATCGCAACCGGGCAAAAGACCGATGAGAACACTCTTTTTGCCATCGCCTCAAACTCAAAAGCCTTTACGGCTGCAGCCCTGGGGATACTCATTGATGAGGGGAAACTTACCTGGGAGACAAAGGTGATTGACATCATCCCGGAGTTCAGGCTTTACAACTCCTATGTGACTGAGGACTTCAACATCAAGGACCTTCTGACTCACCGGAGCGGAATGGGCCTCGGGGCAGGAGACCTGATGCTCTGGCCGGACTCATCGGCTTTTACAAAGGAAGAGATCATTCACAATCTCAGGTATCTGAAGCAGGTTTCCTCATTCCGGACCAAGTATGACTATGACAACCTGCTATACCTGGTTGCCGGTGAGGTGGTGGCAAGGGTTGCCGGACAGGGCTGGGAGGATTTTGTGGAAGAGAGAATCATGAAGCCTCTCGGAATGAAGGGATCAGCAGCATCGCTCAGGAGGGTGAAAGACAACTCCAATATCATAGATGCGCATGTGCCAGTTGACGGAAAGCTGGTGGTGATACCAAAATACCAGAGTGACCTGCTCAACCCGGCAGGAGGCATCATCAGCAGTGTAGCAGACATGACCAATTGGGTTATGATGCAGCTCAACAGGGGAAAATATGGTGAGGGTCTCAGCAAACAGATGCTTTCAGAGAGGGTTCACCGTGAGATGTGGACACCTCAGACCATTATACCTGTCAGGTCACCCGGGCCGTATAAAACTCATTTTTCGGCATATGGTCTTGGCTGGGGCCTTTCAGACGTGGCCGGTTACCTTCAGGCATCACATACGGGAGGCCTGGGCGGAATGGTTACCCAGGTCACCCTTATCCCCGAGCTGAAGCTGGGGATCATTGTGTTCACAAACCAGCAGGAAGGCGCTGCCTTCACTGCAATTACAAACACAATCAAGGATGGTTACCTTGGAGTAAAGGGGAATGACTGGATCAAAACCCTAAGTGAAAATGTGGAACGAAATCGTGCAGAGGCAAAAAAGATAACCGATGAAGTCTGGGCAAAGGTTGAGGTCCAGCGTTCAAAAACAGGAAAACCTGTTGATCATTCGGTATACACCGGAACTTACACTGACAGCTGGTTCGGAGACATTGTAGTCTCCGAAGAGGAAGGGGGGCTCCGGTTCAGGTCGGTCAAATCGCCGCTGCTTAAAGGCGATATGCTGTTTTACACCGGTAATACCTTCATCGTTAAATGGGATGACAGGACAATGGATGCCGATGCATACGTGGTATTCACCCTTGACAGGGAAGGGAGGGCTGAAGCCTTCACCATGGATGCCATTTCACCTCTGACCGATTTCAGTTATGATTTTCATGATCTCCATCCCGGGAGAAAGGAGACCAGATGAAGCGGCCGGTCTCAGTTATTCTGCTGCTGGCACTGTGCCTCGCCGGGTTGGGACAGGGGTTTAATAATGATGGCTACCGGCAGTTAACGCCGGTTTCCGGCCAGGAAAAAACAAATTCTGGCCCTCGTAAGGATCAGACATCATCCGGTTCCGGGCAAGGTCAGAAGGTATCAGGCCCCAATAATCTGCAGCCCCTTTCAACCCGCGAGATTGACCGGCTGACCTCGCGGGTCATGAAAGAGTTTAACATACCGGGCATTGCAGTGGCCGTGGTGAAAGACGACAGAGTGATCCATATGAAGGGCTACGGAGTCCGTTCCATTGCCACCGGTCAGAAAACAGATAAAAACACACTCTTCGCAATAGCATCGAACACCAAAGCCTTCACCGCCGCCGCCCTGGGAATTCTCATCGATGAAGGCAAACTGTCGTGGGACACAAAGGTTACTGAAATTATACCCGAATTCAGGCTTTACAACTCCTGGGTCACGGAAGATTTCACCATCAGGGACCTCCTCACCCACCGGAGCGGAATGAGAGAGGGTGCAGGTGATCTGATGGGATGGCCTGATTCGGCAGATTTCTCCACTGAAGAGATTATTCATAACCTGAGATACCTGGATCAGACCTCGCCGTTCAGGACGAAGTATGATTATGACAACCTGCTCTATATTGTAGCCGGCGAGGTGGTGGGAAGAGTCTCGGGTCAGAGCTGGGAGGAGTTCGTGGAATCACGTATAATGGAGCCGCTGGGGATGAACGGGTCGGCAGCATCATTCAAAAGGCTGAAGGACCGTACCAACATCATCGATGCCCATGTGCCGGTTGAAGGCAGGCTGCAGGTGGTGCCCAAACAGGAGGCCAAGAGGCATAACTCTGTCGGAGGAATATACAGTAACGTCAGTGACATGACCAAATGGGTCATGATGCAGCTCAAAGGAGGCAGTTACGTCAAACCAGCCATTGAGGGGGATAACGTCAGCGGCACATCCGGGAGGATTTTCTCCGAGAGAACTCACCGTGAGATGTGGACACCCCATACGGTTAAGCCTGTCAGCCAGGCAGGTCCGTACCGGACTAACTTTGCCTTCTACGGTCTTGGCTGGAACCTCAATGACATAAATGGCTATCTCCGGGTTTACCATACCGGGGGCCATCTGGGAATAGTGACACAGGTTACCCTGCTTCCTGAACTGAAGCTGGGAATAATTGTATTCACCAACCAGGAGGAGGGTGCAGCCCTTACAGCAGTCACCAACAGCATCATTGACGGTTATCTCGGGGCCGGCAGCTATGACTGGGTGGAGGTACTTAAGGCCGGGATGGTTCAGCGGCAGGCTGAAGCGAAGGAGATAACTGACAGGATCTGGGCTGCAGTGGAAGCCAGGAGGAAGGCGTCATCTTCAGGGATTGACTTCAGAGCTTTTGAGGGTACCTTTAATGATCAGTGGTTCGGTGATGTGATAATCAATGAAGAGAACGGGCGGCTCCGATTCGCTGCGGTGAAATCGCCCAGGATGCGGGGGGAAATGTTTCATTACACGGCCAATACCTTCATTGTGAAATGGGATGAGAGGAGCTTCAATGCCGATGCATTTGCCGTGTTCTCCCTTGACAGGGAGGGTAACCCGGAGTCATTCACCATGGAGGCCATCTCCCCGCTCACCGACTTCAGTTTTGACTTCCGGGATCTATTCCTGAAAAGGAAAGAGTAAAATAAACCGAATGCAAATACCTGCAGACCAGCAATGACATCAATGAAACGCGGTTTATGGCAATCGCCTCTCCCCCTGAGGAAGGTCGACGCGGGTCCGGGGTATGATATCCTGCCATCCTTCATTCTTGAAGAAGGTTTGATTTATGAAGGGTTCATGTCGCTGGCAGGGAGGCTGCTGCAGGAAAGGGTCATCATAATTGACGGTTACAACGGGGTCTTATGGGACCTTTTTGAGGAAGCCATCAGGGCTGCCGCGGCAGATTTAAACCTTAAAGTTGAATGGATTCATACCGTGCGTTTTCTGAAGCCTGAGGCGCAGATAAGGGAGATGACCTCGCCCTGGTCGGGGGGTAATGATCCGCTCTTTGGCAGGAGATGTACATTGCAGCTGGCAGACTTCTTCGAGATGGATAAGATGAAAGCTGTTATTCCCGATTCCCGGTATGATATCAGCATTATCCTCGGCCCCGGAGCGTCGCTGGCGGGCTGGCAGGGGCTGACCGTATATGCAGACCTGCCGAAGAATGAGCAGCAGTACAGGTCAAGGGAGGGTCTGGTTACCAACCTCGGGCTGAGGAATCCCATCAACCCCAAAGAGTTTTACAAGCGATCATACTTCATTGACTGGCCGGTACTGAATATGCATAAGGGAGCGATCCTGGAATCAGTGGATATCTTTGTTGATGCCCAGAGACCGGATGAGCCTGCCTGGACTGAAGGTGACATTCTGCGGTTTACCCTGCGGACAATGAGCCGCAGCATCTTCAGGGTCAGGCCATGGTTTGAACCCGGTCCCTGGGGCGGGACGTGGATAAAGGATAAGATATACGGACTTGATGGCGAAGCTCCCAATTATGCCTGGTCATTTGAGCTTATAACCCCGGAGAACGGCCTCCTCCTTGAGAGCTCATCCATTCTCCTCGAGGTCTCGTTTGACTGCCTCATGTTCCTTGCAGCGGATGCAGTGCTGGGCAGCTGTCACAGCCGGTTCGGAACGGAATTCCCGATAAGGTTTGATTTCCTCGATACTTTTGACGGCGGAAACCTGTCGCTGCAGTGCCATCCGAGACCTGAATACACACTGAAGCACTTCGGGGAGAGCTTCACACAGGAAGAAGCGTATTATATACTTGATACTAAAGACAATGCCGTTGTTTACCTTGGTTTCATGGAAGACATTGATCCGGTCGAATTCAGGGCGAAGCTGGATGAAAGCCAGGAGAAAAAGGTGCCCTTTGAAGCTGAAAGGTTCATAATGAGCCATCCGGCGGCAAAGCATGACCTCTTCCTCATTCCATACGGTACCGTGCACGGCTCGGGGAAAAACAACCTGGTCCTTGAGATCAGCACAACCCCATATATATTTACTTTCAAGATGTATGACTGGTTGAGGATGGATCTCAGCGGGCAGCCGAGGGACCTCAACATAGCCAGGGCAATGGAGAACCTGTTCTTTGACAGGAAAGGCAGGTATGTAACTGACAACCTGAAGACAAAGCCAGTGCTCCTGGAAAAAGGAGACGGCTGGCAGACATGGCATCTTCCCACCCATGAAACGCACCTGTATGATGTTCACAGGCATATCATTAAAACCTCTGCGATGATTCCGACTGGCAACAGGTGCCTGGTAATGAACCTGGTTGGCGGGGATCGGATCCTGGTTGAAACGCAAAACGGAATCAACCGTGAGATCAGTTACGCGGAAACATTTGTAATCCCGGCAGCTGCCGGCAGCATAAACGTTACGAACCTTTCAGAAAGAGAGGCAGTGCTGGTAAAAGCATTCATCAAATAAAATCGCAGTATGAAAAAGTTCCTGATTATCATGGCATTTCTGCTCACGGCATTGGCGGGGACAACGTCCGGGCAGTCGTTCTTTACGGATGATGATCACATGGTCAACGGGTTCACCCGAAAGGTATCAGGGCTTGATTTTGAGTACCACTCCTGCATACCCGGGTTGCGCAGCAGCATTCTTATCAGGGCAACCAGCGGGAAGGACCTTATGGAATGGGAGACAGCTGCAGTGCCTGCTGGAGTCAGCCGCAAATATGTCACCTTTGTCTGGATTGCAGCACTCGGATCGAGTCCGGGTACGGCACGGATGGACCTTGCTATCAACGGCACACCGTCATTCACATTCTTAACCGATGGCAAGGCTTCCTGGGATCTGAGAGGTAACGGCGGGTCATCCCTTTCCTTCCGGACGGTGATGACAGACCAGTTCGGAGACCGTCATGGTTATATGATCCTTCGCATTCCTGCCGGTCAGGTTTCTGCAGGGCGGCCGCTGGTCATAAGGGTCACGGGCAGCAATGCCAGCCTGACATCATGGTATATGACATATCGGAAACCGGTGGAAACCGGGGTCACTGTTAACGCTTTCCCCGCCATTCTGAAAAACCAGGGCAATCCTCTCCAGCTGGTTGAGGCAGGGATATTTTATTTCGGGGAGAACAGGGAAGCAATGATCTATGCCAATGGCAGGCTCATTGACAAGGCAGTGCTCAAATTTGGACATAACGCTGTCAGTTTGGGACTACCCGCAGTTAAGAAAGCGTCACGGGTCAGGATAAAAGTTGTTGCCGGAGATTTTGCTGTGACCACCAGCATCACCCTCGAGCCGGTAAGGAGGTGGAGTATAAGTTTCATTCAGCATGCTCATACTGATATAGGTTATACCCGTTCCCAGACAGAAATACTGGCTGAGCATCTCCGTTACATTGACTATGCGCTTGATTACTGTGATGCCACTGATGGATATCCTGAGAATGCAAAATTCCGCTGGACCTGTGAAGCCTCATGGCCTGTTGATGAGTATCTGAAGTGCAGGCCCGCAGCGCAGGTTGAAAGGCTTGTCAGGAGGATCAGGGAGGGAAGGATTGAGGTTACGGGGATGTACTTCAACTTTGACGAGCTGCCTGACGAGCAGATACTCGCTGCATCTCTGCAGGCTGCAGGGCGGATCAGGGAGGCAGGGATACCGGTGAAGGTGGCAATGCAGAATGATGTAAACGGCATAGGATGGTGTCTGAATGATTATTTCAGCGGCCTGGGGGTGAAGTATCTCAACATGGGTACACACGGCCATCGTGCACTGATCTGTTTTGACATACCAACCATGTTCTGGTGGGAATCGCCTTCGGGTAACCGTATGCTGACCTTCCGCGCCGAGCACTACATGACCGGGAACACGGTCATGGAGGTGCAGACGGAAGACTTTGACAAGTTCAGGAACAACCTGCTGAACTACCTGTCAGGGCTGGCGGCAAGGGGCTATACGTATGAAGAAATGGCAATTCAGCACTCCGGATACCTTACCGACAACTCCCCTCCTTCCACCTTCATGAGTGACATGATCATCAAATGGAATGAGATGTTCGAGTGGCCCAGGCTCACCACCTCAACCACTGAATCATTCTTCAGCGCCATGGAGGCCAACCATGGCAGTCAATTCCCTGTCATCAGGGGGGCATGGCCCGACTGGTGGACTGACGGATTTGGTGCTTCTGCAAGGGAGGTGGCGGCAACACGAACGGCAGCCGCCTCACTCATATCGGCGATGGCCGGGCTTTCGATGGCTGCCGTGGCCGGTATTGACCTGCCCGGCGAAACTGAAACGGATATCTCACTGGCAAATGAGGCACTCCTCTTTTACACCGAACACACAACAGGTTATTCCGAGAGCGTTCGTGAGCCCTACAGCCAGCCTACCATGGAACAGAGAGCCCTGAAGGAGTCTTATGCATGGGAAGCTGTCAGGCGAACGTCCTCGCTGCAGGAATCTGCTCTGGGACTTCTGCAGAGTCTTTTCAGGAATGAAGCAGAACCTTCGCTGCTGGTTTTCAACACCATGAACTGGAACAGGTCAGGAATGGCAACGGTATACATTGACCACCAGGTCATCCCGAGAGGTATGAAGGCAGCAGTGTATGACAGCAGGGGAAAACGGATGGCAACCCAGCCTCTCTCCCATCGCTCAGACGGCACATACTGGGCGATCAGGGTTGACAGCATACCGCCCTTTGGATATAAGAAACTGATTGTAAGGTCAGAAGAGGCAACGCCAATATACTCGCCGGTCAGTCAGGAAAGGGCAAACCCGGGATCTTCGCCAGTTAATCCGGAATCGGCACCCTCTGCATCTTCAGCGGTCAATCCCGGAACGGCAACATCAATACTTTCACCGGCGGTCACCCTTGAAAACCAGTGGTACAGGATAATAACCGACCTGAACAAGGGTATTGTGACATCACTCCTTGATAAGGAGGTCTCAGTTGAACTGATTGACTCCGGCTCAGAATATGGCATGGGAGAGTTTATCCTGGAACAGCTGGGCAACAGGTCTCAGATGGAAAGCAGGATGCTCAATGACTATACCCGTAAGCCGCTTGATACAATCTGGTTTGACTCGTCAACGGAAGGTGAGATATGGAACAGCCTCAGGTTCTACGGTGAATCGGAGACCTCCATAGGCCCGCGGGGATTCATGTTTGAGATAAGGCTTTACAACCAGGAAAAAAGGATAGACCTGGCATATTCGATAATTAAAAAGAGCATTACAGATCCGGAGAGTTTTTACATTGCGTTCCCGTTCAGGGTTGAGGGCGGCCGGCACTTTACGGAGGTAGCCGGCGGTGTGATTGAAACGGGCATTGACCAGATCAAGGGATCTTCAAATGACTGGTACACCGTACAGAATTTCACATCAGTAAGAAATGACCGGATGCAGATTGTGATGGGAAGCAACGAGATGCCCCTTATGCAATTCGGGGCTATCAATACCGGCAGGTACACCGCCGGAGCGACACCTCAGTCAACAAGCATCTTTTCGTGGCCCATGAACAACTACTGGGTCACCAACTTCAACGCCGACCAGCGTGGGGGGCACTCCTGGACCTATTACCTGACATCCTCCTCAGACAACTCCGACAGCTTTGCGTCGCGCTTCGGATGGAGCGCAAGGGTTCCGCTTCTGACACGAATTCTTCCCGGCAACGGAACAGGTGGCGGACTCAGTGAGGGTTCATTCATTGAAGGATGGCCGGAGAATATACTGATAATCAGCGCCATTCCCTCATCCAGAGATAACTCACTGGTAATACACGTGAGAGAAACAGCCGGCAGGGAAACAACATTCAGCCCTTCAGACGGACTTACAGGCAAACCATTTAGGATCACGGAGGTTGACGTTGCCGGGCGACCGGCAGGCCGGGAGGCAAACGCGGATCCGGTACTCATCAGGCCGCTGGAGTCGAAATTCTTCAGAATCGAACTAACGGAAAAGTAAAATTACGATCGGCGATCAGGCTTAAAACAGATAAACAGGTATCTTAGCCGCCCGGTCACCTCAGGTAAACACCATTCAGGCAATTTATGAGCTTTCTGTACTTAAGTATCATTCTTTCAGCTGTTATCGGGATTATCATAATCGCATGGATAAGGAGCTTTGATATATACGAAAAGGAGACATTCAGGGCAATGATCTGGGCTTTCCTGGCCGGGGGCATTACCTCTGTTTTGCTGGCACTCGGAATTTATGAGTTCCTCCGTCTCTTCGGCTTCGAAGATGAGGCTATAAGCACAACCCTGGGATCCTTTCTCATTATTGGTCCCGTTGAGGAGATTGCAAAGCTCGTCGGGCTGGTGGTTGTTTACGCACTGATAAGAAAGCAGTTCAACGAGCTGACAGACGGGGTCATTTATATGTCATGCGTTGCCCTGGGCTTCTCAATCATTGAAAATTATTTCTATGCAAATACAGGAGACGGCAACGAGTACCTGCTCGTATACAGGGCTTTTATCAGCACTCCGGCACATATCTCCTTCAGCGTGATAACAGGTTATGCCTGGTACAGGTACAAGAAGGAGAACAAGCCTTTCAGGACAGTGCTGGCTGCATTGCTTATTGCGAGTGTGCTGCATGGAGTATTTGACGCTCTCGCATTCAGTCCCTGGTTCAATTTCCTCCTGCTTGTCTATCTTTATATGATTATTATGCAGTCGCTGCGGATGGTTCAGTACACAAATGTCATATCTCCATTCAGGCCCTCATTTTCGGAACTGTTTGACAATCCTTCAGGTGAGTTTGCCGAGGGGATTACATGTCCCAATTGCGGCGCCTCAGAACCAAAGGTACTTACAAGGAACAGCTTCTTTACCACCTGCGGGTGTGACGTCTGTGGGTATCACATAGCCTCAAGGGCAACGATCAGGAAGATTTTCAGGATCTTTGCCCCTGAATATAAAAGGCTGAGCAAAAAACTGATCCCGGTAAGGTTAAGTGACGGGAGGCAGGTATTGAGTGTATATGGTTCAGCCTTTTTCGGCAGTAAGGGCAGCAGGGGTTTTTTCATGGTCAGCGAGGTTGCAGAGCGGCTGCAGGCCATAAATGATGAGTTACTGGAGAGGTTCAGGAAAAGGTCATTCATATCAGCCAGTCTGCTGAAGCGTTTTTTTGAATGAAATGAGATTAAGAAAACATTGGTTATTGAGATACTGAGATGCGTACCCTGCTACATAACGCCCGCTTTTTTACCGGTACGGAACTGGTTGAGGACAAGGTTCTTCTCATAAACGGGGACCGGATTGAGTGGTTTGCCGATCCTGTTGCAGCACCGGCAGATGCGGATCGCACAGACTGCCAGGGCGGGCTGGTTATTCCCGGGCTGATTGACCTGCAGATTGCCGGCGGAGGAGGTTATCTGTTTTCCTCCAACCCAGACCCGGAAGCACTGGCCGGAATAACCGAATCGATCATCTCAACGGGAACCACCGGTTTCCTGCTCGCATTACCAACAAATACTGAAGAAGTTTACCATGCTGCCTTCAGGACGGTGTCTGAATGCAGGCATTCTGCCGTGATGGGTCTCCACATGGAGGGTCCGTTCATCAGTCATGCCAGGCGCGGTGCCCATGCGCCGGAGCTGATAAGGAAGCCCGCTGCTGATAATTTGGCTGCTCTGCTTGCGCAAGCAGCAGGCACGATAAAGATGATGACCGTAGCTCCGGAGGAGTGTTCACCGGAGGTAATCAGGCTGCTTACAGACCAGGGTATTACTGTGGCCGCCGGCCACAGCAATGCAACATTCCGGCAGGCCTCTGCCGGGTTTGAGGCGGGAATTGAGACCGTCACCCATCTCTTCAACGCGATGACCCCGATGCATCATCGTGACCCCGGGCTTCCCGGAGCTGTCTTCCTCTCAGACAGGGCATGCGCAAGCATAATAGCAGATGGCATCCATGTAGACTACTCCATGGTTGCCATTGCGAAGAAGATAATGAAGGAGAGACTCTTCCTGGTCTCAGACGCCGTGGAAGTGAATGAACGCGGAGCTTACAGGCATGTAAGGCAGGACGACCGTTTCACACTGCCTGACGGCACCCTGTCAGGGGCAAAGCTCTCCATGCTTGACGCAGTAAGGAACAGTATCAATTATGCCGGCATTGAAAAATTTGAAGCCATTCGGATGGCAACTCTCTATCCTGCCCGCCTGGTAAAGGCAGCCGGACGGGGTATCATTGCACCGGGTGCCAGGGCTGACCTGGTGATTGTTGACAGTGAAATGAGACTAAAGGGTATCTGCCTTAACGGAATAATCAGATTAAAACAGTGAGATCATGGCATTGCTAGGAATAGATCTTGGAGGAACGAAGATTGGCTTTGCTCTTTTTGACCGCGAAGGCACTATGAGAGCGAAGGAGACGCTGACCCTTGACAGCAGGGGGGGCCAGGAGGTGGGGAAAATGATCACGGTAACCACCGCGATGAAGATAGCTGCAGCCGCGGGTGAGGGAGATGCGGTTGAAGCCATTGGCATTTCTGTACCCGGTATCAGCAGGCGCAGTACGGGTACAGTGTGGGCACCCAATATCCCGGAGTGGGATGACTATCCCCTGATGAGGGAGATCACGACAGTAACAGGTGAGATACCTGTCATCATTGAGAGCGACAGATCATGCTACATTTCCGGCGAAATATGGAAAGGCAACGCCCGTGGATGCAGGGATGCCATCTACCTGGCCGTGGGTACAGGGATAGGTGCAGGAATAACCGTAAACGGTGAAGTGTTGCACGGCGCACATGATATTGCAGGAGCCATTGGCTGGATGGCCCTGTCGAGGCCGTTCAGGAGCAGGTATACCATCTGCGGCAACTTCGAGTATTTTGCCTCCGGTGAAGGTATCACCCGCCAGGCAACCGAATATCTGAAAAGGCATGAAAGGTACCATGGTGAACTCAGAAAAGGATCCGGTGCAAAGTTGACCACCCAGGATGTTTTCAATGCCAGGGCACATGGGGATGTGGTGGCTGTCTCCATTATAAGCCTGGCAGTGGAATACTGGGGAATGGCTGCAGCCAACCTGGTGAGCCTCTTCAATCCGGAGAAGATCATCTTTGGAGGAGGGGTTTTTGGTCCTGGCGTGGAGCTTATCCCGGCCATCCGTCAGGAAGCAGAGAAGTGGGCTCAGCCGATAAGCATAAGGCAGGTAAGTTTTGAACCCTCCGCCCTGGCCGGCGATGCCGGTGTTTATGGCGCCGGATTCCTGGCGATGAAGCAGTTAAGCAGAACACAACCATCCATATGAAAGGCACCTACAACAGACAACTCGTTTTCTGGCTGGCATGCCTGGGCATGCTGCTCTTCGGGATCGGCCTTATTACGCTGGGTGCGGTACTGCCTGATCTCAGGTTAAAACATTCACTTGATGCGGTGCAGGCCGGCACGCTTTTCTCAATACTGCCTGTTGGAATAATCGGAGGATCTGTCCTGTTCGGGCCGGTATGCGACAGATACGGTTACAGGTTGCTGCTTCCGGTTTCAGCGCTGCTGATGTTCGCCGGCTTCGAGGGACTTGCATTCACTGGCACAATCTGGATGCTGACTCTTTCGGTCTTCCTCATCGGCCTTGGCGGTGGTGCCATTAACGGCGCAACCAATGCCGTGGTGGCTGATATCAGTACAAACGGCAAGGGAGCTGACCTCAGCATCCTGGGGGTCTTTTTCGGCATTGGTGCCCTGGGAATGCCCCTGCTGCTGAGCCTGCTGGAGGAAACAGTGAGGTTTGAGGCCATTGTGGCTGCCACTGGCGGACTGGTTCTGGTGGCAGCAGTACTCTTCACTGCAGTCAGGTTCCCTGCTGCCAAGCAGGCGGAAGGGATATCGCTGAAACAGATAACCTGCATGCTAAGGGATGGGACACTCCTGATGATAGCATTCTTCCTGTTCTTCCAGAGTGCTTTTGAGGGGCTGATAAACAACTGGACTACCACCTATCTCACTGAAAGGGTGGCAGCACCCAGGGAGGCAGCACTGATGGGATTGTCAGCCTATGTGGCCGGGATGACGGTCATGAGGCTGCTGATAGGATCGGTTTTCAGAAAACTGCCGGAGAGGCAACTCCTCTATATTTCTTTCGCCATAACATTCGCGGCTTTGCTGCTCTTCCGCCTCAGCAGCTCAGTGACTCCTGCGGCGGCAGGGCTCTTTATGCTTGGGGCAGGACTGGCTGCAGGTTTCCCGACGATGCTCGGACTGGTAGGAAACAGGTACCCCGACCTGTCAGGAACAGCCTTCAGCTTTGTGCTGGTGATTGGGTTAACGGGCAACATCCTCGTAAATTATTCAATGGGAATAGTAGCTGAAAACTACGGAATAAGGCACCTTACAACTTACACATTCACAGCCCTTGTCATACTTACTATTCTGGCAACGGTCATATTCAGCAGATTGAAACATAACAAATAAACCAATAAAAAACACTGTATTATGCTTGCACTTGAATGGCTGAAAAATGCCAGGGATGTGATGAGTCACATCGAAGAGACTCAGATGGAAAATATACGCAAAGCCGCAGAAGTGATGGCTGAAACCATTGAATGCGGCCGGTGGGTTCATACCTTCGGGTGCGGCCATGCAACACTTCCGATAGAGGAGATGTATCCAAGGATCGGAGGCTTCGTGGGTTTTCACCCCATGATTGAAATTCCTCTCAGTTTCTTCACACATATTACCGGGGAAATGGGTGTCCATCAGTTTGTATTCCTTGAGAGGGTTGAAGGGTACGGAGTCGAGATAATGAAGGGGTACACCTTCGATAAGCGAGACACCATGTGGCTATTCTCCCACTCAGGGATCAACAATGTCAATATAGACATAGCGCTCGAGTCAAAGAAGAGGGGAATGAAGGTGGTGGTATTCGGATCAGCCGCCGCTGCAGAGGGGAAGAAGACCAGGCATACATCAGGCAAAACCATCTTTGACATTGCAGATATTGTTGTTGACACCTGTGCCCCGCTTGAGGATGCCTCGGTGAAGCTGAAGAACCATTATGACAAGATAGGACCTGTTTCCACAATGGCTTTTGTGACCTGTGTCTGGATGACCATCACCACCGTGGCCGAAATACTTGCTGACAGGGGAGTTAAGCTTTACATCCATCCGAGCCACAACGTGCCGGGTGACACTACCGCCAGGGAGAGGCTTGATGAAGCCCTTGCCGAGTACAAGCGCAGGGTAGCAGGTGTTTAAATCAGAGGTAACATGAACCCGCTTGAAAGAAGTACTGCATTCATTGAAGGGAAGTTTGTTGACCGTGTTCCCTTCCACCCTATCCTGATGCGATTTGCTGCGCGGCATACCGGTGTCAGATACCGCGACTTCTGCCTGAGCCCGTCTCACAAGTGCATGGCCAACATCAGGTGTGCCGATGATTTCAGGTCTGACTGGGTCAACACCATGTCAGACCCCTGGGCTGAAGCGGAGGCATTCGGAACCGTCCTGCACTACCCCGATGATGATCTTCCTAAAGTTGAACGGTATGCAGTCGGGGATATCTCAGATACGGACCGGATGAGGGTATTGAACCCTGGTGACCACCGGAGGATGATGCAGCGGATTGAGGAGATAACCCTTTACAGGCGTGAGTCCGCCGGAAGGTATTTTATCTGCGGGTGGGTTGAGGGCCCTCTTGCCGCCTGGTGTGACATCCGGGATATAAACCTTGCAATGACAGACCTCTATGAATATCCTGAAAAGGTGCAAAATGCCCTGGACATTATAACGGAAAGTGCCATTGCCTTCATTACACCGCAGGTCATGGCCGGAGCTCACTGCATAGGTATAGGTGATTCGGTCTGTTCGCTCATTTCTCCGGAGCTTTACAGTGAGTTCAGTTTTGAGCGTGAGAAAAGGCTTGTTGATCACATCCACTCACTAGGGGCATATGCAAAGATCCATATCTGCGGCAATATATCAGCTATTCTGCCGGATGTCATAATGACGGGTGCTGATATCATTGACATTGACCACCGCACCGGGCCGGTAACCGATGTTTTAAAGATGCTTGGCGGGCGGCAGGTCTTTTCAGGCAAGAGTGACCCTGTCTCTGTCTTACAGGACGGTGACAGTGAACTGATCAGGAGCAGCAGCCGTGACTTCTTCCGTGAGGCCGGAGGAAGGGCTATACTCTCAGCGGGATGCGAGGTGACCCCGGGAACCTCTCCTGGCAACCTGAAAATCTTCTCGGCTATGGCGGAGGAGCTCGCCGGCAGCCAATAAATGTCAGTAAATAACAATACCGATATAGTCAAAACAATGAGACAAAACAAATCATCATGAGCAGGAATGTTGCACTGGTTCTGTCGAGCGGGGGTGCGAGGGGTTTCGCCCATATAGGCGCAATAAAGGTGCTTGAGAAGCAGGGATACACCATCACCTCTGTTGCCGGGACCTCCATGGGTGCGCTTGTAGGTGGCATCCATGCCTCCGGAAGGATCAGTGAATTTGAAGACTGGGTCAGCAGCCTCGACGTGATGGAGGTACTGAAACTCACCGACATAACTCTCAGCAGCAAGGGCTTTGTGAAAGGAACCAGGGTCATAGAAAAGCTGAAGGAGATAGTTCATGACCGTGATATCGAAGATCTGCCCATACCCTACTGTGCCATTGCCACTGACCTCATCAGGGGGAGGGAAAGAATTTTCAGTTCCGGAAGCCTTTTCAACGCTATCAGGGCTTCCATATCAATTCCTACTTTTTTCCAGCCTTTCAGCCTGGGAGGAGACTATTATGTTGACGGCGGGCTGGTTAACCCGATTCCCATCAACAGGGTGAAACGAAGTGAGGGTGACCTGCTGGCAGTGGTAAACGTGAATGCTGACATCCCTCCCGTGAGGATAGACCCGCCAGGGGAGATAAAGGAAAAAGGATATCACAGGATGATCAGCAGCATAAATGACCGTGCCGCCAAGCATATTCCTAAAGACAAGAAGGACGACATCGGTCTGTTCAATCTCAACAACAGGAGCATCAGCATCATGCTTAACCAGATAGCCGCCCTTACTCTCAGGAATTACCATATAGACATAATGGTCAGCATCTCAAAGGAATCATACGGAACCTATGATTTCTACAAGGCTGCCGAGATAATCAGGGAGGGTGAGAGAGCCACATCGGTTGCACTCCTGGACCTTCATGGAGAAGAGGGTCAGAACGTATAACTTTTGAAGGGCTTAGTTGTAGATTTTCGGCAAAAGGGTTTATCTTTGATTAATGATCTAAACTAATCCCCGATGAAAAGATCCTATTTATTACTTTGCATTGTGTCGCTTTTGGCCGCCCCGGGCCTGAAGGGCCAGAAACCGATAAAGGTACTTGAAGACAGTGTTCAGTTTGGCAACTACCTTTACCCGGGGTTCAATGTAACCATACCTGAAGCTGATTATGACAGGGCGCTCAAGAACTGGGTAAAGGTCCAAGAGACTGGTACCAAGTCAAAGGTGCAGACAGAAAACGGTGAAATGACCATATTCGGGGCAATCATCAAGGAGGTCTCTCCTGCCCCGGTGAATATCTACAGCCGTCTGATGAATGAAGACACGCTAAGCAGGCTGCTGGTGGCAATTGAGCTAAAGAAGGACCAGTATGTGGAACCCGCATCCGGTGACATACAACTTACCTCTGCAAAGAATTTCCTGAAGGAATTTGCAAAGGAACAGTACATTGATTTCATAAAGGACGAACTGGCGGCGGAAGAGAAAATACTCCGTGACCTGAACAGGGAGCTCAGCAGTCTTGAAAGCAGCAAGGCAAAATCTCAGAGGACGGCAAAGAACAAGAGAAATGACATCAATGATGAACATGAAAAGCTGCTTGTCAAGAACAACGAACTCAGTCTTCTCTCAAATGAGATAATCAACAAAAACAATGAGATGATGGCCATGCCCGTAGGTGCGGGCCGGGATGCCATGTCAGCCCAGATCAAGGACCTTGAAAAACGGCGCAAGAAGCTTCAGAAGGAGATCAGCAAGGGAGAGAACCGGATCAGCAAGGCAAAGTCAGCCATAAACCAGGCTGACAGGGCAATACCCAGGAATGAGGACGAGCAGGCTGTAATGAAATCAAAGATTGAAGCCCAGCATGCCGTCGTACAGAAATTCATTGACAAGCTGAACACGGTAAAACTGTATTGAGCAGGCCAGACATTATACAACTACAATCACAATTATATAAATCATGGAAAACCAGGAACAGAAAGAGAACTACCAGCAGAAGATTCAGGAACAGCTGGATGAATGGAGAGCCGATATTGACAGGCTTAAGGAAAAGGCAAAGAATGCCACAGCCGAAACAAAACTGAAGTACCAGGAAAACATCGACAGGCTGGAGACCAAAATGGACGAGGGCAAGGCAAGGCTCAAAGAACTTAAAGAATCAGGCTCTGAAGCCTGGGAAGCCGTGAAAGAGGGTGCCGATTCGATCTGGGACACCATGAAGGCAACCTTTGCCGAGGTGAAGGAAAAACTCAGGGATAAGGACGACGACATTAAGGAGTGACGCAGCCGGCAGTATGAGCCTGCGGCCCGGCCGAAGGATCAATCCCTTACCTGGACCTGTTCCGATAGGGTAGCGTATGTCGGGACTGAAACAGAGGTGCAGACCACCGGCTGGTTCTCAGCATTGTGGTTGAATGAATTCAATAAGGATCAATTAGAACTTGCAAAATGAAAAAAGCAGTTACAATAGGCATAGTGGTACTTCTCATGGCAGCCGCCATCGTATTCTGGTGGCGTCACTATTTCGTTTTTGGAGAAGGGGTAAAGGCAGGTGACCTCAACTACCTGGTCAGAAAGGGTTATATCTTCAAGACCTGGGAGGGGAAGCTCATCCAGACAGGTTTCAAGACGCCCACTCCCGGAGCTATTCAGAGCAATGAGTTTGACTTCAGCATAACCAATGACAGTCTTGCCCGGGTCCTTGAAAGGGCCAGCGGAAAGTTTGTGGAACTGCGCTACAAGGAGTATATCGCACCTCTTCCATGGAGGGGAATGAGCAAATACGTGGTCATAGAAATCCTTGAGATCAAGGATTCGGAGCAGGAGCAGCAGACGCTTATCCCCTACCAGGCAATCTGATACTAACCAAGCAGTTATCGAATGGCAAAGAGAAATATTGCTGTGTTAATACTTTCATTGGTGCTCTTCACCGGATGCGCAGAGCTGATGAAAACCATTCAGACAGTATCTGCAGTGAAGCAGCTGACAGAAGGTGATATAACCGGAGGCCTTAAGGAGGCTCTTACCATCGGGGCTAGAAATGCGGCATCGCGGCTGGCCTCACAGGACGGTTACTGGGGAGATCCCTCAGTAAGGATTCCGTTACCGGATGAGGCGAAGGTGATAATTGACAACATTGGAAGGATTCCGGGGGGTCAGCAGCTTATTGACAATGTGATCCTAAGCATAAACAGGGCAGCGGAGGATGCCGCCAGGGAGGTGGCGCCTATAATCGCAGGTTCGGTGACCCGGATGACCATCAGTGACGGTTACAATATCCTTCATGGTGCAGACAATGCTGCAACCGAATACCTGAGGCGCACAACCTGGAATGAACTTTATTCGCTGTACAGGCCAAAAATAAGTACATCCACAGGAAAGGAGATCATTGCAGGCATATCCGCACAGGAGTCATGGAACACTCTCACACAGAAGTGGAACTCTGTGGCAAACAGCGTGGCCGGCAGACTGGCCGGGTTCAATACGGTTACCACAGATCTTGATGACTTCCTGACAAATAAAGCCCTTGAAGGGGTCTTTCTTAAACTGGCAGGTGAAGAGCTCAAGATACGGAAAGAGGTCTCGGCAAGGGTAACGCCGCTGCTCAGGGAGGTTTTCGGAACGCTTGACCAGTAATTAAGCCGGAGGATTACCTGTTTGACCAGTGTCAGACAAGTATGCCCCGCTTTTGTTCTAACAATAAAACAAATGAAAATGAGAAAACTATTTTTTGCACTATCACTTTCCGTTATTATTACAGGGTATAATCAGGACATTTTCGGGCAGGATGCCGACACCACGGAAGGATGGAAAAAGAGCGGGGTCTTTTCCCTTAACATGGCACAGGCATCATTCACCAACTGGGCAGCCGGTGGTCAGAATTCAGTGGCGCTGAACGGGCTGATTAACCTCGCTGCCAACTACAAGATGGGCAAATCCGCCTGGGACAACGCCCTGACCCTGGGTTACGGAAAGATGATACAGAAGGGCAATGACCTGGGATGGGTCAAGACTGATGACCGGATCGACTTCCAGTCAAAGTACGGGCACAAGGCATCGGATAAATGGTTTTACACCGGGCTGATGAGTTTCAGAACACAAATGGACAAGGGTTTCAATTATCCCGATACCGATAACAAGATATCCGACCTGCTTGCCCCGGCCTACCTGCTTTTCTCGCTTGGTATGGACTACAAGCCCAATCCGCAGTTTTCGATGTTTCTTTCTCCTCTTACATCGAAGAACACCATCGTAATGGATGATGACCTTTCGGCAGCAGGTGCCTTCGGGGTTGAACCCGGAAAGAAATTCAGGCCTGAGCTAGGTGCTTATGCAAACCTTTCCTACAAGAAGGATGAGATATTGAAGAATGTCAACTTCCTGACGAAACTTGACCTTTTCACCAACTATCTCAGGAATCCTCAGAATATTGATATCAGCTGGGAGGCACTGCTGGTTCTGAAGGTCAACGAGTTTATTTCAGCAACCGTGAACACACACCTGATGTATGATGATGATGTTCTGATAAAGGTAGGTGAGGGAAATGAAGGAGAGCCTCTCATGGGCAAGAGGGCACAGTTCAAGGAAGTTATCGGAGTAGGTTTCACATACAAGTTCATTAAATAAATCCCGTTAACCCGGTTACTTATGAGGAGTATCACACTTATTGCGATGGTAACGATATTTACCGGGGCCGTCATGGGGCAGGCTCCGCAGGACATCAGGCTGAACGCTCCTGACATGGAGAGGGGTCTGACTATTATGAAGGCATTCGGCAGGAGGGCTTCAGCTACCTCCTTCAGTCAGGAGGAGCTATCGCTCCAGGATCTGTCTGACCTGCTGTGGGCCTCCAACGGGATAAACAGGCCTGAATCCGGAAAGCGGACCGCTCCCACAGCGGTCAATGCACAGGATGTTGACATATATGTTCTTTTGAAGACAGGAGCCTACCTTTATGATCACAAGACTAATTCACTCAGGGGGATTGCCCCCGGTGACAACAGGAAGCTTGTTTCAGACCGTCAGACCAATTTTGCCGGTGCGCCGGTGATGCTGGTACTTGTCTCTGATATTTCGAGGTTCAGGGGCGATGATAATGACCGCAAACTCAGCTGGGCTGCCATGGATGCGGGAATCGTATCGCAAAACATAAGCCTGTTCTGTGCCGGTACCGGGATGGTTACCCGCCCCAGGGCATCAATGGATTTTGAGGGGTTGAAGAAGCTGCTCAATCTTACTGCCACACAGTATCCCCTCCTCAATAATCCGGTGGGTTACCCCAATGAATAACCGCGCAGTGGTATGCTGAAGCTTATCAATCATCCGCTGATCACCCACAAGTTGTCTCTCATCAGGAGAAAGGAGACAGGGACACGTGATTTCCGTCAGAACCTGAGCGAGATAGCAGGGCTGATGGCTTATGAGATCACCAGGGATCTGCCACTCCGTGAGGTGGTTGTTGACACACCCCTGTCGTCATGCACCACTTCAGAGCTTTCACGGGAGATTATCCTGGTACCGGTTCTCAGGGCAGGACTGGGAATGGTTGACGGTATCACCGCACTGATAACCACTGCCAGGGTGGGGCACATAGGTCTGGTTCGTGATCATGAGACCCTGGCGCCAACTGAATACTATGCCAAATTTCCGTCTGATATCTCAGGTGCGGTGGTTATGGTACTTGATCCCATGCTGGCTACAGGAGGCAGTGCCAGCGCTGCCATCAGTGCCGTCAAGAAGAGAGGTGCGGTGACCATCAGGCTCGTATGCATTGTAGGAGCCCCGGAAGGGGTTGCAAGGATGGAAAGGGATCATCCTGACGTCGATATTTACCTGGCTGCACTGGACGCCCACCTTGATGATAACGGATATATAGTACCGGGACTGGGAGATGCCGGAGACAGGCTCTTCGGAACAGTTTGATGCCGGGCCCCGGAAGGGTCTCTTTTTTTCAACATTTATTCAGAGCTGTTCTGCTGTACCAAATAGCTTGCTATATTCGCAGATCAACAACCACTAATAATTGAGAGGTATGGGACTTAAGCGCCGGCTTATCATAATGAATTTCCTCCAGTTCTTCATCTGGGGATCATGGCTCCTCACCGTAGGAGCATACTGGTTTCAGAACAAGAACTGGTCGGGGACGGATTTCGGGGCAATCTTTTCCACAATGGGCCTGGCCTCGCTTTTCATGCCGGCAATAGCAGGTATCATAGCTGACCGTTGGGTCAACGCCGAGAGACTCTATGGTATTTTCCATATCTCAGGGGCAGTTCTGCTTTCCCTTATACCGGCAATTGACAATCCTGACACATTCTTCTGGATACTCCTGCTCACCATGATGTTCTACATGCCTACCCTGGCGCTGGCCATAACAGTGGCATACAGCTCGATGAAAAACAGCGGGATGGACATTATAAAGGATTACCCTCCGGTGAGGGTATGGGGTACCATAGGATTCATTGTGGCATTGTGGGTGGTGAGTTTGCTCGGTTTTGAAACCTCTCCGATGCAGTTTTACGTTGCGGCAGGTGCCTCCATGGTATTGGGCCTTTACGCATTTACCTTGCCCAAGTGCCCGCCGCTTGCGAGAGGACATAAGAAAAAGCTTACTGAAGAGCTGGGGCTCAATGCCTTCAGGTTATTTAAGAGTACCAAAATGGCCCTCTTCTTTATTTTTGCCATGTTGCTTGGTGGTGCTCTTCAGCTTACGAACGCCTATGGTGACACCTTTCTGCATGATTTTGCAAAGATCCCTGAATACAAGGATCTCATTGCAGTGAGGTATCCCGCAATAATAATGTCTGTGTCTCAGATCTCCGAGACTCTGTTTATCCTGACAATTCCCTTCTTTCTTAAGAAATTCGGGATAAAGAAGGTAATGCTTATGAGTATGGTGGCCTGGGTGCTCCGGTTCGGACTGTTCGGGACGGGTAATCCTGCAGAAGGACTCTGGATGATAATCCTCTCGTGCATTATCTACGGTATGGCATTTGATTTCTTCAACATCTCGGGTTCACTCTTCGTAGAGACACAGAGCACGCCTGACATACGAGCCAGCGCACAGGGGCTTTTCATGATGATGACCAACGGTTTCGGTGCTTTCCTGGGGAGCAGGATCAGCGGCATTGTAATTGATAAATACTACACATTGGAGGGAGGGGCATTTGACTGGCAGGGGATCTGGTTTGCCTTTGCGGGATATGCCCTCGTGGTAGCCATACTTTTCGCTCTCCTGTTCAGGCACAAGCATGTGCCGGAGGAGACGGCAAACATAAGCCACTGATAATATTGTTTATATTACTGACATCAGGACTCGCATGGTGCGGGCCGGATTCAGAACTTTCGGTCAACCGAGCAGGATCAGGCTGAGGCCTATCACTATCATCCCGCTGATGAGGCCGTAAATGGCCACATGGTGCTTCCCGTACTTATGTGCTGCCGGCAGCAGCTCGTCAAATGAGATATAGACCATGATCCCGGCCACCATCCCGAAAACATACCCGAGGCTGACGTCGGAATTGAACAGAGTGAGTATGAAATAGCCGGCAACGGCACCAATCGGTTCCGAGAATCCTGACAACACTGACCAGAGCAACGCTTTCCGCCTTGATCCGGTGGCATAATAGACAGGAACCGAGACCGCAATTCCCTCGGGAATGTTGTGAATTGCCACAGCAAGAGCGATGCTTATCCCGATGGTTACGTCAGACATTGCCGACATGAAGGTGGCAATCCCCTCCGGGAAGTTATGCACCCCTATGGCGATCGCAGTAAATACACCCACACGCATCAGCTTCCGGTCCCTGATCATGTGGCGGCCGCGATGATGCATCCTCCTGCCCTGACACTCCGGTTTGTCAGGATCCCGGGATTCAGGGTGCATCTGTTCTACCCTTTTAAGCTCGTGCGGGTTTCCTTCCGACGGGAGTATCTTGTCAATGGCTGCCGAAAGAGCTATTCCCAGAACAAAGGAAATGAATGTAAGCCACGCTGCTATGCCCTGCTCATAGTTCTGCCGCATGAGATGACCTGATTCCGTAAGTATCTCGGTGAAGGAGATAAAGATCATCACCCCTGCGGAAAAGCCCAGTGAAAAAGCCAGAAAAGTAATTTTGGTTCGTTTTGCAAAGAAGGCTATCAACCCTCCAATCCCTGTGGCAAGGCCTGCAAAAAGAGTTATACCGAAGGCAAAGAGCAGCCCGGAATTATCCATGAAACGGTTTTATTTAGACTCAGTTTAAATTGCAAATTTAAGAGAATAACGCAAAAATCCACATGAGGGATATCTCCCATGAAAAAAAAGCCCTTATTTAGGGATAGAATTATCAGGTGAACCTCTGGGATTACTATAGGGTACTGGGGCTGAGGCAGGGAGCTTCGGATGATGAGATCAGGAAGGCTTACAGAAAGAAGGCCATGGAATACCATCCTGACCGTAATCCTTCTCCTGATGCTCAGGAGATGTTCATCCGCATCACAGAAGCGTACGAGTACCTTACATCTCATCCACACGGAAGGAATATATCCGAGGAGGAGTTGCGTCGTAACTACCAGGCATGGGTTGATTACCGGAGGGCCGAAGCACGCAAGCGTGCTGAAGCGTATGCCAGGGAATCATATGCTCAGTTCAGGAAGAGTCCTATCTACAAAAGCACCACAGTAATAGACGGAACCATGGTAATCCTGGGGCTCATCCTTGCGTTAACGGTAATAATCATGTCGGTCTATGGGTACCATTACCGGATGAAAATGGCCATCACAATGAAGGATGAGCCTTCGCTTACACTGGCAGCGGTGACATTCATCATAGGCTGTTCATACCTGGTAATATCATTGTTGTATTTAAGTGCATGGGTGGCACAGAACAGGAAGAAACAGCATAAGCCATCAACAGATGAAACAAATCAGGAGAATAAGAAATCCGTTTGATGCGGATCAGAACATGTGTTTCGGGTGTGGTCCCAGGAATCCGGTCGGCCTGAAGCTGACCTTTGATGAGGATGGAGAAAAGCTTCTGGCAAGATGGGAACCTGATCCTAATTTTCAGGGTTATATTAACGTGCTTCATGGAGGTATCATAGCCACTCTCCTCGATGAAGTCGGAGCCTGGTGCATTTACATCAAGGCCTGCACTTCCGGCGTAACGTCTTCAATGACTGTCAGGTATCTGAAACCGGTGCATATCAGCAAAGGAATGATAACAATTGAGGCCCGGATGCTTGAAAAGAAGGAAAAGAATGCAATTATAGGTGCGGTGCTGTATGACGGTGAGGGCAAACTGTGTGCGGAAGCAGACCTTGACTATTTCATATACCCGGAAAAGATTGCAAGAGGAAGATACCATTACCCCGGGAAAGAGGCATTCTATGAGCCTGAATAGCAGTTACCCGGCAAACTGCCGACTGCTGACTGCGGACCGGTACTGCCGATTGCTGACTGATACTGCTGACTGGTACTGCCGTCCCGATCCGGCAGCTGGCGGATGCGGTATAAAAATGCTCACTGCTGACTGATATCAAGTCCCGATCCGGGCCACCGGCACGACGTCATGGTCTGTGAAGTCAGACTTCAGATATTTATAGTAGCCTGTTATTCCTATCATTGCAGCATTGTCAGTGGTATACCTGAACTCCGGAAGGTAAAGGTTCCACCCCCGTTTCAGGGCCTCCCGGGTTGCAGTACGCCTGAGTCCGCCGTTTGCCGAGACTCCGCCGGCAATACCTATCTCCTGTATTCCGGTCTCCTTTGAGGCCCGGACAAGCTTTGCAATAAGTATTTCAATAATTGTCCTCTGAAGTGATGCGGCAAGGTCATTAAGGTTTTTGGAAATGAAATCAGGGTTTTCACGCAGCCTGTCGCGGAGGAAATACAAAAAACTGGTCTTCAGCCCTGAAAAGCTGAAATTCAGTCCCTGTATTCTGGGTTTGGCAAAATGAAATGCATCAGGATTTCCTTCCGCCGCAAGCCGGTCAATAACCGGACCGCCCGGGTAAGGGAGCCCCATTACCTTGGCGCATTTATCGAATGCCTCTCCGGCTGCATCATCGATGGTATTGCCAATGAGCTCCATTGAGAGATGGTCACGGATAACAATAAGCTGTGTATGTCCGCCTGATACAAGGAGGCACAGGAAAGGGAACCGGGGAACCCTGTTTTCCTTACCGTGTTCCATGGCGAAGTGGGACATAACGTGAGCCTGCAAATGGTTAACGGCTATAAGCGGTATATTGCGGGCGAGCGCAAATCCTTTTGCAAAGGAGGTTCCCACCAGGAGCGAACCAAGGAGTCCCGGTCCGCGTGTGAATGCAACGGCGCTTACTTCATCTGCTTTTTTCCCTGCAATTGTCAGGGCCTGATCCACAACCGGAACGATGTTTGCCTGGTGAGCCCTGGATGCCAGTTCAGGCACTACCCCGCCGTAGGCCTTGTGGACGGCCTGATTTGCTATCAGGTTTGAAAGGACGTATCCGTCGCAAATTACTGAGGCGGAAGTATCGTCGCAGGAAGATTCTATCGCGAGGATCGTAATTTCTGGTGCCATTTTTGTATCACTCTTTTTTTATAACTTCGCCTGCGGCGGGAATCTTTTCGTGAATGGCCAAAATTATTAAAAAAATCGTCAGGGTCTTTCTCATCACAATGGCAGTGCTGATTGCTGTGCCTGTCATACTGTTCCTGCTGCTGCAGGCACCGCGGATCCAGACATGGGCTGTCAACAGGATTACCAAAGCTGTAACTGAAAGGACGGGGGCGGAAATCAGCATCGGGAGGGTTTCATACTCACTATGGCACGAGGTGGTGCTGGAAGACATTCTCTTCAGGGATCTCAGGGGTGACACTCTCCTGGCAGCCCGGGGGGTTGACCTCAGGGTGCGTGAAATTAGGCCGTCACAAAATCTATACAGGTTTGGCAGGATTGATATCCGGGAGCCTGATTTCAGGCTGGTACAGGATACATCGGGCATGCTGAACCTGACACAGTATCTGTTGTCGCTCAGAAAAGAGAGGACCCGTGACACCTCGAAAACCATTGACATACAGTTTGCTGATATTGATCTTTTTGACGGCTCGTTTCTCCTGGCCGACATGTCTGACACTGCCGGTGTGATTCCGGGCAGTGTCAACTTCAGAAACATGAACCTGAAAGGATTAAACGGAAAGGTAAGAGACCTGAGGATCATTCCGGATTCTGTGAGCATGGTCATCAGGGGGCTTGCATTCAGAGAATCAGGGGGTTTTGTCGGCAGGAGTGTTGACATGAACCTGGCGGTGGCTGAAAGCAACCTTTATTTCAGGGAAATTGATATTCTGACTGACTCCAGCGCTATTTCAGCGGAAAAAATTCTGCTCATGCCGGGGGATACGGCTTCCTGGAGGGATTTTATCAATCAGGTCAGGATGGATATTCTGTTCAATAATTCGGTAGTCAATACATCTGACCTCGCATTTTTTGTCAGACCGCTAGCCGGAATCAATGAGAAGGTGAACCTGTCAGGGAGGGTCAGCGGTACTGTCGCTGAACTGAAGGGAAGGAATGTCAGGATTGACTATGAATCCTCAACAAGGCTCAGGTTTGATTTTGACATATCAGGGCTTCCTTCGTTCAGTGACAGCTACCTGTACATTGACTTCACTGACATGAGGACCAGTGCACCTGATATTGAAAATTTCACGATACCCGGAAGGAAAACACTGGCTCTGCCGGCGGTGGCCCATGACCTGGGGTTGATCTCCTACAGGGGAAGCTTTACCGGATTTACAACTGATTTTGTCTCATTCGGAAAGCTGACAACTGAGAGAGGGGAATTTGATACAGACCTGTCTCTGAAGCCGGAAGGTAAGAATACCTTTGGTTTCAGAGGTTCGCTCAGGACCAGCGATGTTGATCTGGGATACATCGCCAAGAATGAAGAGATGTTCGGGGGACTCTGGATGCACGCTGACATTGACGGCTCAATGAAGTCATTCCGGCATCTCACCGCAAACATAAACGGGGTGATAGACAGTGTGGAGATAAACAGGTATCTCTACAGGAACATTAAGGTGGCAGGAACCTATGCTGACAGGATATGGGACGGAAGTGTGGAGGTTCTGGAACCCAATATTGAGATGGGCCTGATGGGCAGGTTTGACCTTGAAAAAAGCATGCCCGAGTTTGATTTCACAATGAATCTGACCAGGGCTGATTTGCATACCCTGAACCTGGTAAAGAAGGACAGCATATTCAACGTCTCTGCTCTTGTGACCGCCAACTTCAGAGGCAACAGCACCGACAACCTGGAGGGAGACCTGAGGCTCATCAATTCCACCCTGCAGAATTCAATCGGAAAGCTTAACATATATGACTTCCTGGTAAATTCAGACATCATTAACGGGGAACCACGGCTGACTCTCAAATCCGATTTCGCGGATGCAGAGGTGAGGGGCCACTATACATTTGATGCAATAGGGCGAAGCATCTCCCGGATGCTGGCAGAAATTTTTCCCTCAAAATTCAATTTTCCCCAAGAAAAAAAAGGGACAGAGAACCAGGAAGCCATGTTCACTCTTGACGCCAGAGTAAAGAAAATTGATAAACTGAATGATTTTCTGGCCACCGGATTAAGCATATCAGAAGGAACAAGGCTTACAGGCCATTTCTGGTCAGAGAACCCTGAGATAATTGCCGAAATAAAGTCTGATGAGTTGACCTACAAGGGAATACGCATGGGGAGGATGCACATGTCCGGATCGGTTAAAGAGGGTAAAATGAACATTGAAGTGGCTGCGGACACACTGATGTTGCCTGACAGGTCGGAACTGGGGAATTTTACCCTCAGCGCGGTGAGCGTCAATGACACCGTTGACCTGGGAGTGAAGTGGGACAACAGGGATGACGGACGCACCTTCGGGGAGGTAAACGCCAGGGGCTTTTTCAGCCTGAATGAAAATGACAGGCCTGTAATGACCATTGCCATACTCCCTGCCGGGGTTACGGTTAACCGCACACCCTGGAATATCAGCGGTGCCAGGATAGTCATTGATTCAACCAGAACCCTGTTTGACAATGTACTTGTTAGCAGCCGCACCAATTACATCAGGCTTGACGGGAAGGTATCAAGGGATCCGGAGGAAAAGCTTACCCTAAGCTTCGCCGGACTTAATATCTCTTACCTTAATAAAATCATCAGCTCAGGTCCTGAGGCGGAAGAACCTTCACTGTTAATTTTTGAAGGGACCATGAACGGCAATGTAACCCTTTCGGACATATTTGACAACCTTCTTTTTGAGAGCAAGGTCAATGTTGAAGACTTCAGGCTGAATGACAACAACTACGGCCTTATGACCATCAGCAGTGAATGGGATCCGAGAAGAAGAGTCGCTGTGATTGACATAAGCAATGATTTTGCCGGCCGTAAATCGATAGATGTAAGAGGCAGCTATTCCCCGTCGAATCGCCTGGCAGACATCACTGCCACCGTATCTGACCTTCCGCTTAACATCCTCAATACCTTTGTAAGTGCGTTTGCCTCCGACCTGAGGGGGATCGGATCAGGGACAGTCAGGATAACGGGCAGGCCGAAGCAACTGGAACTGCGAGGCGCGGTAATGGCAAAAGATGCGTCGCTGAAGATTGACTTCCTGCAGACGAGGTACAGTTTCTCTGACAGTATCAGATTCACCCCTGCAGGTATAGTATTCAGGAATATTGCCATATATGATGATAAGAGAAACCGTGGATCAATTAACGGGATGATCACACACCGTTCATTCAAGGATATGGGTGTCAGTTTTGACATCAACATGGACAAGATGCTGGTTCTCAACACAAGGCCAAAGGACAGTGACAGTTTTTACGGCACGGCATATGCTTCAGGCTTTGCCGGCATACGGGGAAATGAGGAGAAGCTGGTATTCAGCATCTCAGCCCGTACCGCACCCAATACCGAATTCTTCATACCGCTGAACTCTTCGGCAAGCGTAAGTGACTATCCGTATATTGCATTTGTTAATCCGGAGGGGCAGCAGGCTGAGCAGCAGCAGGCATCACAGAACTCTTTGGTCAGGCAGGAACAGGGAAGCAGGATAGAGCTCAACTTTGATCTCGAAGTAACGCCTGAGGCAGAGGTGCAGCTTATCCTTGATGAGACCTCCGGTGGTGTAATAAGGGGCAAGGGGGAAGGGAAACTGAACATATCACTCAACTCCCGGGGTGAAATGCGTATGGCAGGCAACTATGTAATCAGCGACGGTGACTACCTCTTCACCCTGGGCAATATACTCAACAAACGTTTCGCCGTGGAGCAAGGAGGAACGGTTACCTGGAACGGGGCCATTGAGGATGCCACACTGAACATCAGGGCCCTTTACAAGACCAAGGCCGCCCTTTCAGACATATTCGGTGAGGAGGAGTCTTCAAAGCTCACGGTTAAGCTTCCCGTTGAGTGCATCCTAAGCCTCTCGGGCAGGCTGCTCAACCCGACGATAAGCTTTGACATCAACCTGCCTACATCTGACGAGAGGACACGGGAGCTGCTGAGAGTGGCCATCGACACGGAGGAGGAACTCAGCCGGCAGTTCCTTTACCTTCTGGTTATGAACAGTTTTTATTCAGACCCCTCTCTATATAATGCAGGATCCGCAACCGGTGCATCCGGCGTGCAGACCGGCTCTCCCGTTTCCCCGAACGTAGGGTTTACAACAACAACGGAGATGCTTTCAAACCAGCTCAGTAACTGGCTGTCACAGATAAGCAATGACTTCGACATTGGCTTCAACTACAGGCCTGGAAGTGAACTCACCGATCAGGAAGTGGAACTGGCCCTCTCCACACAGTTGCTTGATGACAAGGTGACCGTCAACGGTAATGTGGATGTCAGGGGAAACCAATCGAACCCGGCAACCAGCAACATCAGCGGTGAGTTCACCGTGGAGGTCAAACTCACTGACATGCTCAGATTCAAGGTTTTCAACCGATCAAACTATAACCTGTATTACCAGGTTCATCCCTACACCCAGGGGGTGGGGCTATTCTACAGACGTGACTTCAACACGCTGAAAGACCTTTTCATCAGGCCGGAAGAGACAAGAAGGAAAGACATAGAGGATGAGGAAGAGGCTGGTGACAAATAACCTATCAACAATAGGTCCGTTTTATCAACAATTGGATACTTGAAGGAGATGAAATCCGTTTTTTACTATATTCGCGCGATGATACATAAAAGCAAGTCAAACTGTTAACATATAAAAACACTTACAATGATATTAACTGGTATTTTATTACAGGGAACCGCAGCAACTGCAGCCGGAGAAGAGGCAACAATGTCACTGGCTGATCTTTATCTGGCAGGAGGTTGGGTTATGTACCTGATCACGCTCCTCTCATTTCTGGCATTGTACATCTTTGTTGAAAGGTACCTGGTGATCAAGAAGGCTTCAAAGGGTGATGCCAACTTCATGAACCGGATAAAGGACTACATGTACGAAGGCAAGGTTGAGTCAGCACTGCAGCTCTGCAGGAAGACCAATTCCCCTCAGGCGAGGATGGTTGAAAAGGGCATAGCCCGTCTTGGCAGGCCGCTGGCCGATGTGACAGCTGCCATTGAGAATGTAGGCAGGCTTGAGATACATAAGCTTGAGAAGAGGTTCCCGACGCTGGCAACGATAGCTGGTGCAGCACCGCTGATGGGTTTCTTCGGTACAGTCATCGGGATGGTTCAGGCCTTCTATGAGATGTCACTTGCAGGTAACAGCCTCGATATAAGCACCCTCAGCGGTGGTATCTATACAGCACTCATTACCACGGTGGGCGGTCTGATACTTGGAATCCTGGCATATTTCGGGTATAACCTGCTTGTTGTCAGGGTTGAGAATGTGGTTTTCCAGCTTGAGACTACCTCAACGGAATTCCTTGATATCCTCAATGAACCGGTAAAATAGGGTACGATGGCAATCACCAATAAGAATAAAGTCAGTGTCCAGTTCAGCAATGCCGGCATGTCAGACATTGTGTTCCTGCTGTTGCTGTTCTTCATGCTGACCTCCACCCTGGTTCATCCGACTGCGCTAAAGCTGCTTTTGCCCAAGGGAACGACCCAGTCTTCAGCAAGGCCTATGACCACGGTATCGATAACAAAGGATCTTCAGTATTTCATTGAAGATCAGCCCATAGAGCTGGAATTTCTCGAAGCTGCCCTGCAGTCGAGGGTTGAGGACAGCCCCGAGATATACATTTCAGTGCATGCTGACAGGAGTGTTCCCCTGGAGTATGTTGTCAACGTCATGAATATTGCAGCTAAGAATCAATACAAACTGATACTTGCCACTACTCCAAAATAGCGCAGGTGAGCCTCTCTCGAAGGAAAGGAAGCAGGGTCTGGTTATCAGTGCGGTTGCACACATCATCCTTGCACTGCTTATTATCTTTGTCACCTTCAGGATAAAGATCCCTGAACCGGTGGAAGAGGGTCTTCTTGTCAATTTCGGTTTTGACGAGACAGGTAGCGGATTATTTGAACCGGCACCTGAACCTGCATCCACACCGCCGCCACCGGCTGCATCGGCTGATGAGAGCAGTGATGAGGCAGTGCTGACGCAGGATTTTGAGGAGGCTGTTGAGGTGGAGAAGAAGGAGCCCAGTCCGGAGGAGCTGAGGAAGCAGGCCGAGGCGAGGGCAGCCGAGATCAGGAGGCAGATGGAGGCAGAGGCGAAAGCCGAGGCAGAAAGGAAGAGGCTGGAGGAGGAAGCTGCCGAGCGTCGCAGGCAGGAGGAAGAGCAGCGGCGCATAGACCAGCAGAATGCCAGGGCCCGTAACGCCTTTGCCAATAAAGAAAACACAGGTACCTCAGGCCAGAGCCAGGGAGTGGCAGGCGGGCAGGGGAACCAGGGTGTCGAGGCAGGCACCCCTGATGCCCCCAATTATGGGCCGGGAGGTGGCCGGGGAACCGAAGGCATATCCTTTGACCTCGGCGGAAGGGCGGCTAAGTCTCTCATTAAACCGCCCTATGACCTGCAGAAAGAGGGAGTTGTAGTTGTCGCGATTACGGTAGACCGTAACGGAAGGGTTACCGACGCCACTCCCGGCATGAAGGGCTCGACGACCCTCGACGGAGATCTCCTCAGGCTGGCAAAGGAGGCTGCTCTCAAGACCACTTTTGAGAGCAAGAATGATGCCCCGGTCATCCAGAAGGGGACCATCACCTATAACTTCAGGCTAAAATAAAATCCTGCTAAGCCGGTTAGTCTTGCCCGGGCCCGGGCAATCATCAGAACAGCCTCACCGCCAGGTCAAAGAGGCCTGTAAGTTTTATTGCTGAAGCGAGTATTGCCACGAGAAGGACGATGCGGACAACTTTTGGTCCCCAGCTGACTGCCACCCTGGAAGCGAGCCATCCGCCCACACCCTGCCCTACAGCAATCACGATGCCATAGAGCCAGAATACCTGGTCACTCAGGATAAAGACTGTAAGTGCTATGGCAGTCATTGCCGCCACTATCATCACCTTGTGGGCATTGGCCCTGGTGAGTCCCATCCCGGCACCCAGTACCAGGGCGCCCAGCAGGAAGAAACCGACCCCGGCCTGGATAAAGCCGCCATAAATGCCAATAAAGAAGAAGATGACCGGTACCCACCAGCGCCTGCGCATGGCCGCTGAGTGAGCGTGGTCACGCACCCACTGTTCCGGTTTGTAAAGAATTATGAAGAACATGACGATAAGCAGTCCGCCTATCAGCAGTTCCATAATCCTCTCGTTTATCCTGACAGCGACAAGTGACCCCAGAAGGGCCCCTGCAACGGCAGGTACTGACATCCAAAGGCCCTCATCAACTGTATATAGTTTTTGTTTCCTGAAGCTGATACTGCTGACAAGGCTCTGGACCAGCACGCCAATGCGGTTGGTACCGTTGGCTACATTGGCCGGCAGGCCGAGGAACATGAGCAGGGGAAGGGTGATGAGTGATCCGCTTCCAGCAAGGGTATTTACAAATCCTGCAAAGAGGCCGGCGGCTATGACAGCCAGGTACATGTACCATTCCATAAACAGGGGATCTATCTTTCCAGGATCTCCTTGACTGCCATCTGCAGATTGTCAATCAGATCTGTATCCTTTATGACATAGTCAGCGATTCCCTTGCGGGCAAACTCAAGCACAACCTCACCCTTTTCCTGTGCCGAGAGCATGATGACCGGTATACCGGGGGCCAGCCTGGTTATCTCATCATAAGCCTCCATCCCATTCATGGGAACCGTATCCTCCTTAAGGAAATAATAATCAAGGACTATAAGGTCAGGCATTTCATGAAGCGCCGGGATGCAATCCTCGGCATAGGCAAATGACCTTACCCTGTAACCGTTCGCCTCTAACCGGTTTGATACGAGGCTGGTGACGACAGGATCATCATCAACTACGAATATCAGGCTGTCAGACCGGGGATCAACTTTTTCCATAACAACAAAAGTAGTAAAGGAAATGGTATTTTCCTATACGGCAAAAAGCGGGTAGTCTTTCATCATCCTCACCACCTTCTCACCCACAGAGGCAATCACTGATTCATTTTCAATATTTACAAGCACTTCATCAATAAGCCGGACGATGGTTCCCATGTTTTCCTCCATGAGGCCGCGTGTGGTTATGGCCGGTGTGCCGATCCTGATTCCCGAAGTCAGGAAAGGTGAACGGGAGTCGAATGGCACCATGTTTTTATTTACTGTAATATGTGCCTTTACCAGGGTGTTCTCCACCTTTTTACCGGATATTTCGGGGAAGCGTGTGCGGAGGTCAATAAGCATGGAGTGGTTGTCAGTTCCTCCCGAGATCACCTTATAGCCGAGTGAAATGAAAGCATCGGCCATTACCGAGGCGTTTTTCTTGACCTGCTGCTGGTATGTGCGGAATTCCTGTGTAAGGGCTTCTCCGAAGGAGACAGCTTTGGAAGCAATGACATGTTCCAGCGGTCCGCCCTGTATACCCGGGAAGACGGCAGAGTTAAGCATGGCTGACATCATTTTTATTTCGCCTTTCGGTGTGGTCACTCCCCATGGGTTGGGGAAGTCTGAACCCATCAGGATGATGCCGCCCCTGGGGCCTCTCAATGTTTTGTGGGTAGTTGAAGTTACGACATGTGCGTACCTGAGGGGGTTGTCAAGGAGACCCGCGGCTATCAGGCCTGCAGGGTGTGCCATGTCTATCATGAGCATCGCTCCCACCCTGTCGGCAATGGTTCGCATACGGGCATAGTCCCATTCCCTCGAATAGGCCGAAGCACCTCCGACAATAAGTTTGGGTTTCTCACGGAGGGCAACCTCCTCCATCATATCATAGTCTACACGTCCGGTTTCCTCCCTGACGCCATAAGCCACCGGCCTGTAGAGTATGCCTGATGAGTTCACCGGTGAGCCGTGTGAAAGGTGTCCGCCATGTGAGAGGTCGAGTCCCAGGAAGGTATCACCCGGTTTCAGAATGGTCAGAAAGACAGCCATGTTGGCCTGGGCTCCGGAGTGGGGCTGAACGTTAGCGTATTCGGCATTGAAGAGTTTTTTAAGCCTGTCAATGGCAAGCTGTTCGACCTCATCAACCACCTCGCAGCCACCGTAATACCTTGCTCCAGGGTAGCCCTCGGCATATTTGTTGGTGAGCACTGAGCCCATTGCCTCAAGCACCTGCGGGCTGACAAAGTTCTCTGATGCAATAAGTTCAATACCGTCTGTCTGGCGCTTGCGCTCGCGGCCGATCAGCTCAAATACAGCACTGTCTCTTTCCATAATAACAATCTTAATTCGTTTGATGTTAACCCGATACCTGATTCCGGTTTAAGAGGGTTGTCTATCGGCAAATATACATTATTCCTCTGAGAACTGTCTGAGAAGTTCACGATAGGCAGAAAAGATCCTTGACTTTGAGATAAACCCCACATAGCGGCCCTTATCCAGTACCGGGAGGTTCCACGCACCCGTCCTTTCAAAGGTATCAAGCACGACGTCTCCCCTTTCGGTCAGGTCAATATATGATGGCGGGATGGTCATCAGGTCCCTGATGGTAAGCTTATCGTAAAGCTCCGGTTTAAACATCTTGTCCCGGACATCATCGAGCAGCACCACACCTTCAAGGATGTTGAACTCATCCACCACGGGGAATATGTTTCTGTTAGAGCGTGCAATCTGTTTGACGAGGTCACCGAGGTTACCCTCCGGGTTAACTGTAAGCAGGTCTTTTTCGACCTCCTTTGTCCAGTCGAGCAGCGTCATTACAGCCTTGTCCTTGTCATGGGTGATAAGTTCACCGCTGATGGCCAGCTGTTCATTGTATATAGAGTGCTTCTGGAACGTTTTCTGGGTAATGAAGGCTACAGTTGAGGTAAGGATGAGCGGTATGAGCAGTCCGTAACCCTCTGTAATTTCAGCGATAAGGAAAATGGCTGTCAGTGGAGCCTGGAGAACTGCCGAGAATACCCCCGCCATAGCGGTAAGGGTGAAACTGCTTTCGACGAGTGTAAGCCCGAAAAGATGGTTTAAGAGAGAAGAGAAGAAATATCCTGCCACCCCGCCGGTAAACAGGACCGGTGCAACTATTCCTCCCACGCCCCCGGCTCCGTTGGTGGAGGCGGTTGCCACAACCTTCAGGATCAGGAGACCGGCCATCAGGATTGCAAATGCCCAGAAGCCTGATGCCAGCTCCCCGAACATCAGATTACCCGGGGCAGTGCCTGACGCTGAGTTAAGCAACAACATCACGGTATCATACCCTTCTCCGTACAGTGCCGGGTAGAAGTAGATCAGGGCACCGAGAACAAGGCCGCCTGTCACCAGGCGTATCCATTTGTTCCTGATCCTGGTGTAGAGCTTCTCAATTCCTACTGTTGCCCGTGTAAAGTATAGTCCCATCAACCCGCAGAAGACTCCAAGGATAAGGTAATATGGCAGCTCGCCCAGCATGAAACTCTGCTTCACCTGGAAGGAGAAAAGAACATTGTCACCCATGAAGAAATAGGCAACGGTGGCGGCCGTTACCGAGGAGATTAGCAGAGGCACTATGGATGACATTGTAAGGTCAAGCATCAGAACCTCCAGGGTAAAGAGGATTCCTCCGATAGGAGCCTTGAAGATCCCGGATATGGCTCCTGCAGCACCGCAGCCAAGCAGCAGTGTCACATACTTGTAATTGAGCTTGAAATACCGGCCTATGTTCGATCCGATCGATGCGCCGGTGAGGACTATCGGGGCTTCCGCCCCCACTGAACCCCCGAACCCGATGGTAAGTGAGCTGGTCAGAATGGAAGACCAGTTATTATGCGGCTTTATGAAACTCTTGCGCCTGGAAATGGCATAGAGAACCCTGCTGATGCCATGCGAAATGTTGTCACGCACAATGTATTTCAATACCAGCACGGTAAGAAAGATTCCGAAAAGCGGATATGCCAGGGAGAGCGCCCCTCCTGCACCCTTCATCACCCCCTGTGTGAACAGGACATGAGTATAGTGAATGGCATTTTTCATCACCACTGCAGCCAGTGCGCTTACCAGCCCGACAACAAAACTGAGCATGTAGATCATTGTCTGCTGCTCGGTGAAGAAAGTTTTCAGCTGCCTTATCAGCCTATGATACAGGACTTTCAATGCCAGGATAAAAATTGAACATAATAGACAAGATACAAATATAGAATAAAATGAGGAGCAGATGTTTATTTTGGTAAGTTTGGGATATTTTAGATTCATGATCGGATTTGAAAGGCACAGGCTGGCCAACGGGCTGAGGGTGATAGTCCACCGCGACGCAGCCACACCGATGGTAACCACCAACATTCTGTATGATGCAGGGGCCAGGGATGAAGACCCGGAAGCCACCGGTTTCGCGCATCTTTTTGAACACCTTATGTTTGAGGGTACCAGTAATGTGCCTCTGTTTGACGTTCCGGTTATGATGGCCGGGGGCGAGAACAACGCATTCACAAACAATGACCTGACCAATTACTACATCACGCTTCCGGCCGGCAACCTCGAGACTGCTCTATGGCTGGAAGCTGACAGGATGAGAGGTCTGGACCTTGCGGAGGAGAGGGTGAACAACCAGAAGAGCGTTGTCACTGAAGAGTTCAGGCAGCGCTACCTCAACCAGCCATACGGTGACATACAGCTCCTTCTCAGGCCCCTGGCATACAGGGTACATCCTTACCGCTGGTCTGCCATAGGGATGGATATCAGTCATATAGAAAAGGCTGATGCAGTCTCTGCAAGACGTTTTTACGACAGGTTCTACACACCGTCAAATGCGATTATCAGTGTGGCAGGCAATGTTGACCCGGATGAGGTTTTCATGCTGTCAGAAAAATGGTTCGGTGACATTATTTGCGAAAAGGTCAGTAAAAGGAACCTTCCTGCTGAACCGGAACAGGATTCACGCCGGGAGATGACGGTTGAGAGACAGGTTCCGGCCCCACATCTGATCATGGCTTTTCATATGGGCGCCAGGGAGAGCCGGGACTTTTATATCCTGGACCTGCTCACTGATATTCTGGCCGGGTGCGACTCCGCACGGTTCCCGTCAATCCTGGTCAGGAAAAAGGAGTTGTTCACCGACGCAGACATTTACCTCACCGGGGAGGCCGACCCAGGCCTTGTGATCTTCAGCGGCAGGCTCAGGAACGGTACCGACATAAGGAAAGCAGAGGCGGCGGTTATGGATCAACTGCAGGAAGTGTCGGCAGAGCATGTTACCCCTGCCGAGCTTGAGAAGGCCAGAAACAGGTATGAATCACACAGGCTGATGTCATATATGAGCGCCTCCAACAAAGCTTTCGGCCTTGCTTATCATGAACTGTCCGGTGATGCCGGTGCAATCAACAGGGAGAATGAGCTGTACATGAGTGTTACCATGGAGGAAATAACCTCAGCATCAGCTAAAACCTTCAGGCCTGAAAACTGCAGTGTGATTTATTACCTACCGTCGAAACGATGAAGATTAAACAGCAAAAGGCAGTTCCTTCAATTATCACACCATCGGCCGGGGATACCTCATTCCCTGGGCCGGTACGGCTGGGCAGCGGTGTACCGGTATACCTTCTGGGAAAAGGGACCGTTGACCTTCTGAGAGTTGAGTTTGTGTTTCAGGCCGGGCAGGCTTTTGAGGAACAGCATCTTGCAGCCTCAACCACAAGTGCCATGCTCACCGAGGGAACACTCCGGCTCGACGCTGTCACACTCAATGACCTGATTGACAGTACGGGTGCTGCGCTGACACATTCCGCAGACAAGGAAACCGCAGGACTTGTCACAGTGACACTGGCCAGAAAACTTGACGAGGTTATGGCCCTGACACAGGAGGTCCTCTTCGCCCCGTCTTTTCCTGAAAACGAATTCAGGATGCTGACAGACAAAAGATTACAGGCTTTTCAGACATCCAGGCAAAAGACCTCTGTCAGAGCCAGGGAGGCTTTTTACGAGGCTCTTTGCGGCGCATCGAATCCCTATGGGCGCATAACCAGGGAAGAGGATTACCAGACCCTCAGTACCGGTGACCTCCGGAATTTTCACAAAAAGAACTATGTAACCGGGAATATGTATGTCACCGTGGCCGGCAGGAATCCTGAACAGGCGCTGCCGGTTCTGGAAAAGCATTTTGCATTTACGGGTAAGGAAGCAGGAAAGAAAAGGATGCCCCCCTCCGTGACGTTTGACACTGCCGGACCCGGACGGATTTTCCTTGAAGTGCCGGATTCCGTTCAGAGCACGGTGAGAGTGGGCTGGAAGGGTATAACACGTGATCATCCTGATTATCTTGCCCTGCAGGTTGCCACCATGATCCTGGGCGGTTACTTCGGTTCAAGGCTTATGAGAAGGATACGGGAAGAGAAGGGATACACATACGGAATACAGGCCGTATCTGGAGCCTTCAGCAGCATAGGATACATAACCATAATGACTGACGTGGCCAATGCCTACCGTGAAGAGACCCTGGGTGAAATATGGAATGAGATAGTTAAACTTCAGCATGAAGAGGTAAGCGACGAGGAAATGACCCTTGTGAGGAACCACATAATGGGTGAGGTTGCCCGAGCCTTTGACGGCCCCTTTGCAGTGGCTGACACTTTAAGGGGTGTTGTTGACTATAATGCCGGATATGATTATTTCACCAGGTATGCAGAGACAGTGAAGACAATAGAACCCCGCAGGCTGAAGGAGGTCTTCAATACCTATTTTAGCGCCCGTGATGCATATGAGATTATTGCCGGTAGCCGATGAAACTGTTGCTTACCATACTGAAGGTTCTTATCACCGTTCTCATCTCAGGTTTGTCAGCAAGACACATGGCCGGGCAGGATGAGACTCAACCCCTCTCCCCCCTTCTCGATATGGTTTCAGTTGATCCTGCTACGGGTTTCGCAATCATCAGGTGGCTTCCCTCCCCTTCGCCCGATGTGGGGAGTTACGTTGTCTATACCTTTTCGGGAGGAACAGCTACCGCCATTGACACTGTAAGATCACCCTATATCACAGAATATACCCACACTGCATCGGCAGCAAGGTACCGGAGTGTTGCATACGTGGTGGCAGCCGTTGACTCTTCGCTTAACATCAGCCCTCTCAGCAACAGCCTGAGCACAGTATGGCTTATTGCCGAAGATGACATTTGTACTGCTGCTGTAACCGTTACCTGGACCCGCTATGAAAATCCTAATCATCCTGCAACCGGTTACCTGCTGAATATCCTTACTGAAACCGGAGGCAGTCTGCCGGCAGTAACATTGCCTTACGAAGAGACAACTTATACTTTCACAGGCTATGAACCGGAGACCGGGTATTGCTTTCACGTCACTGCCGTATCAGAAGGGACTCCCCTGGCCTCCTCCAACAGTGCCTGTGTTACCACCGGCAGCGAGGTTGCCCCGGAATGGGTGAAAATAGATGCAATTACTGTCAGCCGGGCCGGGCTGAGGGTATACACCCGTTATGACCCGGCAACCGTAATGAATACATTCAGGCTTTACCGTTACAATACTGCTGCATCCTCCTGGGAGGAAGCCGCAACATCGGCAGGAACAGCAGGAGAGGTTTTTTTCAATCTTCCCGGGGCTGATACCACGACAGTAAATCTCTTCAGGGTAAGTGCCGTAAACAGTTGCGGACTTGCCTCCACCCTCTCTGAACCGGCACGCAATATGGTACTTGCAATATTCCTTAACGGTACCCGTATAGACCTCCGCTGGAACAGGCCTTCATTGCCAGGAAGCGAATTCTTCTCAGTATGGCGTGACACGGGTGACGGTCCTCGCGGGGTGGCAGCCGCTTTTGCTGATACAACCTGGTCAGACGACTATGAAGGGTTCGCAGGTGATGTCACCGCGGCGGCAGTGGTTTACCATATTACGGCAAAAGGCTCCTCTTCACCGGAGGAAACACCTGCACATCGCTCCTCTGCTGCAGTGATAGAGGCCACAGAGAATATTTTCATGCCCAACGCATTCACACCGGCCATTCCAGGGGAGAACGCCATTTTCATGCCGCAATTCACGTTTATGCCCTCCAGGTATGACTTCAGGATCTGGTCAAGGACAGGAGTCCTCCTCTTCAGCACAACCGACCCGGCCGAAGGATGGGACGGCAGACACAACGGGGTCACCATGCCGCCGGGGGTATACCTCTGGAGCCTGAAACTGACAACACCTTCCGGAAGGACCGAAAACAGGAACGGAACAGTTACAATCCTGCCATGACTTCCCGATCAATAATGACCCGTTTTTTGTATCTTTGTCATTCCTTTGCAGGTAATTACTGATGGTCAAGACAAAAACTAAGATATTCACCACTGAAGATATAAGTCGCATTGAATCAGAATACCGCCTGCTGACAGACAACCTGTTCAGGTGTGACAAGCCTGGTGACAGGGAGTTGATCGACAAGGCTTTCAGGTTTGCCAATGAGGCTCACCGTGACATGTACCGCAATTCAGGTGAGCCGTACATCATTCATCCGATCAACGTTGCAAGGATAGTCAATCAGGAGGTAGGTCTCGGGGCCAAGTCGGTTGCCGCCGCACTGCTGCATGATGTGGTGGAGGATACCGGTATCCCGCTTGAGGAAATCTCCAGGGAGTTCGGGCCCAAGATTGCAAACCTGATTGACGGCCTGACGAAAATCTCTGGCACATATAACAAGGAGACCAATTCACTTCAGGCAGAGAACTTCCGCAAGATGCTCATGACGCTGTCTGATGACTTCCGGGTCATTCTCATAAAGATAGCAGACAGGCTTCACAACATGCGAACTCTTGACTCCATGCCTGAGCACAAGAGGATGAAGATTGCCGGGGAGACGGTTTATCTGTATGCCCCTCTGGCTCACCGCCTGGGATTATTCGCCATCAAGACGGAACTTGAGGATCTCAGTTTCAAGTTCAGGCATCCCCGCATATATGATGAGATAGCCCGGAAGGTCAAGATGGATGAAAAGAAGAACCTGGCCCTTATCAACAGGTTCAGTCTTCCTATTATTGAGGCGCTTAACAACAACAACATAATCTTTGACATATCCGGGAGGTTCAAGTCGATTTACTCCATCTGGAAAAAGATGCAGTCAAAGAATGTCCCTTTTGAGGAAGTGTATGATCTCCTGGCGGTAAGGATAGTCTTTGAACCGGGCCCCGAGATGAGTGAGAGGGCCCAGTGCTGGCAGATTTATTCGCTGATTACCGATATCTATACTCCCAAGCCTGACAGGCTTCGTGACTGGATCAGCCGGCCAAAGCCAAACGGCTACGAGGCACTTCACCTGACAGTTATGGGCCCTGAAGGGCGGTGGGTTGAGGTGCAGATACGGAGCCAGCGAATGGATGACATTGCCGAGAGAGGTTTTGCCGCACACTGGAAATACAAGGGAGACACATCCCAGTCAGAGAGCGAGCTCGACAAGTGGCTCAAGCATATAAGGGAGATGCTTGCCAACCCGATGTCTGATCCGCTGACTTTCCTTGATGATTTCAAGATGAGTCTGTTCTCCTCTGAGATCATGGTCTTCACTCCGAAAGGTCTGCTTGTAAATCTGCCAAAGGGAGCTTCAGCGCTGGACTTTGCATATGAGATTCATACTGACATCGGGAACAAGGCCATCGGAGCCAAGATCAACTACAAGCTTTCACCACTTTCAGCCACGCTTCAGAGTGGTGACCAGGTGGAGATCATAACCTCCAACATAGCCAGGCCCGGGAAGGAGTGGATTGAATATGCCCACACAGCCAAAGCCAGGAATGCAATCAAGGATGCACTTCGTGACCAGTCATCTGACCGGATACAGAAGGGGATGGAGATGCTTGAGCAGAAGCTCAGTGAAATGGGCATACTTCCGAATTCTGATATCATCAAGAAGCTCCTTGAAAACTATGAGCTGCTCAACAAGGATGAACTATATTCACGGATAGAGCTGGGCCTTATCAATCTTGAAGACCTGCGCAAGGTTCTTAAAAAGGCCCCGGAGGGAAGCCTTCGCAAATACTGGAAGCTGGCAATAGGAGGCGTGACACGCAAGACTCCTGAGACGAAGGAGCAGTCACCTGTGCCCGGAACGATAAACAAGGATCAGCCTTACCTGTTGCGCGAGAATGTTGACAACAGCGGCAACTCTTATGTAATTGCCAGTTGCTGTCAGCCAATCCCGGGTGATGAGGTGGTGGGGTATCTTGATCATTCCAACTCCATCATTGTCCATAAACCCAAATGTCCCGTTGCCGTAAAACTGATGTCAAGCGAAGGCAACAGGATAATTCCGGTGAGGTGGACTATACACAAGCTTGCCTCCTTCCTGGCCAGTATCAGCATAAACGGCATAGACCGCATCGGGCTCCTCAACGAGGTGACTACGATTATATCAAAGGAACTTAATGTAAATATAAGGAATGTCAACGTCTCAGTCTATGACGGGATCTTTGAGGGAACAATTGACCTATATGTGCATCACACCCGTGATCTCAACAACCTGATAATGCAACTGTCAAACCTGAAGGGTATTGCCAGTGTAAAGAGGATTGAGGAGTTTGTTGAATAGGGGTGAATCAGGTGAAACAAATATCAGGTATGTCAAACGAAGAAGCAAGGACGGTTGTAAGACAGGTTTTCACGGAATATCTTGTCAGGAACTCGCTTAGAAAGACTCCTGAAAGGTATGCAATACTGGATGAGATCTATTCCAGACAGGGACATTTTGACATTGAGTCACTCTTCAACTACATGAAGGACAAGAATTACCGGGTATCACGTGCCACCCTTTACAATACTATTGACCTGCTGCTCGACTGCAAGCTGGTGACAAGGCATAAGTTCGGTCACAACCAGGCGCAGTATGAAAAAACGTACAGGTCAGGGCAGCATGACCATCTTATTGACACCCTTTCAGGCAGGGTTATTGAGTTTAGTGACCCGAGGATCAATGATATAATCAAAAGGGCCTGTGAAGAGAACTCCTTCGTTTTGCACCATTATGCGCTTTATGTTTACGGTATCCAGGAAAAGGGTGAAGAGTGAACTGCCGTCAGCGCCGTTTTATTTTGTAACTTCGAACCTGTTTTGTCTAATCAGGATCTGTTGAAATAATGAATATTGACATTTTGCTGGGGCTCCAGTGGGGAGATGAGGGTAAAGGAAAGATTGTTGATGTCCTGACCCCTGATTATGATATAGTTGCCCGCTTTCAGGGGGGTCCCAATGCCGGCCACACAATTGAGTTCCATGGGGAGAAGCATGTGCTTCACCTGATTCCCTCAGGGATTTTTCACGGGGATAAGATCAATGTCATCGGCAACGGGCTTGTCGTTGACCCGGTTGTTTTCCGGAATGAGGTTGAGAGTCTTGGGATCGGCACGGCCACAGTTCGTAAGAGGCTGCTTCTGTCTCTCAAGGCTCATCTGATCATGCCCACCCACAAACTGCTTGATGCAGCCCATGAGGCATCACTGGGTGATGCCAGGATCGGGTCTACCCTGCGTGGCATAGGCCCGGCATACACTGATAAGGCATCCCGCAACGGGATCAGAATCGGAGACCTCTTCAGGAAGGATTTCAGGGATTTTTACCATTCACGTGTCAGCGAGCATATGAGGCTGCTGCAGGGTTATGGGTACAGCGGCGAGATGAAGGATCTTGAAGATGAGTGGTTTGAGGCAGTGGAATACATGAAGCAGTTCACCACTGTAAATGCTGATTATTATATTGAAACTGCACTTCGCAATGGCAGGCGTGTTCTTGCTGAGGGTGCCCAGGGCACGATGCTTGATATAGACTTCGGCACCTATCCTTTTGTCACCTCTTCCAGCACGGTAGCTGCCGGTGCTTGTACCGGTCTGGGTGTGGCTCCCGGACGCACGGGTGAGGTATTCGGTATCTTCAAGGCCTACTGCACCAGGGTAGGCAGCGGACCTTTTCCTACCGAGCTTGAAGATGCCAACGGCCAGATGATGCGTGACCGTGGCAACGAATACGGCGCAACCACAGGCAGACCAAGGCGCTGCGGCTGGCTTGACCTGCCTGCACTGAAGTATGCCATCATGATCAACGGTGTGACCAGGCTCTTCATGATGAAGGCCGATGTCCTTTCAGGTTTCAGTGAAATAAAGATTTGCAAGTCATATACAACAGGCGGCAGGGAGCAGACTGAACTGCCCTATTGCCTTTATGAAATTGAGGGGCTTAACTATGTGACTTTCAAAGGATGGCATTCAGACATCACCGGCTGCCGCAGCTGGGACGAACTGCCGCCTGAACTGAAGGACTATATAGCGTATATTGAAAGGGAGACAGGTATACCAATAACCATCGTTTCCGTAGGGCCGGACAGGTCAGCAACTATTAACCGGTAAGCGGCATTAATCATTCCTGTAGACCCAGGCTTCGCTGTCAATCTTTTCGGCAATGCCGCCCAGTGCATTCCATGCCTGGTGCAGGTCAGGGAATGAGCTGGCTGACACAAGCTGCCATCGTCCACCATTCATTTCAATTATCCGGGCATCATAACCAAAGCCCCTGATATGCTCCAGCCAGGCATCTGCATATGCCGGAGTAAGAAAACTCCCGACGATCACATGATACCCTGACATCATCCTGGTCTGTTCTTCAGCCTCCATGGCAAGTTCAGCCTGCCGCGCACGTTCAGCCTCTGCCTGCTTCTCATTGGCCACACGGATGGAATCGGCAATCCGGAATGCCTCCTGCTGTTGCCTGAGCGCCTCAGCCTCCCTTGCCTTCTTTCCGAAGGGATTTATGCTCTTCATGAAATCACATGATGGTGTGAGCAGTAGCACGGCTGCGAGGAACAAGAGGGATAGTCTCTTCATAAACGACAGTTTTTCACGATTTTGAATTATAAAGGTATGGAATAATGAGTAAAAATGCAATGAATATCCCTTAAACATACCACTGCAAACCAATTCTTTTCTATATTAGATTGCGAATTTTAAAACCACCAAAACCATTTTGAGATGAAGTCACTAATCCAGTTTTTCGAAGAAAATGTGGAAAAGTATGCCTCCAATATATATCTGTGGGAGAAGCTGCAGGACAAGTATGAAGGGACCACCTACCAGGAGACCAGGCGTCAGGTTCATGAGTTCGGCGCCGGCCTCATGCAACTGGGAATCAAAAAGGGTGACCGTGTCAGCATCCTGGCTGACGGTCGCAACAGCTGGGTGATAGGTGAGCTGGGGATACTGTATACAGGGGGGATAAATGTTCCCCTTTCAGTCAAACTGAACCCCGAAGAGATCAGGTTCCGCCTGGTGCACTCCGGGTCAAAGATGGTTATCACCTCCAGCTCCCAGGCCCCGAAGATTCTGGAGGTAATTGACAGATGTCCCGGGCTGGAGAAGGTGATTTTCATGGACCCGAGGGAGGAGTATTCAGAAAAACAGATCCATTTCAACGAGGTAAGGAAAATCGGCAGGGAGTGGCTTGAGAACCCGTCCAACAGGAAGAGCTTCGAGGAATTCACTGCCTCCATAACTCCATCCGACTTCGCAAATATTTGCTATACTTCCGGCACCACCGCCGATCCGAAGGGTATCATCCTTACTCATGGCAATTACGTCACCAATGTTTATCAGTCATACAGCCTGATGGATATACCACAGTTCTACAAGACTCTTCTGATACTGCCGTGGGATCACTCCTTTGCACACACCGCAGGCATCTACGCATTTATGGGTAAGGGTGCGAGCATTGCCTCGGTAAAGGTCGGCAAGACCCCGATGGAGACACTCCGGAACATCCCCATATGCATGAAGGAGATAAAACCCAACCTGCTGATGAGCGTCCCTGCACTGGCAAAGAACTTCAGAAAGAATATAGAGAAGGGTATTAAGGAAAAAGGCAGACTGACCGAGGCACTCTTCAACTTTGCGCTTAAGATGGCCTATTCCTACAATAAGGAGGGATACAACAAGGGGCAGGGTCTGCAAAAGATCAAGAAACCTCTGCTCAGGTTTTTTGACAGGATCATGTTCGGCAAGGTAAGGGAAGCCTTTGGAGGGGAGCTTGAATTCTTCATAGGGGGAGGAGCACTTCTTGATATTGAGCTGCAGCGTTTCTTCTATGCCATCGGTGTACCGATGTTCCAGGGTTACGGACTTTCAGAAGCATCACCCATCATCTCCTCGAACTCCTCCAAAAAGCATAAACTCGGATCATCCGGTTACCTGGTGAGCAATATGGACCTGAAGATATGCGATGACGATGGTAATGAAGTGCCGGTCGGGCAGAAGGGGGAGATTGTCATCAGGGGCGGAAACGTGATGCACGGCTACTGGAGGAATGAGACTGCCACCAATGATGCCATCCGTGACGGCTGGCTTTATACCGGTGATATGGGATACATGAGCAATGACGGATTCCTATATGTGCTGGGTCGCTTCAAGAGCCTCCTCATTGCTGACGACGGTGAAAAATTCAGCCCTGAAGGCATTGAAGAAGCCATCAGCGAACAGAGCAAGTTTATCGATCAGTGCATGCTGTACAATAATCAGAAGCCATATACGGTAGCACTTATAGTTCCCAACCAGCATGCTCTTAAACTCTACCTTGAAGACCGCAACATGTCAGCCACAACAGAGGAAGGGAAGCGTACGGTTCTGAATCTCATCGAGAATGAAGTAAATGAGTACCGGATTAACGGCAGGTTCGGCCATATGTTCCCGCATCGCTGGCTGCCGGTTGCACTCGGGGTGCTCAACGAGAGCTTCAATGAGGAAAACGGGATGATGAATTCAACCATGAAAATAGTCAGGGGAAAGATAACCGAAAGGTACACTGACCTGATCGAATGGCTCTATACGCCGATGGGCAAGATAGTTTACAACGAACGCAACATGGAAGAGGTCGAGAAGATGAAGCTCGGCTGACCCGTAATAACAAACCAGAGATGAAACGTTTTCTTATTCCGGTTCTCATCATCACCGCCGGAGTGATGACCCATTGTTCCAGGGAGAAGGCTCCTGAATGGAAGCCGGCTGAAAATCCTCTCATCACCATTTGGGGAGAGAAAGTTGATCCGTCCACGGCATGGCAGGAATATCCACGGCCATCACTCGCCAGGGAAGAATGGATGAACCTGAACGGTCTGTGGGATTATGCAATTTGCCCCAGGGATGCGGAGCGCCCGGAACCCCAGGGAAAAATACTCGTCCCCTACCCTGTTGAATCAGCACTTTCCGGAGTCAGGACCAGGATAACTGACTCTCTGGCCATCTGGTATTCGCGGGAGTTCATTTTGCCAAAACAGTGGAAGGATAACCAGATAATCATCAATTTTGAGGCCTCCGACTGGGAGACTTCCGTGTGGGTTAATGATAACCTGGCTGCAATCCACCATGGCGGTTACGATCCATTCTGGTGTGACATAACCAACTTTCTTGACGACAGAAAGAAGCACTCACTTGTGGTTAAGGTAACCGATCCTACCGACAGGGCGAGACAGCCAAGGGGCAAGCAGGTAATGAAACCAGGTGGAATATGGTATACACCAACCAGCGGAATCTGGCAGAGTGTATGGCTCGAACCAGTCGGAAAAACCTGGATAGGAGACCTGCGTGTTGTGCCTGACATAGACAACGGAGTGCTTCACGTGACGGTCCTCGAGGAAAGTTGCCAGGGAGGTCCGGGGGGATGCCCGCCGGTGGATATGGCGCCCTCACTTGCAGAGATTACCATTATGGCTGATGGGCAGACGGTGGCTGTGGCTTCAGGACTCACCGGCACTGCAGTGACACTGCCTGTGCCTGATGCAAGACTGTGGAGCCCGGATGACCCATACCTCTATGACCTGAAGGCGAGGCTGATCACCGGAGGCCAGGTTGCTGACGTGGTCAGCTCCTTTGCCGGGATGAGAAAGATCTCACTGGGAGTTGGGGAGGATGGCTTTACGCGTATTTTCCTGAACAATGAGTTCGTATGGCAGAACGGTCCGCTTGACCAGGGGTTCTGGCCCGACGGACTCTACACGCCACCATCCGATGAGGCCATGGTGTATGACCTCGAGATGTTGAAAAAAATGGGATTCAACATGTTGCGCAAGCATGTCAAGGTTGAGAACAGGAGGTTCTATTACCACACTGACCGTATAGGATTGCTGGTTTGGCAGGATATGCCCAGCGGCGACGATTACATCTGGGGTGACAGGCCCGACATCACCAAAAGCACAGCCGACTCAACCATTTTCATGCAGGAACTCACCAGGATGATCGGAACAAAGTACAATCACCCGTCAATCGTCATGTGGGTTATCTATAACGAAGGGTGGGGCCAGTACAATACGCCGGCAGTGACAGAGTATGTCATGGCTCTCGATACCACCAGGCTTGTCAACAGCGCCTCAGGCTGGACTGACCGGGGAACCGGTCATGTTCTGGATATCCACCATTATCCTGAACCTGTTGCCCCAAAACCTGAAAAAGAGAGGGCGGTTGTGCTGGGAGAGTTCGGAGGACTGGGCCTGCCGGTACAGGGACACACCTGGGAACAGAAGAACTGGGGTTATGAAAAAATGGGAGATACCACGGCGTTACTGGAGAAATACACTGACTTTTACGCACAGGTTCGGGAGATGGTTGCCACGAAAGGGCTCAGCGCCTCGGTATATACCCAGACAACGGATGTTGAAACCGAGACCAACGGCCTGATGACCTATGACCGTAAGGTGGACAAGATGGGATATGCCAATGTCAGGAAGGCGATGGAGGGAAACAAAAAAGCAGACTGATCAAACGATCAGTCTGCTTTTAAACGGCAGGAATGTCATGAAGTCGGCATGATGGACTATATACGCCTCGGTAGTCCGTTTAACGAGGTCCCCCTCATGTGCATGTGCAGCAATGATATGACACACCTCAGGGGGTACTCCGCATTCTTCAGCCAGGCTTACGCCTGAGAATGGATGCCTGAGATACTGGCCATACTTTCCCTGGACTGCCTTTCCATTTGCATCAAGCTCATATTCAAGCATTTTACCCACATCGGCAAGTATGGCTCCGGCAATAAGGACATCCATATTTACCGGCAGGTCATTGCGGAAGAACTCATTCATCTTCATTCCCGCATCCCGTGCCACGTGCACCACGCACCTCTTATGGTCCATGAATGTTACCTTAAGGTCAGGGCCGCAGAGCAGGGTAAAAGGTATCCGGTTCAGGTCATCCGCGGTGAGTACGCTCCTTTCCAGGGCTGTTTCCCATGTACGGGCGGTTTTCTCCCTCAGTTCAGGGTCGGTGATCCATTCAAGTTCCGGCCATAATTTCTTAATTTCCTCGGTCATGGCATGTTATTTTAAGCGTGCAATGATGGCATCTGTCATCTGGATGGTTGAAGCGGCTCCCATTTTCACCACTTCAGGCTTACCTGTCATTTTCATCATGTCATAGGTCTTCACCCTGCCTTCCTCAATGACATCAGCTATTGCCCTTCGTATTTTAGCGGCGGTCGCCTTCTCATCAATATAATCAAGCATCATGCAGGCCGACTCGATCATGGCAACGGGATTAACGATTGAGACCTCGTAGTCAGCATATTTGGGAGCAGATCCGTGGGTGGGTTCGAAGACACCGATCCCCTCTTCCGAAAACTGAGCGCTGCATGCGAATCCCAATCCTCCGATGAGGCCTGCAAATGCGTCGGAGACGATGTCGCCGAACATGTTGCCTGCCACTATTACACCATAATCCTCCGGGTTTTTCGTAAGCCACATCATCTGTGCATCGATATTGGTATTCCACAGCTGGATTGACTGGAACTCATTCTTCTGCATCTCCTTGGCTATTTTCCACATGAGACCGGATGTTTCGCGGATAACGTTCGGTTTTTCACATACGGTAACCGATTTATAACCGTATCTGACGGCGTGATTGAAAGCAGCACGGACGATGCGCTCGGTATATTTCTTTGTAAAGATCCTGGTTGAGACCGCCAGTTCCTCCTTCGGGCACCAGCCGAAATTCTCCCTGAACTTGGGATGGGTCATGAGGGCATCATAAACCTGCTGGGGAGGATTTGACCACTCCACTCCGCCGTAAAGGCCTTCCGTGTTCTGCCTGAATATTACAACGTCGACCATTGGTTCTTCTGGGTTTCCGTCACTGCCGCGGCGGATGAAGTTCAGCGGGTTTCCCTTGTAGCTCCGACACGGCCGGACGCAGATATCCAGCCCGAAGTGCTGTCTCAGTCCCACGATGGGGCTGCTGTATGTGTAACCCTTGCCTTGCAGTGCCGGTGAGAGCTCAGCAGCGGCTTCATCCTTCGGTTTTGAAGTGATTGCACCGAAGAGGGCGATTTTATGTTCAGCAATGAGATCAAGGGTTCGTTGCGGCAGGGGATTCCCCTCGCTGCACCAGAAATACCATCCGATATCACCATAAATATAATCAGCGTCGAACCCGGCTGCATCAAGAACCCGGATAGCCTCTTTCAGAACAACGGCACCGATACCGTCACCCGGCAGTGCCACGATAGTGCGTTTACCCATAGTCTTATTAGTTTTCTGTGTTTTCGTTTCCCGTAAAAATATAGTTTTTCTTGTGTTAAAAAAAAGAGTTTCAGCAGGTAAAATTCATAAAGGTTCCAAAGGAAAAAAACTATATTTGCCGCTTAACATGTGAAACAGAATAATAAATTATATCATGGGCGAATTGGGGGAGATGAAGCCGAGGAAACTGTGGGGTTATTTTGAGGAGATCTGCAGGATACCCAGACTTTCAAAAAATGAGGGAAAAATAAGGGCCTACCTGCTCGAATTTGCCCGTAAGCACAATCTTGAGGCCAGGGAAGACAGCATAGGAAACATACTGATAATCAGGGAGGCAGCACCCGGCAAAGAAAAGGTAAAGACTGTAGTACTGCAAAGCCACCTTGACATGGTAGGTGAGAAAAACGCTTCTCATCCGCACAACTGGGACACCGACCCGATCATCCCGGTTATTGACGGGAAGTGGGTTATGGCCAGCGGCACTACCCTTGGGGCTGACGACGGTATTGGAATTGCTGCGCAAATGGCCGTGCTGACCGATCCGTACCTGCTGTGCGGACGGATAGAATGCCTCTTCACCGTTGACGAGGAATCGGGCATGACGGGAGCCATAAACCTCAAACCGGACTTCTTGACGGGGAATATTCTGCTGAATCTTGATTCAGAAGATGAGGGGATACTCTTCATTGGCTGTGCCGGCGGGATAGATACGCAGGCCATGCTGCCGTACACCCCTGAAAAGGTGACTGCGGGCCATAAAGCTATGAACATATCCGTCACCGGGCTTCACGGGGGACACTCAGGAGATGAAATACACAAGGGATACGGCAACTCCATAAAGATCATCTCCAGGCTGCTTCAGGACCTTGAAAGGAAATATGGTATCCGGATCAGCAATTTCAGCGGCGGTAACCTGAGAAATGCCATACCGAGAGAAGCATTTGTAACCGTAACATTCAATCCCTCCCTGGAGGAGTCAATACTTGCCGATACTGCGGCTTACCACTCTCATGCCAGGGATGAATACGGTTCCCTGGAGCCTGATCTGAAGGTATCAGCCACACCGGCAGATACTCCAGAACTGGTAATTGATGCAGCAACACAGCACCGCCTTCTCGGGGCCCTCAGCATTGTACCCCACGGAGTACTGGGATGGTCAAAGGAGATACCTGATCTTGTTGAGACATCAAGCAACCTTGCAACGGTGAGGCTTACCGATGACAATATGATTCATGTTGTCACCACACAGAGGAGCTCGTCGGAAGAGGCAAAGTACTATGCTGCCATGAAGGCCGAGACAAGTTTTGACCTTGCAGGTGCCGTGGTGACTCATTCAGACGGCTATCCCGGCTGGCAGCCAAATATGAACTCGGCCATTCTCCGGCTGATGATTGATTCATACAGGAAGCTGTTTGGCAGGGTGCCCCAGGTAAAAGCGATTCATGCAGGACTGGAATGCGGGCTTATACTTGAGAAATACAAGGGGATAGACATGATTTCATTCGGTCCCACCATCAGGGGTGCCCATACCCCGGAGGAGCGGATTGAGATTGAAACCGTACAGATGTTCTGGGATCTGCTGACTGACGTTCTGAGGCATATTCCGGAACAAGAGTCCTGACCCTGTACTCCCGGCATATCATCATAGGTTTCTACGGCCTGTCAGGCCGGTCACGGACTTAAACCGGTCGTGATCCCCTGGCTTATCCGGCGGGGTGTCACCCAACGGGTGCAGGGCGTTTTGCAGGGCAATATCAGCTATACTCCTCGAACTCATCCGCCGGGGCGCCGCATACCGGGCATGCCCATCCCGGAGGAAGATCCTCGAAGGCCGTTCCCGGTTCAACATCATGATGCGGGTCGCCGTTTGCCGGGTCATAGATATAACCGCATACCGGGCATCTGTATCTTTTCATCTTGATCTGGATTTATTATTTCCGGACTTTACGTACGGCATCAATTACTGTTCCGTCAACCCATTTGATGGCAGCCACCACCCTTTCGTCAAAGGCTGCCTTTTCAGGCTTGCCGCATATTTTTTCAGCTGTCTCCCTGAGTTCCCCGATTGTTACCAGCGGCAGCCCCTTGCCACGCACGGAGTCAATGAGATCCTGCCGGCCCGGGTTGATGGCTATACCCCTCTCGGTGATTATAACGTCTATTAGTTCGCCAGGTCCGCACAGTGTGGTCACACGGTCAACAATGACCGGAATCCTGTCGCGGAAGAGGGGGACAGGAATTATCACGTTGCGGGCGTGGAGGCAGTTCTGCCACCCTCCTATTCCGTGAAGAAGCAGTCCGTCAGAGTGGGTCACCACATTTCCGTTAAAACCTGTATCAATCTCGGTAGCACCCAGGATCATTATGTCCATCATAGTGGTCAGGTTGCCCTTTGAGTGGTAATTATATGCGTTGAAGACCGGGTAAGGTATGTGGTTCAGGTTTTTCTCAATAGACTTCACTGAATCAAGGTCAAAAGCCTGGGCATCAAGTATATATCCCATCTGGCCCTCTTCAAGCATTTCAACCATATACCTGGTGCTTCCGCCGAATCCGAAGCTCAGTTTCCAGCCCTTCTTTTTCAGCATCTGGTGCACAAAGACAGCTATTGCCAGGCTGGTCCCCCCTGCTCCTGCCTGCATTGTTGCGCCGTTGCGCAGCAGCCCTGACTTCTCAAGGAACAACGCGGTCAGTTCGGCTATCAGTAGTCTGTCGGGGCTTTTGGTTATCTGGGTGGTTCCGGAGACGATTTTTTCCGGGATGCCGATCTTGTCAACGACGACTACATAATCAACGTAATTACCTTCAACCTCCATCGGGAAGCATGGCAGGTCAACGAGGTTGTCGGTAACAACTATGACCTTGTCTGCATAGAGGTAATCCGGTTTTGCATACCCTATCACCCCTGTGGCTGAGGGACCGCCTGTTCCCCTTGCGTTGCCGAATGAATCTGATGCAGGTGCCGCCAGCACTGCAATGTCTATTTTTACGTCGCCATCCTGGATGGCCTGTACGCGGCCCCCGTGTGAACGAAGTACCGCCATTCCCTTCATCCTGCCTTCCGAAACAAACATTCCCAGGGGGCCGTTCATGCTCCCTTCAATCCGGTTGACGGTGCCGTCCTCCAGGTATTGAATAACAGGATCATTGCACGGGAAAGAGGCAGAGGGGAGCCATACCAGGTCTTTTACGCCCATCTCCGAGGCTATGGCAAAGATCTGGTTGCTTACCAGGTCTCCGTCGCGAAGGTGGTGATGGGTTGAGACTGTCATGCCGTCTTTTAGTCCGCAACGTACCAGTGCTTCCTTCAGGGAACCAACCACCTTGTTGTTATCCTCAGGGTAATCAATGCATGTTGCAATAGGGGGAGCATATTTCCTGCCGGTGGGGCGATGTTTGCCAACACCCTTGAAAGGGACGGCCTCTTTACCGTTTATCTCATCCGGCACCATTCGGCCGGCAGCATTTTCTAAGAGTTTCATGACCGGGTATGCGTTTATGGTTAAGCCTTTTCCTCCTCAATCCAGTTACCGGGCAGAATGCCGAGCCTGACAGCAAGGGTTATCGTCTTCTCCGCCCTGGCAACCACCGGCGGGTCTATCATCTTTGTGCCGAGAGCCACAACTCCCAGCCCTTTTTCAAGCGCATCATGATAGGCAACAACTATCTTCTTTGCCTTTTCTATTTCATCCGGCGATGGGGAGAAGCCCTCCCTGATGACAGCTATCTGGCGCGGGTGAATGCAGCCCATTCCGTCGAAGCCCATTGCCTTGGAGGACAGGACATTCTGAAGCAGACCCTCCATGTCTCCCACATCCGAGAATACCGAATCAATCGGCTGGATACCGGCTGCCCTGGCAGCCACCACGATGCGGTTGCGGGCATAGAGCGACTCCTTTCCTTCCTTTGTACGCTGTACGCCAAGGTCAGCTGTGTAATCTTCAAGCCCTATTGCCATGGCAACGACTGAACCGGAGGCTGTGGCAATCTCCATGGCATGCTCCACACCTGCGGCACTCTCAATTATCGGCATCAGGAAGACGGTTTCATTCTGACCTTCCCCTGCCTTTATCTCCCTGATCTTCCGGTCTACTGTCTGGACGGTTTCACCGTTCTCGCATTTGGGTATCAGGACCAGTTGCACGTTATGCGGTATCAAGGCTTCCAGGTCTTCCAGGCCCCTTTCACCCTGGTTGATGCGGATCATTCTCTCCGCACCGTAGAAGTTCACGGCCCTCAGGGCGTTTCTGACAAGTATGCGAGCCTCATCCTTTCGGTCAGGTGCCACGGAGTCCTCCAGGTCCAGGATGACTCCGTCAGGCGAGTGCAACCCGGCGTTAAGAAACATACCGGGGCTGTTTCCGGGCAGGTAAAGTCTTGAAAACCTGTACCTGTCACGTGATGAACCGTATATGTTCTCAGGGATCATTTCCGGGATGAAGCTTTTTGTCGTTCCCGTCAGGGCTTTCACAGCCGCTTCAATCCTTGCGGCAATCACAAATGGAAGCGCACCGGAGTCGTTAACCGAGAGCCTGGCATTTACGATTCCGAAATAATCAAGCAGGAAGCGGCACTGCTCTTCGATGGCCTTGCCGTACATGCTTTTTACCTTCGATTTGATGTTCAGCTCTATGCCGCCTGAATCAGTGAGTTCAAGCGTCACTTCAATGTCAGACCTTACCCTGGGTCCGGCATTGCCGGTAATTGCCTGTTTCATCTTCTCTGCGCTGGAATGAAGTATATAACAAACTTAACAATATTATCCGAGATAGCTCAGCAGTATCCCTGCGGCGATGGCTGAACCGATAACTCCGGCCACGTTGGGTCCCATTGCATGCATGAGAAGGTGGTTGGTCTTATCGGCCTTGAGCCCTTCCATCTCAGACACCCGGGCACTGTCCGGGACTGCTGAAACACCCGAATTGCCAATCAGCGGATTTATCTTATTGTCATCAGGAAGGAAAAGGTTCATCAGTTTGGCAAACAGGACGCCGGAGAAAGTTGCAACGGCAAAAGCTGCTGCTCCCAGTCCGAATATCATCACTGACTCTTTGGTAAGGAATACGTCAGCCTGGGTTGAAGCGCCCACTGTTAAGCCGATCAAAATTGTCACTATGTCAATAAGTGAAGTGCGTGCTGTCTCCGCCAGTCTCTTTGTTACGCCGGATTCCTTGAGGATATTGCCGAAGAAAAGCATTCCCAGCAGCGGCAGTGCGCTTGGCGAGATAAAACAGGTCAGCAGAAGTCCGAATATAGGGAAGAGAATCTTTTCCGTCTTGGTGACGGCGCGTGGGGGCTTCATGCGGATAAGTCTCTCCTTCCTGGAGGTGAGGAGTCTCATGATAGGAGGTTGTATCACCGGTACCAGTGCCATGTATGAGTAGGCCGCAATGGCGATGGGACCGATAAGATTCTTAACGGTGGTTCCGTCAGAGAGCACATTTATACCGTTGGCCAGCCTTGAAGAAAGGAAAATTGCAGTCGGACCGTCAGCGCCGCCGATTATGCCAATTGCGCCGGCCTCAGGCTTGTTGAAGCCCAGCAGCAGTGCACCGATAAAAGTAGCGAAGATACCAACCTGGGCGGCTGCACCCAGCAGGAGGAGCCTCGGGTTGGAGATCAGTGACGAGAAATCTGTCATGGCCCCGATGCCCAGAAAAATCAACGGTGGATATACCCCCTTCATCACTCCGAAATAGAGGTAGTTCAGTACGCTGCCCTGCTGGTAGATCCCCACCTGCAGGTTCATTCCGCCGTCAGCAAAGAAGGGAATGTTGCCGATCAGTATCCCGGTGCCAATGGGCACAAGCAGCAGCGGTTCATATTCATACCTGATTGCCAGAAAGATAAAGAAGAGACCCACCAGCATCATAATAAGATGCCCTGTGGTTGCATTACGGAAGCCGGTGTAGTCCCAGAATTGTTTCAGACCTCCGACGAACTGTCCATCCTGGGTATTCCGGATATCCTGGATATCCTGTGGCTGATACTGCGTGACAGCAGTGCTACTGACAACACCTGTGTCAGCCAGGGCCTGTTGCCTGTCCTGTTCAGGCTTGACAAATGCCATCCACGCCAGTGACGTTATCACCAGCAGGGCAAGCATTGTCCACATCTTTCTCCTTGCCATCGCTACCCGATTACTATTAGGACCTCATCCTGAAGCACAGACTGACCGGCTGAAATATTCACGGAAGATATTTTACCTCCGTGCTCTGCCTTGATGGCATTCTCCATTTTCATTGTCTCGAGGGTGCAGACTGTTTGTCCGGGTTTCACCTCATCACCCGGTCTGACAAGTACCTGTATTATGACTCCGGGCAGTGGAGCCCTGACCTCTGATGCCTTGCCCGGCTCGCTTCCGGCAGCAGGCTTTGTTTCCTTTACCGGTTTTGGCTGCGAGGGTGCAGCAGCAGCAGCAGTAACAGCAGCAAAGCTCCTGATCTTCGGAATCTCGCGCTGCATCTCAACATCATATACTGTTCCGTTCACCTCGATTTTCGCCATGTTGCCTTCGATCTCGAGGACATCAACCTCATACTGGTTGCCGTTTATTCTGAACTTGTAATTTTTCATCACTATCCGATTATGCTGATCCTATAGATTTTTCATGTTGTACAACTTGGAGCTCCACGGGGAGTAGTGCCTGGAGACCCGCTTGATGGTTACCACCCCGCTCTCCACATCATGCAGCTCATTGAAATACTGGTAAAGAGCCATCGCTATGGCCGCATTGACTTCACCTGACTGTATAGTCTTGACTGTCAGAACTTCCGCAGGATCAATCCCTTTTTTACGGGCAAAACTTTTAAGCCTGAAGTTAAGTATGAAAGTGAGTACATACCTGAAGAACCAGTATACTATCAGAAGGGAGAGAAACACAATCCCGATGCCTACCGCCACAATGGTCCAGGTCAGTGAATCGAGACCGGTTGCGGCCTCAGTAAGATATAAGGTGTGCATGATCATTTATTTTCAGAGTGGGATATTACCGTGTTTTTTCATTGGCCCCGGGTCTTTCTTCGTTGCAAGGGTCCTGAGGGCCCTTATGACCCTGAACCTTGTATTTCGTGGTTCTATCACGTCATCAAGGTAACCGTACCGCGCTGCCTCGTATGGATTTGCGAACTTATTGCGGTATTCCTGCTCCTTTTTGGAGACGTATTGTTTCCTTTCGGCCGGGTCAGCAATCTCGCTGATTGCTTTCCCTTCAAGGACCTCGATGGCGCCCTGGGGGCCCATGACAGCAATCTCGGCTGTTGGCCAGGCGTAGTTAATGTCGCCTCTCAACTGTTTTGATGACATGACGCAATGTGCTCCGCCGTAGGATTTACGAAGGGTGACAGTTACTTTCGGAACGCTGGCTTCGCCGTAGGCGTACATCAGCTTGGCACCGTGGATGATGATGCCTCCGTATTCCTGTGTGGACCCCGGGAGGAATCCGGGTACGTCAACAAAAGTCACGATCGGGATATTGAATGCATCGCAGAAGCGGATAAAGCGGGCTGCCTTGCGTGAAGCTTCTATATCAAGCACTCCTGCCAGGTAAGCCGGCTGGTTTGCAACTATGCCGACTGGCATTCCGTCAAACCTTGCATAACCGACAACTATGTTTTTCGCGTAAGCCTCATGCACCTCCAGGAAGTCATGGTAATCAACAACCCTCGCAATAACATCCTTGACGTCATAGGGCTGGTTGGGGCTTTCCGGAATAATGTCATTAAGTTCGTCCTCGAGCCTGTCGATGGGGTCATCACAATCCAACTGGGGCGGTTCCTCGAGGTTGTTCTGGGGCATAAAGCCCAGCAGTTTCCTGATCAGATCGAGCCCTTCCTTCTCCTCATCAACGCCAAAGTGGGCAACGCCTGACTTCGATGTATGGACTCCGGCACCTCCGAGATCGTCAATGGTGATATCTTCTCCTGTGACAGCCTTGGCTACCTTGGGGCCGGTAACGAACATATAGCTGCTCTTGCGGCTCATGATTATGTAGTCAGTAAGTGCAGGCGAATATACTGCGCCGCCGGCACACGGACCGAAGATGGCTGAGATCTGGGGTATCACGCCGGATGCAAGGATATTGCGTTCAAAAATCTCGGCATAGCCTGCGAGGCTTCTGACACCTTCCTGAATGCGTGCACCGCCGGAGTCATTGATTCCTATCAACGGTGCACCTGTCTTCATGGCCTGATCCATGATCTTGCATATCTTCTGTGCGAAAGTCTCAGAGAGAGAACCTCCGAAGACGGTAAAATCCTGGGCAAAGACGTAGACCACCCTGCCGTCAATGGTACCATGTCCGGTGATTACACCGTCAGAAAGGTATTTCTTGTCAGCAAGGCCGAAGTCTTCTGTTCTGTGAGTAACGAACATATCGTACTCCTCGAAGCTGCCCTCGTCGAGCAGCATGGTAATCCGTTCCCTTGCTGTCAGCTTACCCTTGGAGTGCTGGTCTTCTATCCGTTTTTCTCCGCCGCCCTTGCGTGCCTTCTCCCTGTAATCAAGGAGCTGTTTTATTCTTTCCTGACTGTTCATTGAACCTGGTTATTTTTTGTGTTCGCTATTCTTGTCTTCGCACAGTTCGGTAAGCACACCGAAGGTTGATTTTGGATGGATGAATGCAATACTCAGACCTTCTGCACCTTTTCTCGGGGCTGTATCGATGAGTCTTATACCGGCTGCCTCTGCTTCGCGGAGCCTCTCCTCCAGGTTATCAACGGCAAAGGCGATATGATGTATCCCCTCTCCCCTCTTTTCTATAAATTTCCCCACCGGTCCTTCAGGGTCGGTTGATTCAAGGAGTTCTATCTTGGTCTGTCCGATCATGAAAAATGCGGTTTTGACTTTCTGATCAGCCACTTCTTCAATGTTGTAGCACTTAAGGCCAAGCACCTTTTCATAAAAAGGCAACGCATCGGCGATTGAATTCACCGCAATGCCAATATGCTCAATATGTGTAGGTTTCATAAAACGATCAAATAATTATGAGGTTATACAAGAGCATGCAAGTTAAGTCTATTTAACTCTGCCTCACACGATAAATATCATGTTTTTATATCTCAGAACGGGAATTCGGCAGGCGCGGCTTTGAGCTCTTCGGCCTCAGGTTTCGAAGCAGCCTCATGGATCGGATTGCCGTCGACGAAGATGGCCCTGTAGGGCCTGGTGGGGCATGCGTACTCGCAAGCTCCGCAGCCGATGCAGATCTCATCCTTAATTTCCGGAATAAGCAGTTTTCCCTCATAGGGGACCATGTGGCATGCCTTGGTTGGGCAGTGTTCGGAACAAGCCCCGCATGCGGTCTTCTCCGTATGTACTATACAGTTCTCCTTTATGAAGACTGCCTTTCCTATCTGGGTCATTTTTTTGGCCTCCACCATCAGCGGCATGATTGCTCCTGTAGGGCATACATCGGTGCATCTGGTACAGTCATAGTTGCAGAATCCGCTGTGAAAATCCATCCTGGGTTGCATGATCCCTGCGAATCCGTATTCACTGACCGAAGGCTGGAGCACATTTGTGGGGCAGGCATTCACACAGAGAGTACAGGCTGTGCAGCGGGAGGTGAATGTGGCTATTCCGGCCGAACCGGGAGGCGATACCGGGTAAAGCCTGTCTTCCTTTACAGTTGAATCTTTCGTCGGAGTGGGTGTGGTGCCCTGTGCGCGGATCAGCTGCGAGCCGCCGGCAATCAGTACCAGTGATCCTGCAATGAAACCGCGGCGGGAAGGATCAGTGGTTTCGTCTGAACCCGGCTGCTTCTTCAGCCTGACAAGACCGTATGACATCCCGTTCTCCTTGCAGGAGTCAATGCAGTTGAAACAGTTCACGCACCTGCTGAGATCAACGGTCTTGTTCAGGAAATCAATGCATGATGACTTGCATGACATTGCGCACCTTCCGCAACGTGTACATTTGGCATCATCAAACCTTATCCTGAAAAGTGATATCTTGCTCAGGAACCCGAGTAAAGTACCCACAGGACACACTGTATTGCAGTAAAGTCTGCCGTACCTGAAGGCCAGCAGTCCGATAAGGAAGAGAAAAGCGGCCGGAATGATGTAAGCCACTATCTCATAAGGCTTTATGTCAACGCGGTAGATGGTGTAAATATCGAACTTTCCCAGAATGGAGGCCAGGATATTGTTTACAAAGAGGGCCACAGGCTGGGCAAAATAGGTCATAAACCGCCCGAAGGTGCTGTAAGGGTCAAGGATGGTGAGCACATAAACCCCTCCAAGGGCCATTATACCGGCAGTGATTCCCAGGATGAAATAGCGGAGCGCAGTCCATGGCTTTTTATAGCCATACCTACGGAACCGTCTTTTTACCAGCCCTCCCACACGGCTTATGCCATCCTGCAGGATGCCAAGCGGACAGAGAAACGAACAATAGGTGCGGCCTGTAAGGAGGGTCAGGATGAGTACGGCGATGAAACCGGTGGAAGCTGCTACTCCTGCAATTACAAATTTAAGGAATGAGGGGACGAACTGCAGGTAAAGGATGGGCCCGAACGCCTTGTCGCCAAGAATGCCCCTGAAATCAATGAACAGAAAGGCGAAAAGAAGTAATACCAGAACTGCAAAAACAGTGCGGATATGTTTCAGGGCTGACGACTTCATTAATGGTTACATTTTCAGTCTGTGGATGTTCATGCTGGCCAGGTCCATTTTTCCGATACCCATACCGGCTGCCAGGGTTATATGCTCAATGGAAGAAGGTTCCTTACCCATCATCTTTGCGCCTGCCGCATCAATGGCAACCCAGTCTGTTGAGATCAACAGCGACTTCATATTTGAGAGGTCAGCTACTGAAACCCCGCGGGGTCCGTTCCGCATCATCACATTGTATGCGTCTGTTATATGAAGGCTCGGTTTCCTGGAGTAAAGAGCATAGTCAGCAATGCACTGGTTGAGATTGTTCCTGTGCCAGTAACCACGGTCCCAGATCACTCCCATCATGTTCTTCAAAGCTCCAGTCATCATGGCCGAACTGTGGTTTTTCAGCACGGGCACATTGATGAAAACATCACTCTCAAGAACCAGTTCATGAACCTTTGTCTTCGTCAGTTTCTTCCCGTTGGGAATAGTAATCTCATGGTAGTAACTTTCTGAATTGCCGGGTACGATCTTTCCGCCGGCATCCTTTACCGCCTGTTCAATGCCTGAGTTCTTGTAGCATTTGATCCAGTTATCACAAGTATTGTCAAAGACATATACCTCCTTGGCCCCGGCCCTGTAGCAATGCTCAATTATTCTTTTCACAAGTGCAGGATTTGTATTTGCACCCTTCTCAGGCACAACATCCCAGCCTATGTTAGGCTTCACCAGCACCTTCTGTCCTTTCCTGACGAAGGTTCCCATTCCGCCCAGAGACTGGATCCCCATGTCAAACATTGCAGCCGGTTCACCGCCCATAACTGCTATAAGGTCATAATTTTCTGCTGATGGAAGGGGTTTTCCGGCAAGTGCATTTTCATACCTGCTAAAACTCATGAACGCCCCTGCTGCAAGTCCGGCACCAAGCGAACTGCGTAAGAAATTTCTTCTTTTCATACCCTTCTGTTAGAATATTACCCCAAAAATGAGAAGATGCAAAGTAAGCATTTTTTTTTAATATATCGGCTTCGTATTCTTATATTAGCAGCCTGAGACGACGGCCATAAGCGACAGTGCGGGTTTGTCGCCGGGTGTTAAAAAAAACTAAAAAATGAAGATACTTTACTACGACTGCTTTTCCGGAATCAGCGGTGATATGAACCTGGGGGCAATGATTGACCTGGGGGTCAGCCGTGAGACCCTGATCAGCGGTCTGCAGGAACTCAATACAGCAGGATGGAGACTTGATATCACCCGTGACCAGCGGCATGGCATTACCGGTACCAGGGTAACAGTTATTACCAGTGAGAATGAGGGGCATTACCACGGACATGAGCATAACCACAGTCATGATCACAGCCACAGTAATGATCACAGCCACAGTAATGATCACAGCCACAGTCATGATCACAGCCACGGACATGATCACGCCAACAGGGATTCGGGGGAACACAGAAACCTTGCCGACATAGAAAAGATAGTCATGGAGAGCGGGCTGAAACCAGCAGTCAAAGAGCTGGCAATGAAAATCTTCAGGCAAATTGCCATTGCCGAAGCTGCAGTTCATGACAAACCCCTGGAGGAGATTCATTTTCACGAGGTGGGGGCCATCGATTCCATTGTCGATATTGTCGGTGCCGCAATTTGCCTTGACGATCTTGGTGTTGACAGGGTTTATGTTTCGGAAATTGAACTGGGCAGTGGAATGGTGAGATGCCAGCATGGTCTTCTGCCGGTTCCTGCGCCTGCAACGGAGCGTATTATCACCGGCTTCCCGGTGCATATCGGGGGTGTCGGTTTTGAAGCTACCACACCCACCGGAGCCGCGATCATAGCCGCCACCGCAGAACCGCTTCCCCCTTCATTGAGGTATACTATCAGGAAGAGAGGATACGGAATTGGCCAGAAGAACAATCCTGGAAGGCCGAATATTCTCAGGGTTTTTCTTGCTGAAACGGTTGACCGGGAGGAAGCAGGGCACCAGGCGCGGCTTGTTGAATGCAATATAGATGACATGAACCCGGAAACCTCTGAGTACATTTCCGGAAGGCTATTCGAAGCCGGTGCAGGAGATGTCTGGTTCACCCCTGTGGTCATGAAAAAGGGAAGACCGGCATTTACCCTCAGTGTCATCTGCGAGGAAGAACAGATGGCTGCTGTCAGGGAGATAATCTTTACCGAGACCACAACCATCGGACTGAGGGTGACCACTTTCACCAAGGAGACGCTTCACCGTGAGTTTGAGGAGATTGAGACCCCGTTCGGCAGGGTGCCGATCAAGAAATCGTACTTCAACGGAGTCCTGGTTTCAGTCAAGCCGGAAGCCGGAAGGTGTGCATCCATTGCGAAGGAGACAGGACTACCGATGAAACAGGTAATGAATGAAATAAACTCCCTGATCCACGGGATGGAATGACAGCTGCGGAAAAACTGAACAAACTGAGGTCTATCCTGTCGGAGGCCGGCTCTGCCGTCATAGCACTTTCCGGCGGGACTGACAGCACCTTTCTTTTAAGTGTTGCAGCCGGAGTACCGGGACTCAGGGTGATGGCAGTCACAGTCAGCACTCCCTACATGTTCTCTTCAGAGATTGATGAAGCTGCCCTGTTCTGCCGTGAAACAGGAATTTTACACAGGGAGGTGAGGTTTGACATACCCACCACGGTTATCAGCAATCCCCCTGACCGTTGCTACCTTTGCAAGAGGGAGGTGATGGGAGCTGTTACCGGTGTGGCACGGGAAGAAGGATTCTCCTTTGTTTTTGACGGCACCAATTCAGATGACCTGCTTGATTACCGTCCCGGCCTCAAAGCGCTGAAAGAGACCGGGGTCAGGAGCCCGCTCGCTGAAGCTGGTCTTGCCAAGGAGGAGATCAGGGCCCTGGCGCGTGAGGCCGGGCTGGGGGTAAGTGACAGACCCTCAAACACCTGCCTGCTGACACGGTTCCCCCATAACACAATGATCAGTCCGGCCAGTCTCCGGATGGCAGAGAAGGCTGAAGAAAAAGTCAGGGAAGCCGGTTTCACCGGAGCCCGTGTCAGGGTTCACGGAGACCTTGCAAGGATTGAATTCAGAAACGAACACTTTGAAAAAATCAGCAGTCGGGAGGTCAGAATGCATCTTGCCACAGCTCTGAAGAGCACAGGGTTCAGGTATGTCACATTTGACGCCGAGGGATACCGGAGCGGGAGTATGAACAAAACAACAGAAGAATGAACGCAACAGAACTTGAAAAGATACTGAAGGGTCTTAGCACCGGGGCGGTAACCGTGAATGAGGCAATGGAGAAACTGCGCGATTTCCCCTACACTGACCTCGGATTTGCGCGGATAGACCATCACCGTGAGCTGAGGACAGGCTACCCGGAGATTGTTTACTGTGCAGGCAAGACACCGGAGCAGATCAAAGCCATATTCCAGGCCATGGATGGGCATGACAATAATATTATAGGTACCAGGGCAGGCAAAGAGATGTTTGATTTTATCACCCCCTCCTTTCCTTCAGCGATTTACTATGAAACTGCACGGATCATAAGTATCGCGAAAAAGAAAATTATTCCTGCGGCAACGAAGATAGCCGTCATCACGGCAGGCACCTCTGACATCCCGGTAGCAGAGGAGGCTGCAGTCACTGCCGAACTGCTGGGCAATGAAGTGGTCAGGATCTATGATGCCGGAGTGGCAGGCATACACAGGCTGGTAGACAAGCTTCCCGACATAAGGGCGTGCCGGGTTGCCGTTGTAATCGCCGGCATGGAGGGGGCGCTGGCCAGCGTTGTAGGGGGTCTGGTGAACATGCCTGTAATTGCCGTTCCCACAAGCGTGGGTTACGGAGCATCATTTGAGGGTATTTCAGCCCTCCTGGCTATGATGACCAGTTGTGCCGCCGGGGTTACCGTTGTAAATATTGACAACGGTTTCGGTGCCGGGTTTGCCGCAAGCAGGATTAACAGACTCTGCGGAAATGAATGAGGAAATCCTTCTCTCAACCGCATATTTTCCTCCGGCTGAATATTTCAGCCTGGTGGCCAGCAGCGGGAGAGTGCTGATTGAGAGGGAGGAGAATTACCACAAGCAGACATACCGGAACAGGTGCATCATAATGACATCCGGCGGAGCCCTTCCGCTGGTGGTACCTGTACTTCGCGGATCATTTCACAAAACGGCAATAAAGGATCTGCGCATAGACAACAGCAGGAGATGGCGTGACCTGCACCTCAGGAGCATCATATCAGCCTATGCTGCGGCTCCCTTCTTTGAGTATTACATTGATATCATCTCAGGTGTTATATCAAAACCATACAATTACCTTCTTGATCTGAACAAAGCGGCATTTGACGCTATGTGCGGGGCAATCGGCCTGACAGCAGAGACAGGATATACTGACCACTTTGAGCCGGAAGGAAGACCCGGAAATGACTACAGGTATTCCATTACCCCCAAGGGACCGTCAGGGATACCGGGTTATGCCTCTGTACCCTATACACAGGTATTCAGTGAGAGGCATGGGTTCATCCCGAGGCTGAGTATCATTGATATCCTGCTTAATAACGGACCAGGGACCCGAGCTTTGTTGCTGAGGTCCCTGGAAGCAGACAACTGTTAACCAACTTTAGAATTTCAGTCCCAACGTGACTGACAGGTACTTATCCTTTGTATTCAGATTTGCCGGATCACTTCGGTAGAACGGAGACGGTCTCGGATCATCCGGGAACATCATGTAAGCCTCGTAGCTTGTAAGCCAGACCATTGCCGCGTCAAGGTAGAACTTATCCTGCCTGTAACCAATTCCTGCACTGTAGCCGTTTGAGCTGGCGTCTTCGTTAAGGGTACCGCTCCTGAATGCTGAAGCGTAATGACTGTAACCGCCGCGAAGGTAAAGCGGGCCGGTACGCACCTCAGCGCCGATTCTCAGGTTGCCGGCAGGGCCCATTTCTGCTGCAAGATCTTCATTCTCGGATTCAAATTCATATCCTTCAGTACCATTGCTCAGCCTGGCTGTGGAATAGTCAATAAATTCATAGTCAGCGCTTATCAACCCAAAATTTCCTATCTGGTAGGCTATCCCTGCATTGAGATGATAAGGGGTTGTAAGCCGGTACCTGTAGGTCAGATTATCCTGGCTGGCAGTTGGATTTGCATCGTCAGAGGGATCAGACGGTGTGTCATTGTCAAGTTTTACGGAGAGGTTATTGTAGAATACCTCGTTTATGGTATAAATCGTTGGTGTGGTAAACCCTATTCCAAGGCGAAGTGATTCAAAGGGTCTGGCGATTGCCCCTATCCTGAAATTCCATCCTGAGCCCTCAGCCCTGAAGTGATCCGTGTATGTGAAATTAACGAAGTCAAATGTTCTCCCGGCCTCATCTATTTCCCTGTGAATATAGTGGCCTGTATAGGTGATACCGGCAATACCGAACCCTGCTCCCACATAGATTTTGTCACCCAGGTTGGCACCCAGGGACACCGTATGTTCATTGCTGAAGCCTGAATTGTCAATGGTTCTCCTTACCTGCTGCCCGTAAGCGGGGTCTGTCTCGCCGTAGTAGGAGAAGATGGATGCATACTGGTCAAGGAAATTCGGCAGGGTATCAATGAGGTAAGTATCATATGCCATCCATGCCTGTCCTCCGAGTTCACCGGTTCTGAACCCGTCTGCCTGCAATGCCCAGAAATCAGCCATTGATCCGTTGTCACTGATTCCGTCAATAACCGAGTTCCTGTAATAGTTGTTGGTCCGGTTGAAGGTATAGGCAAAACCGAGGTTTGTCAAGCCCGAATTTCTCCCGGTTCCGAAAGATGAGACCACTCCAATCTGTCCGAGGTTAAGCCCCGAGTAGCTGTCGTCTGATCCGTAGCCGTTCCAGTCAGTATTCATGTCACGGAAGAATACCAGCGGAGTAATTGATATCTCGGTTGACCGGAAGAGGCCTGCTGCTGCAGGGTTGAGTGCTATTGCCGACACGTCGCCTCCCAGGGCTGTGAAGGCCCCGCTCATACCGTTGAACCTCGCTGTACCCTGGTAAAAGAGTTTTGAGTACCTGAGTGCATCATCCATATTCTGTCCGTTTAACCAGGCAGGTATCAGCAGGATTGCTGCGGCCATCAGTAGTATTTTTCTTTTCATTTCCTTTATTTTTTCAGATATACTATTCCTGTTGCTCCGGCAACGGGCGGAACATCAGTCATTAATAACAACGAATTCGTTTACCTTCTTCCGCCTGAGGAGCTTCGGCCAGAGGATGAGGAAGAGGATGAAGAGGAGGATGAGGTTCCTGATGAGGATGATCCTGAGCTATGGCTTCCACCCGAGGAATATGACCCTCCCGAGCTGCTTCTGCTGCCGGATGAATATGACGATCCGCTGCTTCTGGAGGGGGATGAGAATGATGATCCGCTGCTGCTGCGTGACGGTGCCGAATAGCGGACCGGAGATGAAGATGATCTTGAGGGGGTGTATGCCGGAGTGCTTCCCGATGAACTGCTGCTCCTGGTGGATACATTACCGCTGCTCTGTGTTGTACCGCTGCTGCGGGTTGTATTGTAGGAAGGCCTTGAGCTGACCCTCGGGTTGTTGTAACTGGGCGTATAGCTCCTTTCAGTAGTCTGGTATTCCGGACGGTTGACCGACTGAGACCTTACAGGGGTCTGGGTTTGAGTCCTGGTCTGATTTGATATTTCCTGCCTTACCTGTGACTGGGTACGTGTCTGGGCCGGGTTCTGGGTACCTGTTGCCTCGCGGCGGGTGTATTCCGGCCTGGAGACTGTGCCTGTGGCTGAACCTTCCCTGTTATAATTGAATGTCTGCTGTTCTGTTCTCCTGGTACCGGTTGTGTTGCCGGTTGCTGCAGCATCCCTGTATGTAACTGTCTCCGATCCGGTTCTGCGGGATCCCGGAGCGGCTGTACCTGCAGCCGCCGATGTTGCGGAAGCGGTGCCAAGCCTCCTGCTGCTCATGTCACCGGAAGGTGCATATCCTGACTTGCTCCTGGTATCGGTGGATGAATATGATCCCCTGGCCATTGTGCTGTATCCGCCACGACGGCCGGTTTTTGCAGTGTAATCGATGCTGTTGTTATAGTATGGGGCATACCCGTACCCCGAATACCACGGGTAGTAGTTGTATCCGTAATATCCATAGTAGGGATATCCGCCATAGTACGAGTAATAAGGCTGATAGAATGAATAGGGATAATACCAGTCATACATGAAGGGATCATATCCCCAGTAGTAGGGTGACCTGTAAGGGTTCCAGTATCCGTAGCCGAAGCTGAGCCTCAGTGAATAGGGCGAGAAGTAGAATGGATCTCTCCAGTAAGGGTAGAAATAATCATCATTGAAGAGGTATATCCTTTCAGCCGCACTGCCGTAGTAGTTGTTCACCACCGTGGATTTATTCTCAGCGGCATACTCTGAATACTCATTGTCAGGGATGAACTCATCCGCGATCAGTGTATCAGCCGCATATATATTATCATAATAAGACTGGTCGGCACTCCGGGTCTGTATTGTAGCATCAGCCACAGTCACCGGGTTCTCTGACGGCCTGTAATAAAGGTCATCATTGCTGGCCCCTGTGAAGCGGAGTGACGTGCACGCGCTTGTCATCACAAGTATTGCCGGGATAATGTACCAAAACCTTTTCATTTCAATCTCCTCCTGGTTATCTTCTCAAAATTATACAAATTCCGTACCAATTCCACTCAGAAAGAGAGATAATTATCATTCCGGCCCTGTAATAAAAACTTCGGCATCGGATCAGGCTCCCTTTCAGGTTCGTAAGTTTTGTCTATTTTTACGCCGTCTTTTTCTGAGATAAACAAATATACAAACCGATAACTGAGGAATGGCCAAATTTCTTACAAACAGGGAAGAGAATTATGCACAGTGGTACAATGACCTTGTAATAAAGGCAGATATGGCTGAGAATTCAGCCGTGAGAGGCTGCATGGTCATCAAGCCTTACGGATATGCCATATGGGAAAGAATACAGGCCGAGCTTGACAGGATGTTCAAGGCAACAGGTCATGTGAATGCCTATTTCCCCCTGTTCATCCCGAAGTCGTTCTTCAGCCGCGAAGCAGCACATGTAGAGGGTTTTGCCAAGGAGTGCGCGGTAGTTACGCATTACAGGCTGAAGAACTCTCCTGACGGAAGGGGTATAGTTGTAGACCCTGATGCCAGGCTCGAGGAAGAACTGATTGTAAGGCCCACTTCCGAGACAATAATCTGGAATACCTACAAGGACTGGATTCAGTCATACCGTGATCTGCCGTTACTTATTAACCAGTGGGCAAATGTGGTCAGGTGGGAGATGCGCACCCGGCTCTTTCTCCGTACAACAGAGTTCCTCTGGCAGGAGGGGCATACCGCCCATGCAACTATGGAGGAGGCTGAGGAAGAAGCAAGGAAGATACTGGAACTCTATTCCGACTTCGTTGAGAATTATATGGCTGTGCCGGTAGTAAAGGGGGTAAAGACTGACAGCGAGAAGTTTGCAGGCGCCATTGATACCTATACAATTGAGATGCTTATGCAGGACGGCAAGGCACTCCAGGGCGGAACCAGCCATTTCCTCGGGCAGAATTTTGCAAAGGCCTTCGATGTGCAGTTCACCAACCAGGAAGGGAAGCTTGATTATGTCTGGGCCACCTCATGGGGTGTCACAACACGTCTCATAGGTGCACTGATAATGGCCCATGCAGACAATAACGGCCTGGTGCTGCCTCCGAAACTTGCCCCGATCCAGGTTGTGATAGTCCCGATTTACAAGGGCAATGATCAGCTTGATGCCATTTCAGGAATTGCCCTGGAACTAAAATCACAGCTTGAGAAGGCCGGTATCACGGTAAAATATGATAACCGTGACACCCAGAAGCCGGGCTTCAAATTCGCAGAATATGAACTCAAGGGTGTCCCGGTAAGACTTGCCATAGGTCCGAGGGATGCTGAGCAGGGAACTGTTGAGGTTGCCCGGCGCGATACCCTTACCAAGGAAACGGTCAGCCGTGACAACATTGTTGAACACGTGAAGGGTCTTATGGATGAGATCCAGAAGAACATCTTCAGAAAAGCGGTTGAGTTCAGAGACAGCAATACTTACAGGGCAGATACCTGGGATGAGTTCACTGACATAATTGAGAACCGCGGAGGATTTGTACTGGCCCACTGGGACGGCACCCCTGAAACCGAGGAAAAGATCAAGGATCTCACCAAGGCCACCATCAGGGCCCTCCCGTTCAATAACCCTCCTGAAAAGGGCAGGTGCATCCTTTCGGGCAAGCCTTCGGAAAGAAGAGTTCTCTTCGCAAGGGCTTACTAGGGACAATATTTTAAAATGGCTGAACCCGTCATAACCGGCCTTATTCAACGGGGTACCTGCTTTTTTTTAAATGCATCCCCGTTGTTTTTGTGTGGAATAAATCCTTAATTTTAACGATCGTGTAATTGAACTGACATGGCGGATGAGAATTCACAGAAAAAGGTTGTGATAATTGATACTTTGAGGGGCAAATCAGTACTGAAGCAAAAAGTATTTGACAATACTGCTTCTGCCTTCATGATGGTGAAGGATATACTGAAAAACCTTGCCCGGGATGTAAACAGCAACCTCACCGGTATTGACCCGAGGATCAGGATGGAATATACTGACAGGAGCAACTTCGATGCCCAGCTCAAGGTGGCGGCTGACCTGCTGCTCTTCAGCATGCACTCAAACATATTCCAGTTTGACCGTGAACATCCGGCATGGAAGACAACTTATATCCAGAAGGACAAGAACAACTCATACAGCGGTATCATTAACATCTACAACTTCCTTGCAGATTCATTCAAGTACTCGAGGCTTGATGACCTTGGTTACCTTATCGCCCGTATTTTCATTAATCATGAGAACCAGTACTTCGTTGAAGGGAAGAGGCAGATGGGTATGCTGTTCACCAATTACGGCAACGAGGCATTCAGCCAGGAATCCCTTAAAAAGATAGTCTATACCGCAATAAACTACTCACTTGAATTTGACCTGCTGGTACCGCCATACGATACCGTAAAGATAGCCTCTGTAGGGCAGGCAGAATCGAAGATACAGCACTCAAGGCTGATTACCGGGAAAAGACTCGGGTTCCAGTTCAACTCTGACGACATCCTGGATGACAATTCAAATCCAAAGTGAACCGGTGTGTAAATAGTAAAGCCCCTGCCCTTTTTATTACATTCCTTCTGCTCTCCCTGTTTTTTCCCGGTTTCAATGCCCGGTCACAGGAGCCTGTGACCCCTGATACACTGTCAAAGGCCTTCTATGATTCCCTGAAGGTAAGGGCCGAGAAGAGGAAACTCACCAGCCTTCTCTACGACATGATTGTCGTATCTCCGGTGCCCCCGGGCAATGCAAGGGAGAAGCTGACCAGTACATCAACATTTGAAGCATACAGAGGAAGGGTTATACGGAACAGGGAAATCATACGGCTGGACGCGTTTGGCTACAATATCGAGGACCCTGAGAGCGGAAGCCCCTCCGGGGCAGAAAAATTTGCCAACTCAACATACACCAAAACCCGCAGGTTCGTTCTGAACCACCATCTTCTGTTCAGTGAAGGAGATGCCGTTTCACCCCTGGTGCTTGCTGACAATGAACGGCTCCTCAGAGAACTGCCGTTTATTGACGATGCAAGGATAACGGTAATTCCTGTTGACAGCATCTTTTCAGATATTGCAATTGTGGTAAGGGAAAAGTATCCTGTTGGCATGAGTATCAGGCTCGATGATGTCCAAAGCGGTAAGGTAGGGCTTTACAGCAGGAATTTTGCAGGACTCGGGCATGAACTGGAAATAAACGTGCCATACGACTTCAATGATTATTCTGCGCCGGGTATCGGGGTAAGGTATTCCGTGCGAAACATAGCCCGTACTTTTTCAGACCTGGAACTGGAGTTTGCAGACGGACTGGGAACTACCCGCGCGGGCGGCATCTTCAGCAGGGATTTTGTCACTTCTGATACAAAATACTCCTGGTCAGCCTCAGTCTTGTTCATAAATGCATCTGAAGACCTCGACACCATGATCAACCCGGTACCGCTGAGGTTTGTAAGGCAGGATTACTGGGGGGCCAGGTCGTTCATGATTGACAGGGGCAGTGTCACGAGGCTTATACTGACAGCCAGGTACATTCACAACAATGTATTCGCCAGGCCGGAGATAGATGATTATTCATACTACCGGCTACAGAATTACCAGTTTCTTGCCGGAAGCCTTGCCATCTCATCCCAGAGGTTTATAAATACATCATTAATTTACAGCTACGGGCGGACTGAGGATATCCCTTACGGTTACATGGCTGAGTTTACGGTAGGAAGGGAGAAAAACGAGTTCAAGTTGCGTAACTACGGAGGGGTGATGTTATCCTACGGCAACCTGTTTAACCGGATCGGTTACCTCTATGCCGGGGCAGGAGTATCAGCATTTTACGGTCAAGGAAGCACCGAACAGGGTATGTTTCAGGGAGTCATGCGGTATTTTACCCCCCTTGTCTCAGCCGGAAGGTCAAAGATCCGGACATTCCTGAATTTAAGTTACACAAGGGGGTTCAACCGGTACTCGGATGAGTTCCTTTATTTCAGGGATGATGCACTGATAAGGGGATTCAGGAATGATTCGGTCAGCGGATGCACCCGTCTTGCATGTTCACTTGAACCGGTACTTTTTCTTTCCAGGCCGTTGATAGGTTTCAGATTTGCCCTCTTTGCCTTTGCCGATGCCGGATTACTTTCAGGTGAAGGAAGCACTGCCGGGAGGTACAATGCTGTCACGGCACTTGGTGCCGGGGTCAGGCTGAGGAATGATCAGCTTGTGCTGAACACTCTTCAGTTAAGGCTGGCTTGGTATCCCAACTCTCCCCCCTGGTCAGAGAGTTCATGGATTGCCGCTGCAGGACTGGTGAAGCTGAGGCCTCCCCGATTTGAACCGGGTCCGCCGGGCCTCACCCCGTTCCGCTGATGATTCTTAACTTTGCCTAAAACAGATGTGCGATGTTCATGAAATTTCTGGAAAATGGCCGACAGGAGAAGCTTTTCGCAGGCACCAGCAGGCTATTGCTTGCTGTCAGCGGCGGCATAGACTCCATGGTTATGGCCTGGCTCTTCAGGGAAGCAGGCATTGAACATTCAATTGCCCACTGCAACTTCTCACTCAGGGGTGAGGAGTCTGACAGCGACGAGGAGTTTGTTGCCTCGTGGGCCCGGAAAAACAATATTCAGTTCTTCATCAACAGGTTCGATACCCTGGGCTTTGCCGCCAGCCGGAAAATCTCCGTACAGATGGCTGCCCGGGAACTCCGCTATGACTGGTTCCGCTCCCTCATCCTCAATGAGGGATTTGATGCGGTGGCTGTGGCACACAACCTGAATGACAATGTCGAGACCTTCCTCATCAACCTGATCAGGGGGACAGGATTAACCGGCCTGGCAGGCATGAGCCCCCGGTCAGGAGATATTATAAGACCCCTCCTCTTTGCCACAAGGGATGAAATTGCTGCATTTGCCTTAGCACACGAGATAGAATACAGGGAAGACAGCTCCAATGCTCAGGTGAAATACACCCGCAACAGGATAAGACACCTGGTCATACCGGAGATGGAAAAGGTCAATCCCGGTGCCGTTCAGTCCATTAACGATACCATGAGCCACCTTTCGTCATCATCCGCCATACTGGAATTATACATCTCAAAACTGAGCAGTGAGATTTTCCGGACGATGGGTGAAACCACTGAAGCCGAAATCAGGATGCTGAAGACACTGACCCCGCCGGAGCCTCACATTTTCGAACTATTCCGCCCCTACGGCCTTTCTCCGAAACAGACAACCGAAGTCATTTCTCTTCTCAATTCAGAAACCGGCAAATCTGTGTATACATCCACGCACAGGCTGCTGAATGACAGGGGACGGATAATCATCACACCAAAGAAAACAGAGAAACCTGCTGAGTACCTTTTCAACTCCATTGACGAAATGCGGATTTCAGGCCTTTTCAGTGACCTGCGCATCACCGGACCTTCTGAAGAGACACTTCCTGTGATCCCCCTTACAGCAGCCCTGGATCTTGACAGGGTTACATTCCCGGTCACCGTCCGGCACTGGGAACCGGGAGACAGGTTCAGGCCGCTCGGTATGAAACAGATGAAGAAAATAAGCGACTTCCTGATTGACCTCAAGGTTCCTGTTACGGAAAAGGAAAAGGTGCTTCTGCTGCTGTCCGGGGATGAAATTATGTGGGTTATGGGATTCAGGATCGACGACAGGTACAGGGTTACCTCCCGTACCTCCCGCATCCTGGTAATCACAGTCTGACAATGGCTGTTAAAATCTGATCACAACTGCATCAGGATGATCACGGTTTTCACGCTTCTCATCCATAATGGGCGGGGAAACGGGCTGCTATCTCTCCCGTATACCATTTATGGCCCTGTCAATCATAAGCAGGTCGGCAAGTCCGATAGCAACTGCAGATTCCAGTATAACGGGAATGCGCCTGGCAATGCATGCATCGTGCCTGCCCTTTATTTCCAGTTCAGCCATCTCACCCTTTTCGGTGTCAAAGGTTTTCTGTGGCACCCCGGTGCTGGCAGCGGGTTTGACAGAGACTCTCATGATGAGATCATTGCCATTGGTTATTCCGCCGTTTATTCCCCCTGCGTTATTGGTTGATGTTTTACCCCGGGCATCAACGAACGGATCGTTGTTAAGTGATCCGTAGCTTCTTGATGACGCGAATCCTGCCCCGAATTCCACGCCATTCACTGCCGGTATCCCGAATGCTATCATCCCAAGGGCAGCCTCAACAGACATGTAGGATGGTTCCCCGAGACCTTTCGGCACATTCTTGACAACACATTCAACCACCCCGCCCACGGTGTCATTGGTTTCGGTTGCCCTGGTTATTGCCGCCACTATATCCTTCTCTCCTCCTGCCTCTACGAGTGTTGCTGTTATTATTGCCGGGGAGAGTATCTTCCGGGCAAAATAACCAGCGGTGACCATGCCCCATGTAAGGCGGCCCGAGAAATGGCCTCCGCCACGCATGTCACTGAATCCCTTATACTTGTACCCTGCAGTGAAATCGGCATGCCCTGGCCTGGGTATGCTGCTGAACTGCTCATAGTCGCCCGGACGGAAATCCCTGTTACGGGTGCAGAGCACCAGCGGCGCTCCGGTAGTATAGTCATTTGTGATTCCGCTCAGCACTTCGGGTTCATCGCTTTCCCTGCGCGGTGTTGTTCCGGGCAGGATTCCCTTTCTCCTTGAGAGGTCAGCCATCAGTTCCTCCCGCCAGAACGGCAGCCCGGCCGGACAGCCATCTATTACAACTCCAACAGCAGGTCCGTGTGACTCTCCAAATATCGATACCCTGAATATGGTCCCAATAGTGTTCATCTTTAATCTGATAATAAGTATTCTATCCTCTATTTCCCAGTATAGTAATTTACAAATGCCTGCAGTTCAGTGACAGATATGCTTCTTACGATAGCTTTGCCTACTGACCTGAGCAGCACGAAATTAACAGATCCTGACTGGCTTTTTTTATCCCTGGCCACCATTCCGGTCACGCCTGCAGGGAGCGGGTATGCGGTCAGCATTCCGGTCTTTTCGAGAGTCACCTCAAGCAGTCTCAGTTCCGGATGAGGCATTTCACCCTTCCACACCGATAATCCCGCTGCGATGATCATTCCCTGGGCAACTGCCATACCGTGAGGAATTTTGTAGTGAGTTTCAATCACATGGCCGAATGTATGCCCGAAATTCAGGATTCTTCTCAATCCCTTTTCCTTCGGGTCACGTCTTACCACTTCTGCCTTTATTTTTACTGCTCTTCTGATAAAATCGCCAAGGAGCAATGGGTCTCTTGCAAAAAGGCGGTCGGCTGCTGCCGATATGTCAAAGAAGAGGTTCCTGTCCCGTATCGCCCCATGCTTGAGCAGTTCTCCCATGCCTGACCGGAACTCCTCGTCAGGGAGAGTGTCAAGCATGTTATGATCACACAGCACGAACTCCGGCTGACGGAAAGTTCCGATAGTATTTTTGTAATCACCGAGATTCACCCCGGTCTTACCACCTATGCTGGCATCCACCTGGGAAAGCAGTGTTGTGGAGACGAAAGCATGCCTCACCCCTCTCATATACACCGAGGCTACCAGGCCTGCCACATCACAAACCACTCCGCCTCCGATCCCTAGGACAAAGGAGGCACGGTCGGCTCCCGCATCCAGCATCTGCCTGCAGAGATCCTCCACCACCTGCAATGTTTTGCTCTTTTCTCCCGGTTCAATGACAAATACCTCTCCCGGCGGGAAGGAACTGCCATAGATCTTCATCACGTTTGTGTCTGTGATAATAAAGAGACCCTTTACAGGGATAAGAGGAAGAATATCATCCATTTTCCCGCCCAGGATCAGAAGTGACTTCCCTTCGGTGCTATTTATCCTTATCCGGTTCATTCCGGCACAAAATAGCAAACCGAACCGTCAATTACCATGATTTTATTCAGTTAGTGATACTTTACCGGCAAAAAAATAAAAAATAGTACATTCATACCGTTGAAACATGAGTTGACAGTGAAGATCGGTGACAGGTACAAATGTGTCCTGAAATGGTTTGATGAGAACATGCCGGTGGCGGAGACTGAGCTGTTTTACGGGGATCCTTTCCAGCTGATAGTGGCGGTGATCCTTTCGGCTCAGTGTACTGACAAAAGGGTGAACATGATCACTCCCGCTCTTTTTGATCGGTTTCCGGATGCTTTATCCATGTCACAGGCGACTCATGAAGAGATTTTCGGGCTGATAAAGAGCTGTTCATATCCGAACAATAAGGCGAAGCACCTCAGGGGTATGGCTGAGATGATTGTAAGCCGTTTCGGGGGTGTCGTACCTTCAACCAGGGAGGAGCTGACCATGTTGCCCGGTGTGGGCAGGAAGACAGCGAATGTGATTGCTTCAGTGGTTTGGAACAGTCCGGTTATAGCTGTTGATACTCACGTCTTCAGGGTGGCGCGCAGGCTGGGTCTGACACCGGGGGCAAGGAACCCTCTTGAAGTGGAGATCAGGCTGACACGTGAGATACCTGAGGGTGTCAGGCCCAGGGCACATCACTGGCTGCTGCTTCACGGGCGATATATCTGTACGGCACGAAGGCCACAGTGCCAGGCATGCGGACTTAAATCCTGGTGCGCCTGGTATGCATCACACGGAGAGAAAATAAGTTGACGGGGAACTCCGTTATAGATCATACAGATATATTACTTTTATTCAGCCGGACCGCTATTCCCCGTTTTTAATGTACACAACAGGCATCCAGATGGTAAAGAGAAAAGAGACAGTCAATGATTCGGAGACATCCCCGGCATACCTGACCTCTCTTAAACATCTCGCAGACATCCCTGAGCTGGCTTTCAACAGCACCAACCAGCTGATTACACTCAGTAACCTCGAGACACAGAAGTATATAGAGGTTAACCAGGCTTTCCTTGAAACCACCGGTTACAGGAAGGAAGATATCATCGGCAAAACATCGGATGACATCCAGCTATATGTCGATCTGATTCAGAGCCGCAAATACCTGAGGCTCCTTTCAAGGCTGAAAAAGGTTACGGATCTTGAGATAAAACTCCGGATGTGTTCCGGCGAGGAACGTACCTTTCTCTTCAGTGCCCGCACCTTCTTCCTCGGAGAGGAGGTATTCCTGATTACCTATTACAATGACATCAGCGCTCTGAATGGAGGTTTTGCAAGGGCTGAGTCAGAAAAAATTCTAAGGGAGATTTTTGATTCAATGAGCAGTTATGCCGTCATACTCCGTCGTGAGGGTGACAACAATCACTTCATCATTGACTTCAATTACAGGGCTGAGGATGTAGAACAGGCTGACAGAAAAGATGTTCTCGGAAAGGAGATTGGTGAGACCCCGTTCGGGAAGAACGAAGCATTCCTCACTCTTCTTGAGAACCTCGAGAGCAGCCGCCGTCCGTACAAGATTCCGGTCTCTCCTGACGGGACAGATGAGTCAGGCTATTATATCGGGATGCTTCTTTCCACCGGCGACGTACTTGTCACCTGGGAAGCCGGGAAAGCACAGAAGGAAAGAGAAAGCGAAATACTCAAGCAAGGGATTGTCTTCGAAACCTTTGCCGAGCTTCTCCCTGAAATGATCATGGAGATTGACACCAAAGGCCACGTCACCTTCATGAACACCCAGGGTATGATGACCCTTGGATTTGACAACAATGATCTTGCAAAGGGGGTGACCCTTTCGTCACTCTTCCTGCCTGATGACCTCGACAGGCTCATGAGGGAGCTCTCAGGGCTGACCAAACCGGGGCAGATCACCTTTGACGAGTATGTCCTGTTAAACAAACTCAACCGTAACGTTTCGGTACTTTTTCATGCCGGCCCGATCATCATCCGTAACAGGGTTGCCGGCTACAGGTGCGTTCTGACTGATGTAAGCAAGCATAAGGAATACGAACAAAAGCTTTCAAACGAAAAAGCTCTCCTGGAGCATCTCATCGATGCTGCTCCTGAGGCGATCGTGCTGACAGACTTTGACGGTCGCATAATGCGTATCAACAAAGGTTTCACACAACTCTTCGGTTACGAGGCCGATGAGGCCATGAACAGGATGATTGACGACCTGGTTGTGCCCGAAGAGCTGCGCGACGAAGCGATAAAGATTGACGAGGCTGCACTCGCTACCGGAACAGGGTACCTCGAAACAATAAGGAAGGACAGGCACGGGAACAGGATCAATGTCTCCCTGATAGCCTCATGCGTCATATCAAACGACAAAACCATCGCTTTCCTTGGCATCTACCGCGATATAACCAGGGAGATAAAGAGCAGGCTGATGCAGGAGATACAGTATAACATCTCCACCGTTGCATTGCAGGATTCTGATATTTTCGACATTTATCCCACAATAGTTAAGGAGATAGGCAAGCTCTGGAACGTCAACAACTTTTTCATAGCCCTTTACAACCGGGATAAGGATACCCTTACATTCCCGTTCTTTGCAGATGAGCGTGACCACTTCCAGGAGACGGCTGCAAAAAACACCCTTACAGGGTGGGTCATCAGGAACAACAAGGCTGTACTTCTCGATGAGAATGACATTCTCAAGATAGAAAAAACCGGTGCCATCAGTCTTGTGGGTTCCCCTTGCAAAATATGGATGGGTGTTCCGCTAAGGATGGATGACGACGTAATTGGTGCAATCTGCCTGCAGGATTACAAGTCGATTGATGCCTTCAACAATGATGACCTCCAGGTTTTTGAGTTCATAGCAAACCAGATAGTCCTTACACTGCAGCGGCGAAAAATGCTTGACAACCTCATCACGGCAAGGAAGAGGGCCGAAGAGGCTGCATTCTCAAAGCAGCAGTTCATGTCTACCATGAGCCATGAAATACGTACCCCGCTCAACGAAGTGATAGGTATCACCAACCTGCTCCACCAGAGCAATCCGCGTGAGGACCAGATGGATTATATCAATACGCTCCGTTTCTCGGCCAATCATCTCCTGACCCTTGTCAATGATATTCTTGACTACAACAAGATGGAAGCGGGCAAGATAGTCTTTGAAAAGACTGAATTTGACCTGGCTGGCATGCTTGAAGACATCAGGAGATCCTACAGCCACAGGGCACTTGAAAAAGGTATCTACTTTGCACTTGAAAAAAGTCCTGACCTCCCTGTTTCGCTGATAGGAGACCCGATAAGGCTTAATCAGATAATCTCCAACCTCCTTTCCAATGCAATGAAGTTTACAGCGAGGGGAGGAATCACGCTCAAGGCCTCCGTCAGAGACCGCCAGGATGGGAGGGCGCTGATTGAGTTTTCGGTTGCCGATACCGGCATAGGCATTGCAACAGAGAAGCAGGAGGAGATATTCGAGAGCTATGCCCAGGCATCAGCTGACACCACCCGCAAATATGGCGGAACGGGGCTTGGCCTGGCAATATGCAAAAGACTGGTAGACCTTCAGGGAGGGACAATCAGAGTCACCAGCGAACCGGACAAGGGGTCGGTATTCACCTTCGCAATTGAATATACAGTGCCCGTATCAGAGCCCAGGGCGGCCGAACGCGGGAGTACGCCTGACAGCATGAAGGGCCTTGCAGGCAAAAGGATACTTGTGGCGGAAGACAACAAGATAAATTTCTTTGTTGCCAACAAATTCCTGGAGAGCTGGGGTGTTAAGGTAACCCACGTTGAGAACGGTGCCCTGGCCCTGGAAGAGATAAAAAGGCAGGAATTTGATCTTATCCTGATGGATCTCCACATGCCGGTGATGGACGGGATTGAGGCAACGCGCATAATCCGGAGCTCGCCTGACAGGAAAATCAGCCAGATTCCCATTGTGGCGCTGACCGCAGCTGTCATGTCAGAAGCCCATGATAAGATAGAGAACCTGGCAATTAATGACTATGTGCTCAAACCCTTCAAACCGAAGGATCTCTATGACAGGATAGTCAAGAATGTAAGATAATGAATAATCAGAGGCTGCCACAAAACGGGCAGCCTCTTCATTTTTCACCTGATGCAGTATTTTGCCAGGTAATCAGTTGCCTCCTTAACTCCCATCTTCCTGGCCTTGCGGAGATAATGGCAGGCGTCCTCAGCCCTGCCGCTGTTGATGAGTGAAACACCCATGTTAAGATTTACCATTCCGTTTTCAGGATCAAGGTCAAGACTCATGGCATAATCCTCCGCAGCCCGTTCCCATGAGCGGGAGGCAAGCCATGCATCTCCCCTCAGCCTGAAGGCTGATGCCTCACCGGGGTGTTTTTCAACGTTGTCATTAAGATATGGAAGAGCCTCATATATTGCCCCTTCCTCGGCATAGGTCCTGCCGATCAGCCCCAGGGCCTCGGTGTTGTCAGGGTCGATTGAAATATATCTCTGCATCTCTTTCTTGGCAGCGTCCCTGTCTCCTGACCTGAGAAGCACCCTTGCCTTTTTCAGCAGCAAGCCGGGATCAGGATACCCTGCATTGATAAGTCTTGCATAGACGGCAGCAGCGGCATATGGACTCCCTTCCCCCTCCCTTGCTTCTGCCAGGGCATAAAGCCATGGAGCCGGAGTATCGCTTCCCTCAGTAATGCCTGTCAGCAGGACGGAAGCCTCACTGTACCTTCCGTTGCCCATAAGTATACGGGCATAGCTGTAATCAGTCACCGGCATTTCAGGATACTGTGAAGCAAGTTCTTCATAGGCCGCAGAGGCAAGATCAAGTCGGCCTGACTTAAGATAATGATCTATTTCCCAGCCCTTTCTTTCATATCCCTTATACCATTCCTTTTTCCAGAGGGCCCTCCACTCAGGTGAGGAGGCGACAGTCCTGAAGGCTTCGTCAAGCAGAATCTCCGGTTCACTTTTCCTGAAGGGTGACTTAAGATGGGCTTCAAGAAGTGAGACGGCTGTCTTAATATCGCCCCCGGCAGCGGCGCACTTTGCAAGGCCATACAGACCTGCTCCCTGGCGCAGGCTCTCCGCCCTCATGTAATCGGCTTTGGCCTCCCTGACCATAGCGGCTTTAAGGCAGATGTCACCTCTCAGGACAAGCATGGAGACATCGCCCGTTATTCCCTGTGCATCAACAAGCAGCAGGGCAGCCTGGGTCACCTCTCCCCTGTCCGCAAGGGTTACCGCCCTGAGGATATTATCATATCCATCCTGACCTCTTGCTGTCATTGAGGCCAGTATTATGACAAGGCAGGATAATAGTGTTTTCATTGCTCTCATTTTTTTCCTTCAATAATTCCCGGGCCTGCTCCCTTTTCAGTTATAACATGAATGAATCCGCTAAGGTGAAACTGTTCCAGTCCGCTGATTCTTCTTTCGAATACCTCGCAGTCATAATAATATACTCCAGAAGGCACTATTCTGCCCTTGTAGGTACCGTCCCAGTTCAGCCTTGGCTCCTGTGTGCTGAAAATCAGCACTCCGGCCCTGTTGAAGAGCCGGAACTCCACTTTTTCAACCAGGGCAGAGGTCTTTGCAAGGAGGAAGTCATTGACATCATCGCCATTGGGAGTGAAGACATTTGGTATTTCATAAAAATTACAGGAATCAACACAGACCATCATTGAGAGCGGGCTTTCATTGCCGATCACGTCAAAAGAGGAAATGGCATAGCATCCTGCAACGTAGTCGGGCAGTGAATGTATATACTTTTTAACCTCCCTGTCATCAAAGGTGATCAGGAGTGAAAGCTCCTCCTCGGTGGTCTGTTTGTAATATAGTTTGTACCCTGCCACATCCTCAAAACAGACAGGGTCTTCTATTGACCACCTGACTGTATTGTAAAGGCTGTCACACTGCGATGAGACCGTGAGGGCCGGAGGGCATGGAGGCTCATTGTCAACAGGTACGGCACAGGTTCGCTGGGAGAGGTTTACCAGGTTCTTTGGCGTATCCGCCCCCTGGTAACCGCCCCTGGAGACCACATAATAGCAGTATTCGGTTCCGTTTACCAGGTTATTGTCGGTATAGTTAAGCTGGTTTGTTGACCCCACCAGTTGCCATGTTGATCCGTTAAAACGGTAAAAATCATAGGAGGTGTTTATCCATGGCACATTACGGGTCAGGACAAACCGCATCTTCCTGTCACCCGGTGATGCAGTGAGAAAGAGTGAAGAAGCTATTCCCGGGTCACCAATCAGGAATCTGTTACCGGGAGCATTGTTGTAGAGCTCCACCCTGTAAACCCAGCCCCTGTCAAGAGTATTTATGAGAGTATCCACATAGACGGTGTCATTAAGATCAGCGGTGGGGAGGGTATGTATCAGCTGCCAGGCAGTGCCTGCTATCCCTTCAGCGCGGTAGATGAGGTACTCATAAGGTCCGTTGGCAGGGATGGTATCAAGGCGGCGCGGTTTTTGCCAAGCGAGTGTAAGGGAACCGTTGACGGGATGTGTGTTCCTTATTGATACGTTTGTTATGAGAGGTATGCCGGTAATTAGCGATGTAACCACCTCATTGGACGGTTTGCTCTCGGTACCGTTCGGATAGACTGCAACAATCCTGTATGCATACTCCGTACCAGCCTCCAGGGCGTCATCTGTATCAGTGAAGCTGATTGAGCCAAACCCTCCGACGTATCCAACCTTGACAAAGCCTGAGGCCGGAGGAATACCGTCATAGCATGTATCTGCAGCGAGGGTTGAAGCTCCGTCACGCCTGTATATACTGAATCCGGCGACCTGGTCGGTGACATAGGCTGCCCAGTTAAGCTGCACGAATTTTCCCAGGGGTACAGCGGAGAGAAGCACGGGTGACGGACCCAGGACCTTTATGCTCATATTGTCTATATCAACCAGTTGCAGCTCCCGGTTGGAATCTTCCGCCTTTATGACGATATCATATGGCTGATGCCTAACAGCACCGTGGCATGGAACCCAGGTCAGCCTTGCCCTGGTGAGTCCGGCCACGGAGGAAATCGTTGTAAATGTTGCAGGACAATCAGTCTCCGAGAAGATCCCTGAGGTGGCAATAAGGGTGATGGAGTCAAGGTCTGAGTCAGTAGCCGAAATATCAACCGTGACTGTCTCTCCTGCCTCAACACACAGGTCAGGCAGCGGAGATGTTACAGGTGGTTTGTTGTCAGTCTCGTACACCTCTATCTGCATATCGCGCACCACTATGCCTATCTTGATTCCGGACCGCCACTCCTGGATCTCCATCGCCACATTGTAGATGCCGATGGCGAGTGGAGCATCCCAGACGAGATCACCTGAAATTGAATCAACATAGAATTTGTTGGAGGCAGGCGGCAGGGTATAGTTCTCAATCGGTTGCCCGTCTTCCCTGGTGCATACTGTAAGCTTGTATGACAGACTGTCGCCGTCAGGGTCAAAGGCGGCCGGGTTATGGATGAACACCTGTCCGACGGCAGCCTTGTCGTAAGGAGGGTTAAGCAGAACAGGGGTGCTGTTCCTCCCTACGGCAGTGTTAACGATCAGAATGGTGGAGATGGAAAAGACCACATTCACCGAGTTGGGAATGTTCTCCACCCCGAAGTTCCGGTTAGGGTCCTGTACCACTATCCGATATACCCCGGGACCGGGGTATATATGCTGGGAAACATATACGTTTTTCTTGTAGTTGTTCGGCAGGATTGTTTCGGATACCCTGGCCACATTGGTGATGGAGTTGTCACCCCATTCAACGTCAAGGCTGGGCCTGTCGGCCTTGCTGAGGGTATAGGTAAAGGTGGTTACGGTAACCTCAAAGGTGAGGTCGGTTACCTGTCGGTAGGTAATCTCTCCTGCCCGGTTGTGGGTGGCCTGTGCCACTGAGGTCAGAACCACCAGCATGGCCAGCACGCCCGAAAATCGTCTCATCATTGCACTCCCTTTCATTTCATTTTGTAGCTCCTGATTGTATCCGTCACTGTGAACCTGTAACCTTCCTCCATTCCGTTAAGGCTGAAGAGGAGCATGTTTGCCTGGTCTTCATAGAGCCTGGTCATGATACGGTTCATCACTGTCACGCTCCTCAAACCCTTTTTTCCCCTGGCACGCAGGCTGAACCTGTGCTCAAGGCCGTCGGCCGATGCGGAGAGCAATTCCATACGCACCGGTTTTCCGTCTTCCATGATGACCACCCTATCTGAAAGATACTGTAAAAATCTCTCATCACTGTTGCCTGTTATCACACTCCCGTCGCTGGTTCCAAGGTTCATGTCAGCCTCAAGGTCATCGCTCCAGACCTTAACAAAGACTGACCACAACCTGTTCACCCCGTCATATTCTATTCCTGTCAGTGATACGTGAACTGGATGGACCAGCAGCAAAATTGCAAGTGTTACTGTTTTCATGCCGGTTCTCTCAACATTGCAGCAAAAATCAAGCCATCAGCTCCTCTTCGGTTATCCCTGCACGCTCTTTCAGGTAATCAACGGTACCCACCTCAATGAATGAGAAACCGGTGGCCCTGGAGAAGTTACCCGCGAGGACAACCACGATATCATTCTTCCTCAGGATATTTCTGTTCAGCAGCTCGCGTATGGCGGTTTTGATGAATTCATCAGCTGACATCTTCTTTTCAACGAATACAGGTATGACCCCGTAAGACATTGCCAGTTCGCGCATAGTACTGTGTGAATAGCAATGGGCGATAACCGGGTTTATCCCCCGGAATGCAGCCATATTTCTTATTGAGGTACCGTTGACGGTATCAGCCAGGATCGCCCTGGCCCCGATTCTGATGGAGGTTTTTACCGCCACCTTTGCAAGATAGGCAGATACCGGTCCGCTAAGTGACCCTGCAGGCATCTCCACGTACTGTTCCTTCTCCATCTCCACCTCTGAAGCAATCCGTGTCATTGTTTTTACCGCCTCCACCGGGAACCTGCCCATTGCCGTCTCGCCGCTCAGCATGAGGGCGTCGGTCTGGCTGTAGACGGCATTGGCCACATCACTCACCTCAGCCCTGGTTGGCCTCGGGTTGCTTATCATGGAATGAAGCATCTGTGTTGCCACGATAACCGGCTTGCGCTTCTCGATGCATCGTGCAATTATGTTGCGCTGAATACCGGGAATCCTCTCAAAGGGAACCTCAATTGCCAGATCTCCCCTCGCAACCATTATCCCGTATGAGTGATCCATAATCTCTTCAAGATTGTCTACCCCCTGCTGGTTCTCAATCTTGGCAATAATCTTGATGGCACTTGACCGTTTGTCAAGAAGCCGCTGAACAGCAAGGACATCTTCCTTTGATCTCACGAAAGAGTGTGCGATGAATTCAAGGTCAAGCTCAACAGCAAGATCAATGAATGAAAGATCACGCTCACTGACTGAGGGTAGGTTGATTCTAACCTGCGGAATATTGACCGTCTTCCTTGAACCAAGAGTACCGTCATTCTCTATCCTGCCTGTAAGCGTTTTCCCTTCCCTGCCTGTAATCTTAATCTCCAGTTCGCCGTCATCGATGAGGATAAAGGCACCTTCAGGAACGTATTTTGCTATCTCACAGTAGTTTACATTAATAACTTCATGCGTTGTCCTGGCATTTGCGTTGCCGGCTACCCTGACTGATTCTCCCTTTCTGAAGCTGATAGGTTCATCGCAAGTCGTGGTTCGGATCTCGGGTCCCTTGGTATCAAGCAGGATAGCGATCTTGTCAGAGACACTCCTTACGTTGGCTGCGATCTTCCTGACCCCATCAGTATCGAGATGGGCTGAATTTATTCTGACCACATCCATGCCGGCCTCATGAAGTCTCTGCAGGAAATGTGGTTCGCAGTTCCTGTCGGAGATAGTGGCCACTATCTTGGTTCTCTTTTTGAGGAGGCTTTTTGCCATCTTTCCGGTTATTTGTTCAGTATTGCCAGTAGTGCTTCTGCCGCCAGCCTGTAACCGTCGGATCCCAGTCCCATTATGCTTCCGCGGCAATACCTTCCGGTTAAGCTTGTGTGTCGGAACTCTTCCCTTGAAAGGAGATTGGATATATGAACCTCTATGACCGGTTTCCCGATGGCAGCAATGGCGTCAGCTATCGCCACCGAGGTATGGGTATAACCCCCGGGGTTGATAATGATCCCGTCAGCATCATGTCCGGCTGCCTGGATCAGGTTCACCAGTTCTCCTTCAACATTAGACTGGGAATAGCTGAATTCAATCCTCTGAAAACGGGTCTGAAGATCAGTCAGTACAGCGTCAAATCCTTCGGATCCGTAGATGGCCGGTTCTCTCTTCCCGAGAAGATTGAGGTTAGGCCCGTTGATAATTGCTATTTTCATACCAGTCATTGGATAAGGCAGTATCTGCCGGCAGTACAAAAATAAAGAAATGGACGGATTTAAGACCTTTATAAAACATAACTTTGGGGCATTCAGTGATGGGCTATGACCGGTTCATGGACAAATATGATACAGGGGTACGGCAATTACCTCAGGATTGAGCGTTCACTTTCACCCAACAGCGTTACTGCTTACCTTGGTGATGTACGCAGGTTGCACGACTGGGTAACAGAATACCGTAAGGGAACTGAACCGGGATCGCTGACCTATGGTGATCTGAGTGATTTCGTGGCATATATTGCCGGCAAAGATGATGCGGCAAGAACCCAGGCCAGGATTATTTCAGGAATAAGATCCTTTTGCGGATATATGCTCCTGGAAAAAATCATCACCGATGACCCTTCGGCCCTTCTGGAAGCACCCCGGACAGGGATGAAGCTCCCCGAGGTACTATCAGTTGAGGAGATTGACAGGATGGTGGCATCAATTGACCTCAGTGCCCCGACGGGCCACAGGAACAGGGCAATAATTGAGGCTATGTACGGATGCGGCCTCAGGGTCTCGGAGCTGGTCAGCCTCCGGCTGACTGACATTCACCGCCTGGAGGGATTCGTCAGGATAACGGGTAAGGGGAACAAGCAGCGCCTGGTGCCCATTGGCCAGGTGACCCTCAGGGAGATTGATAACTATCTTGACCGGCGAAGGAGCATGCCTGTGATAACCGATCAGAACATTCTCTTTCTCAACCGCCGGGGCAGGAAGCTTACCCGGGTCATGGTTTTCAATATTATCAGGGAAGCTGCTGCTGCTGCCGGAATTAATAAGACTATCAGTCCGCACACCCTCCGTCACTCCTTTGCCACCCACCTCGTGGAGGGAGGGGCAGACCTGCGGGCAGTGCAGGAGATGCTGGGGCATGAGTCAATAACCACCACCGAGATCTATACCCATATTGACCGCAGCTACCTGAGGGACACGGTGCTTATGTATCACCCGCGCGCCAGGCGGAGGTAGGATTTCAATCCCTCCGGGAAAGTCGGGATTCGCCTCCGGCAAAGCCAGAGTGTGAGCACCGCAAAGGCGGGATCGGGTACGGGCGGCAGCAATCCTGACCCCCGGCGATGCCGGACTGGAAAAACCAATTGCTTCTGCAGCCGCTGACTAGTCCTAAATAAGCGTTACAGATTATAGGACAAAAATATCAAGTTTATCTGGCCGCATAAAGGTTTGCCTTTATGCGGCCATTTTTTTTATAAG
>JALONR010000062.1 GCA_025454815.1 Bacteroidales bacterium | reverse complement strand
CCGCGCGGCGCAAACGCCGGTTGGAACGAAGGCCTGATAACCTATATTATGGCTGCAGCTTCACCTACAAACGGTATCCCCAAAGAGGTTTATACTCAGGGTTGGGCTCGCAACGGTGCGATGGTACTGAAGCGCTCATTTTACGGTTATGAAATAAATCTGTCACCCGATTATGGAGGTCCTCTTTTCTGGATTCATTATTCCCATCTTGGGATAAACCCGAATGGACTGACTGATCAGTATGCCAACTACTGGCAGGAACATGTCAATACTGTCAGGATTCATGTAGCATATGCAGTCTCGAATCCTCTCCAGTTTGAAAACTACAGCAACAAATGCTGGGGGCTGACCGCCAGTGACGATCCTTATGGTTACACTGCGCATCAGCCTGTAAGCAATGATAATGGAACGATAAGCCCGACAGCAGCCCTGGCGAGTATGCCATACGCTCCTGAAGATGCCCTCAGGGCTCTGAAGTATTTTTACAGGGAGCGGGGGAAGGATATCTTCGGAAAGTTCGGGCCATATGATGCATTCAATGATGAACTTGGATGGGTTAAGCGTGCTTATATCGGTATAGATCAGGGTCCCATAGTGGTTATGATTGAGAATTTCAGGACCGGGTTGTTGTGGAACAGTGTCATGGTTGACGGTGACGTCAGGGCAGGCCTGGCAAAACTGGGATTTCAGACAACAGATATCGCATCGGTTCCCTTCAGGCCGGAGGAGCTGAAGATTTATCCAAATCCGGCCAGGGAAGAGACTACAATTGATCTTTCCGGTTTTGAAGAGCCTGTTCTGATTCGGATCTATTCAGGAGACGGCAAGCTCATCCGGGTAATAGAACCATCAGGGATTTCAGGATCTTACCGTCTCGATTGCGGGTCTCTTACCGGCAACATGTATTTCATAGAGGTAAGTGACCGCAGGAGATCCGGTCAGGCTAAGTTGATAAAATTAAAACAGTAGCAGAAATGAGAAACTTTCCATGCATTTCCATACTTATTGCAATCCTGGCACTCCTTGCAGGATGTGGTAATAAAGATGAGGCCGTGTTCAGGTCTCTTGGCAGGGTTGAATATCCCCTTGCCGCTGATGATGAATTGATGCTTGATACGATTCAGAAAAAGACCTTTCTGTTTTTCATGGGAGAACATCACCCTGAATGGGGCCTGGTAAAAGACCGCACAAAGGAATGGGCACCTGCCAGTATTGCTTCCACCGGTTTCGGGATACCATCTTTTGCGATAGGTGCTGAACGAGGCTGGATAACCCGGGAGGAGGCAGCGCAGATTACACTGAACATAATGAATTTCTTCGTTAACTCGCTACAGGGCCCTGATACCCTCGCAACAGGTTACAAGGGATTTTTTTATCATTTTCTCCGCATGGACACCGGCATGAGGGAATGGAGATGCGAGCTCTCATCGGTTGACACCGGGTTGCTGATGATGGGGATTCTCTTCGCCCGCAATTATTATGACCGTGAGGATGAAACAGAGACGAAGATCCGTGAACAGGCATCACGGTTGCTCGGAAATATTGAGTGGGATTTCATGATGATGCCTGACTCGGGTGATTATGCCAGGCAGATTTCGATGGGCTGGCATCCGGAGAAAGGGCTTCATCATATGGGTTGGAGCGGTTATAATGAGGCCCTGTTCCTCTATATTCTCGCTGCCGGAACGGGGCTTGAGAATGCCAGGGAAAGTTACAGGTCGTGGCTGAGCTCGTATAAATGGCAGACACCCTATGAGGGGCTCTCCCACGTGGTTTTCCCTCCTCTATTCGGCCACCAGTTCTCTCACTGCTTCATCGACTTCAGGGGGCTGGCCGATGAGTATATGCGGGAGAAGGGAATAGACTATTTTGAAAACTCACGAAGGGCAACTTACGTGCAAAGGCAGTATGCCATTGACAATCCTCATGGTTGGGTGGGATATGACTCGCTCTGCTGGGGCATTACCGCCAGCGATGGTCCGGGAGACAAGTATAATTTTGACAACAGGGAGTTCCTGGGCTATGCAGGACGGGGCACCAGCGGACCTGACTACAACTATTTCGATGATGGGACAATTGCGCCTTATGGCCCTCTCTCCTCACTGCCTTTTGCACCGGAAATTGTTATCCCGACCATCAGGTCAATGAATGAAAATATGGGTGACAGGCTGTGGGGAAAGTATGGTTACTATGATTCCTTCAACCTGACCGCTCAGTGGGTCAATGATGATTTCATAGGCATTGACCAGGGCCCTATGCTCATAATGATAGAGAACTTCAGAACAGGGCTGGTATGGAATTATGTGATGAAGGATCCGATTATACAGGAGGGCCTGGAGACACTTGGATTCTCGTACCTGTAGCAATTTAACGCATATTTTACCCTTTAACCTTAGCAGATACCCGGGGTCATGAAAAACCGATTCAGAAAAACGGAAATCTGGCTGACACTCCTTGCAGTCACATCATTTGCTGCGACAGCCCAGCAACGGACACTGGAGACCTTTGAACAAACCTCCGGTTGGACATATAATATTTCTGATGGTGTTACCCTGAATATCTCTGCTGATAAGGGGGTGACGGGCAATGCAGTGAGGATTGATTATGATTTCACCGAAGGAACCGGATACGGGGGAATACAAAAGCTCTTTCCCGTTGACCTGCCGGAGAACTACGAGTTTACCTTCTGGCTCAGAGCCGAATCCCCTTCGAATAATTTTGAGATAAAATTCATTGACAGCACCGGTAACAATGTTTGGTGGGTCAATAACCGCAACTATGATTTTCCCCGCGAATGGACAAAGATCCGTATCAAGAGGCGTCATATAAGTTTTGCCTGGGGGCCTGCAGAAGACAGGGATTTGAGCAGGATTGACAGGATCGAGTTCACCGTGGCCTCCTTCGTGGGCGGAAAGGGAACCCTCTGGCTTGATGACCTGAGGTTTGAACCTCTTCCGCCGGAGACAGATGTATGGCCGGAACCGGCCCTAAGCGCTTCTTCCTCAGCGAGGCGTCACGGTCCGCGACTTGCGGCTGACGGATCCCCGGAGACCTTCTGGCAGAGCAGAAAGGGAGGGAAACAGAGTATCATCATTGACTTCAGGGGCAGGAGAGAGTTCGGAGGGCTGCATATTGAATGGCTTGAAGGAAGCCATGCCGAAGCCTGGGAGGTAATGCTTTCTTCTGACGGGAACAAATGGGAGAAAGCATATTCAGTGAATTCAGGCCGCGGCAGCACCAGTTTCATAAGACTGCCTGAAGCCGAAGCCTCATATCTGAGGATTGATCTAATGAAGCCGGCCGGCGGAGGGTCATACGGCATACGGGAGATAAAGATACCCGATGTAAAGAGCACCCTTACACCGAATGACTTTATCATGTATGCTGCGAGGAACTCATCCTCAGGCAGTTATCCTGGTTATTTCAGCGGACGTGCCTCCTACTGGACTGTCACCGGGGTGAGCAGTGACACGAAGGAGGCGCTGATAAGCGAGGATGGCATGGTGGAGGCAGAGAAGGCACGCTTCTCCATTGAGCCCATACTGAAAATAGGGAACAACCTTGTTAACCACAGCAATGTTCAGCCTCTTCAGGGGATGGGTTTTCCCGGATACAGCAGCGATTTTGTCTTTCTTCCTTCCGTGGAGTGGCAGCACAGCGGAATCAGGTTTGTTACCGGAGTTTCATCGGGTGGCAAACCCGATGACGACTCGGAGCTATACATAGGATACTGGTTTGAAAACACGACTGACAGACCCCTGGAATTTGAGTTTTACCTTCTGTTCCGTCCGTACCAGGTGAATCCTTATTACCAGTTTCTGAATACCGTCGGGGGCACTGGCAGGATAATGACAATAAGTGAGATCAGCAAAGGACTGATATCTGTTGACGGTAAGCCGGTCCGCATGACAGAGGAGTATGAATCCTTTGGCGCTGCGAAGTCCGATGAGGGCAATCCTGTCGGGATGATCCGCAGGGGAGATATGCCCTCAGCAGTCAGTGTGACAGACCCGTCAGGTATGGCAGGCGGGATTATCAAGTACCGGATAAGACTTGAGGCGGGTGAGTCCAAGGAGTTTTTTGCGGTAATCCCTTATCACAGGTTATTGACCGAAGTGGCTACGGAGGCCGGGTCCGGGGATCGTGCCGTTTTAATCGCGGGCGGACCTTCAGTAAAGGAGAAGTTTTTCGCTTCTGCAGACTACTGGGACAATAGGACCGGTCACATCAGGTTTTATCTCCCGCCTTCGGCTGACAGGTTGATTGACACATGGAGGTCTAACCTGGCATATATTCTGATAAACAGGGACAGGGCGGGCATACAGCCTGGCTCGCGTTCATATGACAGGAGCTGGATACGGGACGGTTCGCTCACATCCTCGGCGCTGCTCAAATCGGGTATAGTCAGTGAGGTTAAGGAGTTTATTGAATGGTATGCCGGGTATCAGTATGAAAATGGCAAGGTGCCATGTGTGGTTGACTCCCGGGGACCGGACCCGGTTCCTGAGCATGACAGCCACGGGCAGCTCATTTACCTGATCCGTGAGTATTTCAATTTCACCGGTGATACAACATTCCTGAAGGAAATGAATCCTCATGTGATAAGGGCTGCTGACTACATCGGGTCTATTGTTGCGGAGAGATCAACCGATCATTTCAGGAACGGGAATGACAGTATCCGTGCCTATTACGGGCTGGTACCCGAATCGATCAGCCATGAGGGTTATTCGGCAAAACCGATGCACTCATACTGGGACAACTTCTTCGTCATGAAGGGTCTGAAGGATGCGGTTGAGATACAGGCCATACTGGGTGATGATAAGAACCTGGAAAAGTTTACACGGATGCGGGACGTGTTCCGGGAGAACCTTTACAACTCGATTGACCTCGCTATGAAGGTAAGAGGCATAGACTATATCCCAGGCTGCGTTGAGCTGGGAGATTTTGATGCCACCTCTACCACAATTGCACTCACTCCATGCAATGAGCTGGGCAACCTGCCCGTGCCACAGGTATACAACACTTTTGAAAAGTATTACGATTTCTTCAGGAAAAGAAGGGATGGTCAGCTGGAGTGGGTCAACTACACACCCTATGAGAACAGGCTCATTGGTTCATACATCATGCTTGACCAGCCAGGCAGGGCGCATGAACTTATTGATTTTCTGCTTAATGATCAGCGTCCGCACAACTGGAATCACTGGGCCGAGGTGGTCTGGAGAGATCCCCGCCATCCCGGTTTCATCGGTGATATGCCTCATACCTGGTGCGGAAGTGACTTCATCAATGCGGTCAGGTCAATGTTCGTTTATGAGAACGAGTATGACCACACCCTGGTTCTTGCTGCAGCGCTGTACCAGGACTGGATTGACGCACCGGGAGGAATGTCAGTCAGCAATATGCCTACCTATTACGGAGACATTTCCTATTCGGTAAGGAAGGAGGGGAACCAGTACCGCTTTATCATCAACGGTGACCTGGATCTGCCTGCGGGAGGAATAAGGATACGGAACTTCAACGGCGGGGCAGTACCGTCAGGGGTGATTGTAAACGGCAGCGAAGTTACAGGTTTCACAGGTAAGGATATCAGCATAACAGAGGTTCCGGCAGAAGTGATAATAGCTTATTAGGAGCTCATAACAGGTAATCTGATGGAAGATACGAAGACGAGTAAGGGAAAGACGTTAGAGGGTTATGACCGGATAACAATCGGTCAGCTGGCAGCCTATTCCGCAGGGGGGATCATACCCGTGGCACTGTTTAACATTGCCGGGCAGCTGGTCGGACTGATGGGGAATATAAGTCTGGGTCTCAGTGCTTTCTGGCTGGGCCTCATAATGATCATCCCCAGGCTCTGGGATGCCTTCTCGGATCCCATCGTGGGGCATCTGTCTGACAACACCCGCAGCAGTTTTGGCCGGAGAAGGCCATTCCTCCTGATCGGAGGCATTGCCGTAGCTATATTTTTTGTTGTAATGTGGTGGATACCCAAGGGTGAGACGGTTCATGCCCTTTTCCCGAGTGAGACAGGGTTCCGCAGCTTCCAGCTTGTCTATATCCTTTTCTCTCTTCTTCTCTTCTTCACTGCCACAACCATTTTCGAGATACCTCACGGTGCGCTTGGAATGGAAATGACGTCAGACCCGCATGAACGAACACGACTGTTCAGCGGCAAGAGTTTTGTGGGCAACCTCTTCGCGATGAGCACACCCTGGCTTTTCGCCCTTGCAAACATGGAAGCATTCCGGGGTCCCGGAGGCAATGAGGCTGACGGGATGAGGTACGTTTCACTGATGGTGGCAGGCATCCTGATACCGCTTTCATTCTGGTGGACGGCAAAGCTTCGCGAGCCGGGCTTTGTCAGGGTGGTTAAGCAGGAGAAGACACACTTCTGGAACGACATGAAAATAGTTGGCACCAACAGGAACTTCATCTACCTGGTGCTGACCATTTTCACCCTGGCGATGGGATTCAACTTCGTCAATCTGCTCGGGTCATACATACCGATCTTTTACGTCTTTGGTGGCGACAAGGTGGCCGGTGCCCAGCTTCTTGGCATAAACGGCACCATCTGGGCAGTCACCGGGGTTCTTGCCGTTTTTCCGCTGAACTGGATAAGTCCCAGGCTTGGGAAAAGGAACACGCTCCTAATCTCGATGGTGCTCATGACCCTTGCTCAGCTCTCCAAGATTGTGTGCTATAATCCTGAGCATCCTTACCTGGTGATTATTCCAACGATAATGCTTTCTGCGGGCATGCTTTTCTTCTTCACGCTTGGTTCCTCCATGGTGGGAGACATCTGTGATGAGGATGAACTTCGCACCGGCCACAGGACAGAAGGCAGCTACTATTCAATTTACTGGTGGTTTATCAAGCTTGGTACGGCATTCGCCAGTTTCGTGGCAGGGATACTTATCACCCTGACTCTTTTTGATGAGACGCAGGTCACAAAGGTTGACAGTCTTCAGGGAAGCATCCGTGACATACAGGCAAAGGTTAGCTACTGGAAAGGTTACACCGGCGATGCTGCTGCGGCCGGTGGGTGGCTCAGAAATGCCCAGTCACAGGCTGCAGATGCACTAATGGAATCGAAGGATTATCTTGTATACCTAGAAAGTGAGGCTGTTAAGAAACCCGGGAGGAAGAACATCATACCTTCTGATATTGACACCCAAAGAAAGAATGTACTGATTAATGCAACGGTTGTTACCAGGCAGAACATTAAAGCTCTGGAGAGGCACAGTGCTGTTCTTGCCTCTGCACCTGCCGGTATGCCGGCTGCATACAGCGACAGTCTTGTAAGGGCTACAGTCCCTTTAATAATTCAGTCCAAACTGACAAGGGCAAGGATCAGCTCTTTTGACCTGCTGGTTCATCTTCGTTCCAGGTCAAATGAACAGGAGAAGAGTCGTGCTCACACCGGGTACCTGATCAGCAGCGTGACAGACATGAATAATATGATCTATGCCCTGGAGCCCGGGTCTCCGCTGGGAGACCTTGAAACCCGGCTTGCAGCAATCGGAGGTGACGTCGAACCGCTCAAGAAACAGTCGCCATATACGCTCCTGATGATGCGTGTTGTGGAGATCGGACTGCCGGTTCTTCTTTGCCTTCTTGCCCTGGTCTTTGCATTCCGGTATGCACTCACTGAAAAGCGGACCCTGGAGATAAAGGAACTGCTGAGGCAGAAGAGAGGAGTGCCTGAGGGATAATCGGGTCACCGGGGATAATGAAGTCGGTGTGGCAGAAAAGAGGAGCAAATGAGGGATAATCGGACCCCGGGAAATGCCTGTCTGAACCGGCAGGAAAAGGAATACTTCAGCAGTGAATATCAAAACAAGTAAAGGCAGGCTATTAGGATCTAAAACTACAGAGATGGCATTTACCATTAAGGACGGAAATTTCAATCTTGACGGCAACAGGATTTTTCTCAATTCCGGGGAGATACACTATTTCAGGATCAGGCGAGAGCTTTGGGACAGGCATCTGGATGAGGCTGTCAATGCCGGGTTGAAGGCAGTCAGTACCTATGTTCCGTGGGCCTGGCATGAAGAGGAGGAGGGGTTATTTGATTTCGATGGCAGGTCATGCTCCGAAAAGGACCTGAACGGCTGGCTTCGCAAATGCAGTGAGCATGGGCTTTATGCCATTGTAAAGCCTGGTCCCTTCATCCTTGCCGAGTTCCGGGGTGCGGGTCTGCCCGACTGGTTCCTCGGGAGGTACGGTGAGGCAGTCAAGATGCAAACACGCAGGGGTTCGAGAGTAATGAGTGATGGTGTCAGCCTCTTCAATAGTGATTACCTTGATAAGGTGAGGCTGTGGTATGACCAGGTCATGCCGGTCATCAGGAGCCATGAGATGGAGTCTGGCGGACCGGTGATAATGATGCAGGTCTGCAATGAGATTGGAGTTTTCTCATGGCTGGCCCGGCAGGCTGATTACGGCAATGAAGTCAGGAAGCGGTTCATCTTGTGGGTTTCAGGAAAGTACGGGACCGTCAGCGAAGTAAACAGGCTATGGGATACCTCGTACAGAAGCCTTGATGAGATTGAATTGCCGCCTGACGGGCGCGAGCCGTACGCATCACCGGCTGACCGTGGCCGTGACAATGCGTGGCACAGCTTCTGGAGAAAGTATTACGGGGATTACCTCCGGATGCTGAGTGCCATGATAAGGGAGCGGGGTATTACGGTACCCCTGTATCATAACCTCCCGGGATGGATCTATGGCAGCGGTTATGAATTCCCGGTGAATATTACGATGTATGAAGACCTTTTCAAGGGCAGGAGCGAGATCATATTCGGCGTTGACCATATACCTGAGTTTGTCTCATACAGGAACCTTCATGACGACAGAATAATAAATGACATCACCCTGGCAATGCAGGGTGACGGACCGCTCTTTGCAGCCGAGTTCCAGAGTGGTTCGCGTGAGTACCATGTGGTGACAAATCCTCGTGAGATGGAGCTTTTTTACAAGGCAAGCATTGCCAACGGTCTTAAGGGATGGAACTTCTACATGTTTTCCCAGGGCCGGAATGTGAGCCGCAGGGGCTACTCCGGGGATACATTTTACTGGTTCACTCCGCTGGATACAGAAGGCAGGCGCGGAAGCGCCTGGCCGGCAGTGGAAAAAATGAGCCGCATCACTGCGGTGTCAGGAGACATTATTGTAAATGCCGGCCGCAGGGCTGAAGTGTGCGTTCTGTTTTATCCCCACTGGTATGCAACCGAGCTTGAGAGGCCGGCCGGGGAGGCTGCAGGGCTTACCTTCGTGCCGTCAGCTGTCAGGCGCCCGGCATATTTTGACGGCCTGCTGAAAGCGCTGCAGGTACTCAATATAGATTATGACATGGCTGACCTGAGCAGTGCTTCTGCCGGGTCACTGGCGCAGTACAGTCAATTATGGGTCTTCGCAACAGACGAAATGGATGCACTGGCCCAGTCGGCTGTTGCCGGTTATATTACCGGCGGAGGACATGCGGTTATCTATCCCTGTCTGCCCGACCGTGAGACATCACAGCAGCCCTGCACAATCCTGCGCGACACCATAGGGGTGGCTCCTTCTGGGACAGAAGTGACAGACTCGCCCCTAATCGACCTGTTTGACCTGAGTGACATAAAATGCAGCAACCCTCAGTTTATATTCACGCCGGAATCGCTTGACGGTGCCAGGGTCATAGCCCGGACAATCAGCGGCACCCCATGCGGTTTTGAAAAAAACGTAGGGAGAGGGACGGTTATATTCATCGGAGCATGGGCAGGTTTTGATACTGAAGCACACAGGTTATTTTACTCCAAGCTGTTGGAGAGATCCGGAGCAAGACTCCGGAATGCCACATCTGACAACGGATTCATAATCGTACGGCAGAGATTCACCGGTGACGGCAGGGCATTGCTTTTTGTGGCAAACTACTACAATGAGGAGAGAAGCGGAGGTATCACCTATACACATCCTGTTACCGGTGATACAATCAGTCTGCCATTGGACGAAGGAGAGCTTTTATGGCCGCCTCTCAGGGCTATGCTGACCCCGGTCTGCCTTCCGCTGTCAGAGGGAGTGACCATGCTCCACTCCACTTCTGATCTGTTTGGGTTCAGTAAGAAGGGTAATGAGATAATCCTGACCCTTTCCGGCGACAGGGACCTTCCTGGTGAGATTGTGCTTGAAGGACCGCAGGCATGCAGGATCTCCAGGGCGGAAGCAGCTGGTACCCCGGCTGAGATCAAGCTCATACGCGGGCGCACTGCAATTACCTACAAACATGAGCATGAACAGGCAATGGATCTCCGGATCATCCTGGGTTAACCGCTCCTGCAAAACAGATCAGATCCGGACAGGCTTTGAAAATCGCATTTGGAGGAGCTGATACAGGTAGAGGAAAAACAATCAGACAATGAAGATCAGCAACAAGGCAGGACTCACAGTTGAATTTCTTGAGAACGGTGGTATCTCATGCATAAAGACTGATACCATAATGATCAGCCTCAGGAGGGCTACGGTTTATTCCGGTACATATGCTGGTATATGGCTGAGAAAGCCGGGTGCGGTAACTGAATACCATCCCTTGACTGGTCCCGGCAGCGAAAGTCTTTACCTGGCGGATGACGATACATATATCGCTGCCGGAACCTGGGAGGGTATCGGATTCATATGCAGATTGAGGCTGTCAGAAAATAGCCTGAGCTGGGAGTGGAGGATTGACCTTCAGAACAACAGCGGAAAGGAAGTAACCCTTGACCTTGTCTGTCTCCAGGATGCAGGCCTTAAGACCATTTCGCAGGGGCTTGTCAATGAGTATTATGTGAGCCAGTATACTGAACGGAGGATACTGGATGACCCTGCAGCCGGCAAGGTGGTTTTTTGCCGTCAGAACATGAATGAATCCGGTGGTCATCCGTGGATGATGATGGCCTCTCTCGGCCGGGCTGTCTCCGGCTGTACTGACGGGATGCAGTTTTACGGCAGAAACTTCAGGGCAACAGGCATACCGGAAGGATTACTGGCAGAGAGCCTGGGAGGAGAATATGCAGGAGAGTCTTCCGTGATTGCACTGCAGGAAGAACCTTTTGTGCTGCCGGCAGGGGGGGGAGCACGGACCGTAAGGTTCGCATTGACTTTCCTGCATAATCATCCGCCGGCCACCTCGGAGGCTGATCTTGACAGGCTGCAGGGCCTGCATATGGAGTTCAGCTATGACCATCGGGAGGCAATGGAGCATTCGAAGCATGTAGAACTCCTTAAGCAGTTGAGACGATCCGGAACCGTTGTCGGGCTGAATGGATTCAGGAAACCGGGGCTTAACCTGTTTACCATTCCTCTTATGCTGCAGGCTGAAGAGCTGTCTGAGAAGGAGCTTGAGTATCATTTTCCAGGACCGCGGAGGTTTCCCGAGTATAATAATGGCCGGTTGCTTTCTTTCTTTCACGGAGAGAACCGGCATGTGATGCTCAGGGAGAAGGAACTGCTGGCTGACAGGCCTCACGGACATATCCTTCATTCCAGGTCGCCCCTGGTGCCGGATGAGACCATAATGTCAACCACGGCGTTTGCCTTCGGGGTTTTCAACTCACACATTACCCAGGGTAATACCAATTTCAATACACTGCTGTCAGTGTGCAACAGCCAGTTCAATATCAATTCTGTCTCCGGACAACGGATTTTCCTGGTGGCAGGAGGGAAGCGGGTGCTACTCGGAGTGCCGTCAGCCTTCGAGATGGGACTAAACCACTGCAGATGGCTGTACCGGCTTGGCAGGAACCTTTACCAGGTTTGCACATGGACATCAGGAAGGTTTCCGCAGGTCAACATGGAATTCAGGGTTCTGGAGGGGGATTCTGTAGCGCTGGTGGTGACACATGATTTTGATGAATTAAACGGATGGAGTATAAAGAACGGTGAATCTGACGGTGAATTCATGGCTCTTCCTTCCGTGGGAAGCATGATCATCCGCAAGTTTCCGGAGGCGAGGTTCAGGATAAAAGTCCAATACTCCGGCAACAGGTTCAATGGCTCAGGCAGAGGACTTCAGGGGGTTCATAATGAACCGGATAACAATCCTCTTTTCGTGGTTGAAACAGACCCGTTGTCAGTATTTTGCATAAGCTTCACGGGTTGTGTTCCGGAAGACTGTACTCCGGTCCTGGTTGACGATGCCGGAAGGCAGTTTGCGTCAGACACCAGCGATGCCCTTGAGGGTTGGAAGGAAATGAGTCGTGCACTCTCAATCAGGAGTGATGATGATGATATTAGGACCATATCAGAGATACTACCGTGGTTCGGAATGAATGCCGTCACCCATTTTCTTACGCCTTATGGTCTTGAACAATTCAGCGGAGCAGCATGGGGCACCCGTGACGTCTCACAGGGACCAGTCGAGCTGCTGGTTTCCATGGGCAGATATCAGGAGGCAAAACAGGTACTGAGGATCATCTTCTCAAATCAGGAGCCTGACGGCGGATGGCCGCAGTGGTGGATGTTTGACAGCTACAATGAAATACGCGCCGGCAGCGCCCACGGAGATGTTGTCTACTGGTGCATGATTGCTCTCGGCAGTTATATCAGGGCAACCGGAGATTTCGGATTCCTCGATGAAAGGTTGCCCTATTATCTAAAGGATAAAGATGCGGATAAGCTTATAAATTCACTCAGAGAGCATGTTGACCGTCTGGTTAAAAAAGTGATCGGATCGTTTATCCCGGGGAGATCTCTTGTGCGTTACGGGGGTGGCGACTGGAATGACTCACTGCAGCCGGTGAGCAGGGATCTGGCTGACAGATTGATTTCATCATGGACTGTTGAGATGAATTTCCAGGCATTCAGGCAGTATGCTGAGGTATGCACCATGGCCGGCGATCATAGGCGTGCAGAAGAGATGAACCGATACTCTGAGATGATCAGGGATGATTTCAACAGGTATTTGGTCAGGGACGGGGTTGTGGCAGGATACGGACTGGCCGGGGACGATGCCAGCATTTCCCTGCTGCTTCATCCCTCGGACACAATCACCGGTATCAGTTACAGTCTGCTTCCCATGGAGCGTGGGATAGTCAGCGGCATCTTCACCCCTGAACAGGCCTCACGCCATCTGGAGCTGATCGGCAGGCATCTAACGGGACCGGATGGGGTACGGCTGATGGACCGTCCCCTTAAATACAGCGGGGGTATAGAGAAGCTTTTCAGGCGGGCCGAAAGCAGTACCTTCTTCGGCAGGGAGATAGGACTGATGTATGTGCATGAACACATCCGG
>JALONR010000061.1 GCA_025454815.1 Bacteroidales bacterium | reverse complement strand
AGATTTTCAACACCGTAGGTTCGTATCACTGCCCACAGCTTGAGGGCCCTGAACCGCCTTCCGAGAGGAATTCCCCAGTCACGGTAGTCGTTCACCTGACCACGGGTTCGTGTTTTAAGGTACTCAGGAAGTATTTCGAAAGTGCGGATAAGAGATGCAGCATCACGTACAAAATATGCAGAGCAGTCAAAGTTTGTGAACATCCATTTATGCGGATTGAACACGAATGAGTCAGCGTATTCAATGCCGTCAGCCATCCATCGCATCTCAGGCAATAACAGTGCTGAACCGCCCAGGGCGGCATCTACATGCAGCCAGATGCCATGCTTACGGCATATCTCTCCAACAGGCCGGAGGGGATCAACAGCCGTGGTGCCCGTGGTGCCCATACATGCAACAACGCAGCAGGGTATGAAGCCTCCGGCAATATCCTTTTCAATAGCTTTATCAAGAGCTTCAGGATCAATTGAATAATCGTCTCTTACGGCCACCCTTACCAGGTTCTCCCTGCCGAAGCCTGCCACCCCGGCACCCTTTTCTACCGAAGAGTGTGCCTGGGCCGAGGCGTAAACCCTCAGCCTGCCTGTCTCCCTCAGCCCTTCCCTGTTTGACCGGAAGCCGGTGGATTTTTCACGGGCGGTGATCAGCGCCGCGAGCGTGGCCGAAGAGGCACTATCCTGTATTACCCCTTCAAATCCTTCCGGAAGACCGGTCATCACCCTCAGCCAGTCCATCATCCTCTCCTCAAGTTCTGCTGCCGCAGGAGAAGTCTCCCACACCATGCACTGCGCCCCGAGAGCTGCGGTAAGCATCTCTGCCAGTACTGAGGGAGGACTGCTGTTTGCGGGAAAGTAGGCGAAGAAATTGGGGCTCTGCCAGTGGGTTATGCCCGGCATGATGATCTCATCAAAGTCCCTGAGGAAAAGGTCAAAGGATTCGCTCCCCGACGGGGGAAGCTCCGGTAATGCATTTATTACATCACCCGGTTTCACCCCTGACTTTACGGGATATTTTTCTATGTTTTCAAGGTAGCGGGCAATCCATTCTACAACTGCATGCCCCTGCCGGCGGAACTCGTTGCTGTCCATGGCCTCATCCCTGAGTCACGGAGTCGGCAAGCAGGATAATCCTGTTCCTTTTGACCTCGATCACACCTCCGGTGATTTCAAACCTGATCTCTGCACCCTGGTCATCGGCAATGATCACCGGCCCGGCATCAAGGGTGGAGATTATCGGAGCATGGTCCTTCAGGACCTGGAAGGAGCCTTTTCTGCCTGGTACTCTGACCGAGCGCACCTCGCCTGAATAGATGTTCCTGTCAGGTGTTATGATTTCAATTTTCACTTCCGCTACTGTTTATCATTACCTGTGCTCAGCAAGCAGTTTCTCACCCTTGGCGATGGCATCCTCAATTGTACCCACGAGCATGAAGGCAGCCTCGGGATACTGGTCAACGGCTCCGTCAATTATCATGTTGAAGCCCCTGATTGTATCTTCAATGGAGACCAGTGTGCCGGGTATATTCGTGAACTGTTCGGCAACATGGAACGGCTGCGAAAGGAACCTCTGCACCCGTCTTGCACGGTGAACGACAAGCTTATCCTCCTCCGAGAGTTCATCCATACCCAGAATGGCAATGATATCCTGCAGCTCGTTGTATCTCTGCAGTATCTCCTTTACCCTCTGTGCGCAGCGGTAGTGCTCCTCTCCGACGATCTCGGGGGTAAGGATCCTCGATGTCGAGTCAAGCGGGTCAACTGCCGGGTAAATGCCAAGCTCTGAAATCTTGCGGCTAAGCACCGTGGTGGCATCAAGATGGGCAAAGGTGGTTGCGGGTGCCGGGTCAGTCAGGTCGTCGGCAGGCACGTATACTGCCTGGACTGATGTGATTGAGCCGTGACGGGTAGAGGTGATCCGCTCCTGCATCACACCCATCTCGGTGGCGAGAGTAGGCTGATAGCCAACTGCTGACGGCATACGTCCCAGAAGAGCTGATACCTCTGAACCTGCCTGGGTGAAACGGAAGACGTTATCCATGAAGAACAGGATATCCCTTCCCGCTCCTTCCCCTTCTCCGTCACGGAAATATTCCGCTACCGAGAGGCCTGAGAGTGCCACGCGTGCACGTGCTCCGGGAGGTTCGTTCATCTGACCGAAAACAAGCGCAAGCTTTGACTCCTTGAGTGCCTCATGGTCAACCAGTTCAAGATTCCATCCTCCATTCAGCATGTCTTCAAGAAACTCCTTTCCGTAAGAGATGACATTCGCTTCAAGCATCTCACGGAGGAGGTCATTCCCCTCCCTGGTACGTTCACCCACCCCGGCAAAGACTGACAGACCCGAGTAGGCTTTCGCAATATTGTTTATAAGCTCGAGGATAACGACGGTCTTGCCCACGCCTGCTCCGCCGAAGAGGCCTATCTTACCCCCCTTGGAGTATGGCTCAATGAGGTCTATGACCTTGATGCCGGTGTAAAGCACCTCCTTCTCTGTTGAAAGATCCTCATATTTCGGCGGCTTGCGATGGATGGGATAGCCTCCCTTCTTGTCCAGGGCACCTATGCCGTCAATAGGCATTCCTGTAACATTCATCAGCCGGCCCCTGATCTGGTCACCTACGGGCATCACTATCGGCAGGCCGGTGGCTACAACCTCCATCCCGCGCTGCAACCCGTCGGTTGAATCCATGGCTATTGCCCTGACGGTCTTTTCACCAATATGCTGCTGGCACTCAACTACAAGTACCGATCCATCCTGACGCGTTATCTCAAGTGCATCAAGAATGTTGGGCATATCGGTTCCGGCCGTCTCAAAGGTAACGTCAACCACAGGTCCGATGACCTGACTTATCACTCCTGTTTTCTTTGCCATCTCTCTGACTTAATTCTTTTTCAATAATTACCGAAATATATTCCTGTCTTCCCCGCCTCCGGGAGGCGAAAAATCTATTTTACTCTTCCTATTAAATTTACTGCCAGCTGTTTAAGTTCATTTTTTCGTTCGGCTTTAACTGACACCTGGTCAAGTGCCTGGAATGCCCTGTTGAAGTAATCATAGGCCAGGTTTTCTCCCTTCAGCCTTATCTCCAGTTCATCATAGATTGCCTTTACCTCCCTGAACTTTTGCTCCGGGTCATGGTTACCGGCCCCGAGCAGTTTCCTGAGGCGGCTCAGCCTTTCTCCGCCGGCAAGTTCAATGGCCTTCACCAGGAGATAGGTTTTTTTGTTAGCCACAATGTCACTGCCGGTTTTCTTACCGAACATCTTCGTATCTCCGTAGGTGTCAAGAACGTCATCCTGTATCTGGAATGCAATTCCAAGGCAGCGGCCGAACTCGTACAGCAGGTCCTGATCCTTGTCTGATGCATCTGCTATGATGGCGCCCAGCTTAAGGGAAGCGGCCACCAGCACCGCGGTTTTGAGTTCAATCATCCTGAGGTATTCTGTCTCTGACACCACCCCTTTCTTTTCATAATCAAGATCAAGCTGCTGGCCGGTGCATACTTCAATGGCGGTACGGTTGAACAGTTTAAGTGCCCTGGAAAGCGCCTTTTCCGGGGCCTGGCCTATGCACTCCACCGCCACGAATGCCATGACGTCACCCGAAAGGATTGCCTGGTCAGCACCCCATTTGGTGTGCACCGTGGGTGAACCTCGTCTCACCTCAGCCTTATCAATGATATCATCATGAATAAGGGTGAAATTATGGAATACCTCTATGCCCACTGCAGGCATCACTGCCTCATCGATCTTGTCCCTGAAAAGGTTACAGGCCATGAGACACATAACCGGCCTGAGTCTCTTTCCCCCGATGGACATGATGTATCTCACGGGGGCAAAGAGCCTGTCTGCCTCGGGTGTGCCTCCCAGGCTGGCTATAACCTTGTCTGTCAGTTCTCTCAGGTAATCGCTGGTGAACATATATTAAATCCTTCCTTTATCCGTTAAGCGCTTCGGCGCCGCTCACAACCTCCAGTAACTGGTTGGTGATCGATGCCTGCCGCGCCTTGTTGTACTGCAGGGTAAGATCCCTGATAAGTTCAGTGGCATTATCCGTGGCCTGGTGCATGGCTGTCATCCTTGCGCCGTGCTCGGCAGCGAATGAATCAAGCAGGGCCCGGTAAAGCTTTGTGCGCAACGTCTTGGGAATAAGCTCCGAGACAATGGCAACCTGGTCAGGTTCATAGATATAGTCAGCAGTAACCACCGCCCGGCTTTCTGGTGCCGCCATGGAGACAGGCAGGAACACCTCATCTGTGAGTTTCTGTACGGCTGCGTTCCTGAACTGGTTATAGACCATCTCAATGGTATCATATTCCCCGGTGATATAAAGTTGCATCAGCCTGTCTGCCAGTGAACTGACCCGATCAAAGGTGAGGCCGGAGTAAAGGTCACTGTGGTCGGCAACAATGTTGCACTTCAGTTTCCTGAGTGTGTCATATGCCTTCTTCCCTATAGTGATCACAGCAAGGTCCCCTCTACGGGAATGCTCACGGTATTTCTCTGACATTATACGCCTGGTCTCCCTGATAACGTTGGCGTTGAATGCCCCGCAAAGACCTTTGTTTGAGGTTATGACAATCAGCAGTACCCTGCCGTTGCCCTTTTTCCTTTCGGCATATATGTTTTCGATCTCGGTGTCGCGCAATGCGGCACTCAACCCTTTCTGAATCTCATTGAGCTTGTCGGCATAGGGCCTGAGCTGGACTATTGCATCCTGTGCCCTGCGCAGCTTGGCCGCCGCCACCATCTTCATCGCAGAGGTGATCTGACGGGTTGATTTGACCGAGCTGAGCCTGACCCTTATTGCTTTTAAATTAGCCATTTGATTTTTTCACTTGAATGCTATCGCGACTGGTATCTCGAGGCTACCTCGGCGGCGGCCCTGTCAAGAACGGCCGTCACATCATCATTGATAATTCCCTTCTTAATCGTTTCAAGTACATCACCGTGGTTGTCACGCATGAATGCCAGAAAATCATTTTCAAAGAGCTTTACCTTATGAACCGGAACATCCTTCAGCAGTCCCTTTGTGCCGCAATAGATGATTGCAACCTGTTCCTCGACCTTCACCGGAGAGTACTGGTTCTGTTTCAGTATCTCAACGTTCTTTGCCCCCTTGTCAAGCACTGCAAGAGTGGCAGGGTCAAGGTCAGAGCCGAATTTTGAGAAGGCTTCAAGCTCACGGTACTGTGCCTGGTCAACCTTAAGAGTACCGGCTACCTTCTTCATCGATTTGATCTGGGCGTGGCCTCCTACCCTTGAAACTGATATTCCCACGTTGATGGCAGGCCTGATGCCGGCGTTGAAGAGGCTTGACTCAAGGAAGATCTGGCCATCAGTGATCGATATAACGTTTGTGGGTATGTAAGCGGACACGTCACCTGCCTGTGTCTCAATGATTGGAAGGGCTGTAAGTGAACCGCCGCCCTTGACCATGTGGCGTATTGAATCGGGCAGGTCATTCATTTTTGCCGCCACCTCGTCTGATCCGATGATCTTGGCCGCCCTTTCCAGAAGGCGTGAATGCAGGTAAAAGACGTCGCCGGGGTAAGCTTCACGTCCGGGCGGACGACGGAGCAGCAGTGAGACCTCACGATATGATACCGCCTGCTTTGAGAGGTCATCATAGATAATCAGGGCATCACGGCCTGTGTCACGGAAAAACTCACCTATAGCCGCTCCCGCAAAGGGGGCATAGAACTGTGCTGCGGCAGAGTCGGCAGCAGTGGCGCTGACGATGAGGGTGGTGGCTATGTTCGCCACGGTGGATCCCTTCTGGCCTATGGCAACATAGATGCAATACACAGGCTTGCCCTTCTCAAATTCGCTCTTCTGGTTTATGATTGTATCTATGGCTATGGCCGTCTTGCCTGTCTGGCGGTCACCGATGATGAGCTCGCGCTGGCCGCGGCCGATCGGTATCATTGCGTCTATGGCCTTGAGGCCTGTCTGCACCGGCTGTTTTACAGGGTGCCGGAAGATGACGCCGGGCGCCTTCCTCTCGAAAGGCATCTCGTAAAGCTCCCCGGTGATGGGGCCGCGGCCGTCAATGGGCTCACCGGTGGTGGTGATAACCCTGCCAAGCAGACCCTCGCCAACCATGATCGACGAGATCCTTCCCGTCCGGCGGGCAATGTCACCCTCCCTGATCTTCTCCGAGGGGCCGAGGATAACAGCTCCCACGTTGTCTTCCTCAAGATTGAGGACAATCCCCTTGATATCCGACTCAACGAACTCGATAAGCTCGTTGGAACCGACGTTCCTGAGGCCGTATATGCGTGCAATGCCGTCACCGACCTGAAGCACCGTTCCCACCTCCTCAACGTCGATGGCTGTCTTTACTCCTTCAAGCTGCTGCCTTAAAATCTGTGATACCTCTGAAGGTTTAATATTAGTCATATCTCTGAATCTTATAAACTACTTTTCGGCATAACCTGCCAGTGAAAACTCCTTCCTGAATTTATTCAGCCTGTTTTTTACGCTTGCATCGATGTATGAATCATCAACCCTGAGGATGAAGCCGCCGATGATCGATTCGTCAATCTGTTCGCTGAACTCTATGGTGCCGGCCTTTTTGTCCGCAATCAGTGCGGCCATCTCTTTTTTTGTTGCGTCATCAACCGGAACGGCAGTGGTAACTGTCACCTGCCGTATTCCCCGGTGCCTGCGGGTGAGGTCAATGAAGTTCCTTGCCGCTGCAGCGAGGTAATCACCCCGTCCCTGGCTGAAGAGCAGCGATATAAAATCTATTGTCAGCTTTCCGGCATCGGTTCCGGTCAGGGCAATGACGGCCTCCTTTCTCTTCTGAAGAGGAATGACGGGATTGCTGATCACCTTTTTCACCTCATCCATGGCACAGAGACGGCTGATGGTCTTCATGTCACCGTAGACCCCGTCAACAACATTTTTTTCAAGGGCAAGGTCGAAGAGAGCCTTAGCGTATCTTACGGCTATTCTGGCTGAATTCATTGCGTCAGTTCCTGTTTGCTTCGATCTCGTTGATGTATCTCTCTATCAGCTTCTGCTGCTCGGCATCGCTCTTCAGGGTCTCTCCGACCACTTTTGAAGCCACCTCAATGGCCAGCCTGGCCACCTCGCGTTTCACCTCGGTAATGGCAGAAACCTTTTCCCGTTCAATAAGTTCTTTGGCGCGGCGCACCAGGGCATCTGACTCTGACTGGCTCTTTTCCTTGGCTTCGGCCATCAACCTGTCATATGCCACACGTGCATCACGAAGGATTTTGTCACGCTCCTCACGTGCCTTGCGGAGTATGATTTCATTGTCGGCCTGCAGTACCTTCATCTCCTCCCGGGCCTTTTCTGCAGAATCAAGGGCATTATGAATCATGTCCTCACGTGCTTTGACTGCCTTCATGATAGGCCCCCATGCAAACTTCCACAGTAGGAACAGCAACATGAGGAAGATAAGTGTCGTCCAGAATATTGTCCCTATTGCGGGACTTGCAAGACTGGTTTGTAATAACATGATATGCTGTTTTATTTAATTCGTTTGTAAAGCCTGCAACCAACCGTTGCAGGCTTTTCTGATTTTAGCCCTTTATCATTGCGACAACGATGGCGAAGAGGGCTGCCCCTTCTATAAGCGCTGCCGAAATGATCATTGCGAGCTGAATCTTCGAGTAGGCTTCAGGCTGACGTGCGATGGCGTCCATGGCCGAACCGCCGATGCGGCCGATACCAAGGCCGGCCCCGATAACCGCGAGGCCCGCTCCTACTGCTGCTAATGACATTGCTGCTTGTTCCATAAAACTTTTGTTAAAATAAGTAATTGATATATTGATGTTTAATGATGTTCGGGTTCAGCTACCGCCATCCCGATAAAGAGGGCTGACAGCAGTGTGAAGACATATGCCTGCAGGAAGGCCACCAGCAGCTCAATGCAGTCCATGAAGAGCACAAAGAAGATGGAGACCGGGGCTACAAGCACTGTCTTGAATATGAATATCAGCGTGACCAGGCTCAGGATAATTATATGACCGGCAGTGATATTCGCAAAGAGACGGATCATGAGGGCAAAAGGCTTTGAAAAGAGCCCGATGATCTCAATGGGTATCATGATCGGCAGCAGCCAGAAAGGTACGCCGGGTGCGGCAAATACGTGCCTCCAGTGTGATTTGTTGGCGCTGAACTGGGTTATCAGAAACGTGAAAAGCGCAAGGACAAATGTCACGTTTACATTACCGGTGACATTGGCGCCGAAGGGAAAGAACGGAATCAGCCCCAGAAGGTTGTTGATAAGTATGAAGAAAAAGACGGTCAGCAGATAGGGCATGAACTTCGCATGCTTATGCTCCCCGATATTGGGAACTGCAATATCATCCCTGATAAACAGGATTATTGGTTCAAGAACCCCCTGGAACCCCTTCGGGGCGGTAATGCCTGACTTTTTGTAAGTCCTCGCCAGGGCAAGCATGAGCCATAACAGTATTACAGCCGCCACAAGCATGCCGAAAACAGCCTTGGTGATTGAGAAATCAAGCGGGGGCCTGGACCCGTCATGGTGACCGTGTTCATCAACCTTTATTATCTTTCCTGCATACTCCCCCTCATGGGCCACGGCAAAACCCCGGTAACTGTGCCCGTGGGCAATTTTACGGGAGGAGAACAGGTGTAAACCCGACTCCCGGTCATAAAGGATTACCGGCAGATACACGGCCAGATGGGTGCCGTCCTTCTTCGTAAGGATATGCCATTCATGCGAGTCCGCCACATGTTCCATGATGAAGGAGGCGGCATCAAACTCCTCTCCGGTGTCGTGTGACTTCCCTTCTTCTTCACTGATGCCCGCAGGGATGGCAGGAACATTCCCGGCCAGCAATCCGAATATCAGAATGAGAAGATATAAATACCTGTTTTTCAATCTAAATTTCTTTAATCTGACTTCCGTTTCAGGACACTGATAAATGTAATAATTACATAAAAAGTGAAGGCCAAATATAGGATAAAAAACAATATTAATGAACCGATTGCGTCGTTTTTAAAGACAAGGATATAGAGCAGCGCAAGGACGAAGACAAGCAGCATCTTAACACCCATGGCGATAAGTGTCATAAAAACACTTTTATCGCGGTCAGAAGCATAACCGTTAAAAAAAATTAAAAGGGAAATGAAGGCGGTAAATGCAAATCCGGAAGCAAGGAAAATGGCACCGGCGGTATCCGGGGCTGAGGAGAACAAACGTCCGGCAGCAATGATCATCATTAAAGCCACCACGTATAATGCCAGGAGGCGTAAGTAGTATCTGATTGCTCCGGGGTTGAACATTTCACTTATTTCTTATGGCCTCTTTTATTACGAGCCACAGAGCCGCGGTAACTCCGAGAAGAGAGAGGATAACGGTCAGGACCGGATCGGTTCCGAACCGCTGGTCAAGTTTTACTCCGCCGAGTGATGTGATGAGGATGATAACCACCATCTGGATTGCGATGGTGCTGTAGCGGGAATAGGCTGAGAGGCCGTCAGTGCCTTTACTTTCCTTCTTCTTTGGATCTGGCTGCTGCTGTTCCTCCATTTTCACCATCCTTCATTGCGCAGTTGCCTGTGAATACAGCTCCCGGCTCTATGGAGAGCTTGCCGGTAACGATTGTTCCGTTGATCTTTGAAGTGGCTTTCAGGTTAAGGAGCTGTGACACGGTTATTTTACCGTCAACCATCCCTGACACCTCGGAGTTTTTGCACTCCACCTCACCCTTGATCCTGCCGGTGGGGCCGATGACCACCTTGCCTTTGGTAATCATATTTCCGTTAAGCACACCGTCTACGCGGATATCGCCCGAAGATTTTATATCGCCCGTGATTTCAGTACCCTGGCTTATAAGGTTGACTGCTGCACCGTTGTCTGTCTCGATTAATTTTGCCATAGTGATTTTGGTTTGTCCCGTATTTTCCCTGAAGTTATTTAACACGCAAATATAAAAAGTATTGTGCCGGTTGTGGAAAAAAAAGAGGGCAGAAATGCCGCCCTCCCCTGTTTGCCATTATTGCGCAACCGGGTCATATGCCCATTTAAGCCAGATGCTTCCCCAGGTGAATCCTCCCCCGAAAGCAGCAAGAATCAGATTCTCCCCTTTCCTGAGTTGTTTCTCAAACTCCCACAGTACGAGAGGAATTGTTGCAGCGGTTGTATTTCCGTAGTTCTGAATGTTGATCATCACCTTTTCAGGTGGTAGTCCCATTCTGCGCCCGGTGGCGTCTATTATCCTGAGGTTTGCCTGGTGCGGGACGAGCCATGAAATATCTTCAGGTTTCAGATTATTCTTTTCCATTATCTCGGCAGCCACGTCAGCCATGTTTGAAACGGCGAACTTGAAGACTGCCTGTCCCTCCTGGTATACAAAGTGTTCCCGACCGCCCACAGTGTCATGTGAAGCCGGGCGCACTGACCCGCCAGCCTTCATATGCAGGTATTTCCTCCCTGATCCGTCAGTCCTGAAGATATAGTCCATCACACCGTAATCCTCGTATATGGGTTCCAGCAGAACGGCACCGGCTGCGTCACCGAAGAGGGTACAGGTGGTTCTGTCCGTGTAATCGGTTATGGAAGACATCTTGTCTGCCCCCACAACAATCACCTTCCTGTATCTTCCTGACTCAACGTATGAGGCTGCTGTCTGAAGGGCGAACAAAAACCCGGAGCAGGCTGCTCCGATATCAAAACTGAAGGCATTTTTTATTCCCACCTTGTCACATATGATGTTGGCCGTAGCAGGGAACATCATGTCAGGGGTGATAGTAGCACAGATAAGCAGATCAACCTCATCGGGGCTGGTGCCGGTTTTCTCGAGCAGACCCCTGACGGCCGGTTCGCCCAGGTCAGAGGTACCCTTGCCCTCCCCCTTGAGTATTCTTCTTTCCTTTATACCTACACGCTGCATGATCCACTCATCGGTGGTCTCAACCATCTGAGAGAGCTCATGGTTTGTCAGCCGGTACTCCGGTGTCCAGGCGTTAATGCCCGTAATTGCTGCCCTGATTTTCGTCATGCTCCGAATGCTTCCCTGATCTTTCCGGCAAGATCGGCATGGACCACATCGCGGGTTGTGAGAATCATGTTCATGATGGCCTTACGGTTTGAAATGCCATGGCCCACCACGACGTTTTCATTTATACCGACCACCGGCGTACCCCCAACTACCTCGAAATTCAGCCTGTCAAAGAAGCTGTCGCTTATCCCTTTTGACCTTGCCACAACATAAAACTTTTCGGCCATTTTAAGAACCACGTTACCGACGAAACCATCACAGACTATAACATCTGTCATCTCTTCAGTGAACAGGTGATGACCTTCAATATTGCCCCTGAAATTTATGTCACTGCTCTCATTCAGGAGTTCATAGGCTGCCTTGACAGCCGATGATCCTTTCGATTCTTCCGTGCCGATGTTCAACAGACCGACGGCAGGATTCTGGATGCCAAGTACATGCTTGGCATATACGGTTCCGAGAAGACCGTACTGCAGAAGAACGTCAGGTTTGCTGTCGGGGTTGATCCCCACATCAAGAATGATTGATGACCTGCCGTTGAGATTTGGTATCAGTGCTGCCAGGGCTGGTCTGAAGACGCCGGGAATGACATTCACGGTATAGCTGGCACCTACCATCATTGCCCCGGTGTTACCGGCACTTGCAAAACCGTCAATCAGTCCGCTCTTAAGCATCCCGAAGCCAACGGCTATTGATGAATCCCTTTTCTGTGAGAAGGCTTTGGCCGGGTGATCTGACATTTCGATGACCTGTGTGGTCGGAACGATGTCAAACAGCGTGTGCTCGGCATTCAAAGATGTTAGCTTTGCGCGGATGAGGTTGTTATCACCTATCAGCACAATGCGGTCTCCTTCCGGCAGCTGCCCGAGTGCGTCAACAGCGCCCTCAACGACAGCATCGGGAGCGTAATCGCCCCCCATTGCATCAAGACCTATTTTCATCGTTCACTCGTTTTGAACGGAAAGCCTGTCAGGCTGTTGTCTTTTTCTCTATGGCAAGCTTGCCCCTGTAATATCCGCACTCCGGGCAGACCCTGTGGTAGAGATGGGCTGATCCGCAGTTGGGACATGCAGCAGTTGTTGGAGCCACAGCCTTGTAGTGTGTCCTCCTCTTGTCTCTCCTGGTACTGGAGTGTCTGTGTTTTGGATTTGGCATCGCAGTAATGAATTGAGTTAATTATTCCCTGTCAGTTTTTTCAAACTGTCCCATCGCGGGTCGGTTTCACCCTCCCCGTGAATAAGAAGATCTTTCAGTTTCCTGATCATTTCCGGGTTGCAAGTACTGTTTCCCTTTGCATCATCAGGATGAATACGCTTTATCGGTAACGCCAGGTGGATGTATTCATAGAAAAACTGACTAAGGTCTATTTCATGTTCATCCAGCGGCATCGTAATCATGTCCGGATCAGCCTCCTCCCAGTCCCTTCCCTGCCTGACAAAAAGCCTGTTGGCAGATGAAAGGTTCATATAAAACGGTTCAAGGCACCTGTCGCACACCACCTCAACCCGTCCGTTTATGACTATATCCAGCTCAAGATGGGTACTGCACTTCTGTAAAACCACCACCGCACGCATCTCTCCCCTCTTAATCTCAGACTCCTCCCAGGCCTTAAAGAAATCGTCTCCTATGCTGAATTCATAGGTGTATCTGGTCTCCTTCAGTCCCGCCAGCGGTATGGAATACAATCCGGGCATCTCCCTTTTTTTCGGTCTGCAAAATTATAAATACTGCATCAATAAAAAAAATTATGAACAAAAAAGTAACACCACCCGTTTTCTTCGCTGTTCACCGATGTATATCCGCTCTCCGCCGGAAATGAGTATCACAGCCTTGCAAATCATTAATATTTTTGACTCGTAATTCAAACAAATCGCCATGAGAGACAAAGACCACAATCCGTTCGCAGGCATTGCAAAGTTCCTTATAGCACTGGGGCTGATGATGCTTGTTGCCAAGCTTGACCTGCTTAAAATGGGAGAGATCGCCAACTACTTTACCTGGCAGATGCTGCTCATATTCTTCGGGATATGGTCACTCATAAGCCTCGAGCTGGTCTCGGCAGTGATTCTTTTTGCCATAGGATTCTGGTTTCTCATGCCAGAGATGACGGTACAACTCACCGAGACCTATAAAAATATATACTGGCCTGCAGTGCTTGTGCTGGCAGGAGTGGCCTTCATGTTAAGGCCCCTGACCAAAAGATTGAGATAATTCAAAAACACCCAAAATAAAAAAAAAGCAATGGAAAACGAATTCAAAAAACCGGCAAGGAACCCCGAAACCTCAAGCAGGTTCATTATCGGCGTGCTCCTGATCATCGCGGGAATGATCCTTATTGTCAAGAAGTTGACAGTTCTTCCCGAACCTCTTGACCACTTCATTGATGACATCATCTTCAGCTGGCAGATGCTGCTGATAGCCATCGGCGTCATCACCCTGACCGGGTCTGACAACAAAACTCCCGGTATTGTTATGATCTCCGTCGGCGGATTCTTCCTGATACCTGAACTGTTCACCGACTTCTTCAGGTCATTCAACTTCTTCTGGCCGGCACTGTTCATAGTTTTGGGTGTGGTGCTCCTGGTAAACTCCAAGCGGCTGGTTAAAAAGCTTGACTTCTCAACCGTAAACAAGGCTGATTACATTGATTATGTAAACATATTCAGCGGAGCGGAGAGACAGCTTATAACGGACAATTTCCAGGGGGGAAAAATCACCTCCATATTCGGAGGCGGTGAGGTTGACCTGACCCGTTCATCGCTATCACCCGGTGACAACGTAATTGAAATAACATGTATCTTTGGTGGTACAACCATCATTGTCCCTGACGGCTGGAACGTGGTGATTGAAGTCACCCCCATCCTGGGAGGATTTTCTGACAGCAGGAAGATGAGGGGTGATGTTATCAGGGACAATACCAGATCGCTTACCATCAGAGGTACCGTGATATTCGGAGGGGGAGAGATCAAGAGTTACAAATAGCATATGAAGCATCCGTTACTGGAGAACAGAACGAGGCTACTTGTGTGGTGGCTGGCCTGGCTGGGATTGGCAGCAGGCCAGTCACTTCTTATTCATTTCGGGTACGGAAGCCGGACCGAGGTTGCAATCGCCGACGGACTGGTTTCAATGATTATTTTCGGACTTCTGGGTCTGGCCATCTGGTTTCCCGTAAGATTCCTTCTGAGAGATGACAACCAGATCTACACATCAATATTCAATGCTCTGCTGACCGGCACCTTAACACTGTCGGTCTGGCTGCTTGGCTCAAGAGTGCTGGTAAGGGCAATGGTTACCGAGAAGATCGATTACGACATCTTCTGGCACTCAGTCCTGGCCTTCAGGGCAACCGCCGGCACACTGTTATACTTCATGATAATCCTGGTCTATTACCTCTTCCTCAGTGCAACAAGGCTGGCGGAAAAGGCGGCCAGGCAGTCACAGCTTGAGTCACAGGTTCGCGAGGGGGAGCTGAAGATGCTCAGGTCACAGATAAACCCCCACTTCCTTTTCAACAGCCTTAACTCCGTCAGCTCGCTTACTGTCACAGATCCGCTCAGAGCCAGGGAGATGATTGTGAAGCTCTCTGACTTCATGCGCTATTCCCTCTCTTCAAGAAACGAACAGCCTGTGACGCTGCGCAATGAGATGGAAAGCCTGAGGCTGTACCTCCAGATTGAAAAGGTACGCTTTGGCGAGAGGCTGAAAATCGAGGAGGATATAAGCCCGGACTGCCTTCCTGCACTAATGCCCGGTATGCTTCTGCAGCCTCTTTACGAAAATGCCGTCAAACACGGGATCTATGAATCGACGGAGGAAGTTACGATCAAAACTACTGCGAGGATGGAAAACGAAAAAGTTGTAATAGCTGTGACCAACAACGTTGACACTGAATCCGTGGTAACCAGGAAAGGTGCCGGCATCGGACTGAAGAACGTCAGCAGCCGTCTCGAACTCTTCTTCGGTGATGCGGCAGACCTTACCGTGAACCGAGGCGATGACAGCTTTACGGCGATGGTGAGATTCCCCTTTCGCAAATCATGAGTAATATATTTTAAAGCATGAGAAAAATAAGAGCACTGATCATTGAAGACGAGGCCCCGGCCAGGGAACTGATCAGGTTTATGCTTTCCGACCATCCCGAAGTAGAGATCGCAGGTGAATGCGGCGACGGATTCTGCGGCGCAAGGGAGATAAAGGAAAAAAGACCTGACCTTATCTTCCTCGATATCCAGATGCCTAAACTTACAGGTTTTGAGCTTCTTGAGGTGATAGATGAGAAGCCGGAAGTTATTTTCACCACCGCCTTTGACCAGTATGCCATCAGGGCTTTTGAGCTCAGCGCCGTTGACTACCTCCTCAAACCTTTTTCGAAGGAGAGGTTTGACGATGCCCTGGCAAAGGCATTGAACCGCCTGGATAAAGAGACACCGGCAGATGAGAAGATTGAAAAGCTGGTTTCCACAGCTTCCGAGGCCGAGGGATTCCTCACCAGGATAGTGTTCAGGAAAGGGGCCGGGATAAAGATCATCCCTCTCAACAACGTATATTACCTGGCAGCCGAAGATGATTATGTAATGATCTATTACAGCGAGGGAAAGGCCCTGAAACCAAAGACCATGAAATATTATGAGGAACATCTCCCGCCCGGTCTGTTCATGAGGGTGCACAGATCATACATAGTCAATGTTGAGCATATAAACCGGCTCGAACCCTACAGCAAGGACAATTACGTTGCAGTCCTGAAATCGGGTGAAAAGATCCCTGTGAGCAGGGCAGGGTATAAAATGCTCAGGGAGAAACTCTCATTCTAGTCGTGCTCCTTCAGCCTGTTGCAGCGTGGAACCCTGCGGAGCGTCAGGCTGCCGTGGCGGTAACGCCTGAAGATAAACCGCGGAACAGGATCATAACCATGGGTGCCTCCCGGTCTGCATCTCAGAATCCGGCCGGTTGAAATGATGATTCCGGTCAGCGGCCCGTGCATCCTGAAGGCATCAATGGCATATTGCGAGCAGGTTGGCACATGACGGCATGAGGGAGGAGTCCATGGTGAAATAAACCACCGGTAAATCCATACCGGGATGAGAAGCAAAAAAGATAATATCTTTGCGGCGCCCTTCAGCATCGCCCGCAAAGATAAGCCAATCAGGCATGACAAAATGACCTCTTTTCAGAACTTATTTGCAACGGCAGGCGTTTTGCTGAAGAAAAATAAACCAAATTGTATCTGAGATAAATGGAAACAATGTTTTTACACAACGGAGCATACTGGATCATATTTATAGTTTTCATGGTGCTGAGCTGGGTTGTAAGCGCCAGGCTCAAGTCGAAGTTCAGGACCTACTCAAAGGTCCCCATTGCATCAGGCATGACAGGACGTGATGTGGCGGAGAAAATGCTTCGCGAAAGCGGCGTTACGGATGTTACCGTTCACAGTGTGGCCGGGGAACTGACTGACCACTATAACCCCCTCAAAAAGACCATCAACCTCAGCCGGGAGGTCTATTCAGGCACCAGCGTGGCAGCCGCTGCCGTGGCAGCCCATGAGACGGGCCACGCCCTGCAGCATGCACAGGCATACGCCTGGCTTGGCATGAGATCAAGGCTTGCCCCGGTGGTAAGCTTCGCCTCAAACTGGATACAGTGGGTATTGATAGCAGGACTGGTACTCCTCAACTCAAGGCCCGAGATACTGCTGATAGGTATCGTTCTCTTTGCAATCACCACCCTTTTCAGCTTCATCACCCTTCCTGTGGAGGTGAATGCCTCAAAAAGGGCTCTTGCATGGCTTGCAAACGCCGGCATAACCTACTCGGGCACCCATGACAAGGCGGAGGATGCTCTTAAATGGGCAGCATATACATACGTTATTGCAGCCCTGGGCTCACTTGCAACCCTGATATACTATATCATGCTGTTCCTGGGTGCACGCAGGTAATCCGCCCCGAAGAGTTTCCCTGCTCACCTCCCTTCCACATGGAGGAACCTTGTTCTCTTGACAAGGTACCTTATGATTGCCCAGAAGACCAGGGCCGCCACAAAAAGGGTAATATACATCGGTTCCAGGTAGAATCTGCCGGTGACTGAAATATTACGGAGGAGGTCAAGCAGGGCAAAGACAACGAACATATTCGCGATGCTGTTGTATTCCCGCTTCAGCACATTCCTGAAAGAGAAGGGAAGCTCAGCCCTGACATATCGTCTGAATGAAGGAATGACAGCCTTGACGCGGAATGCCCATGTATCATAGGTCTCGCCAAATTTCCTGCGGAGATACTGCTCCTCCGCAAAGATGATGCGCTCATAATAGAGCCAGTAGGCCAGGACGAACACAAGAACCCACCACACTGACCTGAGGAACATTACGGGTCCGAGCCACATCAGGAAATTGCCGATATAAAGCGGATGACGTACCACTGAATAGATCCCCCTGGTGTTAAGTTCGTCAGCCAGCTGTTCTATCACATTCCGCCCTGAAGTGTTGCGCGGAACAAATCCGACAGTATATGACCGGAGCAACTCCCCGGCAACGGATACAAGGATACAGGCAATCTCCCAGGTGTAGTTGAAATATATGACGCTGCGGTTTGCTATGAAAAGCATATAAACAGCTGCGGGAAGAAGTATTGTCGCCGGCAGCCAGCTTCTTCTCCTGAAGAGCCAGTTGCCGGATTTCTCAAACTCATGGACAAGTGACATGCTTACGGTGTTTGCACCGTAAAAGTATGAAAATTCTAGAAACTGTATCGGATCCGTATGAAACCGAGGTTTATCCGTGTCTCCTCCCCTGCGATGGTGCTGTTGAAATGCTGCCAGAGGAATGAGAAGTCAACATTCTCCGCAAGAGAAAAGTCAATTGAAGGACCGGCATAGTATCCGTCGAGGTCAGGGTACCATATGGCCGAGAGTGAAATGCTCAGCAGCGGCACGGGTGAATAGGAGATCTGGCCGGCGGCGCTGAATTTTGAAAAAGCTAGCTGCCTGGCTGTTAGTCCTCCTTCATAAAGCTCGGTAAAGCTGTTCAGATCAATCGGATTGCCGGAGTACATCACCTGTGCCAGTGTTGTCACCTTGTCAGAAAAAGCCTTGTCAATGCCCAGGGTGGCAATGAATATATTTTTTTCCTCATCCGCACCCCTGAACGGTGCAAAGAGGGTAGCCTCCCCCCTTATGGAGAAGGAACCTATTGCTCCTGAAAAACCGGTACCTGCAGTAAGGAAATCATCATCTGTCACACCTGCAAGAAACTGCAGGTCAGTATTCAGCAGGCTGAAACGGCCCAGGGCGGCAGCGGTGATGCGGTTGGCTGCATCAACCTTGACCACGGTCTCCACCGCCGAGGCCGGACCGGTTGAATAGGTAAGCCTGAGAGCATCGCTCCCCGGCCTCTCAACATAGTCAAAATCAAAGAATGAGTAGGTATTGAAGATGTCATTCGGGTTCCATATGAGCGCCTGGCTCCAGTTGATCCGCTGCCGGCCGGCCCTAATCTCCAGGTTGCCTGCTGTAAAATTGATGTAGGCCCTGTCAATCATGGTGTTGAGGGCATAAGAGCCTCCACTGAAAATATTCCATGACATGTCAATCCAGCCGTCATCTGCTGCCAGGCTTCCGGCGTAGGCCGGATCAAACTTTATCATGTCACCCGTGACAAAACGGTTCCTCATCTCAAGCGCAAGAGTCACATGATTGCCGGCATAAGCTTTGAAATTAAGGCGGTTATGGAGCATGCTGCTGTTGATCCAGTTGTCTGACGGCTTATCAAACATGGCCATATGGAGCCATGAGGCATACCCGCCGGCGGTGAGGCTGATCAGCTTCTCCTCGCCGGTATCCGGGGTTCCGGCCGCCACATGCAATGTATCGCCTCCGGAAACCCCGGGGCCCTTGTTTGCGATAGCCGGTGACTGAAGCAATGTGGATAACAGGAATGCTGATGTAATGAATATCCGCTTCATGAATTATGATTAGTCCTTACATCTGACACAACCTTCCCGTCCTCAAGGGTGAT
>JALONR010000030.1 GCA_025454815.1 Bacteroidales bacterium | reverse complement strand
GTATTCAATCGCATCAAGAATTTCAGGATCCAGGTCAAGCTCGTCAAATGTCATATTTGTCAACGTAATGCTTTTGTTTCAGCAGGGCAGCAAAATTAGTAAAAAAGAGCAAACCAATCGTATATGGTCGGAAGGACCACGTATATCACAGGGAGCCGGGGTTCCTGTTTGAATAATGCCTTCCTTTTGTTAACTTGCGTGTTGTTAAACAGATGAAAATGAAAACAACGACTTTTGTCTTAATACTGGCTGCCTTTATGACTTCCGTTCTGGCTGAGGGTCAGAACCGGGGCAGGATGATTACAGTCAGTGGAACGGTGACTGACACCATGATGGCCCCGATAGGGGGGGTACTGATTGTGGCTGATGGTCAGAGCACGGGAGTGACCACAAGGAGGAACGGCACTTACAAATTAAGAGTCAGGCAGGATATAGCAAGCCTTGGAGCGTATACCTCAAACATGGGTTCAACCATGACGATATTCGATGGCGGAACGACTGTAGATTTTGTCCTTGACGGAAATACGGGAATGCCTAACTTCAAGCCGGAAGCTTCATACGGAGACCAGAAGGTGGATGTGGGGTATGGTACTAAGAAAAGGAGTGAACTGACAACAGATGTAGGCTACATTGATGGACAGGAGGATATCAATGCCTCCTACAACAACATTTATGATATGATACAGGGCCGGGTTCCCGGCGTACAGGTATCAGGTACCAAGATCACAATAAGGGGAATAAATTCAATAAACTCCGGTACGGACCCTCTCTTTGTTGTAGATGGTGTGGTGGTCAACTCAATTGACCACATTTCTCCCCGGCAGGTCAGGTCTATTTCGGTTCTGAAGGGGTCAGACGCCTCGATTTACGGCTCCAGAGGCGCCGGAGGGGTTATTCTGATAACGCTCCTGGGGACCAGAAAGTAACTAAAGTTCAGCAGACTTTGATGTGACTGTAATAAAAAAGGTGCAGGGTGGATTTCCCTGCACCTGGTTTTATAATTGATGCACTGGGCACCAGGCCCTGTGCCCGTATGTTTATCTGCGTGAACTCCTGCTGTCGTCAGACCCTTTTGAGCTGCTGCTGCTCCTGCTGCTGCTTCTGCTCTTTGAGGGAGCGCTGCTGTGTCCCTGGCTGCTGCTCCTGCTCTGAGACCTGGCAGCAGGGGCTGATGATCTCTGAGAGGAGGAAGATGATTTCTGTGAGACTGCCTGCCTGCTGCCTGAGGACTGCCGGCTGCTTACAGCTGACTGCTGGCTCCCTCTTGATGACTGCGAGCTTCTCTGGACTGTACCCTGTGACCTGCTTCCCGATGACTGAGAGCTTTTCTGTACTGTACCCTGTGACCTGCCGGCAGGGGGCTGTGAGCTTCTCTGTACGGTTGTTCCGCTACTGCGCGTCCGGGACTGAGTCTGCGTTGCAGTCTCAGACTGCCGGCTGCTGCTCCTTCCGGCTGAAGCCGGGGTTGAGCTGCTCCTCCCTGTGGTAGCCGGTGTACTCTTTACAGTACCGGTGGATACCCTGCGGCTGTTGCTTCCCTGGGAAGCAGCGGGAGTGGATTCGCTCCTGCGGTCAGTCGCTGCAGGCCTGGCTTCGCCCCTGCTCTGTACTGAGCTGCTTGCCCTGCGGCCTTCGCCATTCTGTACTGCTGCCGGACTGCCTGCTGACCTGCTGCCTGTGGCAGCCGAACTCCTTCTGTCGCTGCCGGATGCTGCTGCAGGAGATGATCCTCTGCTTCGGTTTGCGCTGGTGCTGGCATAGAGGGCTTCACCATCTCTCCTTGTCTCGGGCCGCGAGTAGGTCTGCTTGTAGGTACCTGCCGTGATGCGGTGTGATACATTCGGCGAGTAAGCCCTTACGTTCCTGTAGTAGTAGTCGTGGTAGTAATGATACCTCGGATGATGCCAGTGGCGGTAGTAAGAGTAGTAGGTGGGGTACCAGTGGTAATGGTAACCGTAGTAGGCGTGCCAGTAGAAGGGTCTCCAGGGCCTGTAGTAGACCGGGTAGTAGCCCCAGTACCAGTTGGAGCGCCAGATGACGTAGCGGGGACTGTAGATGTAACTGATCAACGGCCAGGCAGCGACTTCATAGTATGTGGTGGTCACCACCGTCACATTGTCCCTCTGAACTGTCCTTCCCCTGTATCCGGGATTGGGTGTCTCCGCATATATCGGTTCAACGATGTAATTCCTTCCGTAAAGAGCCTCGTCACCGATCAGCTGTATCCTGACTTCACCGTTGCGCAGCTTCTCAACAGTGAACACTGCCACGTCCTGTGACTCGTTGCGGTCAAGGACCGAGCGAAGAACGATGGTGTGATCCTCACCGTTGACATAGTCTGATACGGTAATATAGTCAACATAGCCGTCATTGTTCAGGTCAAGGTTGTTGATCCTGGAATTCTCGTCGTTGAGCTCCCTCTCGAAAGCTTCAAGCGTCTCTGAATCCTGGAAGAGCTTCATGACTGCGTAGAGGTTCAGGTTGTCACCCGGGAGACCCAGGTATTCCTCAGGATTATCCTGCCTTCCGGCTATCGCCGCTGAAGCCATCAGGACTGTGAGGATCGTGGTGCAGATTAACTTTTTCATCTCTTTACGTTTTACGAAGAACTGTCTCTTCGGTTACGTAAAATTCAAAAGTTATGCCAAAGTTGGATGAATTTAGCTAATATGCTGATTATCAATGTAATTATTTTTCAGAGCTTTGCTGTGCCCCGATACAACGCAGCAATTCCCCCGTGAACCTGGCAGCACGTTTTTTCATCGCTTCACGGTCAAACGGCCGGCCCTCCTCATCAAAAGCCTCATCAACGCGGGGCACGGGGAACATCACCGGAACTGTCCATGCGCCGATCTTCCAGAGACTGAACTGCAGCGAGGTGATGACCTGTGTTCCCCCGAATGGTCCGTCAGATACTGTTGAGATGGCAACGGGTTTACGGCGCCACTCATCGGTCAGAAGATCAATAACATTCTTCAGGCTGGCCGGGTAACCGCCGTTATACTCCGGGGCAATGATTATCACCCCGTCGGCTTCCCTGATCCTGGCTGCGAACTCAATGGCTTCAGCCGGAGGGTCAGACTGCAGTTTAAGCCTCTCTTCGAAGAGTGGAAACCTGTATTCCGACAGGTCAAGTATATCAACTGCGGCCAGGTTATTTTCCTGTAAATAGTTCCTGAACCAGAGAGCCACACGGTGGCTTTTCCTTCCCTGCCTTATGCTGGGACTGATGATTGCTATCTTTTTCATACAGGCTAATATAGTATAAAAAATACTGAAACCCATTCCGGGCAGGTCAGGCTGCCCCTCTTTCTCATCCTGTGGCCGGGTGATGGCCAGCCAGTCAGTCCGAAAACTGCCTTAATTACCATCCTGTTTGCAGGGGTGAGGGAAATTGAGTACCTTTGCCCCCGATTCTGGCATAAGTTAGATCTGTTTAGACGGCGAATCCCGGGTATAACCGGTCTGGATCGTTCTACCATCACTAGTTTACGCTGAAACATTTTCGCCATAAGAACATTGCCATTTTGAACAGATATCTGGTTAATGATTATTCAGCGACATTAACCAATTAAAATATAATGGAATACAAAAGGAATCCACGAAAGAGGAATCAGAGATACTTCAATCACGGTAAAAAGGAAACAACAGGCTTCAGCCCCAGAAACAAAGAGACAGGAAACTTCAGCAACAGGAAGAAACATAATGCAAGTGAACTCCCCCCGGAGAGCTTTGTGAAGAAGGCAATTCCGGCGGAGATGACCACATACAGGGCAGAACGGTTAATACCGGACCTTCCGGTTGACGCTACAATCATCACCAATCTGAAAAAGAAGGGCTACAAATTGCCCACCGAGATTCAGGACAGGACCCTGGAAACAATCCTCGAAGGTCGAGATCTCATCGGCCTTGCGCAGACCGGAACCGGTAAGACGGGCGCTTTTCTGATACCGTTGATACACAATCTCCTGAGAAAGGACTCATCGGGTCATGTTCTGGTGATTTCCCCCACGCGAGAACTTGCGCTGCAGACGGATGCCGAGTTCAGGAGCATTGCACACGGACTTAAGCTCTTCAGCACATGTCTCATTGGCGGCACCAGTGTAAGTCGTGACATTGACAGGCTGAGGAAGCCGGGTCATATTATCATAGGTACCCCCGGGCGGCTGGCAGACATGGTTCGCCAGGGTGCACTTGACCTGAGGAGATTTACTGTACTGGTGCTGGATGAGTTCGACAGGCTCCTTGACATGGGATTCGCTCCCGAGATTAACAGGCTTGTGGATGGCATGAGCCGGCGCAGCCAGACTGTTTTATTCTCTGCCACGGAGGATAAGAGCCAGCGCAGGATCATCGACGGGCTCATGGAGAACCCACATGTTGTCAGGGTCAGACCCGGAAACGTTAGTGCTGACACCATTGAACAGGAAATTGTAACGGTGAAGGACGGAGAAAAGAAGATTGAGATACTCCTGGGGATGGTACGTGACGACTCATTTGAAAAGGTGCTCGTTTTTGCGGACACAAAGCGCGGGGTAAGCAGAATTTGCCGTGACCTGAGAAGGGCCGGTGTAACCGCTGACGAGATTCATGGTGACAAATCACAGAATTACAGGATTAAAGCCCTTGAGTCATTCAGGAACCGCAAGATAAAGGTACTGGTTGCAACCGATGTTGCCGCAAGGGGGCTTGATATCTCGCACGTTTCGCATGTAATCAACTTTCAGCAGCCCAAAGACATGGAGAGTTATATCCACCGGATCGGCCGCACAGGAAGGGCTGGCGCAAGCGGCAGGGCAATAACATTTGTTAACTGAAATCAATAATATATGGCAGGACCAAACAACAGTTACATTAAAAAGCAAAAGACCGAGAAGCGTCTCAAGAAGAGGAAGGAAAAGGAGCAGAAGAAGCAGCAGCGCCGTGAGAACTCACCAGGTGGCGGGCTCGAGAACATGATTGCTTATGTTGACAAATTCGGTAACATCACCTCCGAGCCGCCGGCCGAAGAGGTGGCTATCAAGTCTGAAAAAGCAGAAAAGGCACCCGGCAGGTAGTTGCCGGATGCCTCGTTCATCATTCTGCGTCATTTCGGCTGCAGCATCCCGGGTATCAGGCTCACATACCGGTGTGGCCTGACGATGTGAGCTGTTATTATACTCCCGGCCGGATCCGGCGCGGGGGGACAATCAACCCTTTTTCCACTTGATGGAGCATCCTATGGCCCTGGTAGCGGCCACGGATACAGGCTGACCTTTAAGTATACTCTCCAGAGCATCCTCAGCGTACTTCCTGTCAGCAGCTGCCGCATCGTCAGTGTTGTTGTCAATGGCACCAACATAATCCACCACCAGTTTGCCATCTCTCCATGACAGAATATATATGTGCGGTGTGTTGGTTGCACCATATTTGCGTGCTACCTCCTGTGTCTCATCAAAAAGGTATTCAAACCTGTAGTTCAGTTTCTCCGCGGTCTCCTTCATCTTTTCATAGGAGTCGCCCGGTGAAACTGCAGGGTCATTCGGGTTGATGGCTATTACCGGGTATCCCTTGGGAGCATACTTTGCATGCAGTGCCTGCAGACGCTGGTCATATTTCTTCACCACCGGACAGGTGTTGCACCAGAATGCAACTATGAACCCGTCAGCGTCTTTGATATCAGCAAGTGATACCATTTCACCCTTTACGTTTTTCAGTTTGAAATCGGAAGCCACATCACCGGCCTTGTAAGGCGACTGGCTGTTAAGGAGGCCGGTAATCATCAGGGCCGCCATGGATATAAACAGGTACTTCTTCATAGCTGATTGATTTTTAAATAGATTGTTATTCTTTGTATTTGTTTATCAGGTCTCTCAGTTCTTCTTCGGTGACCTCTGAAGGATGGAAGTATTTTACATTCTTTGCATTGTTGAAGAAAAGGGTTACGGGGATGTTCCCCTGCCAGCTGCTGTCGACCTTCTCTATCCAGCTGTTATAATCGAGGTTGGTCATAACCTTCACTTCGGCCGTGATCTTATTTTTATCCAGGAAGGGGATCAGTTTTGATTCTACCTGGCTCGGGAAGTCGAGGGATATGAGGATGAATCTCACCCCTTTATCCTGGTACTCTTTGGACAGTTTCTCAAAATAGGGCATTTCGGTAACGCATGGCGGGCACCATGTAGCCCAGAAGTTGACAACATACAGCCGGTCTTCCGGGCTGGCAAGTATCTGCTCCAGTCCGGGAATGCCGATCTTTTCAATCTCCCGGGCCGGAGCCACTGGCCCCATAAATGGCAGCAACATGGTCAAAAAGAAAAGTTTGCTCATCCTACCCTGAATAACCATTTTATCAATAAACACCTTTCAGGATGAGATGTTCACGTTATCTTCCTGCCTGTAAGGATGGTTTCAAAATGGACTGGCTCGATTTTTTTACCCTCAACCTGAAGGAGAATTGCCACATATTATCTAATTTCCGGTCTTTATAACATGCATTAACCTGAATTTTTATGAAAAGAATAAACCTCAATCTGATTGCCGTCAGGCTGGTAATGATCATGATTCTGTTACTGACATTCAGTGGTCTGATGGCACAACCTCTCAATCTGAAGAAGATTTCGCTTGACTTTGACGAAATCCTTCTTGACCAGTTCAGACCCGGAGAAACCGGTTGCGCCGTACTGGTAGCAAAAGAAGGCCAGGTAGTCTACAGAAAGTCTTTCGGCATGGCTGACCTTGAACTTAATGTGCCGATGAGGCCGGAAATGGTTTTCAGGATCGGATCTGTGACCAAACAGTTTACCGCCATCGCAATACTTCAGCTGATGGAGCAGGGAAAACTGTCTCTTCAGGATGAGATCACAAAATACATACCTGACTACCCGATGCAGGGGCACTCGATAACTATTGAGCATTTGCTCACACACACTTCAGGTATTAAAAGCTATACCAACGTTCCCTCTTATGAGGAAATGATGAGAACCGACATGACACCAGAGGAGGTGATTGAGAAGATAAAACCTCTTCCCATGGAATTTGCCCCGGGTACCAGGTGGAACTACAATAATTCCGGTTATTTCTTGCTGGGATACATTATTGAAAAGGTATCGGGAAAGAAATATGCAGAATACCTGCAGGAAAACCTCTTCTCACCACTTGGTATGACATCAACCCTTTACGGTGATGACACGAAGATTGTGATGAATCGTGCTTCCGGTTACCAGCCGGGAGAGAAAGGAACCGTCAATGCAGATTTTCTGAGTATGACTCTGCCATATGCTGCCGGATCAATCATGTCAACTGTTGATGATCTGTACAAATGGAACAGGGCTCTGCTGGGCTATAAACTGGTTAAGAAGGAAACACTTGAAAAAGCATGGTCCGGCTTCAGGCTTGCTGACGGGAAGGATACCCGTTACGGATACGGTTGGTTTATGAGTGAGATCCAGGGTAGTCCTACCATCGAACATGGCGGCGGTATCAACGGTTATCTTACCTCTTCAATTTACCTTCCCCATGAAGATGTCTTCGTTGCCCTCTTCTCCAACAACAATGCAAAGGATCCGGGATTCAGTGCAATCAGACTTGCTGCCCTTGCAATAGGGAAACCTGTGCCCACTACGGAAATTAAAGTCAGCGAGGAACAACTCAGGGAGTACGAAGGGATATACGCCAATGAGAAGGGGACAGAGATAACCATAATCCTTGATGAGGGCCGCCTCAACGGTGTCAGGCCCGGAGGCTCGCGGAGGAAAATGATGCCTGTTGAAAAGGACAGGTTTATTTTTGAAAACTCATTGATGTATGCAACGTTTGGCAGAGATGCTTCCGGTAAAGTGATCTCGGTGGAGAGCGACGACAGGGGTGAGATAGTGAAATGGAACCGTACCGAAAAAAAGATTGAAATCAAAAAGGAAAAATCTCTTTCTGAAGAGCTCCTGGAAAGGTATGTGGGTGAATATCAGATACAGCCCGGATTCAGTATTGCATTCACGCGTGAGGGAAACAGGCTTTTTACCCAGGCTACCGGTCAACAGAAGTTCGAGATCTTTGCTGAAAGTGATACAAAGTTCTTCCTTAAGGTGATTGATGCCCAGGTTGAGTTCGTTGCAGATCCGGATGGCAAGGTCAACAAGATAATATTGTACCAGGGAGGACAGACAATAGAGGGGAAGAGGGTAAGATAACAGTCAGCCACCCCCGGGTGGCGGTCAGCATCGTCAGGTTAAAAAATCTTAACAGATTTCCTGCAGGGCATGTGCGGGTTAAAAAAAACATAACTTTAACCGCATAATATTAACCCCTATGAAAAAACTGACACTGTTCGTGTTCCTGATGCTGATTGCCGGTGCCACAGGCGAACTGTGGTCATGCACCACCTTTATCATGTCAGGAAAGCACACTCCTGACGGCCGGCCGCTGCTCTACAAGAACCGTGATACCGGTACACTTGACAATGCCCTGGTCTATTTCACGGACGGCAAATATGAATATATCGGGCTGGTTGATTCAAAGGATTCATGGAAGCGCGAGGTGTGGGGCGGATATAACTCTGCCGGCTTCGCCATCATGAACTCGGCTGCCTATAACAACAACACCGGTGACACAACAAAGCTGGCTGACCGTGAGGGTGAGGTGATGAAGATGGCACTGGCCAGCTGTGCCACACTTGCCGATTTTGAGAAGATGCTCTCCGACATGCCCAAACCGATTGGTGTGGATGCCAACTTCGGGGTGATTGATGCACAGGGCGGGGCGGCTTACTATGAAACCGGCAACTATGGCTTCATAAAAATAGATGCCAATGATCCGGCCGTGGCTCCGTTTGGCCTGCTGATACGTACAAACCACTCTTTCTCCGGTAACCCGGAAGTGGGTTTCGGTTATATAAGGTATGAAGCCGCAAGCAGAGCCCTCAACCTGGCAGTGGCTCAGAAAAGGCTTGACCCTCAGTTTCTTCTTAACAGCACCTCGAGAAACCTTGTCAATTCTCTTACGAATGTCAACCTTCGGGAAGATATGCCGGCTGATGCTGCCGATGCAACCTTCAGGTATTTCGAGGACTTCATTCCTCGCACTTCAAGCGCCTCCGTGATACTTGTCGTGGGGGCAGCCAAAGGCGAAGATCCTTCCGCAGCCATGATGTGGACACTCGCCGGATTCCCCCTGACAACGGTGGCAGTACCGGTCTGGGTCAGCGCCGGCAAAAACTTGCCGGTGGTGGTGAGTATGAAGGAAGATATGCATGCTCCGCTCTGTGATGCTGCAATGACCCTCAAGCGACAGCTGTTTCCGATATCGCGCGGCTCCGGAGGGAAATATATGAATGTTGCACCGCTTCTTAACCTTGAAAAGACAGGGATCATGCAGAAGCTTGAACCTGTAGAGAATGAGATTTTCAGGAAGACCGCTGAGATGACGGCATCTCTGCCAGGAAAAGGAAAACAGCGGAAGGAGACGATTATGGAGCACTACGCATGGCTTGACGAATATATAGTCAGGTCTTACAAAGAGTTATTCGGAATCGATTTGAAATAGCAGATTTCACGCAAAACCATTAACAGGATGAATGTGATAAAATTACCTGCGATGAGAGGCATGATGCTTTTGGTCGCCACGTTGCTGATGATGCCGGCATCGGTGAATGCCATCGAAAAGTACAGTGACCCGGCCACTGTGAACAGGAGGATAGAACAGCTTCGCCAGGGGAATGCCTCGCTGGTTAAGGTCCACAAGCTTGCGGCAACCCCCGGCGGCAGGGAGATGCTTATGATTGAGATAGGCAAGTCAGGTGCTTCCGTTCCGGCAGTGCTTGTCGGCGCCAATTTCTCGGGCATAACCCCGCTGGCTACCGAGGCTGCCCTGGAGCTCGCCACACGGATCGCCGGTGACGCTTCACTTAACAGCGGGCTGACATGGTATATTGTGCCAATGGGCAATCCGGATGCCTATGCGCGTTACTTCACCAGGCCCCTCTGGTCAGACCCGGGAAATAACAGACCTTTCAATGACGACACCGATGACCAGACCGATGAGGATGGTTACAATGATCTCGACGGCAATGGCATCATCACCCAGATGAGGGTGAAGGCTCATGACGGCACCTGGGTTACCGTTGAGGGCGACCCGCGCCTGATGCGCAGGGCTGACGCCTCAAAGGGAGAGAAGGGTATGTATAAACTCTATACCGAAGGGATTGATGATGACGGTGATGGCCAGTATAACGAAGACCTTCCCGGCGGGACGAACATCAACATCAACTTCCCTCACCTCTTCAAACACTTCGGCAGGAGAAGCGGCCTCTATCCCGGCTCGGAACCGGAGTCGGCTGCACTTCTTAAGTTCGCTTTTGACCATCCCGAGATAGCAATGATGATCTCGTTCGGGCAGACCAACTACCTCCTTTCGCCCCCGCAGGGTGGCAGGAAGGGATCATTCGATACCGAAAACATACGGATACCGAGAGACATGGGAACTGCACTCGGGATTGACGTTTCCCAGACATTCACCATGGCCGAGATCATTGAACTGGTACAGCCGATGCTTCCTCCCGGTATGACTGCTGACGAAAGCCTGATAGCAGGCTTCCTGGGGCTGGGAGCAGTGGTGAATCCCCTCCCTGAAGACATGACATTCTACAATGCGATCTCTTCGGAATTCAAGGAGTACCTGAAGAAAAAGGGTGTGACGACCGAAAGGTTTGACCCCGCACAGCCGGAGGATGGCGCGTTTGAGATGTGGGGTTATTATCACCTCGGCATCCCGGTATTTACAATGGATTTCTGGGGGCTGCCAAAACCGAAGGAGGAAAAGAAGGAGGGCTCCGGCATCACTTCCGAATCTCTCGGCAAGATGACTTCAGATGAGTTTCTCGCCCTCGGCGAAGAGAAAATAGCCGCCTTCCTTAAGGAGAGTGGTGCCCCGGCACAGTTCTCCGCACAGTCACTCATGACAATGGTCAGAAACGGACAGATGAAACCGGAGCAGATGGCTGCGATGATGAAGAGGATGCCGGCTCCCAAAACGGATGAGAAGAAGGGTGATGCAAAGGAGACAGCCCAGCTGGCCTTCTCTGACAGGTGGCTGGAAGGAAAAGGGTTCACACCGTGGAAGAGTTACAGCCATCCCACACTGGGCGAGGTTGAGATAGGAGGGTTCACTCCGTTCAGTGACAACACCCCGCCGGTCAGCATGGTTGATTCATTGCTGGATCTGCAACTGCCGTTTGTATCCGAACTGGTGAAAAAGCTTCCACGCCTTGCCATCACTGAAGTCAAGGCTACTGACAAGGGCGGCGGGATCTTCCAGGTTGAGGCATGGGTGACCAACGAGGGTTTTCTTCCGTATCCTACGGCAATGGGTAAAAGGAACAGGGCTCCGGCACCCGCAATACTCGTTCTTGACGGAGAAGGGACGGAGATTCTCTCAGGAAAGAAGAGAACCCCCCTTAACGATCTCGGAGGGATGAAATCGGCCCGCTATGTATGGCTTGTCAGGAGTGCGAAGAAGGGTACGCTGACCCTCAGGCTCGAGTCGAAACAGGCAGGTAATGACAGTGAACGGATAAACATCGGAGGTTAAGCCATGGAAAGGAAAAGAGTTTTTATGATATCGTCACTGATGGCACTGGCCGTCACGCTGATGCAGGCGCAGGAGATAAAGGTGCCCCTCCGCTTTGATTTTTACTACACCTATGAGAAGATGAACGAGGCCATGAAGGCCCTGAATACAGCCTTCCCGGAATTCACAAAGCTTGAAGAGGTGGGCCGGAGCGAAGAGGGAAGAGCCATCATGGCGCTGACCATCAACAACCCGAAGACGGGAGAACCGTTTTCAAAGCCTGGCGTTTATGTAGACGGCAATATCCACGGTAACGAGATTCAGGCCGGCGAGGTATGCCTCTACCTGGCCAACAGGTTGCTAACCAATTACGGAAAGATCAGCGAAATAACAGAGGTGGTTGACCGGAATGTATTCTATATCATCCCGGTTGTCAATGTAGACGGCAGGGCTCATTTCTTCGCCGATGCCAACACTCCCAGCACCAACAGGGGACTGCGCATACCAGTAGATGACGACCGTGACGGCCTCTTCGATGAGGATGGTCCGGATGACCTTGACGGCGATGGCAGCATCACCAACATGAGGATAAGGGATACCCTCGGCAGGCTGCGCAGTGACCCGCAGGATCCCAGGCTGATGATCTCAGTCAAGCCGGGCGAGAAGGGCGAGTGGACCAGGCTCGGACAGGAGGGTATTGACAATGACGGAGACGGACTGGTGAACGAGGACACTGAGGGGTATGTGGACGGAAACCGTAACTGGGGAATGAACTGGAATCCTTCATATGTTCAGAGGGGAGCAGGCAACTACCCGTTTGAGGGAACAGGTATCAAAGCCATTGCCGAATGGATGCTGGCACGTCCGAATATCATCCTGGTATTTGCATTCCACAACAACGGCGGTATGTACCTGAGGGGACCGTCATTCAAGGCTGCCGGCGAGCTGCCTCAGGGAGACATACAGGTTTATGACTACCTCGGGCAGAACATGGAAAAGATCGTTCCCGGATATGAATACCTCATAAGCTGGAAGGATCTTTATACCACATATGGTGACTTCACTGATTTCACCAATAATCTTATTGGCTCATACTCTCTTGTGGGCGAACTGTATCAGCCTGAGACGGAGACCTATGACGGCACAATGGCAAGAAAGCCGGAGGAGAGGTCAAGGTTTGGCGATGCATCGGATAGTGAGCGCCAGCGGCTCCTGTTTGACGATAACGTGAACCAGGGCGAGCTCTTTAAGGAGTGGAAGCCTTACAAACACCCGCTGTACGGTGAGGTGGAGATAGGAGGGTGGACCAAGATGAGCTCACGGCTGCCGCATCCCTTCATGCTGCAGGACCTGGTGCACAGGAACGCCTCTTCGGTCATCTTTGCCGCACGGCAGACACCGAAGGTATCGATGGATGTGTTTGAGGTGAAGAAACTTGGAGGTGATCTGTGGAGTGTCAGGGTCAGGCTGGTGAACAGCGGGGCTATTCCGTCAGTCTCTTTCCAGACCATGAAGAACAAGCTGTATCCGATTGACAAGCTGACTGTAGCCGGGAGCTCGGCCAAAGTGGTCAGCGGCGGTGTGCTGACAGATGCCTGGATGAATCTGGTTAACTACAAGGAACACCGTCCGGAGTTACAGATGTGCCAGGTGCCGGGATCCGGCAAGGTTGAATACCAGTTCCTGGTCAGTGGTAAGGGTGATGTGGTGATTAAATATGAATCACGCAAGGCCGGTGCCATCAGCAAGACTGTGGCGCTTAAATAGGGAGGCAACAGGCAAGAGGCAATTTTCAATTACTTCTTTCCTGCCGGCTTTTTCCTGGCACCTGTTGCTTCTGCGCTCCTGCCAACATGCTTCTTACTGATGGCTGTCGCCCCTTCGCCCTTGTCACCTGCCTCTGCCTTGAATCGTTCCGTGACGAGGGCGGGCCACTGCAGGTCAAGCTCCTTCAGTGTCTTTAAGACCACGGTGGCTACCGCATAGAGCTTCTGCCAGTTCTTGTCGGCGGGGGCTACATGCCAGGGTACGTCATTGCAGCGGTTGATTATCTTTTCATATACCTTCAGGTACTGGTCGAATTTGGCACGGGTGTCCCAGTCGCCATCCTTGTGCTTCCAGTGTTTCTCCTCCAGCTCGATACGCTCCATCAGCCTCTCCTCCTGGGCCTTCTTTGAGACATTAAGGAAGAACTTCACCACCTTCGTGCCGTGATCCTCAAGCATCCTTTCAAAGGTATTTATAGTCTCATACCTCTTTTCAATGATGTCGGCCGGGATGAATTTCTCAACCGAGGGAACAAGTATGTCTTCATAATGCGACCTTATGAACACCTGCATTACCCCCTTTGCGGGACAAACATTGTGAACCCTCCATAGGAAGTCGTGCGCATACTCAAGGTCTGTAGGCTTCTTGAAGCTGTGCACCTCAATGCCTACAGGGTTGCAGTATTTCAGCAGACCCTTCGTCACGCCATCCTTGCCTGAAGCGTCGGTTCCCTGAAGCACCACTATGATGCTGTATCTGCCCTGGGCGTACATCTTGTGCTGAAGCTCACCAATCTCCTTCAGTATCTTTTTAGTCTCCTTTTTAACCTTCTTCTTTTCCCATTCCTTATTGAATGTTGGATGCTCGGCTATTTTCATAATCGGGTGGTATTAAGTTCTTCAAGGGTAAAATTAGGAAATAAGGCTAAAGAATTTACTTTTCGAACATTTTTGTTCATTTTTTTAATTTTTAGTGTAAGCAGTATATTAAATAAAAGATTTACTGCGTTGTAAAATGGCATTAACCCCGTATTATCATGAAGAAATATCTCCGCTTTGTCTTTTTTGTAGTTATTCTGGCGCCGGTTACGGTCATAGCTCAGCAGCTTAAAATCAGTGAATCAGTGAGGTTTGACGGTGTGGTCACCGTTCAGGATCTGCAGACAGCTGAAAAGCCGGTTCATCCCGCAGCGGCCCGGGCCATGGCCCGCGGAGAGAAGCCCGGAACGTTTAAAAACGTCCGTTATGAACTGGCTCCGAATGTCAGGATGCTGACCCCTGCACAGAAAAGCAGTATCAGGCTGCAGCAGGACGGAATCCTTGATCTTTCGGGTGGCGCTTTCAGACCCAGTCCTGATTCGGTCTACCTGGATCCTGCCAGTGATCTTGTGTTGCAGGCAGAACCGGTGGATGAGAGTCGCATGCTGGCCCTCAGGCCTTCACTGTCAGCTGTGTTTGATGACATCGAGGTGCCGGAACAGGAAGTGCCGCTTACACTGGCAAACACCGTATCGCTGGCTCAGGGTGTGGTTGAGAGCTCGCTGCAGCTCAACAACAGTTATGCCGTAAACCTGCAGTTTGACAGTGTCAGCTTCCTCATCGACAAGGTTGACAATGACTCGCTGGTAGTTACACTGGTGGGGCAGATACAGCTTACCAACCCACGCGTGGAGGGGAAATACACGAAGAACAACGGTTACAGGCTTGTCTTCCTCGCCTCGGAGCAGGTTGACATGAAAATATATACCAGCATGAAGCTGAAGGAGGAGGCAAAGACCCCTGTATGGGGAACGGAGATAGAGTTGTCAGACCTTGGCAAGTGTGAGATAGGGCTCTTCATTCTCACCACACTTGAGGGGCATGTAACCCTTGCCGTAGAGATACACCAGGGGATAGAGATGGCGATGGGTGCCAGCGGAGGTACATTCTGGTACATACCAACCAGCATAAAGAATATCTCAACGATAGATTCATGGTGCGAGGTGGGTTACAACATCACCTCAGAGATGAAGGCTTTTGCAGGTTTCCAGTGTACTGCCAACCTGAAGGTCAAGGGGTACAATGCCCTCGATGTTTATGTCAATGGCGGCATGGAGGGTACCGTGGCCACTGACGGAATGACACTCAGCGCCGATGTAGGGCTGCGGCTCAAAGCGGGAGGGAAAATTGTATCGAAGAAATTTACCCTGCTGGATAATTACTATTCTCTCTGGAAATACCAGAAGCCCGATTACCACGGGTACAGCATGGTGATCCATGAAGCCTGTGCGTGGGGCGATTATGTTGCGGGTGAGATTCACAACCTCGTTCCGGGAAAGGTTGCAGGTGTTATGGATACAGTCCCATACGAGGGGAACCTCACGGTGATGGTTGACCATGGCGTTAATGCCAGGAACGAATACAGTGTCTCAACCGGTAGTGATGGTGTTTTCATTGCCAGGAATGTGCCCCTCAGGAAGGGTGACAGGGTGGCTGTCAGGCTGCAGGGTGTTCCCAATGCCAGTCCTGCCGTTGATGTCACCATTCCCTTCAGGGAGATAAAACTCTACTCGGCAGATTATTTCACAGGTGTGGCCGGCGGCTCCGTGGCGGGCTCGCGGAGCCGGTGGGCAAAACTGGCCGGGGCGCAGCAGGGATCAGTGCCGGCTGCTGCTGCGGCCATCGGAGGAGCTGCAGCCGCTGAACGGTTGCGTGGCGCCATACCGCAACAGGAGGCCGCGAAGAGGGTGAACGAGTTCAGGAATAACCTGACCGTCTACCGCGGCCCTATTGAATTCATCACGGCCACGGAGCCGCCGGCCACACTTACGGCTGTGCCGGCACAGGTCAAACCATCGCAGGGAAGCGTAAAAACCGGAGCACCGGCATCTGCCTCTGCCGGCAGGGCTCCCGTACCGGGAACGTCCACAACTACCGGAAAGACTTCAATTCCTTCGACAGCAGCCACTGCTGCAAAAACCGCCGTACCGGCAACCGCCACCGCTGCCGGAAAACTAATGTCAAACCGGGGAATGGTAGACTCACCCCTTGGCCTCTTCTCCGTCAGCGGGATGACATTTGAACCCGGGCAGCGGGTCAGGGCACGGATAGAGGTGGAAGGATTCATTGTGGAGTCAGACTGGATAGAAACGGAAGGGCTTATGGTTTCTTCCATCGGGCATGACGGCTTCAGGTCATCAGTCCGGCCAGGCAGTGAGACCTTCGCGGCAGACAACAGTTTCGTGGTAGTCAGCGCACTGCATGGTGAGGCTGCACCACAGGGCGAGGTGAAGATCGTCAGGGGTGCCGGTGCACCTCATGCTTCCCTCACAATGCCGCAGCCGGTACCCGAATTCCCGGATGCAGGCAAGGCGAAGATATGGTTCAGTAAATCCATACCTCTGGTGCCACTCGAAGGATACCCGGGTGCTGCTATAGCTTCAACCGGGCCCTGGAGCGTAACCTATGGTTATTCATCGCCGGGTGATGCACTCAACCCGCTGAAAAACAGGAAACATCCCTTTGAGATGGTATCCTATGTTTTCAGTGGAACCGATCTCGGTTATTCAAGCCACACGGATGAATGCACATCATGCACCTCGCCGGCAAGCGTTATAGACAGGATAGGCAGGGATGATATTCCTGGGGCACCGGGAACAGGCGGCACACGCGGACAGCCATCGGTTCAGCGGGAAGTTAAGGTGCCTCAGGCTAAACCGCAGCAACAGGTTAAAAAACCTGTGGTTATAAGGTAGCGGCAGATCCGGTCCACCAGCATAATTGTGACAGGCCCGGCAGCCCGGGTGACTATTTATTGAAGAAAACCTTAAGTGAATCAGACCTGAGCCTGGCTGAGAGCCACTTCTCAACCTGTTCTTTTTCCCTGGCTGTAAGATCCTTTCCTTTTATTGTGACAATCACAACCGCAAGGGTATCAGGAAGAGGCTGATCACTGGTGTAGCCGAGTGTCAGGGAATAGGCTACCTGTTTGACCTGGGGATAAAGAACCTCCAGTTCTGATAGCAGTTCACTCCCTTTTTCCTGTGCGGAGACAGCAGCCCTGAGAGCTTCATTGCGCTCCCTGACGACCATGTTCAGACGATTTATCTCTGCCTTGAGCTGTTCCACCTCGGTATTCCTGACAGCCGCATCTGTATAGGAGAAACCCTGGCGGAATTCAATGGTGATATCCGTAAGGTTAAAGTCGCCGGCACGATTCCTTATCTCTTCCTTTTGAGAATCTATAAGGGATGTGCCTCCATAGACAAGCTCTATGGTACGTGTTTTGGGGTTGATCTCGTGCTTGAGGAGATAGTTGCCTTCAACCACGCTGATGTTGTCAATATACCTGCCGGCCCTTTCGGTAAAATTCTCCTTCTGTACAAGCAGGTAGCCGAAATAAATGCTGGGTATCAGCACCAGGGCCAGGACGAATGATATCATCTGGTTGATCCTTTTCTTCTGAGGTTCCGCGATGGTCCCCCTTATCGGCAGCTTGAGGATCTGTGAGATGAGCAGTGCCGAAAGGGCAATGAAGACCGTATTGATGGTAAAGAGATACAGTGCTCCGAAGAAGAAGGTAAACTGTCCTGTGGCCAGACCATAGCCGGCCGTGCAAAGGGGCGGCATGAGTGCAGTGGCAATGGCAACTCCGGGAATGACATTCCCTTTCTTTTTGCTGGTGATGGCCACAATTCCCGCCGTCCCGCCAAAGAAGGCAATGAGTACGTCATAGATCGTAGGACTGGTACGGGCCAGCAGCTCGGAGTGAGCCGTTGAAATGGGACTGATGGCAAAATAGGCTGTGGAGGCAACAAGGCCGGCCAGAACGGCAAATGTGAAGTTCTTGACAGCCTGGCGGAACAGCGGGAAATCATATGTTGCAATACTGTACCCCATCCCGTTGATGGGTCCCATGAGTGGCGAGATGAGCATCGCGCCTATGATCACAGCCGTGGAGTTCATGTTAAGACCCACCGAGGCCACCAGGATTGCAAAGACCAGAATCCACAGGTTCGTCCCCTTGAAAACAAGCTCCTTCTCAATTGTTTCGTGGATGTTTTCGTAATCATCCAGGTCGCTCTCAAGGTTAATCAGCCGAAGCAACCTCCTGAGGGGTCTGTTGTATTTCATGAACTTCTGTTTAGCCATGGCAAATATAATTATTTGCCTGATGCAGACAGGCAGCAGGGGGGGCATCGCAAATCTTATTGGTAGCGTTATGCAAAAAATGTAAATTTGCCGGACACCAATAACTGAAAGGAGATGATTAAGGTAAACGAGTATTTCGAAGGCAACGTAAAATCGATGGCCCTGGAGAACGAGGATGGCCGCGCCACGGTTGGCGTCATGGCCGCGGGTGAGTTTGAGTTCGGCACCGATACGGTTGAATACATGACTGTGGTTTCAGGGTCAATGAATGTTCTCCTTCCCGGTGAGACCGAATGGAAGAAATTTGCACCCTTCCAGACATTCGTGGTTCCTGCAGGCCAGCGCTTCAAACTGAAGCTCGGCAAACCTGCGGCATACAGATGCATCTACAAGTAAAGCACAAAACCGATGGCCGGGCATAAGGGGCAACCCTACTACGATATTTTTCTCAGTTACGAGATGTGGCTTGAGACAATTGAGAAGGAGCTTATACTTAATGGTGAGGGCTTTGGCCTTCTCCTTGACCTTGACAACACCGGATCGCTTACCGCCTCCGCAAAAAACCTTGGGATGAGTTACCGCAAGGCATGGGGTATGCTGCACGATGTGGAACAGCACCTTGGCTTCAGGCTGACGGAGAAGAGACGTGGCGGCGCCGCAGGCGGAAGAACGGTACTCTCGGATAAGGGGAGACAACTGGTAAGGGCATACAATAACCTCCGACATGAGACAGACATTGCCATGAAGAGCATTGCAAAAGTTTTCTTTAACCGCATAAATGAAATAAACGGCGTTAAATGAGACTTACACTGATATTCATGCTCGCTTTTTTGCTGATCCTTTCAGGTTGCGGCGGAGGTTCCGGTGAAAAGAAGCTCATCATCTTCCATGCCGGCAGTCTTTCGGTACCGGTAAAAAAGCTGTCAGAGGCCTTCATGGAAGATAATCCCGGTGTCAGGGTCCTCACCGAAGCTGCGGGAAGCCTTCATACCGCACGGAAGATCACCGAACTGGGAAAGCCGTGTGACATCATGCTGTCAGCTGATCACTTCGTGGTCAGCAGCATGCTCATACCTGATTATGCCTCATGGAATATCCGGTTCGCCACCAACGAGATCGTGGTAGCTTTCAGGCCTGAATCGAAATACTCCCCGATATTCCGTGAGGATAACTGGGCGGACATACTTTTAAGGGATGATGTCATAATGGGACGGGCTGATCCCGATGCTGACCCGTGTGGTTACCGCACCGTTTTCGCCGCGAAGCTGGCTGAGGATTACTATGAGAGGCCCGGCCTGGCTGATTCGCTGCTGGGTAAGGATACGGAGTACATACGTCCCAAGGAGGTGGATCTTGTTGCACTGGTATCATCAGGAGTGATAGACTACATGTTTCAGTATAAATCGGTCGCCATCCAGCACGGGTTCAGCTACCTGGAACTGCCTGACGAAATAAATCTCTCGTCGCCTCTCCTGACGGAACACTATACCGGGGTCTCATATATGATTCCGGGCGAGGCTCCAGGTATCCGTACCGAGGTGCGTGGCGACTATATCAGTTACTCAGGGACGGTTCCTGACCGGGCGCCGCAGAAGGAGCTGGCGTTGCGTTTCTTTGAGTTCATGCTGAGTGAGGAGGGCAGGCAGATATTCAGGGACTGCGGGCAGGATCCGCTTATGCCTGCCGTTGCCGATGATCTCTCTGCGGCGCCCGAACGGCTGAAAAAGTACCTTGCTGCCGGTACACAATAGCACTGTATCATGAGAGGCCATACGATCTTCAACTGGGTCTTCACCATACTGGCATCGCTGGTGCTTCTCTTCATCATTGCACCGCTGGCCGGAATGTTCCTTGACTCATCGTTCGGAGAGTTAAGCAGCACTGTCTCTGACCCTGTCGTCAGGCGGAGTGTATGGTACACGCTGGCAATCGCCTTTAGCGCAACCCTCCTCTTTGCCGTGGGTGCCGTACCGCTGGCATGGATCATGGCCCGCAGGAAGTTCCCGCTGAAAAAGGTGGTTCAGGGCATCATTGACCTCCCCGTGGTGCTGCCGCACACGGCGGCCGGTATAGCCCTGCTGGGTTTCATATCGCGCGAGGGACTCCTCGGCGGCGCCGCACAGAAGGCCGGGATACTCCTCGTCAACAACGGCGCAGGAATAGCCCTGGCGATGGCATTCGTCAGCCTTCCGTTCCTCATCAATGCAGCACGTGACGGCTTCGCGGCAGTGCCGGAACGAACCGAGAAAGCAGCGCTGATGCTCGGGGCATCACAGTCGCGCATTTTCTTTACTGTATCGCTCCCCCAGGCATGGAGATCAGTGGTGTCGGGATTCATCATGATGTTTGCCCGCGGCATGAGCGAGTTCGGTGCAGTGGTGATAATCGCCTATCACCCCATGATTGCCCCGGTGCTCATTTATGACCGCTTCAATACCTATGGCCTCAGCGAGGCAAGACCCGCTTCAATAATCTTTATTCTTGTTGCCCTCTTCTTCTTCGTGCTCTTCAGGGTGCTGGCAACGGAGCGGCGTGAAATATTCAGGAGGGAGGATGATGCTGCGGACTGAAAAACTGTGCAAGAGGCTTGACGCCTTCACCCTGAAGGATATCTCACTGGAGGTATCACGGGGCGATTACTACGTGCTGCTCGGCCGTTCCGGTGCCGGAAAAACGCAGCTCCTTGAACTCATATGCGGCCTTACTGCTCCTGACAGAGGAAAGATTTTCCTTGACGGGAAGGATATAACCCACAGGAGAGTGCAGGACCGGGGAATTGGCCTCGTCTTCCAGGACCTGGCCCTCTTCCCCCATTACTCGGTGAAGGATAACATAATGTATCCGCTGAGGATAAAGAGACTACCGCTGAAGGAGCGTATTGAGAAGGTACAGCGCGCCGCAGAGGAGATGAACATCACCGACCTTCTGCTGCGCAAGCCTGGTAACCTCTCGGGAGGGGAAAAACAACGGGTTGCGCTGGCGCGAACGCTGGTAACCGAACCGAAGATACTGCTCCTCGATGAGCCGATGGCTTCCGTTGATGCCAGCCTGAAGGACAATATAAGGAGAATGCTTCGCCGCCTGAACCGTAACGGGCAGACCATAGTGCATGTCACCCATGACTTCAGTGAGGCGATCAGCCTGGCCACCCATGTGGGAGTAATGCATGACGGCCGGATCATCCAGGAAGGGACACCTGACGAGGTATTCACCCATCCTGCCAACAGGTTCGTGGCACGTTATGCCGGCATAAAGAATTTCTTCAGGGTCACCTTCATCAAATCATACAACAGCACTTCATGCGTGACTGATAACAGGACAAAATTCAGGCTTCCGAAGGGTGATTACCCCTCTTCCGGACTGCTTATCCTATCTGCCGGCGACGTACTGTTATCGAGGCAGGGTGCAGCCGGAGTGCAGATAAACAATATACACGGAATCATTGAAGATGTGGTTCCCTCACCATCTGGTTATGAGATAACGGTAAACGCCGGGGATCATTTTTATGCTGACATCACCCGCCGCGAAATGGAGGAGCAGAAATATGTCACCGGTGAACAGGTGATTGTTTCTTTCCGCTCCGAATCCCTCCGCCTGGTAGGGGACGGAGAAGAAAAAAAAGTATACTGAAAGGCTATGATAACATTTGAGGAAGCTTACAGGATTGTGACGGAATCATCATTCCGCCTGGGGAAAGAAGTTGTGGGGCTGAAGGAGGCGGCCGGACGATCACTGATGGTGGCCGTGAGAAGCGACATGGACATGCCACCGTGGAACAAGAGCGCCGTTGACGGCTACGCCTGCCGGCATGAAGACCTTGGTCATGAGCTCACCGTTCTTGAGACGGTGGCTGCAGGAGCAATGCCTGCAATGGAGGTGGTGCCCGGCACATGCTCACGCATAATGACAGGGGCAGCCGTGCCTGCCGGTGCCGACTATGTCTTCATGCTGGAGAATAGTGAGGAGCTGGCCGGAGGCAGGGTCAGATTCACAGGCAGGCCCGGCAATGACAACATCGCCAGGGCAGGTGAGGATATCATGAAGGATCAGACGGTGCTGCGTGCCGGCCATATCATTAAACCTCAGGATATAGCTGTGCTGGCCACCGTGGGTACCACGCAGGTGACAGTGAGCTGCCGTCCGCGGGTTGGGGTTATCAGCACAGGCAATGAACTGGTTGAACCGGACCAGACACCAGCCGGGGCACAGATACGGAACAGCAACTCGTCGCAGCTTATGGCTCAGATAGCCAGGGCCGGTGCTATCGGAAAATATTACGGCATTGCCCGCGATGATGAGGAGTCGATCACCTCACTCATGAAAAAAGCCCTTGAGGAGAATGACGTACTGCTTATTTCAGGAGGCGTTTCCTTTGGTGACTTTGACCTGGTGCCGCGTGTGATGACCTCGCTGGGACTAAGGATACACTTTGACCAGGTTGCGATGCAGCCAGGCAAACCCCTTACCTTCTGCACCGGAGAGAAGAAGGCTGTCTTTGGCCTTCCCGGCAATCCCGTTTCCACCTTCCTCCAGTTTGAGGTGATGGTCAGGACATTCCTTGACAGGATGACGGGAGTGACGGAGCATGCCCCGGTTCTTCAGATGCCTCTGGCAACCGACTACTCACGCAAGAGGGCGGAACGGCTGTCATGGATACCCTGCACCATTACACCGGCAGGTGAGGCCAAACCGGTTGAATATCATGGTTCTGCACATATTTCAGCCCTGACCGGCGCCTGGGGAGTGATAACCATCCCGCGCGGACAAAGCTGGATACAAAAAGGAGAAATGGTAAGTGTTAGACAGATTTAACAGGAATATCAACTACCTGAGGATCTCGGTCACCGACCGCTGCAACCTGCGATGCGTTTACTGCATGCCCGCGGAGGGTGTGAAGCTGATCAGGCACGAGGAGATACTCACCTATGACGAGATCACCGCCTTTACCCGCGTGGCTGTGGCTGCGGGTATTAACAAGGTGAGGATCACCGGCGGCGAACCCCTCGTCAGAAAGGGTGTGACTGGGCTGGTGAGGATGGTGGCTGAAATTGAGGGTATCACAGACCTTTCAATGACCACCAATGGCATCTTACTGGCTGACTATGCCGTGGCGCTGGCAGATGCGGGGCTGATGAGGGTCAATGTGAGCCTTGATACCATGGACCCGGAGAAATACAGAATCGTGACACGCGGTGGCGAACTTCATCATGTTATAAGGGGAATTGAGGCAGCACAGAATGCCGGGCTGCGTCCTGTCAAGATCAACTGTGTCATCAAAAGCACCCCCGATGAGACTGATGCCCGTGAAGTGGCTGACTATTGCATGAGAGAGGGGCTTGAGATACGATTCATAAGGCAGATGGACCTCGCTTCCGGAACCTTCTCGGTTGTGCACGGAGGTACCGGGGGTCACTGCGCGAAGTGCAACAGGCTCCGTCTTACACCCGAGGGTATGCTTCGCCCATGCCTCTTCAGCGACAGGGGATTCAGCATCCGCGAACTGGGAGCGGTGGAGGCACTGCGGCAGGCCCTGGAGGCAAAACCTGAAAGGGGAACGGCAAATCATTTAAATGGTTTTTACAATATCGGAGGATAAGATTATGGCAAAGCTTACACACACCGACGAAAGCGGGAGGGCCCATATGGTCCACACCGGGGAAAAACCGGTGCAGCACCGTACCGCAACAGCCTCGGGCAGGATTGAGATGAAGACCGAAACACTGAAGCTGGTGGCAGACAACATGATGAAGAAAGGAGATGTCATCACCGTTGCAGAGATAGCCGGAATCCAGGCTGCCAAGCAGTGCGGCTACCTTATTCCCCTGTGCCATAATATCGCCCTTGACCAGGTGAGGGTGAAGCTTGACCCTGATGAAAAGGGTATTGCGGCCACCGCAACCGTGAGATGCACAGGAAGAACCGGTGTGGAAATGGAGGCCCTGACAGCAGTGAGCATGGCCTTGCTTACAGTTTACGACATGTGCAAGGCGGTTGACAAATCGATGATCATTTCAGATATCAAACTGATAAACAAGGAGAAACATGACATTGCCTGAAGAATTCCGGGTTCATGTGATCACCCTGAGCGACAGGGCTCACAGTGGTGGCTACGCCGATATCAGCGGTCCGACAGTTGTCAAGTATGTTAAGTATGCCATGGCCGCTGCCGGCTGGAAGTGCGGGATCAGGCAGAGCATCCTGCCCGATGACGCCGTGGCGCTGCGAGCCGCACTGATGGAGGCTCCGGCGGCTGACCTGGTCATCACCACCGGCGGAACCGGCATAGGACCACGCGATATAACCCCTGATGTGGTGCGCCCGCTGCTTACAAAAGAGATCCCCGGGATCATGGAACAGATAAGGGTGAAATACGGAACAAGGAACCCGAAGGCGCTTTTGAGCCGCGCCGTGGCCGGTACAATGGGCAACACACTCATCTACACCCTCCCCGGGTCAGTAAAGGCAGTGCATGAGTATATGGCGGAGATTGTCAAGACCATGGAGCATACTTTTTATATGCTTTACGGGATTGATATTCATGAGAAAGGCAGTAGGAAGTTTTAAAATTGCCTATTGCCTGCTACCTGCCCGCGTATTTGCCAGCGTGATCCCCGTCAGCCGGTCATACCGCGCGGTGGGATCGCGGAAATAGGTTAGCACGAGGTAATCATTCTCCGTATCCCAGTGACTCCCCTCGAAATGATAGCCCTCCGCTGCCGCTGAACCGTTTGGAACCCATGCATATTCATAATTGTACCAGCCCTGTTTGAGCAGAACCGATGCCTCATAGCAGCCCCTCACCGCACTCCATGTCATACGGCTTGCTGCATTGTTCTGCCACCCGCAGAAGCTGCCGGTGACATACAGTGATCCTCCGCGCAGCTCCTGGTATGCCGGCATGGTGAACCAAACCCATACGTAATCAGCCTCCCTCTCAGGCTCGCGGCTCTCCTCAATTGCCACAACAAACCTTCCATTGAAGTCTTCATTGAAAAAATAGGGTTTGAACTCCCTGTCGTCAGAGGGTATCAGATATGCGTGGTAAACCCCGTTTACAAAATCAATGGCCTTCACATTCTGCCTGGTCTGCCTGATGGTCTTGATGTCAAAAAACCTGAATTCGTTTCCGCCCGGCATCAGGGTTTTGTCTGACAGGGTGTTGTATTCAAGCCTGCCTGCGCTGACAAAGTCGGGCGTAAGTCCTGATTTCATCCTGTCAGGACGCCCGTTCTGCATTATCGTCAGTGTTACCTGCCTGTAGGGATCGGTGACGGGCAGGCTGCCGGTGGCTATAGTTATCTCAGCCTGCTGGTGGGTTTCAGTAGTGCCTGGTTTCATCGGTCTGCGGAAGATCACGCTGGCAGAACTGGTTCCTTCACTGATGTAGAACCGCCTTACCAGCAGCGGTTCTCCCGGGTTGTCAGCTGACCATAAGGTAATGACATAGTTTCCGGATACCAGGAACCGGACATCTTCGTTAGGCAGGGAAATACGGTAATGAATGTAGTTTATCCTGGTATTGAACGAAGGGGCAAAATCGGTGACCTGGTTCTCCTCAAACCCCTCCATGTAATCACTGGTGAAAAGATCGCTCCGGTTCCAGTCGCGGTCACAGTGAACTATGTTGTACCACAGCGTGGCCCCGTCACCTTCAATGATATCGAAGCTGAGAGCCAGTTGTTCACCTGATCCGGGCTGAAGGAACGGGTATGCTGTCTTCAGGTCCTCCTTCTCAAACCAGATGGTTTTAACATTTTTAGATGCAAATTCAAGTGATGAGAATTCCGGTGAGGAAAAAGAAAAGAGTGGGCATGATAGGAAGAATACAGATAAACTTAATAATTTTATCGGCTGGGAAATTTTTACCATTATCACTATTTTAGGACTAAAATACAAATATCCTGCCGCACTCTGAACAACACGCCTGAAAAAGAGTTATGTGATAAAAATCAACTTTTCTGTGAATCTGTTAACAATAAAATTATTATTGCATCCGAAAAGAATCAAGATCCGAACCAAATATGTCAACATTAATTAAACTACGTAAAGGGCTGAACATCAAGCTGGCCGGCAAGGCGGAGAAGATTCTTCTCCCAGAGGCGCCTGTGACCCGTTATGGTGTCAGGTTTGCCGATTTTCCGGGTCTCGTAGCCCGGCTTGAGGTCCAGGAGGGTGACAAAGTCATGGCCGGCAGTGTGCTTTTCCATGACAAGATGTTTCCTGAAATCAAGTATGTTTCACCGGTATCAGGTGTAGTCAGGGAGGTTCTCCGTGGTGAGAAGCGGGTGCTGACCGAGGTGATTATCGACCTGGATGGTACCGGCAGGATTGATTTCGGTGCCGCTGATCCTCTCAGGCTGTCACGCGGGGAGGTAACGGAGAAGCTGCTGAAGTCCGGTCTCTGGCCTGTTCTCAGGCAGCGCCCGTATCATATTGTGGCACGCCCGTCAGAAACTCCGAGGGATATATTCATTTCTGCCTTTGATACCGCCCCGCTGGCACCTGATCTTGATTTCATAATGGCCAACACTCACGGCGGTTTCCTCCAGACGGGCATTAATGTTCTTTCCCGCCTGACTGACGGGAAGGTACATATCTCACAGGAGTCCGAGGGGACAAGAGTGGCCGAGATGAAGAACCTTCAGAACGTTGAGTTCCATCGTTTCTCCGGCCCTCACCCGGCAGGCAACGTGGGAGTACAGATACACCATATTGCCCCGGTGTCGAAAGGAGAAGTGGTATGGACACTTGACCTTCAGGATGTTGTTGCCATAGGAAGGCTTTTCAGCACCGGTTTCCATGACCGGGAGAAGATTATTGCCCTGGCTGGCCCGGGAGCACAGCACCGCAAGTACCACCGCATCAGGCCGGGTGCTTCGGTAGAAAGTATCCTGAAAGGCAACCTCGGTGAGGGTAACATGAGAATCATCAGCGGTAACGTGCTTACCGGCAAGAAGATATCACAGGAGGGATCATTCGGGTTCTATGATAATATGGTTACAGTGATTCCGGAGGGCGACTACCACGAATTCTTCGGTTGGGCCACCCCCGGACTGACGAAGTTCAGTTACTGGAGGACTTTCCTTTCGAAGCTTCTTCCCGGAAGGGAGTTCCAGGTGGACACCAACATGCACGGAGGTCACAGGGCATTCGTTGTCTCAGGCCACTATGAGAATGTCCTCCCGATGGACATCTACCCGGTGCACCTGCTGAAGGCTATCCTCGCGGGAGATATTGAGCTGATGGAAAACCTTGGGATTTATGAGGTAGCTGAGGAGGATTTTGCCCTGTGCGAATACATTGATCCTTCAAAGACCGAGATACAGGAGATTATCCGCAGCGGGATCAGCCTGATGATTAAAGAGATGAACTAATAAAGGAACGAGCTTGCTATGAATTTCCTGCTGAAAAAAATGAAACAGATAGAGCCTCTCTTCAAGAAGGGGGGCCGGTTTGAGAAGCTGCATTCCGTCTATGACGGTTTTGCCACCTTCCTTTTTGTTCCTGACACAGTCACTTCACGCGGATCGCATATAAGGGATCACATGGACATGAAGCGTACTATGACGGTGGTTCTGATTGCGCTGATGCCCGCTCTTCTTTTCGGCTGTTACAATATAGGTCTTCAGCACACAAGGGCTTTCGGCCTCAATGACTGGACCCTCATGCACATGTTCTGGTTCGGATTTCTCAAACTGTTGCCGATGATCATCGTCAGCTACGTGGTGGGGCTGGGCATCGAGTTCGTGGCAGCGCAGATACGAGGGCACGAAATAAATGAGGGTTACCTCGTGACCGGGATGCTGATACCCCTCATCATGCCGATTGACGTACCCCTCTGGATGGTTGCCGTCTCTGTTGCATTTGCCGTCATCATCGGCAAGGAGATCTTCGGCGGAACCGGCATGAACATACTCAACCCTGCACTGACTGCCAGGGCCTTCCTCTTCTTCAGCTATCCCGGCTGGATGACGGGTGATGCGGTATGGATCGAAGGACTGGTAAAAGGCGGTGGCCTTGACGGCTTCTCCGGAGCTACCCCGCTGGCAGTGGCAAAACTGGAAGGAATTGCCAATATGCCTTCGGCGATGGATATGTTTATAGGTACAATTCCCGGATCGGTGGGAGAGACCTCCACAGTGGCAATACTGATAGGAGCTCTCATACTTATTCTGACCGGCGTGGGCAGCTGGCGCATCATGCTCAGCATGACCCTGGGTGCACTTGGAATCGGCCTGCTTCTGAACGCCACCGGCGGAAATGATTACACTCAGATACCGGCCTATTACCACCTGATAATGGGTGGATTTGCATTCGGAACCGTTTTCATGGCCACTGACCCCGTAACTGCGGCACAGACCAACACCGGGAAGTATATATACGGTGCTCTGACCGGTGTACTGGTGGTGGTGATAAGGGTCTTCAACCCGGCATATCCCGAGGGAACGATGCTGGCAATACTGCTTATGAACGTTATGGCTCCGCTTATTGACCATTACGTGGTGAACGCCAATATCAGGAGAAGGATAAAAAGAATAAGGACAGCTTAACTGCACGTGAGATGAAAGATTTCAGCAATAAATATATTATGGTGTTCTCGGTGGTGATGGTTGTCTCCGTTGCCATCCTCCTGTCTCTGACGGCGCTGCTGCTGCAGCCCAGGCAGGAGAAGAACGTGGAGGTGGAAAAGAAAATACAGATCCTCTCTTCCATAAGCGTAACCTCTGACAGGAGCAATGCAGTGGAGCTGTATGACCGGCACATAAAGGAGAGTTTCGTCATAAACACCGAAGGTAACAGGGTGGAAGGCGTCGATGCGTTTACGGTCACCCTTCGCTCTGAGCAGAAAAAGCCGCTGGAACAGCAGAGTCTGCCTGTCTTCATCGCGGTAGCGGATAACGGTGATACGCTTCATATCCTTCCCCTCGAGGGAAAGGGGCTATGGGGCCCGATATGGGGATATGTTGCACTTAAAAAGGACCTCTCAACCATTGCTGGTGTAACCTTTGATCATAAGGGAGAAACACCGGGACTGGGAGCGGAGATAAATACAACCCCGTTTGAAAGCCAGTTTCATGACAAAAGCATTTTTGAAAACGGCCGCTTTGTTTCTGTGAAGGTTGTCAAGGGCGGCGCAAGACCTGGCAATCCTCACGAGGTCGACGGCATCTCCGGAGGCACAATCACCAGCAACGGCCTGGGTGCAATGATCCATGACGGCCTCATCAAATATGAAAAATACCTCAGCCAAAACAGGAAGTAGATATGGAAAACATTGAAAAGGAGCCGCTGTTGTCGGCAAAGAACATAAAACTGTTAAAGAACCCGCTGGGGCAGGATAACCCCATCACCGTTCAGGTCCTCGGCATCTGCTCGGCACTGGCAGTGACGGTGAAAATGAAACCGGCAATTGTCATGGCAGTCTCCGTGATGGTGGTGCTGGCTGTCTCAAACGTGGTTATTGCAGCACTGAGGAAAAGCATTCCCGGTCGGATAAGGATCATTGTACAGCTGGTGGTGATAGCCACGCTGGTTATCCTGGTGGACCAGTTCCTGAAAGCCTTTGCCTTTGATGTGAGCAAGCAGCTCTCGGTATTCGTGGGGCTGATAATTACAAACTGTATCATCATGGGCCGCCTGGAGGCTTTCGCCATGGCGAACAAACCATGGCCCTCATTTCTTGACGGTCTGGGGAATGCCTGGGGATACGGATGGATTCTCATTGCCGTCTCCTTCTTCCGCGAATTCCTTGGCACCGGCAGCATCATGGGATACCCGGTCATGGAGAAACTGGGGGTTTACAACTTCGGCTACGAGGATAACGGCATGATGATACTGCCTCCGATGGCCCTTATCACAGTGGGCATCATAATCTGGGTTCAGCGCGCGCGAAACAAGTCACTGATAGAAACCAAGTAACGGCAGGGATTATGGAAAATTTAGTCAACATATTCGTCAAGTCGATTTTTATCGACAACATGATCTTCGCATATTTCCTGGGTATGTGCTCATACCTGGCGGTTTCGAAGACAGTGAAGACCTCCATGGGCCTGGGTATTGCGGTCACCTTCGTGCTTGTAATAACCGTTCCGGTCAACTTCCTGCTCGAGCAGTATGTGCTTAAAAAGGGTGCACTGGTATGGCTTGACGAGAGCTTTGCCACTCTCGACCTCAGTTTTCTTTCGTTCATCATGTTCATCGCGGTGATCGCTTCAATTGTGCAGCTTGTGGAGATGGTTATTGAGAAATCGAGTCCTGCACTTTATAACTCACTGGGTATATTCCTGCCCCTGATAGCTGTCAACTGTGCCATCCTCGGTGCCTCACTGTTCATGCAGGAGAGGGAGTATGCAAACATTGCCGAAGCAACTGCCTTCGGCCTTGGCTCAGGAATAGGCTGGCTCCTTGCAATAGTGGCCCTGGCGGCCATCAGGGAGAAGATGCGCTACTCAAACGTGCCGGCACCGCTTCGCGGACTGGGTATTACCTTTATTTTAACGGGACTGATGGGTATAGCTTTCATGAGCTTCCTGGGTATCACACTTTAATGAAATTGTAGAGAAATGATATTAGGTTTATCAATTGCAGGCACCGTTCTGATCAGCATAGCAGTATTTGTTCTGGTTATGATACTGCTGGTGGTGGTGCTGCTTTATGCCAGGCAGAAACTGACACCCCAGGGCGATGTCACGCTGAAGATCAATGACAGGGAGATGGTTGTCTCACCGGGCTCCAGTCTTCTTTCAACGATGTCAAACAACGGCATCTTCCTTCCTTCAGCATGTGGCGGGGGAGGTACTTGCGGTATGTGCAAATGCCAGATCACCGACGGCGGCGGTTCAATACTGCCAACCGAAACAGGCTTTTTCACCCGTCGTGAACAGCATGACAACTGGCGCCTCGGATGCCAGGTAAAGGTCAGGGAGAACATGACGATCAAAGTCCCCGAGGCAGTCCTGGGAGTCAGGAAATGGGAGTGCGAGGTGGTCTCCAACAGGAACGTTGCCACATTCATCAAGGAATTTGTGGTCAGGCTGCCGGAAGGCGAGGACCTCAATTTCAGGTCAGGCGATTATATCCAGATTGATGTGCCAAAGTATGATGTGGAGTTCGGAAGGGATATCGATGTGGAAGAGGAGTACCGGGCTGACTGGGACAAGTTCAAAATGTGGGACCTGAAGTTCAAGAACACCGAGGAGACTTACAGGGCTTATTCCATGGCCAACTACCCGGCAGAAAAGAACCTAATAATACTGAACATACGTATTGCCACGCCGCCATGGGACAACGCACGGAAACAGTTTATGAATGTCCCTCCGGGGATATGCTCAACCTATATCTTCTCGCGCAAGCCGGGTGATAAGGTCTCAATCAGCGGTCCTTACGGCGAGTTCCATATCAAGAACTCTGAAAACGAGATGGTTTATGTGGGCGGCGGCGCAGGAATGGCACCGCTGAGGTCACATATCTTCCATCTTCTCAAGACCCAGAAGTCTGACCGCAAGATCTCCTACTGGTACGGAGCGAGATCAAAAAGGGAGGTTTTCTATGAGGATGAGTTCAGGGATCTCGAGAAGAAGTTTCCCAATTTTACTTTCAACCTTGCCCTCTCAGAGCCACTGCCCGAGGATAACTGGACAGGATACACAGGATTCATTCACAAGGTGCTGCTTGACAACTACCTTAGCAAGCAGCAGTTACCGGAGGAGATTGAGTATTATCTCTGCGGACCACCGGTGATGAACGCTGCTGTCCTGAATATGCTTGACAACCTCGGGGTACCGGAGGAGAATATTGCGTTTGATGATTTTGGAGGCTAAACCAGTCAGCCGTTTTATCCCGCATCCGCCGGCTGGCGGATCGGGGCGGCGGCAGTCGGCAGTTTGAGCCGCTGACGAAGGTGGCGGATCGGGACAGCAGTCAGCATGACCGTCCGGTACTTCCGGCCGGGATTTGCGGATCGCTCCGCCAGGAGTGCAAGACTGCAATGAGGCAAAGCATACATGAAAATGAGAAGAATCTTCCTTATCCTGTTATCGGTTAATGTTCTTGCCGGTTGTTCTCCGCAACCTGAATACGCGGAACTGAACGGCCTGACCCAGGGCACCACCTACCATATTGTGGTTGAGAAAACACCGGGACTTGATGTCATGGCACTGCGCCAGGATATTGAAAAACTTTTTACCCGGATTGACAACTCACTCTCAATCTACAATGATTCGTCGGTTATCTCTGCCATCAATGCCAACCGCAGCGACCTGACGGACACGCTCTTCAGGGAGGTGTTCCGGGCTGCGGCAGAGGTCTCCGCGCAGAGCGGAGGATACTTTGACATAACTGTTGGTCCCCTGGTTAAGGCATGGGGATTCGGCCCCGATGCCATTAAACGTTTTGATGAATCAATGCTGGACTCACTCCTGGCGCTTGTCGGTATGGATAAGGTCCGTATGGAGGGGGAAAGGATCATCAAGGCTGATCCGGACATGTTCATAGATGTCAATGCCATTGCCCAGGGTTATACCGTTGACCTGGTGGCAGACCTGATAGCCCGCTCCGGTATTTCCCAGTGCCTGGCGGAGGTTGGAGGTGAGGTGCGGACACTGGGTGACAAGCACGGTGCAGGGTGGAAGGTGGGAATTGACACCCCTGCCGATGGTAACTATATCCCCGGGGCTGATATACAGGCGCGTATAAGGCTTGATGGCCTTGCCCTGGCCACCTCGGGCAATTACAGAAAATTCTTTGTCGAGAACGGGGTCAAGTACTCTCACACCATTGACCCGCGAACCGGTTACCCTGTGAGGCACACCCTTCTCAGCGCCACAATCATTGCCCCGACCGGAGCGGTGGCAGACGCCTGGGCCACTGCCTGCATGGTGGGAGGAAAAGATGCTGCGATAGCATTTATTGAGAAGTATGATTTCCTGGAGGGTTACCTGGTATACTCTGATGAAAACGGAGAGATGAAGACCTGGGTCTCGGATGGATTAAAAAAACTTCTGATTTCAGAATAATCAGGTGTTGCAGTACTGAAGTCCTGATGTGCTGTAGGAGAAAACGGAGATCCGGACCGTAAGGCCGGGACAATTCTGTGCCTGGCATTTTGAGAATTCGCGCATCGCGAGTCGCACATCGCAAATCCTTACTCCTCCTCCAGGGTGCGGAGGCAGCATGCTTCCCTGTTTACCGGACTGCAACCGGTATCGGTGTTTCTTGCACATGATATCCCCCTCTTTCGCATCTCCTTGTTATGGCCCACGTGAGTCTCGGGGAAGCGACCCTTCGGTTTGAGCAGAATGGTTATAGCCATCCCTGCCAGTGAAAGGCCGATAAGTATTGCCGATATTACGAGGAGCTTGAGAAGCATGATTCCAATAATTCAGTTAACAAATATAACCATAATAAAACACCCGGGATTCCTGTTTGTTCGCCGGCCTGATCAAACCGGCGCGGAAACAGGCAGTTCAATACGGCAGTCTCCGTGGCAGGGTCAGGAGCTGTTATTGTTCGCGGACCGGGGGAGACCGGCCGGTCCATGCCGGCGAAGCCAGAATGGCGGGGCCAGAACGGTGAAGTCAGATTAGCCGGGCAATACCGGCGGGGGAGCTGTCAGGCTTCCTCTTCCTTGTAGAGTTCCCTGTCAGCGGCATCAGCCTCCTCGAGTACCTTTGCATGTTCTTCAGGGGTGTACTTCCGGATCCTGAACCCCACTGAGGCTATAAAGACGCTCATGAACGGGCTGATGATATTGAAGAAGCAGTAGGGAGCGTATGCCCATGTGGAGACGCCCAGGACGCCTGACTGTGTGGCACCGCAGGTGTTCCACGGAATCAGCACCGATGTGACTGTCCCTGAGTCCTCCAGTGAACGGCTCAGCAGCTCCGGCTTGAATCCCATGTCACGGAACTTCTTTGCGTACATCCTCCCCGGTATTACTATTGAGAGGTACTGGTCTGAGGCAGTCACATTGAAGAAGAGACACGTAGCAACGGTTGATCCGACAAGTGTCCCGGCATTGTGTACAAATCTCATGAGTTTGCCGGTGATGGTCCTGAGCATACCGCAGGCCTCCATGATTCCCCCGAATACCATTGCACAGATGATAAGCCAGACAGTGTTCAGCATGCCGGCCATGCCACGGGTTCTCATGAGTTCATCCACCGACGCGTCGCCGGTGGTCACTGAAACGGAGCCAAACATGGTCTTCATCACAGCTATATATGCCTGCTTAACGAATGAGCCTCCGGTGGCGGCAACCTCCTCGAGGATATGCGGCTGAAAGATTATGGCAAATACCGCCGCAAGCAGAGTACCCGCCAGAAGTGATGGCAGAGGGGGTATCTTCTTAACGATTATGTAAATAAGCATTGCCGGCACCAGGAGAAGAAGCGGGGAAATATTGAACTTGGCCTTTATGGCGGCCTGGACAGCATCAGCGCTGGTGGTTCCTCCATGAAGGTCTATTGTAAATCCTATTACAAGGAAAATCAATAGGGTAATTGCCAGTGACGGCGTGGTGGTTATAACCATGTACCTGACATGGGTGAACAGGTCTGTACCTGCCACAGCCGGTGCAAGATTGGTAGTGTCAGACAGTGGAGACATCTTGTCGCCGAAATATGCCCCTGAAATAATGGCTCCGGCAATCATGGCCTCACTGAAACCCAGTGCCTTGCCTATGCCCAGCAAGGCCACACCGATTGTGGCCACTGTTGACCATGAGCTGCCCGTGGAGACTGAGACCACTGCACAGATCACCACCGCGGCAAAAAGGAAAATCTTCGGATGCAGAATCTCCAGCCCGTAATAGATCAGCATCGGCACCACGCCGCTGATCATCCAGGTGCCGGCCAGTGACCCGATAAGAAAGAGTATCAGGATTGCCGGCATGGCCGTTCCTATTCCCTTGATGACCCGCTCACGAATGAAAAGCCACCGGTAACCCAGGCTCACAGCTATCACACCTGCCACCGCTGCCGCCAGTATAAGGGCTATCTGGTTGGCCCCTGACAGGGTGTCATCACGGAAGAACTTTACGTTGAGTGTCAGCAGGATTATCAGTACCGCGATAGGCAGCAGAGACTGCAGCATCGTGGGTGTTTTGTACTGTTTTAAAGACATGTATGCTTTCTGGAATTGAAACGTGCAATTTACTATTTTCCCCGACTTTTCTTGGTTTTGATGACAAAAGATGTTATTTTGTATGGTCATTTTTGCTGACATATGGCTCAATATCCTGACATTTTCAGCATAAATCCAGAGGACAAGATCCCGGAAAAGGGAAGGGTGCTCATATCAGAGCCCTTCCTGACGGACCGTTTTTTTAACCGTACCATAGTATTTCTGACCGAGCATACCGCAGAGGGTACGGTTGGTTTCATCCTCAACAGGGTTATAGACCTGATGGTCAGCAGTGCCGTCGATGGTTTTGATGGCTGGGATGAGCACCTTTCGGTTGGCGGGCCCGTTTCACCTGATACCCTGCATTATCTGCATACCCTTGGCAGGAAGGTGCCGGGCAGCGTGCCGGTGATACCCGGAATCTGGTGGGGCGGAGATATAGATGCCCTCCGTAACCTGATCGCCACAGGCACAATAGGGCGTGACCAGGTGCGGTTCTTCCTGGGCTATTCGGGGTGGGAGAAGGGACAGCTTAAACGAGAACTCAGTGAGAACTCATGGGTGATCGCAAGGGTACCTCCCGAAGTGATAATGAAGAGCCGCGGCAATGTGTGGCGCGACGTGCTCCGGTCACTGAACAACAAATACCGGATCTGGGCTGAATTCCCCGAGTCACCGGAGATGAACTGATTTTTTTCTAGTGCATTATCTTGAAAACCAGCTCCCGGAGCAGATCGCCTGGATCGCTTCCAGCTTCGCCGAACCCCTTCGCCTTGAGGTCATATGACCGTATCAGCGAAATGATGTTCATGCATGCACCCGGACTGTACAGTGAAGCCGCAGTCCTGAAGTCTCTCACGTAGCCGGGATAGGTCTTAAGCATTGCAACAACATTACCGTCACTCTTGTCTTTCAGGCTGTGAAAAATCAGCACGCGGCTGAAACTTGAGAAGAGTACCGGGAATATGAGGGGGATGACCTCTTTTTTGGAATGACCTGCATAATAGTTCACCACCCTGGCCGCCTTGAGCGGATCACGGTATACAATGGCTTTCCAGAGCTCGTTGGGACTGTAGTCCTTGCTTATGCCGATGCTTTTCTCGATAAGTTCAGGGGTTATCCGGGGGTTCTCCTTAGGCAGTGAGATAATAAGTTTCTCAAGCTCATTGGCAATCTTCCCGAGGTCATTTCCAAGGAACTCCGAAAGAAGCCTGGAGGAGTCAGGACCGGCCATTATTCCCCTGTCAGTCAGGTACCTGTCAATCCACCCCGGTATCTGGTACTCCGGAACCTTGTCTGATTCATAATACCATCCCTTTTTCGAGAGCGATTTGTAGAGCGATTTTCTCTTGTCCAGGTCTTCGTATTTGTAAGCGACAACAAGTATGGTTGAGTTGAGGGGGTTCTCAATGTAGACGAGCAAGTCATCTACCTTCTTCATCTTCTGCGCTTCGCGAACTATGACCACCTGCTGGTTGGCCATCATCGGGAAGCGGCGGCAGGTCTCAATCACCTGGGTCACCGTTACATCAAGGCCGTACAGTACTGTCTGGTTGAAGGCCTTTTCTGACTCGTCCAGGACCTTGTCCTCGATAAAGTCCGTTATAAGATCAATATAGTAAGGTTCCTTCCCGGCCAGGAAGTAGACAGGTTTGTAGATCTTGTTGCGAAGATCCCTTAAGATTTCCTTGTAGTCGGTTGCCATCAGAAACGGAGGTGTTTGACTGATATCCCGTTTTCTTTTATTTCTGTAAGTGCTTCAATTCCGATGCGAAGATGAGTGTCTGCAAACTGGCTGGTCACTTTCTGGTCGCTTTCGCCTGTCTTGATGCCTGTTGAGATCATCGGCTGGTCAGAGACCAACAGGAGTGCGCCGGTGGGTATCTCGTTTGCAAAGCCTACGGTAAAGATGGTGGCTGTTTCCATGTCTATGGCCATTGCCCTGGTTTTGACCAGGTATTTCTTGAAACGGTCATCATACTCCCATACCCTCCTGTTTGTGGTATAGACGGTTCCGGTCCAGTATTCAAGGTTATTGCGGACTATGGCTGCGGAGACGGCGCTCTGCAGCTTGAAGGCAGGCAATGCGGGGATCTCCAGCGGCAGGTAGTCATTCGAGGTACCGTCGCTCCTGATGGCGGCTATCGGAAGGATAAGGTCACCGAGCTTGTTCTTCTTCTTCAGCCCTCCGCATTTGCCGAGGAAAAGAACAGCCTTCGGCTGGATGGCGCTGAGCAGGTCCATGACCGTGGCGGCATTGGGGCTCCCCATCCCGAAGTTGAGGATGGTAATACCGTCGGCAGTGGCATTCGGCCAGTTCTTGTCCTTTCCTTCAACATGCACATCGTTCCACCTGGCAAAGGTTTCAACGTAATGAGTAAAGTTCGTAAGCAGGATGAATTCGCCGAAGGAGGTGAGCTCCTTTCCTGTGTAGCGGGGCAGCCAGTTGTTCACTATATCTTCCTTGGTTCTCATGTTCTCAAAAGCTGTTTGTTTATATTTGCCCTGCCTAAGGGTAACCAAAAATACAACAAAAGTTGAAACCACTGAAACTGCCTCCCTGTTCATTGCGGATTAAAGAGGGGCCCGGAAACAGGCTCATCTATGACGCATTCAGGAAGAAATATGTGGCGTTGACCCCCGAAGAGTGGGTTAGGCAGCATTTTGTGAATTACCTGACAGGCTGGCTCGGGTATCCTCCCGGACTGATTAAGATTGAAGGGTCATTCAGGCTCAATTCAATGCTCCGGAGGGCTGACATACTGGTGCATGACAGGGCCGGAGAACCGGTGCTCATAGTTGAATGCAAGTCACCGGAGGTGAAGATAACACAGGAGGTCTTTGACCAGGTAATCAACTACAACTTCAGCTACGGTGTCAGATACCTTGTCGTTACCAACGGTATTACACACTTTGCCGGAGAGACAGATATTGCCAAACGAAGCTTCCGGTTACTGGACCAGATACCTGATTATGAAACCATCATACGGAGCGGGTCATGATTGACGTGACATGTGCGGTTATACGGAATGAGGAAGGGCTGGTGCTGGCAGTGCGGCGGGGCCCGGGAATGGGCAATGCCGGCAAGTGGGAGTTTCCCGGGGGAAAAACCAGGGCAGGGGAGGATCACGAAGATTGCATTATCAGGGAGATAGACGAGGAACTGGGGATGGACATTGTCATATGCGGCAGGCTCAATGAGGTTGTGTATGATTACGGAGATAAAAAAATCAGGCTGATACCGTTCCTTTGTGACACGCTAACCTCAAAGCCGGTTCTGCGTGAGCATGACCAGTTCAGGTGGATGCAGCCCCGGGAACTGTTGACCCTGGATCTTACAGCTGCTGACATTCCGGTTGCCGGACAGTATGGTGATGGTTACCGGTGTTCAGAGAGTATTGAGACCGGGGAGGATACCGCACAGATGACAGCAGAGGCAGGAGAGGAACTGGCACGGATGATGGGCAGGGTCAGCAGCGTAGAGGAGATAACCATGGTGGCACACTCGGCAGTGAATGATACCAACCTCGTGTCACAGCTGGTAACACTTAGTTCGAGCACCGGGAAGAGGGTGGGATTCATGTCTTCCTGGGCCCTCTCAAAGGTGGTTGACGTAAATCCGAAGGTGATGGCGCCTTATCTTGGGCTGATGATTGAGGCTCTCCCCTCTGTGCCCAATGAGAGCGTTCAACGCTCGTTCATGAGGGTGATTATGAAGAGTGATTTGAGTGACATTCCGCAGTCACACCATGCCAGACTGATAGACTACTGCATGGATATCATGCGGGAGCAGTCTGCACCGGTTGCACCCAGGGCCTACGGTATGGAGATCCTTGCATCATTCTGCACATTGTACCCTGAGATGGTCAATGAGGTTGCCGGTGCTGTACAGCTGGCAATAAATGATGCGGCGGGAGGGATGAAGGCGGCGGGACGGAA
>JALONR010000060.1 GCA_025454815.1 Bacteroidales bacterium | reverse complement strand
GGCGGAAGCCATGTGGGAGGTATGGGCTTCTTTGACTGCATCAATGACATAGAGGCTGCAAAAATGCTCTTTGACGCATGCCGCAACTGGCTGGCAGAGAAAGATATGTCAGTAATGGAAGGGCCGGTGAACTTCGGTGATCGTGACCGATGGTGGGGTCTGCTGGTTGACGGATTCATCCCCCCGAACTACTGCATGCCATATAACCCTCCCTATTACAGGGAACTCTTCGAAGCCTACGGCTTCAGAAACTATTTCGAGCAGTACACATACCAAATGCCTGTTGATGACAGCAGCCTTAGCAGCGTGATCAGGGAAAAGGCGGAAAGGATCTTCAGCAACCCGGACTATACCTTCAGGTACATGACAATGAAAGAACTGCCTGACATAGCACGTAACTTCATGATCGTCTATAACAAGGGCTGGGCACGTTTCCCCGGTGTGAAAACAATAAGCGAGGGGCATGCAAAACTGATACTCAAGAGCGTCAGGGCGGTCCTCGACGAGAAACTCCTCTGGTTCGGATTCTACCGCGATGAACCCATCTGCTTCTTCATCATGCTTCCTGAAGTGAACCAGATAGTAAGGCACCTCAACGGAAAGCTGAATCATGTCGGAAGGCTCAAATTCCTGTGGTACAGGCATATCAAAAACGAACTCACAAAGGCATTCGGACTGATCTTCGGAATTGTGCCGGAACATCAGCGCAAAGGGGTGGAGGGGGCTCTCATCATGTCATTCGCCAAACTGGCGCTCTCTGATAGATTTCCGTATAAAGAACTGGAATTTAACTGGATAGGCGACTTTAACCCCTCCATGATGCACCTTCTTGACCAGATCGGTGCAAAAATTATCAAGACGCATATTACCTACCGCTACCTCTTTGACAGGAATGCCCCGTTCGAGCGGGCGCCTGTTGTAAATGTCTAGAACTGTCGGTCTGAAAACGGGCCCTGAATCATCGGCTTTGCGGGCGGGCGGCAGTTTCATGTAAGCCATGCCCTGGATCGTTGTCTCGCGGTTACTCCCTGAGGTACTCAGAATGGTCTGTAACCGATGATCTCCCTTACCTCGCGGATGGTCTTTGAAGCGCTGGCCCTTGCCTTTTCGGCACCCTGTGCCACAACCCTGCCCAGGTAAACGGGATCATTGAGGATCTCGTTGATCCTCACCCTGATAGGATCAGTGACTTTTATTATATCCTCCGCAAGCTGTTTCTTCAGGTCGCCGTATCTTATCTGACAGGAGGCATGCTGCTCCCGGAAATGTTCCAGTGTGGAACGGTCTGACACCACCTCCATGATCGTGAACAGGTTCCTCACCGGTTCCGAAGGCTCCGAACCGGGTTTTTCGGGGCCGGCATCAGTGACGGCTCTCATTACCTTCTTTCGGATCTCTGCAGGGGCGTCTGCCAGGAAAATGCCGTTTCCCTCACTCTTGCCCATCTTCCCGGTGCCGTCAAGGCCGGGGATCTTAATCAGCTGTTTCCCGAAGTTGTAAGCGTCAGGCTCCGGGAAATACTCAACATTGTACATTGTGTTGAACCGGCGGGCAAACCGGCGTGTCATCTCAAGGTGCTGCTCCTGGTCCTTTCCCACGGGGACCTTGTGAGCCCTGTGTATTATTATGTCGGCAGCCATCAGCACCGGGTAGGTCAGAAGACCGGCATTGATGTTGTCAGGGTGCTTGCGGATCTTCTCCTTGAATGAGGCTGTACGCTCCAGCTCACCAACGTACGAAATCATGTTCAGAAGCAGGTAGAGCTCGGTCACTTCAGGCACATCACTCTGTACATAAACGGTCGCCTTTTCCGGATCTATGCCGGCTGCAAGGTATTCAGCCAGCACCTGCCTGATGTTGCCATGAATGTCATCAGGATGCGGATGCGTTGTAAGTGAGTGATAATCTGCAACAAAGAAAAAACAGTTATTCTCATCCTGCATCCTCAGGAAGTTTTTCAATGCCCCGAAATAGTTCCCGAGGTGAAGATTGCCCGTTGACCGTATGCCGCTTACTACCGTATCCATCCAAAAATCTGTTTGCCGCCACAAAAATAGGGATAATTAACGAATCTGATCCCTCCCGGGTATCAACTATCCTGCAATTTCCACCTTCACCCGGTCAGCGAAATCCCTATGATTTGCCTCAGTGTCCGGCTCAGGCCTCTCAGCCTTTCCCTCCATCTCCATGTCAGCGATATCCCTCTGATTTGCCTCAGTGTCCGGCTCAGGCCTCTCAGCCTTTCCCTCCATCTCCATGTCAGCGAGATCCCTCTGATTTGCCTCAGTGTCCGGCTCAAGCCTCACCGTTCCTGCCCTCCGCCCCCTGTCACATTTTTTCGTATTTTTGCCGGGAAAATCATCTACAATGGAATCGACACGGCAGAAGAAAGTTGCGAGGCTGGTGCAGAAGGAGCTTGCTGAGATAATCATGCATCACGGCGCCGAGCTGGCTCACGGGAAGATGGTCTCAGTGACCACGGTGCGCGTCAGCCCCGACCTCTCACTGGCAAAGGCCTGGATCAGTATCTTCCCTTCCGAAGGCTCTGAGGCTACTCTCTCCGTACTGCGCAACAGCGTCCCGAGGCTGAGATATGAACTGGGACAGAAGGTGCGCAACCAGTTGCGGATCATCCCTGAAATTGCATTCTTTATTGACGACAGCAACGACTATATAGATAACATTTCAAAACTGCTCAAGGAATAAGGACAATGCACTATGATCCCATCAAGGAGCTCCTGGGGAGACTGTTCAATCTCCATCCGCTGCTGCGAAGGCTTTTTTACCGTCTGCTTAATATCCTCCTTCTCCGGTCGTGGCATGTAAGACGCACCCTCAGGAGGCTGGGGCCCTCTCTCCCGCCGGAGGCAAAGGTGCTTGACGCAGGAATGGGCTTCGGCCAGTACTCATGGTGGATGGCTACCCGCTTCCCTTCGTGGAAGATAACGGCAGCAGATATCAAGAGTGAGCAGGTGGCCGACTGCAACGCCTTCTTTCGCAAAACAGGGCTTTCGGGCAGGGTGCAGGCTGTGGAGGCAGACCTGGTGACATGGAACAGCGGGGAGAGTCATGACCTGGTGCTGTGTGTTGACGTGATGGAACATATTGCCGAAGACCGTACCGTTTTTACAAACTTCCTTAAGATGACTGCTCCCGGAGGATACCTTGTCATATCCACCCCGTCAGACCAGGGTGGCTCTGATGTCCATTCTGATGGTGACTCGTCATTTATCGGTGAACATGTGCGCGACGGTTACAGCATGGAGGAAATAACCGAAAAGCTGCAGACAGCAGGATACGGAGAGGTTACAGTATCATATACCTATGGCACCCCTGGCAGCATCGCATGGCGCCTCTCAATGAAGTACCCCGTCATAATGCTGTCAGCCTCAAAACTCTTCTTTATTCTCCTCCCTTTCTATTATCTTGCCGTTATGCCTTTCGTTCTTGCACTGAACCGGGCAGACCTGGGAACAAAACATAAAAAAGGAACGGGATTGCTGGTAATTGCCCGGAACAGCAGATGAAGCTGTCACTGTATATAGCAAAGAGATACCTCTTCGCGAAGAAATCGCGGAATGCCATCAATGTCATATCTGCAATCTCCGTTGCAGGAGTTACGGTGGGCACCATGGCCCTCATAACCATACTCTCAGTCTTCAACGGCCTTGAGGATATGGTAAGGAGCATCTTCAGCACCTCTGACCCGCAGATAAAGATCTCCCCGGTAAAGGGCAAGGTATTCACTCCTGACAGCCTGATGATCAGGCGGTTGTCTTCCGCCGAAGGTGTCGGGGTCTTCGCAATGGCCCTTGAGGAGAATGCCCTTCTCCGCTTTGAGGATCAACAGTATATAGCCACAGTCAAGGGCGTCTCACCCAACTATGCGGAAGTAACTGACCTTGACACAGCCATGTGGGATGGGAATTTCACCCTTCAGGACGAAAACGGAAGACCATATGCCATTGCCGGCCTGGGTGTGGCAAACTACCTCGGAATGCGACTGAACTTCGTTTCGCCCCTGGCGATATACATTCCTGACAGAAAGGCAAAAATCAGGGGAACGCCTGATAATGAGTTCACCAGGAAATATATCTACCTCTCCGGAATCTTTGCCGTGGAGCAGGAGTTTGATTCGAAATACCTCTTCCTGCCAATTGACTTTGCAAGGGAACTCCTGGGATATACGGAGGAGGTAAGTGCCATAGAGGTCAGGATGAAACCGGGCGCCGACGAGAAGAAAACCCAGGATGCAATAAGAAAGGTGATGGGAGACAGCTTCCTGGTACAAAACCGGTACGAACAGCAGGAGATTTTTTACAAGGTCATGAAAGCCGAACGACTGGCAATATTCGTAATCCTTACATTCATCCTCATCATTGCATCTTTCAATATAATAGGGTCACTGACAATGCTGATCATTGAAAAGGAGAGGGATATCAACATCCTGAGGAGCCTGGGAGCCGATAACCGGCTTATAAGGCGCATTTTCATCTACGAGGGATGGATGATATCGTTCATCGGAACCCTCCTCGGACTCCTGCTTGGCTTCATCCTGTGCGCAGCCCAGCAACACCTCGGAATAGTTAAGCTTGCAGGTGAATCGCTGCTCATCGATGCATATCCGGTCAGGATGAAAATGGCCGATTTCCTGATTGTGGCAGCAACGGTCCTGGCCATCGGCTACGCAGCTGCCTGGTACCCCGTGCACTACCTCTCCCGCCGTCATCTTAAGGAAACAGGCAAAGTAAAGAAATGAGGACAGTTACAATCATATCCCTTGTCATTGCAGTGTTAATGACAGCATCCTGCGGAGACTCAGGTACCGGCAAGCCGGGAAGGAAAATGCGGATACCCGATGATAAACTTGTGGATATACTGACAGACACCTACCTCACCGCCGGTATCCTCGAACTTTACCCACTGCGGGATACATGGGCGAAACGCGATTCCATATATAATTATATTGACGTCATTGAAAATCACGGTTATACCTATGAACAGTTTGACGCCACGATGAAGTATTATTTCACCGGCAAACCCAGAAGGCTGTCAAAAATATATGACCGGGTCACCGGAAACCTTCTGGAACTCGAGACCGTGGTAATGACCGAGAACAAACCCGCCGAACAGACGGAGGAAAACCTCTGGCCCGGCAAGACAAGCTACAGCTTCCCCGAAGATTTCACCCGTGACCCTGTATGGTTTGACATCCCGCTGGAAGAACCCGGAGTATATTTGCTGAAGGCGGACATACGGGTCTTTGAAGACGACAGGAGCCTTAATCCGAGGATCACAGCCTACTTCAGCTATACAGACGAATCAGGTGAGGAGAGGCGTGATTACTGGGAAGAGGTGGTACTGAACAAGGACGGCCGGTTCCTGAATGCTGCCATAAGCCATACCCTCGACTCCATCCCCGGAGCCCGCCTGAGAGGATGGCTGCTGAACCACGATAACCAGCCCGGCCAGTGGCAGAAACATGCCCGCATAGCCAATATCTCCGTTACAAGGGTAAAAGGCCCTGTCCGGGATCTGCCATGAGAAGAATATCTGCCCAGTATATCTTTACATCTGCCGGCAAACCCCTAAAAAGAGGAATTGTGACTGTTGACGGTGACGGAACCGTCATTTCAGTGGAGGATACCGGAGGGAACCTCCCCGAATATGGAGGTACGGAATTCTACAACGGCATCATCATTCCCGGTCTTGTCAACTGTCACGCCCACCTTGAGCTTTCACACATGCGTGGTGAGATACCTCCGGGAGGCGGCCTTGGCAGCTTCATTACCTCGGTCCGCGACAGGCGGGAAGCATCTCCTGCAACTGTCATTGCCGCAGCAGCAGGTGCAGACAGGGAAATGCTGGAAGAAGGGATTGTTGCGTGCGGCGATATAAGCAATAATACCCTTACTGCCAGAATTAAAAGTGAAAGTGAAATAAAATATATCACATTTGCTGAGGTATTCGGGCTTGATCCCGCCGTGGCCGAGAGCCGCATGAGAGTTGCACTGGAGGTGATTGAAGAGATGCATGCGGCCAGACTGCCCGCACAGATAACCCCACACTCCCTCTATTCCGTCTCAGAACCCCTTTCAGGTCTTATCAGGGAACATCTGAACCCCGGTGCGGTCATATCGGTTCATTTCCTGGAGTCGGATGATGAGCGGAAGATGACACATAACCATGTTGAAGCAGCCCTGGAACTGGCAGGGATGGTCTCCGGGCTGTTGCTCGTGCATAACACCGTGATCACCCGCGAAGAGGCTGAACGGGTTGCCATGGCGGGAAATACATGGTTTTGCCTCTGCCCCTCTTCAAATCTCCATATCTCCGGGCTGATGCCGCCGGTGGCCATGCTGAATGAGGTGACCGGCAGGATTGTGGCGGGCACCGACAGCCTCGCATCATCAGACCGCCTGAGCATGATAACCGGTCTGCGGCTGCTGCACGATGCTGCCCCCCGGATACCCGTTGATGAGATCATCCGGTGGGGCACCATCAACGGAGCCCGTGCACTCGGAACGGATGCCACTCTGGGGTCACTGGAACCGGGAAAACGGCCGGGACTTCTGCTGGTTGAACAGTTTGACCTGTTGAACATGCGCCTCATCCCTGAAAGCAGGGTACGAAGGCTGATATGAAAAATGGCCATTCCCCTTCCGGTTCTCTCCCTCCGGATATTGCCGCCCGATCACAGAGAGGGTTGAGCAGATTATTGTAAATTTGCAGTCTCGACTTAACTGCTTCCTGATGGCAACCTTCCTTTTTGACAGCATCGTCTTCGGCCCGGTGAGCAGCCGCAGGCTGGGTGTCTCCCTCGGGATAAACCTGCTTCCCGTCAGCCGGAAGGTGTGCTCCTACAACTGCATCTACTGCGAATGCGGATGGACTCCTGACATGACGGTTACCAGAGAAAAACTGCCTTCCCGGAAGGCGGTTTATGATGCCCTGAGAGCAAAACTTTCTGAAATGAAGCAAAAGGACAAGGCTCCTGACGTCATAACCTATGCCGGCAACGGTGAACCTACCCTGCATCCCGCATTCGCAGGTATAATTGATGACTCCGTCGCACTCCGGAACGAATTCTTCCCCGGGGCACGTATCTCGGTGCTCTCCAACGGCTCGATGCTGCACCGCAAAAGCGTTCGCGACGCCCTTAAGAAGGTTGACATGAACATTCTTAAACTTGACTCTGCAATTCCGGGTACGGTACAGCAGCTCAACAAGCCTCATGTAAAGGTTGATCCGGAGAATCTCGAAAAGCATACAGCTGATTTTGACGGGAAGTTTATTATACAGACCCTCTTTGTCAGAGGCGAATGTGACGGAAGGAAAGTTGACAATACCACGCCGGACGAGATCGCCGCATGGCTTGAAGCCCTTTCCAGGCTCAGGCCGCAGCAGGTGATGATCTATACCATACACCGCGACACACCCCTTGGCAACAGCCTCAGGAAAGTGCCGGTCAGTGAACTCAATGCCATTGCCCGCAGGGTCAGCGAAATGGGCATTGCCACCACCGTCTCGGGGTAACAGCCATGAACGGGGTAAAGGTCCTGATAAGCCCACTCAGCTGGGGATTCGGCCACGCCGGACGGATGATACCCCTGGCGCTTGAACTAAGGCGAAGAAACTGCGAAGTCATTTTTGCGGCTGACTCACAACTGGTGCAAATGGCTGAAAAGGAACTGCCGGGAATAACCGTGATGGAGATGCCGGGATTCAGAATAAGGTACTCCCGTTTTCTTCCCCAGTACATCTGCATTTTCCTTCAGCTAACCGCGATAGTTATTTCCGCGTTCAGGGACCATCGGGTCCTCAGGCGCATTGCAAAACAGATCAGCCCCGGGGTGATAATCTCCGATAACCGGTTTGGCTTTTACCACAAAGAGATTTTTTCGGTTTATGTCACCCATCAGGTACGGATACCATTCCCCTCCGGGCTGAGGTTTATGGAACCTCTTGCAGGTCGGATCCATCGACTGATAATCAGCAGGTATGATCTCTGCCTTGTTCCTGACTATCCCGGAGATATAAACCTTTCAGGAAGACTGTCACACCCGGTGAAAAGATTGGCAGGCCAGGACAGGCCCTGTGGAATCCCTGCAGGCCTGGCATACATGGGTCCGCTTTCGCGCTTTGCATTGCCAGACACAGGCCCGACTGAAGAATCTGCGCCAGCCTCAGCACCATATGTCTGCCTGGTGCTGTCAGGACCTGAGCCCCAGCGGACACTGCTGCTTGAAAAAGTTCTGGAAGCCCTGCCTGCCACTCCTGTGATTGTACTTTCAGCCACTCCTGTTCATGGTAATCCACAGCCATTCCCTGCAGCGCAGTACATTACCTCCCCTGGCACAGCCACCATGCGCCGGGTGATCAAAGACGCCGCCCTGGTCATCGCCAGGGCAGGCTATACATCAGTAATGGAGATTGCATCCCTGAACAGGGGGGCGGTGCTGATTCCAACCCCCGGCCAACCGGAACAGGAATACCTCGGCAGATACCTCAACAGCCGGTATGGTTTCGTTACCTTGGAACAGAACAGTCTGAAACCGCTTGCATCAATGGCTGACAACAGTATCAGGCAATCTGCCGGTAACGGGGATGACGCCGGTCCCTGGCAAAATCTGCCCGATCCCGTTCCGTTTTTCGAAAATGCAATAAACCTCTTAACTGAGCAGAAGAAAAAGTGAAATGCTCATCGTGGCCACACCTGCCAGAAGCCCGGTCCAGACCTCTGACGGCGAGTGATCCTGAAGGTGGATCCGTGAAGCCATCACAGCTCCTCCGGTGACTAAAACCGCAACCATCTGCCATACCATGCTGTTGTTATACAGCAGGATCATGAACACGATCAGCACCAGCAACCCTCCAATGCCGGAGGCATGAAGCGATATCCTGTAGAAGACCGTTATCACCAGTGTTATCAGGGTGACTATTGCTATGGAGATGAAATATGCCCTGAAAAGGCTGGGGATCTGCATCCTAAGCAGTAGGAATGCAGTGATGCTGTACATGACAACCGAGAAGGTGAGCAGTATCATTCTCTCGTTGCGGTCACGCGCATTGAATGTGGAGATTGCTCCCCTGGCATACAATACCGTGGCAAGAGCAAGCGGTATCATTACGTTGTTGGCAGTCACAAGAATGAAGATCATCCGTTTGATCTCCGCCGGCATGAAGGAATGAAGAGTATGTGAGCTGTAGATGATGAGCAATCCGTACAGCGGCATGAATATCGGATGAAATGCAACGGAAAGGAGTTCTGCCACCCGCTTGACCGTATGGTTCTTCCCGTCAGTCCTCTTCTCCGGCGGGCTGATTCCCCCGTTACCCTGCAATTCATTCACACCCTGATCCATTGTCACTTCCTTCTCTTCCTCCCGATCTTCCGCCGGTATACTTTCACCGCGCATTATTTGATTTCCTTCCTCATCCTTGCCACCGGTATATTCAGCTGCTCCCGGTATTTTGCCACCGTGCGGCGTGCTATCTGGTACCCCTTCTCCTGAAGGATCTCAGTAAGCTTTTCGTCTGTCAGAGGCTTACGTTTATCCTCGTTGCTGAGGCACTCCTGCAGGATCCTCTTTATCTCCCGGGTTGACACTTCATCGCCGGCATCGGTCTGCATCCCCTCGGAGAAGAAGAACTTCAGCGGGTAAATCCCGAAATGGGTCTGGATGTACTTGCTGTTGGCCACACGTGATACCGTGGAGATGTCCAGACCCGTCATCTCAGCCACATCCTTCAGTATCATTGGCTTCAGCTTTGTGTCATCGCCTTCGGCGAAGTAATCCTTCTGGTACTCCAGGATGGCATTCATGGTAAGCAGCAGTGTGTTCTGCCTCTGTTTCATTGCGTCAATGAACCACTTTGCCGCATCCAGCTTCTGCTTTACAAAGAGAATGGCATCACGATTCTGCTTACCCGCCTTTTTGTCACGCGTGTATGATTCAAGCATCTCGCTGTAGCCCCTGTTGACCTTCAGCTCGGGGATGTTCCTGTTGTTCAGGCTGAGCTCAAGGCTACTGTCAGACTGCTCAAGGATGAAGTCGGGAATGATATGCTGTGCCGTTTTTGAATATGGATCACTGATGGTACCACCGGGTTTGGGATTAAGCTTCAGCACCTCGTCAATGACCCCCTTCATTTCATCCTCACCAATACCCATCCTGACCATTATCTTTTCATAGTGCCGCCTGGAGAATTCCTCAAAGAAATCAGTGAGTACGGTCTTTGCCAGTGCCACCGAAGGGACCGAAAGGTCCTTCCTTTCTATCTGCAGCAGGAGGCACTCGCGCAGGTCACGCGCACCCACTCCCGCCGGCTCAAGGTCCTGAATTATTTTCAGAATGGCCTTAAGTTCATCAGTATCGGTAGTGATGTTCTGAAGGAAGGCAAGATCATCAACCATGTTCTCCACCTCACGGCGCAGGTAACCATCGTCGTCAATGTTGCCTATGATGTATTCTCCGAGAGTCTCCTCCCGCTCGGTGTCAGCACGCAGGTTGAACTGCTGTATCAGGTTCTCATGGAATGATGATCCTGCTGCATATGGTATCTCGTCACGCCTTTCATCATCCCTGGAAGCATTGTTGATCTGCAGCCGGTAATCAGGTATGTCCTCGTCGTTCAGGTAATCATCAAGGGCGAACTCATCCTGCTCACGGTCAGTCTGTTCCTGGTCAATCTCATCTTCCTCCTCCTCACCGGGCAGGTCATCATCGTCCGGACCCTCCTCAAGTGCGGGATTCTCCTCCAGCTCCTTCTTGATACGCTGCTCGAGCTGCATGGCAGGCACCTCCAGCAGCTTGATCATCTGGATCTGCTGTGGTGACAGCTTCTGGAGCAGCTTCTGCTGGAGTTTCTGGTCGAGCATAATGCCTTCGTTTCAGTTTACTAGAACTCTGCGTTCCGCGGGGTGCGGGGGAAGGGTATCACATCACGTATGTTTGACATGCCGGTCATGAAGAGTATCAGCCTCTCAAAGCCCAGTCCGAAGCCTGAGTGCGGGGCTGTGCCGAATTTCCTGGTGTCAAGATACCACCAGAGATCCTTCAGCGGCAGGTTCAGCTCCTCAATCCTGCGGGTCAGCTTATCGAGCTCCTCTTCTCTCTGTGAACCACCGATTATCTCGCCTATGCCCGGGAACAGAACATCCATTGCCCTGACCGTCTTGCCGTCATCATTCTGCTTCATGTAGAAGGCCTTGATGCTCATCGGGTAATCGGTCAGTATAACAGGCCTTTTGAAGTGGGTCTCAACGAGGTACCGCTCATGTTCTGCCTGCAGGTCACGGCCCCAGCCCACATGGTACTCCCACTTCCGGCCTGACGACTCAAGGATCTTTATGGCTTCAGTATAGGTGAGCCTCATGTAACTGTTCGCCAGAACGAATTCCAGCCTTTCAATCAGGCCGTTGTCAATCATCTTGTTGAGAAACTCAAGATCCTCACGGCAGTTATCAAGGGCATACCTGATCAGGTACTTGGTGAAATCCTCACCGAGATCCATATTGTCATTGATGTCCCAGAAAGCCATCTCCGGTTCAATCATCCAGAATTCGGCAAGGTGACGCGGGGTATTTGAGTTCTCCGCACGGAAGGTGGGGCCGAAGGTATATATCTCACCCAGGGCCAGTGCTCCCAGTTCACCCTCCAGCTGGCCCGAGACAGTCAGGTTGGTGGCCTTGCCGAAGAAATCACCTTCAAAATCAATCCTGCCTTCCGGAGTGCGCGGAAGATTCTCGAGGTCAAGGGTAGTGACATGGAACATTTCTCCGGCACCCTCAGCATCACTGCCGGTAATTATCGGTGTATGCAGATAAAAAAATCCCCTGTCATTGAAATACTTATGCACTGCAAATGCCATTGCATGGCGGATCCGCATCACGGCTCCGAATGTATTTGTGCGGAAACGAAGGTGAGCTATCTCCCTCAGGAACTCCATGGAGTGCCCTTTCTTCTGCAACGGGTAGGTCTCCGGATCACATTTGCCGTAAAGGATAATCTCCGAGGCGGAGATCTCAACGTTCTGACCCTTGCCCTGTGAGGCCACGAGTGTACCTGTGACTGCCAGGCTGGCACCGGTGGTAATGTCCCGGAGCAATTCTGCCGGGAATGAGTTTATATCAATGACTATCTGTATGTTATTAATGGTTGAGCCGTCATTCAGGGCCACAAATGCCACATTCTTGATCTCTCTCTTTGTCCTGACCCATCCCTTGACAAGCACCTTTTCACCCGTCACCTGGTTCTCAAGCAGTTCCTTTACTCTTTTACGCTTCATAAAATGATCATCGGATTATGCAGACAAAAATAGCATTTTGTTCCTGTAACCGGAATGATCTTCCCTGAAATGGCACTGTTTTTGTGCACAAACGCAATTTTTCACATGGTGCGGGCGTTACTCCTTAGTACTTTGGCTATTGAATTTATCCCGTAAAAAGGATAATTTTACTGTTCTAACTGAAACCGATAACATTATGGAAGTCGACAGCAAGATGATTGTAGTTCCCTGGGATTTTACACCGGTGACTGAATATGCATTGCAGCATGCCATCAAGATTTCGCTCATGACCCGGAATGACATCTGTCTTTTGCATGTTGTTGAGAAGATCACCTCTGACGGGGGTATGAAGGCGAAGCAGGCAGCAATGGAAAACAAGGGGGCTGAAGTGGAGCGCAGATTCGGCGTTAAAGTCAAGACGCATGTCGCCCGTGGAACTATCTTCAAGCAGATACCCGAATTTGTCAATGACCGTAAAGCGTCACTGGTGGTTATGGGAACCCATGGGATGAGCGGCATGCAGAAACTGACTGGCAGCTGGGCCCTGAAGGTGATTACCAAGTCAAAAGTGCCTTACATAGTTGTACAGGCTCCGCCTGATGATAATGAGAGATATCAGAATATTGTGTTCCCGGTCGACTTCCGGTCAGAGGAAAAGGAGAAGCTCTCAATGGCAACCTTCATGGGTAAGTATTTTAACTCGAAGATCCATATCCTTAAGGCTCAGAGGAAAGATGACTCACTTGCCAAGAAGACCAACCTCAACCTCAACTATACGGTCAGGATGCTGATTCAGAACAATATTGAGTACGAGATCCGCGAGATACCTGCTGACAAGCTCGGCGAACGCACCCTGGAGATAGCTCAGGAGATGAAAGCTGACCTGATTCTCATAATGACCACCAAGGATATCACCTTTGCCGACTTCGTTCTTGGTGCAAAGGAGCAATTCATTATTGCCAACAGTTCAAAGATCCCGGTATGCTGCGTGAATCCGACTTCGGCATTTGCCAACCTCGGCCAGTTCATGTACGGTTAGAACCTCTCCATGTCAATTGTTGTCAGTAACGTAACAAAGCACTACGGCCCGCAGAAGGCCCTTGACAATGTCTCTTTCACCATTCCGGCAGGAGAGATAGTTGGGTTCATCGGACCAAACGGTGCAGGCAAATCGACGATGATGAAGATCATCACCGGTTTCTTCCCTGCCGATTCCGGTCAGGTTACGGTTTGCGGCCTCCCCGCAGGTCCGAATGCCAGGGAGATGAGGAGGCAGATAGGCTATCTCCCTGAAAACAACCCTCTCTACCTAGATATGTACGTGAGGGAATATCTTGGATATGTTGCTGACATATACGGACTTGGTAAAAAAAGCCGGGATGCGGTCAGCTCCGTCATCGAACGCACCGGCCTGATCCCGGAACAGGGAAAGAAGATCGGTGCCCTCTCCAAAGGCTACAGGCAAAGGGTGGGACTGGCGCAGGCACTGATCCACGACCCGAAGGTGCTGATACTGGATGAGGCAACCACAGGACTTGACCCCAACCAGATAGTTGAAATACGAAACCTTATCTCCGAGTCCGGCAGGGAAAAGACTGTCATG
>JALONR010000029.1 GCA_025454815.1 Bacteroidales bacterium | reverse complement strand
GAGGTGACTATGGAACCCCGTCACCCCGCCACATTTGCATTTTGCAGTGACACCGGATGGTCTGAAAAGCTCCCTTCCTATGTGAGGGGAGTAGACCTCCTCTATCACGAAGCCACCTTCGGGGATGATAATGATGCCCTTGCCCGGAAGACAGGTCACTCAACCGCACGCCATGCAGCCACAGTTGCAAGGGAGGCAGGGGTGAGGCGGCTCCTCCTGGGGCACTTCTCTGCCCGTTACCGCACACCGGACACACTTGAGGAAGAGGCCCGGAGTGTCTTCCCCGAAAGTGAAGCCGCACGGGAGGGAAGTACCTACGAAATAGGGTGATCCTGCCTGATCATGAATCAGATATGTGACACGATGATGCTGCCTTAAAAGGAATTACATATGACATTGGGTGATGCCGCTGTACCGTCATAATGATTATCTTTGCCCCCTGCGTAACCATCTTAATTAATTCCACGTGCAGGAGAAAATCTTGATCCTTGATTTTGGGTCCCAGTATACACAGCTGATAGCCAGGCGTGTAAGAGAGCTCAATGTGTATTGTGAAATTCATCCGTTCAATCATTTCCCGTCACCTGACGGCACAGTTAAGGGAGTCATTCTTTCCGGAAGTCCCTGGTCAGTCCGTGATGAAAAAGCCCCTTTCCCGGACCTGGAGGGGATCAAGGGGAGCCTGCCTGTTCTGGGTGTGTGCTACGGCGCACAGTACCTGACTCATAAATACGGCGGTGAAGTGATGCCGTCAAAAACGCGTGAATACGGAAGGGCAAAACTGGTGAAGGTTGATTCATCTGACCCGCTTTTCCGTGGAGTGGATCCCGGAACGCAGGTCTGGATGTCACATGGTGATACGATAATGCGCATCCCGGAGAGTTATCATATTACCGGATCAACAGAAGACGTTAACGTGGCGGCATTCAGGATTGAAGGTGAACAGACGTGGGGAATACAGTTTCACCCGGAGGTATACCATACCACCGACGGGACAAGAATGCTCGGCAATTTTGTAAGGGGGATATGCGGATGTCATGCTGAATGGACGCCGGAGTCATTTGTTGAGATGACGGTGCGTTCACTCAGGGAGCAACTGGGTGATGACAGGGTGGTGCTTGGTCTCTCAGGGGGAGTTGACTCGTCGGTGGCGGCGTTGCTCCTTGACAGGGCCATCGGGGAAAGGCTGACATCTATTTTTGTTGATAACGGGCTCCTCCGTAAGAACGAATATGAGGACGTTCTTGATGCCTACAGGAGAATGGGACTCAATGTAAGAGGCGTTGATGCCTCGGCTGAGTTTGTCGAAGGTTTGAGGGGCGTTGATGATCCGGAGAAAAAGAGGAAGATAATTGGCCGTGTGTTCATTGAGGTATTTGACCGTGAGGCACACAAGGTTCAGAATGTCAAATGGCTGGCGCAGGGAACCATTTACCCTGATGTCATTGAGTCGGTCTCGGTAAACGGCCCTTCCGCAACCATCAAATCTCACCATAATGTGGGCGGACTGCCTGAGAAGATGCACCTTAAGGTGGTTGAACCACTACGGCTACTCTTCAAGGATGAGGTGAGAAGGGTAGGGCATGCCCTTGGAATGCCCGGCGAGATACTGGGCCGTCACCCTTTCCCGGGGCCCGGACTGGCGATAAGGATTGTGGGTGAGGTCACCCCTTCCAAGCTGGAGACACTTCGTGATGCAGACGAGATCTTCATATCAGGACTGAAGAAGAACGGGTTCTACGACAAGGTATGGCAGGCTGCGGTAATACTCCTGCCGGTGCAGTCAGTGGGGGTGATGGGTGATGAGCGTACCTATGAGAATGCCGTGGTATTGCGCGCAGTGACATCAACTGACGGCATGACGGCCGACTGGAGTCATCTGCCTCATGAGTTCCTTGCAGAGGTTTCAAACCAGATCATCAACAGGGTCAGGGGGGTCAACAGGGTGGTATATGACATCAGTTCCAAACCACCTTCAACAATAGAATGGGAATGATATTTGCACGGAAGATAGAAAACATGAAAAGATGACAAAGAGACTTATACTGATATTTGCTGCGGCACTGCTTTTTCAGGGAGCTGCCCTCAGGTCACAGGGCCTGACGCAGGAGACTTTCAAGATTGGTAAAACCCTTGCACTGCTTGAGGCGATATATGTTGACAGTGTCAATATATCATCCATCACCGAGCAGATGATCATTGGCACACTCCGCAATCTTGATCCGCATTCGGTTTATATCCCGGCAAAGGAGGTGCAGGAGGAGAATGAGCCGCTTCAGGGTAACTTTGAGGGTATCGGGATACAGTTCAACCTGCTCAATGATACCATTATTATTATATCACCCATTCCCGGCGGTCCGTCTGAGAAAGTTGGCATCCTTGCCGGTGACAGGATAGTATCCATTGCCGGAGAGAAAGTGACAGGGACAGGCATCACAACCACAGGGGTACAGAAAAGACTCAGGGGCCCGAAAGGGACAAAAGTGGATGTCATGGTATTCCGCAAGGGTGAGAAGGAGTTGCTTGACTTTACCATTACCCGTGACAAGATACCCGTTAACAGCCTTGATGCGGCCTACATGGTTACAGACAAGGTGGGATATATAAAGCTGAGCCGTTTCTCCGAGCAGACTGCAGGGGAATTTGCACAGGCAGTCAACAGTCTGCGTGACCTGCGTATGGAAAACCTGATCATAGATCTGCGAGGAAACTCCGGCGGTTATATGGTCCCGGCCATTCAGATAGCAGATGAATTGCTGGCTGGCAATGAACTGATTGTATACCTGGAAGGGAGGAACACATCGAGGCAGGATTACAGGTCTGCCCCGTCAGGGACATTGACCAGGGCACGTGTTGCTGTCCTGATAGATGAGGGTTCCGCATCGGCCAGCGAGATTCTTGCAGGCGCGGTACAGGACTGGGACAGGGGGGTGGTCATTGGGCGAAGGAGCTTTGGGAAAGGGCTGGTGCAGAACAGGTTTCCGCTGCCTGACGGGTCAGAGATAAGACTCACCATTGCCCGCTACTATACCCCATCCGGACGCTCCATCCAGACTCCGTACAATGAGGGGTTTGACAAGTATTTCCAGACCTTTTACAGCAGGTATTTCAACGGTGAACTGATCCATCCTGACAGCCTCAACCTTCCGGACTCGCTGAAGGCATTCACTATCAGGAACAAAAGGCTTGTATACGGGGGAGGAGGCATCAGCCCTGATATCTTCATACCAATTGATACAACCTACTATTCAGATTATTACCGCGACCTGATCAGGACATCCACGCTGACCAATTTCATGCTTGCCTACACTGACCGCAACCGGAAAGAGTTTACCAGGCGGTACAGGAACTTTGAAACATTCAACCGGGAGTACAGGATAGAGGGTTCCATAATTGAAGAGCTGAAGGCAGCCGGGGAAAAGAACGGAGTCAGATTTAACCAGGAGCAGTTTGATGTTTCCGCACCGGAGATAAAGTCGGTGATGAAAGCCCTGGTGGCGCGTGACCTGTGGGATATGAATGAATACTTCAAGGTTGTCAACGAGAATGATGACGGTATCGGTAAGGCTCTTGATGTGCTGAATGATCCTCTTCTGTATGAAGGACTTCTCGGTTACCGGAAGGAGGAGCGATGAAACTTCTTGCCAAGACTCATTACGGTCTTGAGCAGGTTCTGGCGGAGGAGCTGGGGATGCTTGGCGCCGGGGGAGTCAGGGTCCTGAACAGGGCAGTCGCCTTCGAAGGTTCAAAACAGCTGCTGTACGCCATAAATTACCGGAGCCGTCTTGCACTCTCAGTGCTTGTCCCTGTCTCGACGTTTGGTATAGCAGGCCAGAAGGATCTCTATAACGGTGCGGTTGCCATTGAATGGGACCGTTATCTTGAACCCGGAAAAACCTTTGCAGTGAGTGCGGTTGTCAATTCGCCTCATTTCACACACTCGGGTTATGCTGCGCTGGTTGTCAAGGATGCCGTTGCGGACTTCTTCCGCAGGCTTACTCTGCCGAGGCCTTCAGTTGATGCGCGTGATCCGGACCTTCTTGTAAATGTGCATATCAGTAATGACAAAGTCACCGTTTCTCTTGATTCTACGGTAGTGCCGCTGTACAGGCGTGGTTACCGGCAGGGAAAGTCTGAAGCTCCGCTGAGCGAAGTTCTGGCCGCAGGGATGATTGCCCTCTCAGGGTGGAAAGCAGACAGGCCGCTCACTGACGGAATGTGCGGGTCAGGGACGATCGTTGCCGAGGCAGGACTGATAGCCCGCAATATTGCGCCGGGCAGGTTCAGGAAGAGCTTTGGTTTCATGAGATGGAAGGATTATGATCCCGCCCTGTTCAGGTCAGTGAAGTTTGAGGCCGAAAAGCGTGAGAGACCCTCACCGGTGAAGATATACGGCAGTGACATTTCCCCTGAAGCCTGTGCCACTGCAATGGGAAACATAAAGACGGCAGGACTTGACGATGCAATTGAAATCAGGCAAAGTGATTTCTTTACATCGGATCCGCCTGTTGCCGGCGGAACGCTGATAATCAATCCGCCTTACGGTCACCGGATAGGCGCTCCTGACCTGGCAGGATTTTACGGTAAGATCGGATCCGTCCTTAAGCACAGTTATGAGGGTTACAATGCCTGGATCCTTTCCGGTGACCCTGATGCCCTGAAACAGGTCGCCCTGAAACCCTTCCGGAAGTTCGACCTGCTCAATGGTGACATAGAATGCCGTTTCCAGGGTTACGAGCTCTACGGGGGAAGCAGGAAAAAAAAGAGTCCTGACAACCTCTGAAAACACTTTTACATGCCGTAATGCAACCCTTGTCAAAAAAAGGTTGTCATATCTGAAATAATGAGACGGGTATGTTGGCTATTAACAACAATAATCTATTTTTGTTACTCGTTTTAGCTTTGATACTTGCACAGAGGCCCGATGAGCTTTGACCTTGAAAATCTTGTTAGCGACCTTGACATAAGGGGAGCAGTTCTTTATTACAAGGGAAACGTCGATTCGGAGACGATAACAAAGGCACTGGACCTTGTGGAGAGAAAGCTGCTTGTGACCCGCGAAGCCCCGAGGCTGAGGAAAAAGGTTTACAATGTGCTCGTTGAGAGCCTTCAGAACCTCTATCATCACTCAGACAGGGTGCCGAAGGGATATCATGCCGCCAGGGCTGACAGGTTCGGGCTGGTGGTAATGGAGAAGATCGGCAGGGGTTATCGCATAACCACATGTAACTTTGTATCTGCGGTGAGAGTAAAGGAGCTGGAAGAAAAACTGACGAGGATAAATCGTTCGACACCTGAAGAGATTAAGGAGCTTTACAAGGACATCCTTAATCACCAGGAGATAACGGCGAAGGGTCTGGGCGGACTGGGATTGCTTGACATTGCAAGAAAGACCGGTCACCGGATTGATTTCAGGTTTAAAAAATACGATAACCTGAATACGGCATTCCGACTCAGTGCAGTAGTGGCACCGGTATAGAATAACCAACAAAAAAAACAGATAACTATGGAACCGATCGTTATTGAAGGAACACCAAAAACACCGTCAATAAGATTTGATGCAAAGGATGGAGTATTTGAAATCAAGGGGAGATCAATACCGGAGAACTCGGTAGAGTTCTATAAACCTCTCAATGAGTGGCTTGATCAGTATATGCAGGTACCTCTTGACAAAACCGTTGTGAACATACGGCTTGAGTATTTCAATACCAGCTCTTCAAAATGCATTCTTGACGTTTTCAAGAGGCTTGAGGCCATCCACAGGTCAAAGCATGATGTAGAGATCAACTGGTTCTACGAGGAGGATGATGAGGACATGCTCGAAGCTGGCGAAGATTATGATTCCATCATCAAGGTTCCTTTCAAGATGATAGAAATCGTTGAATAATTCCCTGTCACCAGGGCAAGGATCGGTCATAATGTTTAAATCGGGGGGTATCTGCCGGAAGGCTGGTACCCCCCGGCATTTATGTGCCGTCAGGGCACTTATCTCCTCCTGATCCGGCGCAGTTCAGAACTTACTGGTTTCAGCCGGAAAGAATGGGTGCGCGCAATCACCCCTTCTCACGTCTTTCGCGCCTGTCGCGCATCACCCTCATGAACTTCTCCGAAGAATCCAGTATCCGGTGCAGGACCCTGAAATATAGCAGTATGTACAGGATAAGGGTCATGAACCAGATTACTGCCGTGTTTACTGCCAGCGTCCCGGCATAGACCCCGAACACCTTTTTCTGAGGAGCATAGAAGTGTGCCTTTACCATCGGATGGGCAGGGTCATAGAATATCTGGTCATAATTCTGGTAGAGCCGGTTGCGATACCTTTTTATCTTGTCTTTTTCGTTGTCATTGCGGACGAACTCTTCCAGTGATTCATTTGTATACTGTTTTTTCATCCTGATGAAGCCATCCCTGTCAGCCTGCTCGAAGCCGATGATGGCCTGATCACGTGCATCTACGGCACTCCTGGATACCTCTATGTAATATCGCCTGATCTTTTCTATATATTCGCGGGCAGTTGCCACAGCATCGGGGGTGATCGCATCCGGATTCAGTATGGAGAGGTCAAACGGGATAGCGGTGGTAAAACCAAGTTCCTCCTGGATCTCACTGCGGATGAGCATCATATCATTCCTGTCTGATTCACCGAGTCGCTCTCTCTCAATATTGCTTTCAAGTCTCGAGAGGATGCTTTTCATTTCGTTGTACCAGATGTCTTTCCTGAACTTGGCGATGCTGATCACCCTGTCATACCGGTAGAACTGTTTTTCAAACCTGTTGTTCATGAACTGGTCAACGGCCAGCGCCTCATATCCCCAGCGTGCTGCAATGATCTCACCGTAAACCGGGATGGAAACAGGTGAGGAGATATTAGGATTAAGCTTGTCATACTTGACAATTATCCCGCTCAGGATTATCTGCGGGATTACCAGGAAAGGTATCAGGATATAAATGGTTACAACGGTCTTGAAGCTGTCTGAAATAAGCAGCCCCATCATGTTCGATGTGGCCCAGCAGGAGAAAAGAACAACCCAGTATTCAAACCACATTCCCCTGATTCCGAAGATGGTGTTGCCCACTGCGACAAAGGAGGCTGCCTGGACAGCCGATATCAGGAACTGCACCCCGATCTTCGAGAGGAGGTAGCTGTTCCAGCTCAGGTTGAGAAAAGCCTCACGCTTGAGGATCTTGCGGTCCTTTATGATCTCCTCGGCACTGACAGTCAGTCCCATGAATATTGCCACAATTACCGACATAAAGATATATACCGGCAGGTTGGTGTTCTGCAGTAGGGTATAGGAAGGGCTGGAGACGCTTTCATCAAAATACCTTATGATGTATGCCAGGAAAAGTGCCAGTACCGGGGCTTCAAGAAGGGTAATTATAAGGTATTGTGCATCTGAGAGCTTTGCCAGTATGTCACGGGTCACAAAAACCGAGAACTGTTTCAGCCTGCCAGGAGTTCTGAGCGTTATCTCAGGTATGCCGTTTCCTCCTTTGGGGTGGGGAGGACGGTCTTCCTTCCTGGAATTGAAATATGAGCTCCACTCCGGCGGCGACACCTTCCTTGTCATTGTCGGCCGGCCGAATTCGTCAAGCACCTTTGACTCCACGATACTGAAGATCTGCTCCGGATTGACATTTCCGCAGGCATGGCAAACGCTGTCGTTGTATTTCGGAAGCTCCATCCTGTCTTTGAAGTAGCCAATTGCTCCCACAGGTATTCCATAATAGATCATGTATCCTCCCGAATCGAGGAAGATCAGCCGGTCAAACATCTTGAAGATGTCGGATGAGGGCTGGTGAATCACCACGAAAATCAGTTTACCCTTAAGTTTCAGGTCATTGAGCAGGTCAAGTATATTTTCCGAGTCGAGTGACGAAAGTCCTGATGTAGGCTCGTCAAGGAAGAGGATTGCAGGTTCCCGGATGAGTTCCAGGGAGATGTTAAGTCGTTTGCGCTGGCCGCCTGAGATCTTCTTGTTCAGCGGAGAACCCACCTTCATGTCCTTGATATCATATAGGCCGAGGCTGTGCAGTACCTCATCCACCTTGCGGGTGATAGACTCGTTATCGAGGTTGCCGAAGCAGAGCCGGGCGTTGTAGAAGAGGTTTTCAAAGACGGTAAGCTCTTCTATCAGGAGATCGTCCTGGGAGACATAACCTATCAGCCCCTTGATCTTCTCCGGTTCGGTGTGAATGTTAACTCCGTTGATGAGCACCTCACCGGAATCGGGTCTGTTGATACCGTTAAGGACGCTGAGGAGGGTTGATTTGCCGGCTCCTGATGCCCCCATGATTCCTATGAGTCTGCCTGATTCTTCGGCGAAGCTCATGCGGTGCAGGCCAACCTGTCCTCCCTTGAACTTGTACTCGATGTCATTCACCTCATAGACCACCCTTGATGCCAGGGCGCTTTCGTCAAGAAACTGCCTTATTACTTCGGAATAGTAGATGGGTTTACTGCTCATGAACTTGAGTGAAGCACCCCTTTCAAAGAGATAAACCCGGTCTTCATGCCTCAGCTGTCCGCTCAGCAGCAGTTCACCGGTGCCGAATGATCTTACAAAGAGCATTTCGGCCAGTGGCAGGTTAAGCACCCGTACCTGCCCCCGGAATGAGAGGTTGACAATGTGGTGGGTTTTTTCATACTTTGTTGTGCTGTCGCTGTCGATAACCAGTACCTGGGGCGATTCCGGAACATCTTCGCGTGTTGAAAGCACAAACTGCTGTATAAGCTGATAATCTTCGGGATTGATATTAAAACCCTCTGCTGCGGTAATGATAAACTCAAGTTCGGTGTTGCTCACTCGCGCATTGTCAGAGCGGCAGTATTCAAGGAGCTGGACCAGGACGATTATTTTCTGGTTGAGGGTGAGTTGCATCCCTATGTCAAAGCAGATCTTTATGATCCTTACGGAGATGGCTGCATTCCTGCGTGCTTCTATACCTTTCTTCAGCCTTTGCTGCGCCTCGGCATAGTACGCATCAAATATCCTGAGATAGGCTTTTACCCCCTCCTGGTTGAGCTGGGGCCTGAGAAAGGCTTCCACAACCCTTCGTCTGTCGCTCTCATTGCCCTGGGCAGGGGCAATGATGGCAAACAGATGCATCAGGGTATTGAGTATTTTTTCGTTCATCCCGGAGAGCTGTCAGAAACTGCACAACAGTTCCTGAGTTTTATATAACGGCCCTCCCTTACCTATATTATCCTGTAACTGTCATTATGGCATGAATAAGGCCTTATACCCGGTATGGCAAAAAAATTGAACAGAACCGGGAAAAAGTCAGGGAAATGAACTTTGAGAATTTTACCATAAAGGCACAGGAGTCAGTACAGAAGGCTGCTGCCATTGCAGCCGGCAAGGGTCACCAGGCCATTGAGTGCGGCCATCTGCTCAAGGGGATTATGACAGAGGCTGATAGTATCGTTTCATATATCATCACCAAGGCAGGAGGCAATGCCCAGGTTTTTGGCAAGGCGCTGGATGCGATAATTGAAGGTTACCCTCGCGTCAGCGGCGGTGAGCCCTATTTTTCACCTGATACATCGGCGGTATTCAGGCGTTCGGCAGATCATGCCGCCAAAATGCAGGACAGGTTCGTCTCAGTGGAGCATCTCCTTCTCGCACTGTCTGAATCGTCGGGCAGCGTCGCAAAGATGATGAGGGACAGTGGCATGGATGCCGGCGCACTTGCAACGGCTATTGCTGACCTGCGCAAGGGTGCAAAGGTGAGCAGCCAGTCACCTGAGGAGACATATGACTCACTGAACAGGTATGCCATTGATCTTAACGAACGAGCCAGGGCCGGCAAGCTTGACCCGGTCATAGGCCGTGATGAGGAGATAAGACGTGTACTGCAGATACTGTCACGCAGGACAAAAAACAATCCCGTTCTTGTAGGTGAACCGGGAGTGGGAAAGACCGCCATCGCGGAAGGGATAGCTCACAGGATAGTCCGTGGTGACGTCCCTGAAGACCTTCTGCAGAAACGGCTCTTTTCCCTTGATATGGGTGCTCTGATCGCCGGAGCCAAATACAAGGGAGAATTTGAGGAAAGACTTAAATCAGTTGTAAATGAAGTTATTGCATCTGACGGAGATGTGATTCTGTTCATTGACGAGATTCATACTCTTGTCGGTGCAGGGAAGGGAGAAGGGGCAATGGATGCAGCCAATATCCTCAAGCCTGCCCTGGCAAAGGGAGAGCTTCGCGCCATTGGCGCCACCACCCTCAGCGAATACCAGAAGTATTTTGAGGCAGACAAGGCCCTTGAAAGGAGATTCCAGGTTGTGATGATAGATGAGCCTGACAGGGCTGATGCCATATCCATCCTGAGGGGACTGAGGGAGAAGTATGAAGCTCATCACAAAGTGATAATAAGGGATGAGGCAATAATTGCGGCTGTCGATCTTTCATACCGGTACATCACCGACAGGTTTCTTCCTGACAAGGCCATAGACCTCATTGACGAGGCAGCTGCCAGGCTGAGGCTTGAGATGAACTCAGTGCCGGAGGAGATAGATACGGCTGACAGGCAGATCAGGCAGCTGGAGATAGAGCGTGAGGCAGTGAAACGTGACGGTGACACTGTCAAGGAGAAGGAGCTTTCGAGGGAGATTGCTGATCTTGCCGCAGGGCGCGATGAGCTAAGGGCAAGGTGGCGTGCGGAAAAGGACCTGGTGGAGAATCTTCAGAAGAAGAAGCATGAATCCGAAGAACTCAGGTTTGAAGCCGAGAGGGCTGAAAGGTCAGGGGATTACGGAAGTGTGGCAGAAATACGATACGGCAAGCTTGTTGAAAACGAAAGGGAGATTGAGAGGCTGAACCGGGAGATAGCGGAGAAGCGCAACACCGGTTCGATGGTGCGTGATGATGTCAGGTCTGAAGATATAGCCGAGATTGTTTCCAGGTGGACAGGGATCCCTGTTTCACGCATGCTGGAGAGTGAAAGGGAGAAGCTGCTGAGGCTCGAGGAGGAACTCCACAACAGGGTGGTAGGCCAGGATGAGGCCATCAGGGCTGTCTCCGATGCCGTCCGCCGCTCAAGGGCAGGTCTGCAGGATGAAAAAAGACCTGTCGGATCATTCATCTTCCTGGGTACCACAGGTGTTGGCAAGACTGAGCTGGCCAGGGCTCTGGCTGAGTATCTGTTTAATGATGAGAGTCTTATGACCCGCATTGACATGACTGAATACCAGGAGCGCCACAGCGTCTCAAGACTGATAGGAGCACCTCCCGGTTATGTAGGCTATGACGAGGGCGGCCAGCTGACGGAGGCCATCAGGCATAAGCCCTATTCAGTGGTGCTGCTTGACGAGATTGAGAAGGCACATCCAGATGTATTCAATATCCTCCTGCAGGTACTTGATGACGGCAGGCTGACTGACAACAAGGGAAGGACTGTCAATTTCCGGAATACCATTATAATTATGACATCAAACCTCGGTTCCCAGCTGATCAGGGAAAGCATTGAGGAAAGCAACGGTGAGCTCACCGATGAAAGGGCTGACAGGCTGAGGGAAGAACTGGTGATGATGCTTCGCACCACTCTCAGGCCTGAATTTGTGAACCGTGTTGATGAGATTGTCATGTTCAGGCCCCTTGCAATCAGCGAGATCCGTGAAATTGTAAGGATGCAGTTCGGGCGCGTATCGCGGATTCTTGAGGAAAAAGGGATTAGCAGCGAACTGTCGGAAAGGGCGGTTGCATGGCTGGCAGAAAAGGGGTTTGATCCGCTGTTCGGCGCAAGGCCTGTGAAACGTCTGATTCAGAAAGAGATAGTAAACGAGCTTTCAAGACAGGTCATTGCCGGTAATATAGACAGGAGCAAAAAGGTGAGGATTGATGTTCAGGGTGGTGAGCTGGTAATAACAAACGTCTGACAATGATTATATGGCTTCAGGTCTCTTTAAGGGCAGCCTGACTTTACTAGTTTTTCAGTACGGTGAATTGTTCCGGAAGCTTTCAAGACAGCTTTCCCGGTCCGGATAAATATCGAGAGACTGATGAAGCTGGAGAAGTTCAAAAAGCTCGCCGGCGCCCTGGGTGAGGGAACATATCCTGTAGGTACAATAGTTGGACCTTGCCACACGGAGCAGGTAAAGAAACATGGCAAAGGCGGTGCTGTCAAGATAGTTTACCCCCTCCATGTCTATTACTACTTTTGTATAAGGAGTCTCGAACAACTTCATGATCACGGGCCTGATCACGTCAACGTTGAGCGCATTGATCCGGTCAGTTTTGAAGCTGATAATATCAATCCCGTCTTTCCTTTCGGTTTCTGTCATTCCTGATCATCTGTTTTTGCTGAGGTAGTCATTAACCTCTGCCATCACTGTTTTGGAGTCTGCCTCAAACCGGGCTATGAATTCCTGGTATTTTTCCTTTCCTTCGCCGGTTTTTGCAAGCAGTTCGAATTCCTTGAGCATCTTTGCGGTTTCGTCCATTCCCAGGACGGTGACTGAACCTTTGGCCTTGTGTGCCAGGAGTCCAAGTTCATAGAACTTGCCCTGTTCAAGCAGGCTCTTCATCCCGGTCATGAATTCGGGGACCTGGCTGCCGAAGATACCGGCGATTTCAGCCATGGTCTCCGTGTCACCGCCGGTGATACTCAGCAGGTAATCGGGTTTGAATATTTTATATTCCATCTCCTAAGCTTTAATGCATCTGCAAATATAGGCAATATGATACCATCAGAATATGAGAAATGTCTGAAAGAGGCTGGCAAAAATGATTTTAAGCATCTTTTTATCACCTGAAAAACCCTACTTTTGTTTTAGAACCAAAAGCTAAGCGATATGAAGAATACTCCGTTTCTGAAGTACCATGAAGCCCTGGGTGCCAGGATAATACCCTTTGCAGGATACAACATGCCTGTGGAGTATACAGGGATAACGGATGAGCATCTGGCGGTACGTTCCGGGGTAGGTGTTTTTGATGTTTCACATATGGGTGAGTTCTGGGTCAACGGACCTCGTGCCCTCGATTTCCTGCAGCACATCACCTCCAATGATGTGTCAGCCCTTACAGACGGAAAGGTGCAGTATACCTGTTTCCCGAACGGCAGGGGAGGCATAGTGGATGATCTTCTCGTTTATCGTTTCAGTGCGGAGAAGTTTCTCCTGGTGGTCAATGCTGCGAATATTGAGAAGGATTGGGACTGGTGTGTCAGGAACGCCGCTGCATTTGGAATTACAAGCGGCCCGGGGAAGGATATGAATAATGCCTCTGACGGCACTGCACAGCTGGCAGTACAGGGGCCGCTGGCTCTTAAAGCCATGCAGAAGCTGACTTCCGAGCCCGTTCTGGATATGGAGTATTACACATTCAGGGTGCTTAAGTTTGCCGGAATAGACGATGTCATTTTATCAACCACAGGTTATACAGGCTCGGGCGGATGCGAGATCTATGTCAGGAATGCGGATGCTCCGCGCCTTTGGGAAGAGGTTTTCAGGGCCGGAGAGGAGTATGGAATCAAACCGATAGGCCTCGGAGCCAGGGATACACTCCGCCTGGAAATGGGATTCTGCCTGTACGGCAATGACATAAATGACACCACCTCGCCCATTGAGGCAGGTCTGGGATGGATAACGAAATTTGTTTCCGGCAAGGATTTCATTGACCGGGATCTGCTTCTGAAGCAGAAGGAAGAGGGGACAGAAAGGAGGCTTAAGGGTTTCGTAATGATTGACAAGGGAATTCCGCGGCAGCATTACGAGGTGGTTGATGCCATGGGGAACCTCATCGGAGAGGTGACCTCTGGAACCATGTCACCCTCACTGAAGATGGGAATAGGACTGGCGTATCTGAAACAGGGATTCTGGAAGAATGATACCGATATCTTCATTCGCGTCAGGGGCAGGGACCTTAAGGCCAGGGTGGCACCATTACCCTTTTACAAACATTGAAAATCACCCGGCAAAATCAGCCTCATGACACAAAATAGCCTGGAAATATGTTTTACTCCCGCAGCCTTTGATGCCCATGCTGACAGTGAGGCTGTGGTGGTGATAATAGATGTTCTCCGGGCTACCAGTTCAATCTGTACGGCATTTGCCAACGGTGTAAGTGAGATAATTCCTGTTGCGACAGTGGCGGAAGCCAGGGAGATGAAGGCACGTGGGTTTCTCCTTGCAGCCGAGCGCGACGGATATGTGCTTGAATTCGCCGACTTCGGAAACTCCCCGTTTAACTTCACCGCTGAAAAAGTTAAGGGTAAGAGTGTTGCCTACAGCACCACCAACGGGACCGGTATAATGAAACAGGCTTCCGAATGCCATGACGTTGTGATAGGCTCATACCTGAACCTATCAGCGCTTTGCAGTTGGATCATTGAGCAGGATCGCAAAGTTGTCATTGTCTGTGCCGGCTGGAAAAGGCGTTTCAGCCTTGAGGATGCAGTCTGCGCGGGTGCAGTGGCTGAGAGACTCCTGGAAAGCGGAAGATTCACCACTATCTGTGACTCGGTGCATGCCGCCACTGACCTCTGGGGTAAAGCCAGAGGTGACCTGCTTGGATACATGGAAAAAGCAGCCCAGAGATCAAGGCTGAGAGAGAAGGGACTGGATGACTGTATCCCATATTGTCATACATTTGATGTAACAGATGTAATACCGGTACTCAGCGGGGGAAAGCTGGTGGCCCTCTGATTTAAATCACACCGGCGGACCAGGGCTTTTCCGGGTGTCGCTGACTGAAAGTAAACAACTATACAAAATAAATTTACAAGAGATGAAAAAACACAATTTCTACGCAGGACCCTCAATCATGCCTCAGTACACGAATGAGAAGGTGATTGAAGCGATCAGGGATTTCGCAGGAACCGGACTTTCTATAATGGAGGTCTCACACCGCAGCAAGGAGTTTGAAGCTGTGATGGCCAGTGCGGTGAGCCATATCAGGGAACTGCTTGACGTTCCTGAAGGTTATTCGGTCATCTTCCTCGGTGGCGGTGCCAGCCTTCAGTTTGCTATGGTTCCGATGAACATGATGGAAAAGAAGGCTGCCTATATCAACACCGGTGAATGGGCTGGCAAGGCCCTTAAGGAGGCAAAATACTTCGGTGAGGTGATTGAGGTGGCTTCATCCAAAGACCGCAATTTCAACTATATCCCTAAGGGCTATGTTGTTCCTTCAGATGTTGATTATTTTCATATCACCACCAACAACACCATTTTCGGTACACAGTGGAAGCATGATCCGGATATGGCTGTTCCACTGGTAGCCGATATGTCATCAGACATCTTCAGCCGCCCGGTTGATGTCTCCAAATACTCGATAATCTACGGAGGCGCACAGAAGAACCTCGCACCGGCAGGCGTAACCTTTGTCATCATAAAGGATTCTGCACTGGGCAAGGTGACCCGTCCCATCCCGACGATGCTCAACTACAAGACACATATAGAGAAGGAGTCGATGTTCAACACTCCTCCTGTTCTTCCGGTCTTTGCCGCACTTAAGACTCTTGAATGGCTGAAGCAGAAGGGTGGTGTGGCCGCGATGCAGAAGATCAACCAGGAGAAGGCTGCGTTGTTATATGACGAAATTGAACGCAACAAGCTCTTCAAACCTACTGTCCCGGATCCGGAAGACAGGTCGCTGATGAACGTATGTTTCGTTATGTCAGATAATTACAAGGAGCTGGAGAAGGAGTTTGGTGATTTTGCAAAGTCAAAGGGGATGGTGGGCATCGCAGGTCACCGTTCAGTCGGAGGCTTCCGTGCGTCTCTCTACAATGCTCTTCCCATTGAGAGTGTAAGGGCTCTTGTTGACTGTATGAAGGAATTTGCAAACAAATATTAAAATAGCAGGAGGACGACATGAAGATTCTTGTAGCAACTGACAAACCTTTTGCTCCCGTGGCGGTCAATATGATCCGTGAGGTGGTGGAGAAGGGGGGGCATATGTTTGCCCTGCTTGAGAAATACAAGACTCCGCAGGAGCTTCATGCAGCGGTGGCTGACGCCGATGCGATGATAGTACGTTCTGATATTGTTGATGCAGCAGTTATTGCTGCAGCACCGAAACTGAAGATAGTAGTCAGGGCAGGTGCCGGCTATGACAATCTTGACCTCAGTGCCTGTACTGCAGGCAACGTTGTTGCCATGAACACGCCCGGGCAGAATTCAAATGCCGTGGCCGAGCTGGCATTCGGGATGATGGTTTATGCAGCACGCGGAGGCTTTGACGGCAAGTCGGGTTCAGAGCTGATGGGCAAGACACTTGGCCTGCATGCCTTCGGGGCTGTTGGCAGGTGCATGGCACGCATAGCGGCAGGTTTCGGAATGAAGGTTTTTGCCTTTGACCCGTTTGTGGAGAGCAAGTCGATTTCTGAAACGGGAGTGACCCCTGTGGCCACCCTCGAAGAACTTTACTCCGGGTGCCAGTACGTATCACTTCACATACCAGCCAACGAGAAGACAAAGGGTTCGATAGGAGAAAAGCTCCTGTCACTGATGCCACAGGGTGCCGTGCTTGTAAACACCGCCCGCAAGGAGGTAATCAATGAAGCCGAACTGGCTTCCGTGATGGAGAAGAGGATTGACATGAAGTACCTGTCAGACGTTACCCCGGACAATGCCGGGCTGTTTGAACAGAAGTTTGCCGGCCGGTATTTCTTCACCCCCAAGAAGATGGGTGCCCAGACCGAGGAGGCCAATATCAACGCGGGAGTGGCTGCCGCCCGACAGATAGTCTCATTCTTTGCCACGGGCGACGAAACATTAAGAGTCAATAAAACAAAGTAGAACAGAGAAAATTCAGATATGGCTGTTGTTAAACCATTCCGGGGCCTGAGGCCACCGGCCGACCTGGCATCGGAGATTGCCTGCCTTCCGTATGATGTAATGAACTCGCATGAAGCAGCCGTAATGGCGCAGGGCAGGGAGAAATCACTGCTTCACATCACCAGGGCAGAGATTGACCTGCCGGAGGGTACTGACGTTCACTCAGAGGAGGTCTATCTCAGGGCAGTTGAAAATTTTATTGCGTGGCAGAAGAGGGGCTGGCTGCTGGACGACCGTGAGAGGCACTTTTACATCTATGCGCAGACGATGAACGGCCGGACACAGTACGGAATAGTGGGAGCTGCAGCGGTTGAGGATTACCTGTCAGGGGTGATAAAGAAGCATGAGCTTACCCGCCCTGACAAGGAGGAGGACCGCATGATACACGTCAGGGCAAACAATGCCAACATTGAACCGGTGTTTTTTGCATACCCCGCAGTTAAAGAGCTTGATAAAATCGTTGAGCGGATAGTCAGGAAGGAAAAAGCCGAATACGACTTTGTTGCCGAAGACGGGATTGGCCATCATTTCTGGGTAGTCTGGGACAGGAAAACCAACGATACCATTGAAAAGCTTTTTGCTGAAAAGGTGCCCTACGTGTATGTGGCTGACGGTCACCACCGCACTGCAGCTGCAGCACTGGTGGGAAAGGAAAAGAAGGAGAAAAATCCTTCACACAGGGGAGATGAGGAGTACAATTTTTTCATGGCTGTGATCTTTCCCGATGATCAGCTCAGGATTATTGACTATAACCGGGTGGTAAAGGATCTTAACGGCATGACACCCTCACTATTCATTGAGAAGCTGAAGGAGTCATTTGAAGTGAAGGAGAAGGGATCCAGGACGCACAGACCCACACGCCTGCACAACTTCGGCATGTACCTCGACGGCAAATGGTACAGCCTTACCGCCAGAAAGGGAACCTACAACAATGATGATCCGATAGGTGTGCTTGATGTGACGATCCTTACCGAGAGAGTCCTCCTTCCATTGCTTGATATTCAGGATCTGCGCCGCTCAAAACGGATTGATTTCGTCGGAGGCATCAGGGGTCTTGGCGAGTTGAAGAAAAGGGTTGACAGCGGTGAGATGAAGGTTGCCTTTGCGCTTTATCCGGTCTCGATGAAACAGCTGATAACCATAGCTGACACCGGCAACATCATGCCACCAAAGACCACCTGGTTTGAGCCTAAGCTGAGGAGCGGACTGGTGATTCACAAGCTTGACTGACGGAAGCCGGATTACATGATGACCAGAATAGCAGACAACATCGGCCGGTTGATTGAGGAACTGCCCCCTGGTGTCACCATGGTGGCAGTTACAAAGACCCGCTCTCCGGAGGAGGTGATGGAGGCGTACTATGCCGGGCTGCGTATATTCGGGGAAAACAGGGTGCAGGAACTGACTGCAAAAAAGAATATTCTTCCCGCTGATATCTCATGGCATCTGATAGGCCATCTTCAGTCAAATAAGGTCAGGCAGGCGGTATCAGGCGCTTCAATGATCGAATCGGTTGATAGTTTGAGACTTTTGCGGATGATCGATGCCGAGGCCCTGGCACAGGGAAAAGTTGTCGACTGTCTGCTTCAGATTCATATTGCTTCTGAAGAGACCAAGTCAGGATTCACGGCTGTTGAAGCTGCGGAGACTGACTGGGGCGGAATAGCCGCTTCACTGAAAGCAGTCCGTCTGTGCGGGGTAATGGGGATGGCAACCTTTACCGATGACATGAATCAGGTGAGGTCAGAGTTCAGAATGCTCGCCGGTGTATTCAGCCGGTTGCAGGAAACTCACTTCAGCAAATCCGGCCACTTCAGGGAGATTTCGATGGGCATGTCAGGCGACTGGCGTATAGCGGTTGAGGAGGGAAGCACTATGATACGCGTAGGAACACTTATATTTGGAGAACGAATAAAAAAGTAAAATGAGTAACATAAACACACGCTACCTGGGGCTCGAACTGAGCAGCCCCGTCATTGTAGGCAGTTCCAATTTCACTTCAAAGGTTGAATCGGTTGCAGAGGCTGAAGCTGCCGGTGCAGGCGCAGTAGTGCTGAAGTCACTGTTTGAGGAACAGATTGTTTCCCAGGCACATTCAATGTCAGTCAGGGAGTCTTACCCGGAGGCTGATGATTATCTTCAGTATTATACCCGCACAAACAGTGTCGATGCCTATCTTGAACTGGTTGCCGGGGCCAGGAAAAGCGTGAAGATCCCGGTGATAGCCAGTATAAACTGCTTCTCGCCGAAGGGTTGGATTGATTTTGCACTCGAAATAGAAAAGGCTGGTGCCAGCGCACTTGAGGTGAACATATTCTTCATCCCTACCGACAAGCAACAGAGCAGCAAGGACTCGGAGAGTGTTTACTTTAATATCATTGACAATCTCCGGAAGAAACTCAGGATACCCATCAGCGTGAAAATAGGACTGAAGTTTTCGAACATCCTTAATTTCGTCTGGCAGATGTATAACCACGGTGCTTCAGGCGTTGTAATGTTCAACAGGTTTTATGAGCCTGATATTGACATCAATAACCTGAACATAATCCCTGCCTCCGTGCTTTCAAATCCGGTTGAACAGCGTTATGTCCTCCGCTGGGTGGGTATGGTAAGCGCCCAGGACACAAAGATGGATATCTCAGCTTCAACGGGAGTATATACGGGAGAGGATGCAATCAAATACCTGCTTGCAGGCGCAACCACAGTCCAGGTCTGTTCGGCACTATATAAGCGCGGGTTCACGGTTGTCTCCGAGATAAACGAGGCGCTGCGGCGTTGGATGGATCTCAAGGAATTCAGGAGCTTAAGCGACTTCAGGGGAAGGCTTAACTACAGGAATGTGGAGAATCCGTCACTCTTTGAGAGGTCACAGTTCATGAAGCATTACAGTTCTTACATTTAGCAGTGTTTTCTCACCTGCGGCGGGCTAGCCTCACCAGCACACACCTCGCCATACAGTAAGGGTTTATCCGGCAGAAAGCATCACCCTTTCAGCATGCTGATCAGTTCCAGGGCAAGTTTTTTCTTCGGAATATCAAATGATTCAATGTCAGTCCGGAGCAAAAGTACAATCTCGTCCCGTTCACTGTGGCTTATTGACCCGGCACAGGTATCAAGTACGGTGAAGCATTCAAGAGATGTCATATAATCTCCTGTAATGAATTGCTCAGCCAGAGGTTTTGCAAACTCCGAATAATCGAGCCCGGACTGCCAGCATGAAGAGATGAGCATTGCCCTGGTATCCTGTTTTCTGACCATTGTCACCGACTCGATTACTTCGGCCCGGGCTGACTTTTCCTTAAGATCATTGAACAGGTCCGAAATTATCTGTCTTATGTGCTGATTATCAGTTTGGTCATAGTAAAGTGCAATCAGCTTCAGAGCACCTCCGAACGGCTCTTCAGAGCGCAGGAGCCTTATCCTTTCCGCAATTTCCTTTTCCTTCCCGCCGTTTAGTATTGTGCCAAGCCCTGCAAGCTTCTTTTCTGAATGTTCCATGCCATATCCTTTGTAACAAATTTATGGCTAAATAATAACTTCACGACAAATTCGTTTATTAAAAAAAGTAATTTGGTCTGTGAAGGGCCTGTGAACTCTAAAAATAAAATCATTATGAACAGTAAGCTTAAATTTCTGCCACTGATTCTGGGCGTTACCGCTCTTGCATTCTGCCTGGCAGCCACCTCATGCAAAGGCAAAACCAGGGGTGAGGCGGACAAGGCTAAGGAAGAGGTCGTCAGTCCTGATGAGCAGACGATGGAGCAGATAAAGAGTGCCGAGAAGGTCTTCAATGCTCTGCCTACACCTCTGGAGGTGGCTCAGCTGATAAAGGAAGCAGGGGCAAAGTTTGATGCAACGCTGCTGAACCCGGTTGAGAACAAGAGCAATTATACCACGAGCAAGAGTATGGCTCTGAACCTTGGTACATTTGTGTGTGACCTGAGCTTTGCCAGCATGTATGATGAAACCTCCCTGCTGGTGAACTACATGGAGGCAGCCGAAGACATGGCCACAGGACTTGGAATACTCGATGCAATTGACGAAACAACCATAGAAAGGCTGGAACAGAATATCAACAACCGTGATGTGATCATGGAGATTGTCTCCGAGACGTTCCTCAATTCGCAGGCATACCTTGAGGATGATGAGCAGCATGCCGTTGCGGCAACCATTATCACAGGAGGGTTCATTGAGGGTCTTTACATCTCGACCAATATGGTGGACATGAAGAACTATCGTGGTAACAAGCTGGTGGCAACCATTGCTGACCAGAAAATGTCAGTTGACGATATGATTCGCCTTCTTGAGACCTATACGGACAATACTGCGATACGTGAGCTTCTGGGCCCGATACGTGAGCTGAAGGTGCTTTTTGACAGGATAGAGCGTTCTGCAGAGCCATCCACAGCAGAGTACAATGAGCAGACCCGGATGACGGAGATATCCGGTGCGGCAAAGTCGGAAATAAAGCAGGATACATTCATTGCGATAAAGGATAAGGTGGCTGAGATCAGGAATTCATACGTAAAATAGATACAGATGAGACAGCTTATACAGACATTACTGGTAACCATGCTCCTTTCCCTGATTGTTCCGGGGGAGGCAGCCGCACAGTGCAAGGGCTTCGCCAAGTCGCTTTGCAAGAAGGAACTGGGTGCCTACCTTCATGACGGCAACTATCATGCTGCTGTCCTTGTTGAAGGAGAAGAGGCTGAACTCTACAAGACATTCTACTCTGATCTGGAATATCGCCTTGTCATATGTTCTGCCGACGGAATGCCGGCGGTGGAATTTACTGTCTATGACGCCACAGGGAAAGTTCTCTATTCAAACAAGGATGAAGGGCTTGCCAAGATATGGGATTTCAGGCTTGAGTCAAGCCAGCAACTTAAAGTTGTGGTAAAAGTTACAACCTTTGGAACCAGGGATCAGCTGCCTGTCAGCGGATGTGTGGCAATCATGTTCGGATTCAAGGCAAAATAGGTGCTCAGCCGGAAAGGATTGAACAGGGTGCTGCATGGAGTGGCACCCTGTTTTTTTTACTGTTTGCTGAGTAGTTCCCGGCATGAATGACAAAGCGCCGCGCTCTTCAGGTCTATCTCCTCAACATAGGTGCTTGAATGCATCACGCATGTATGGACAGGACAATGAATCAGCCCGAAGGTGTGTCCCAGTTCATGAATCACCTCCTTTACAGTTCTTGACAGCAGCAGCTCTTCATCCTGCTTAAGGCCGTACAATTCATTGCGCAACCTGTATACCGAAACAATGGCACTCTTTTCGCCCAGGATGGCCTGCCCGAAAATGTATGTCAGGATTGGGATATAGAGATCGACCCTGAACAACCCGACAAGTTTTGAATACTCGGATTTCGTGTTTAAAGGGAGGTTGCGAATGAGCCTGTTGCCGTCATACTGCCGGCGGGAAGGGTTGTAGAAAGGATTGAGGTCGAGATGGCATTCTTCAGATATTACCGGATAATGGTACTCTGCTTCAGTAGCCACTGCCACCTTTTTGAGGAAATCCCTGTCAAACGGGCCACAGGAAAGCAATATGATCTTTTTCTGGTCCAACCGGAAGGGTTAAATGACATTTACTCCTTCTGTTTCAGGTCATACTTCCTGATCTTGTTGTAGAGCGTCACTCTGTCAACATTGAGGGCCCTGGCAGAGCGTGAGACATTCCAGTTGTACTTGGACAGAATCTGTTCTATATGTCTCTTTTCGAGTTCTTCAAGACTCTCAACAGTGCTGTCAGGCACCTCCCTGCCCATTGGCAGATCCTTCACCCTTATCTCCTTGCCGTTTCCGATCACAATGGCCCGCTCAATCATGTTCTCAAGTTCCCTGACATTACCCGGGAACTCAAATTTCTCAAGCTGTCTGAGGGCCGCCGGTTCTATGGTGATAAGGTCACGGCTCATTGAGGTGCAGTATTTCTTTATGAAGTGACTGACCAGCAATGGTATATCGTCTGCTCTTTCCCTCAGCGGGGGAATGGTTATGTTTACCACATTCAGACGGTAATAAAGATCTTCCCGGAAGATACCGCTTTTAACCATGGCTGTCAGATCCCTGTTGGTGGCGCAAATGACTCTGAAATCAGAGGTTATCTCCTTATTGCCTCCCACCCTCACAAAGCTTTTGGTTTCCAGTACCCTGAGCAGCTCAATCTGCATCTTTGGAGATATGGTTGCTATTTCATCAAGGAAAATGGTTCCGCCGTCAGCCATCTCGAAACGGCCCTTCCTGTTGAATGTAGCCCCGGTAAAGGCACCTTTCTCATGCCCGAAGAGCTCGCTCTCAAGAAGGCTTTCCGTCAGTGCGCCGCAATGAACACTGATCATGGGAAAGTACCGCCTCGGCGAGTTGGCGTGTATTGCCCTTGCTACCAGCTCCTTGCCTGTTCCGCTCTCACCGGTTATGATCACAGATGAGTTTGAATGGGCCACATTTTCGATCTGTTCCAGGACTTTCTGAATGGCCTCACTTTTTCCGATAAGGTCATCCACATTTTCGAGGGTAGTTACCCTTCTCTTCAGGGCTTCGTTTTCGGATTTCAGTGAGATCTGCGCTGCGGCATTGCGTATCAGGTGAGAAAGGTCATCAGGGTCAAAAGGTTTTGTAATATAGTCAAATGCCCCGTCTTTAAGTGCCTGCACCGCAGTATCAACCGAGGCAAATGCCGTCATGATAATCACTATCGATTCCCTGTTCAGGGTCCTGATTCTCCGGTGCATCTCCATCCCGTCCATCCCGGGCATTTTGATATCGGCCAGGATGATATCATACTCTTTTTCCTCAATCATCTGAAGAGCTTTCTTTGCATTCTCGGCACATTCAACAGCGTAACCGTCCTCAATGAACCAGTTGCATAGTGAGTCCCTCACGGACTCCTCATCATCAACAATCAAAATGGAAATCTTGTCTGGCATGGCTTGCGGCTTATACTTTTCTTAATGGGAAAATCAGGGAAATGGTGGTTCCTCTGCCAACAGCAGAATCAACCTCAATCTTTCCCTTATGATTAGTTACGATACCGTGTACGATAGCAAGACCCAGTCCGGTACCTCTTGCATCACGCTTGGTGGTGAAAAAGGGCTCGAAAATGTGAGGTACATCATCGGGAGCTATACCGGAGCCGTTATCTGAAATCTCAAGTCTTACGGTGGTTTCATCGGTATTCATGGTTCGTATGATAATTTCACCCTTATCGGAAACTGCCTCAGATGCATTGACCAGGATTGCTATACATGCCTGTTTTATCTGGTTAGGACTGCACCAGATGGTATCAAGCCTGGCTGATAGATCTGTGAGCAATGAGATATTGGCAATTTTGATGTGATGCATCATCAGTTCATATGTGCCCTGTACTATTTCATTCAGGTTTCTCTCTTCAAAATCATCCTGATCCTTGCGGGAAAAATCAAGCAGCCCCTTGACAATGTCTCCGCACCGTTTTGTCTCGGTCTCGATGAGTTTGAGTTGTCTCAGTACATTTTCCCGCTTCTTTTGTGTCAGGTCCTGGTTCTCAAGCTGTTTGTAGATAAGTTTTGTGTAAATAAGGATACCTGACAGCGGATTGTTAATTTCATGGGCCACTGATGCCGACAGTTTACCAAGTGATGCAATCCTTTCCACATTTATAAGTTCATTTTGCACCTCTGAGAGCTCCTCAGACTTTTTCTGGACTTTGTATTCGAGTTGTTTTGACCAGTTCTCCAGTTCATTGGTAGCCCTGTCAATATGGTCAAGCATATTGTTGAATGCCGTTGAAACCATTTTCATATCGTCAAGGAGGCCAGGGCCGATGGCAAGCCTGGTTTTAACTTCGCCGGCTGATACGGCTTCACTGGCTGCTATGATGTTATGCAGCGGGTCCTTTATCCTTTTCCTGGTGAAGAAGATAAACACGGTAATGACGGCAGCGGTGATTACAAGTGCGAGCACAAGAAAATCAAGTGATGACTTCTGAAGGGCATTGTCAAGGTCCTTGAGAGGCATCCTGATTATGAGGGATCCGAGTACTTCATCATTTTCTGTATGCGCATGGCATGCAGCAGTGTAACATGATATCTCATTCAGGATGGGCCGCCGGATAAGGAGATGCCTCTGTCCCGGCTTGCCGGGGTTCATGCTGCAGTCACTCTTTTCATCAATAATAATGTAACTGCGCTCTTTCCCTGAGAACATTTCATTCAGATCGGTATGACATGAGATACAGTCCGGATTACTGTGAGTTACTGATTCGGCACTGAAGGATGAATACGCGAGATAGTTGTTCTGGTCATACAGGTTGACATCCTCAATTCCGGGCATCGTGTTTATGATGTCAAGCGTGCTGTGCAGGGTACGCTTGTCATTTTCAAGCATGGACTGGTAGAGAGAACCTTCCACGATGGCTCCCATATTGTTGCCGTTCTGTTTAAGGACAGTGTGGAAATATTTTACATAGAGGGTCCGGAATATTATACTGAAGGAGAAAAAGAGAACCAGTGATGCAACGGTGATAATTCCAACGACCCTTCCGTAAATTGTTGATCTTAACCTGAAGTATTTTGAGATCCTCTTCCAGAGCCCTCCTGGCCCCTGTGTAGTACCGGAGTTTTTCATTGCGGATGTGTTAGCCTTTATTACAACTCTGTGTGATCACCTGCCATGAAGGGTGGAAGATGATCACAAAGAGTGTGTAAATTTTCTACAATGTACAAAAAAATCGGATAATTCAGGGAAAGGGCCTGCTTTCAGGGGCCGGTTATTTCAGGAACTCTTTCTGGAAGTCGTCCCAGACCTCTGCCGGCATGGATGCGAGCGGCTCACCGGCCGGTTCTCCACCGTCCTGCAGATAAACTGAGTGCGACCCGGGGGTGAGTCTGGCTGCAGCCCCGGCCAGGAAGTCCCTTGTCCTTTCAAGCTCTCTCCTAAGCCAGGCTGTTGCATCTGCAGCAAAATGGGATCCGGCAACATCCATGAGCCAGTTTTCCGGTTTCACCGAGCAGATCCATCCCTTGCCATAGGGATCCTCACTGAGAATTGACGCATCGTCAAGAAGTTCATGGTTAACGCCGGTCACGGTGCCGGAGACGGGTGAAACAACCGTGAGTCGTTTGCCATCCCTTACCAGTTCTGACAGCTCCTCTCCCTTTTTTACCCTGGTGCCGGACTCCTTCAGAATATTCAGGCTTACCTCCCCGGTAAGATTTACCAGGAGTCTGTCAACGCCTATCCTTGCCTCACCTGACCTGAGCATGTGTGCCCAGGTATGATTATCGCTGAAATAGAGGCCCTGGGGTACTCCGGCAACAGATGCCTGGAGGGGAGATGCTGCCCCGGCTCCTCTGCCTGAGGTCTTCAGGGGGCGGTTCAGCAGTTTCCAGAAGGGGATGATAAGGAGGAGGAAGGCAATGATTATGATATACTCGATACCCTTGGTATCAAACATGTTTACATATGAGAACTCATCCATGACGATTATCTGTTAGTTATTCATTTTGTCAATCAATTGCGGAATATCAGTGGTTGCCACTCCATCCGGGTGCCTCTCTGAGAACCGGCATGCGCCTGATCACCCACCTGAATATCCAGATCTCCGTAAAGATCACCGCAAGGGTGACGGTTATTTCCATCCATGACGGGTAATAATGGTTGACAGCATCCCACTTGAAGCCTATTACTGAGATGTTTAATCGGTTCAGGATTATACCGGCCATGGTCATGACCGAGGCCACCTTTATGAGGGTAATGTTCCGTTTGCGATAGCTCATGAAAAACAGTAACATAGGCAGCAGCACGAATCCCAGCATTTCCGTCAGGTACCAGTATCCCATCGGGGTATTCAGGAGACCCCAGCGTTTTTCGTGTACAAAAACCAGGACATTCAGGGTAAAATAGGCAAACATGGCAACAGCGCAGATATTTGAAAGACTGTGGAGGATGTTGTTGTGAGCCCTGTGGTTTTTCTCGCTGATCTGGTCAGAAAAGACCCTTTGGCTTATCGAGCCCTCGAAAATGACCATTGAAAGGCCGGCAAAGATGCTCGAGACAAAAAACATTATCGGTATGAACTCAGAATACCATAACGGGTGAATCTTGTCCTTCGCCATCAGGAAAAGGGCTCCAAGTCCTGATTGGTGCAGGGTTGAGAGGGTAATACCGAAAATCACTGCCCCCAGGGTCATTCCTGAGAGTATTTTTCTTGCTCTCTTTGCTCCCAGCCACTCTGCCACTGCCGGCGAGAACTCAATAAGCTCTGCGATCATATAAAGCAGGAAATGCCAGGCGACAAGGAAGAGTACGGAGCTGGTGCCGAAACTGTTGCCGATGATCGGGTTGATTACGTTCCATGGCCTGCCGAGGTCAAGCAGAAGGGCACCTGCATAAAACAGGTAAGCCAGGAAGCCGTTCAGCACTGTAACCCTGACAATGGATTGATATTTCTTCATGTTCAGGATATAGACCATAAAGGTTATGACATAGGCTCCACCCGCAAATGCTACGCCTGTGACAACATCAAAGCCGATCCATAAACCCCAGGGTACTTCCTGGGTCAGGTTGGTGATTGATCCGATCCCTTTCCAGAACCGTATCACAATCAGTACAATCCCGGTAATTATTATCGGAACTGAAATTATATTAAACGGGGTAAGCAGTTTTCCCTTTGGTTTCAGTTCACCCAGGATGAACTTCCAGGTGTTGCTTTTGCTTATTTCCCGGGGGGCGATATAGTTTCCGTTACTCATCCTCATCTTCGTTTTGACTGTTATTTTTTGTAGCCTGCTGTAATCCCAGCAACAAAGCAGGCCAGAGAACGAATATTGACGGGACTGCGTAGAGGAACCCCTTTGTCAGTGCCGGGTATGACGATTTCTGTATTGTGGTTTTGAAGCCAACTTCTTCAAAGGGAACGGGAGAGAGGTAAAGATACCCCGTTCCGCCGGCCTCATGTTCGCCATAGATGTGATCATAATACATTTCGGGGTTTTCATTTATCCTCCTTCTGGCTTCAGCGATAAGTTCTCTCCTTGTTCCGAAAACCAGGGCTTCGGTCGGGCACTGTTCTGCGCATGCAGGTACCTGGCCTTCCTTAATCCGCTCAAAGCACATATCGCATTTTTCAATTTTCGGGTTGGGGCTGTGGTACTCAAATTTCGGTACGTCAAAGGGGCAGGAGACCATGCAGTATCGGCACCCCATGCATTTGTTCCCCCTCCAGACGACAGGGCCTTCTTCATTCTTCAGCATTGCCTTTGTCAGGCAGGCTGCGGTGCAGGCAGGATCATTGCAGTGCATGCACTGCCTTTTTACATATACCTCACCTTTGCTTGTCTGGTACGCGTTGACCACAGTACGCCTGGTCTCATCAGCTTTCCGTTCGGTTCCGATAACAGGCAGATCCTCAAAGCTGGGTGCGGGGAGGCCGTGAGCTTCAGCACAGGCAAACTCACATCCCTGGCATCCGGCGCAGCGGGTGGAGTCATAGAGTATCCCGTAGAATTCATTTTTGTTCTCCATTGACGGGGTGGCACTGACACGGCTTCCTGTCGCCAGTGTAATGCCGGTAACCCCTAGTGCCTTGAAGAAACTTCGTCTGTCAATACTCATAACATAGATATTAATAAATCAGGATATCGTTTATTGATCATTTAATCTTACGGTAACGGGTAAAATCACAGGGACATTCAGCGGCGCGAGTCGAGGAACCTCATCTGGAATTCTTCCCATACCTCCGGTCCGAATTCCTCAAGAAGCCCGTCTCTCAGTTCTCCTCCGTCCTGCAGCACAACGTGAGCAAGCCTGACGTCATTTACTCCCGGCGTTCCGGCAAGGAAATCCTTGATGCGTGTAAATTCATCCCTGAGGAACTCTGCATACCTTGTTGCTGCAGACAACAGGCGTGATTCCTTCTCCCAGTTTTCGGGAACAACGGAGTAAACCCATCCGGCGTCATAGGGAGAACTGTGAAGGATAGCAGTATCATTCATCAGCTGTTCATTGCGGGCAACAATTGTTCCGCTTACGGGAGACTGGATATCAAGTTGTTTTCCATTCTGGATCACTGACATGACATGTTCTCCCTTACGTATCTTTTCTCCGGCGGATCTCATTTTTATCCTCGTGATTGATCCGGTGACATGCTGCAGGAAGTCGTCAATTCCAACCCTGACGGTTCCGTCCTTCTCCATGAATGTCCATGCATGGCCTCTGTCATAAAGTATGCCGGCAGGGGTGACAAGTGTCTCAGGACTGAAAGCTATCGGCGACTTAAATATATTGGGCACGGTCTCTTTGATTCCTGAACGTGTCAGGAGATAAAGGGCATAGGCCAGAAGGGATACCGTTGCAATAATGGCAAGAAGCCAGAGCCATGCTTTGTATACAGGAGTCTGTTCACCGGCGGTGACCATTGTCTGACCTGTGGTCAGTGTCTCACTCCGGACCATTCCCTCGCCCCGGGCAAGAGCGGTGAACCCTGCCTCAGCTACCAAACGCTGACCGTCGACAAGTATGAAACTGATAAAGTCCGACGGGGCGCCTTCTGCAGGTATGCCTTCAGAGACTGCATAAACATTGTTGCAGAGTGATTTCGGATATTTGCCAATATATACACCTCTGGTAAAGCTGTCAAAGCTGCCATAAAACTGTTCGAAGTAATCAGACTTTCCGTTTCCGTTTACATCAACAGGGATAATCCGGATTCCTCCGATGAACTCCATTCCGGTCCTGGCAGTAATATCGGCCAGCCGGCAGAAAACTATTGTTCCCTGTTTTCCGGTGCCAAGAGCCGTAAGGCTCTCCTCAGCGGATGCCCGTTCTGCGGTTACTGCCTCTGGTTCCACAGCCGAGAAAGCTGATATAGCGCCAAGTGCAGCATCGTCGTCAGGAATAATAACCGAGACGGGAACACTGTTTCCGGTACCCAGAAGTCTTCCCCATGTGTAACTTCCGTCCGAAGAAAGAATTGCGGCGAACTCTGCAGGTGAAATTCCGCGCCCGGAAATTGATTCAAGGAGAGGATCAGATGTGCCCATAAGCGGGACAAGGACATCACGGCCAACCACAATCTTCCAGGAATCATTTATTTCCAGGAGATCCGGGTTGTTGGATGTAATTATCTGTATATCAGATGATCCTGTGCCAGGAACAGTTACGGGGTTCACCTTTGCCTCCGGGTTTGCAATCCTGAAAGCTTCAATCCATGCCATCGTCAGGGCTTTGGTTTCCTGGCCGGCGAAAACATTTACTTCATTTACGCTGTTCCTGCGGGTTTCATTCCCGGTATTTCCGGCACTCACCATACCGGTCTGCAGGATCAGCAGGCAGCTCACTAAAAACATTGTCTGTTTCATATCTCGGTTTTTTATCTGTTCCGTGTAAGTTGTAATACCTCTTATCCAATATGTATGCCAAACGCTGTAACAAAAAGATAGTGAGATACATATAAATACAAATGTGAGTCTGTGCCGGAATAGAAGTGTTGATAAAATATACATTAGCTGAAATTGTAATTCTCAAAAAACACAAAATGAGATAGATAGCAGAGTGTTGAAAATAATTACACCTGTTTATAAATGCAACATTATAATAATCCGGATTTGTTAATGGGCAGATAAACAATGCATTATGAAGTATGCATTTATTTGATTTTATCAATTCTTTATTCAGTGGCGGAACGGGATAGAGCTGCCGGATGGTTTAACTATATTTGCTTTGAGGGTTGTGTACCGGCAATACCCGCTTAGACAGCCGTTGCCGGAGAGGTAAATATTCTGAATTCAGCAGAGAGACATATGACAGACAGAAAAAATTCTGACAAAAAGCCGGATAGTCAAATTATTGTAATATTCGGTGGCAGGGGAGACCTGTCGATGAGAAAAATAGTTCCTGCGCTTTTTACCCTGTGGACACAGGGGCTGATGCCTGCACGATTTGCCGTCCTTGCAACAGGCAGGAGCAGTATTGACAATGAAACCTACCGGGCCGAAGTCAGCAGCGCCATCTCTTCCGTAACCAAACAAAAAAACAGCGATCTGACCGGGGAATTCATCCGTTCATTTTATTATACAGCACTTGATCCGGCTGACATCGGAGATTACAAACCTCTGGCAATGCTTCTGGAACAGATGAGGGAGGAACTTGGCATACCGGGCAATACGCTTTTTTATCTTTCGGTACCTCCCGGGTTGTATGACGATATACCGCATAATCTGGCACTGTGCGGACTCAACAGCGAGAGTGACGGCTGGAAGAGGATGATAATAGAAAAGCCTTTCGGGCATGATTATCAGTCTGCTGTAAGTCTCAACAAACTCCTGCTCGAAAACTGGAATGAGAGCCAGATTTACCGTATAGACCATTACCTGGGCAAGGAGACGGTTCAGAATATTCTGGTCACAAGATTTTCAAACGGGATTTTTGAGCCTCTGTGGAACAGGAATTATGTTCATCATGTTGAGATAACCTCATCTGAAAGCCTTGGGGTTGAGAAGAGGGGATCATATTATGAGGAGACAGGAGCTCTCCGGGACATGGTCCAGAATCATCTCCTTCACCTTGTGGGGTTCATAGCCATGGAGCCCCCGTCTTCGATTGATTCCACCTCCATCAGGAACGAACTTGTCAAGGTTTTCGAGTCGCTCAGGCCAATCAGCCAGGAGGATGCAGCGAAGGTTACAATCCGCGGACAGTATACAGGTTCACATGTAAAGGGTGAACTGATCAGCGGGTACCGTGAGGAGGAGGGGGTTGACCCGGCGTCAATGACGGAGACCTTTGCAGCGATGAAATTTTATATTGATAACTGGAGATGGGGAGGTGTTCCCTTTTATGTGCGGACCGGCAAACGTTTACCCACGAGGGTTACCGAGGCTGTTATCCATTTCAAGCCAACGCCTCACTACCTGTTTTCAGGAAAGAGCGGCTGCGAGGGATGCAATCAGCTGATAATCAGAATTCAGCCTGATGAGGGAATACTGTTAAAGTTCGGGATGAAGATCCCGGGAGCCGGGTTCAACGTCAGGAACGTCAATATGGATTTCCATTATTCTGATCTTGCTGACGGACGCATACCTGAGGCATATGAGCGACTGATATATGACTGCATGAATGGTGATTCAACTCTTTATACGAGGTCTGATGCCGTTCTGGCAGCCTGGAAATTCCTTGATCCCGTCATTCAGGCCTGGAAAAATGACCATTCAATACCTGTCTACGGGTATCCGGCAGGCACATGGGGACCTGAGACTGCCGACGACCTGATAGAAGAACCGGAGCTTACGTGGCGTTACCCGTGTAAAAATCTTGCAGATGATGGCATTTATTGTGAATTATAATTAGTTTTATAGCAATATTACGATTCAATATGTCATATTCAGTCAGAGTTTTCCCTTCCCGTGAGGCCCTGGCTCAAAGCTACGCGGCAATACTGATTAAGGACCTTGACCGTATCGAGCCAGACCATTACTATACAATTGCTCTCTCGGGCGGCTCCACCCCGGAGTTTCTCTTCCACTATCTTTCAGAAAACTATGCTGAAAGAATCAGCTGGGAAAAGCTTCTCGTATTCTGGGGTGATGAACGTTGTGTACCTCCGGAGGATAAAGAAAGCAACTTCAGGATGGCCTATGAAAACCTTCTGCAGAACGTGCCGATTCCTGATGCCAACGTTTTTCGGATCAGGGGTGAGGATGACCCGGGTGCGGAGGCCAGGCAGTATTCTGAGCTGGTAACCAGCATGGTTCCCTTCTATAACGGTATCCCGCAGTTTGATCTTATGCTTCTTGGACTGGGAGACGACGGGCACATCGCATCAATCTTCCCTGACAGACCCGACCTTTTCTCAACAGGTCAGCTGTACGATGTTGCAGTAAAACCTGACAACCGGCAAAAAAGAATCACAGCAACAGGAAGACTTATCAACAACTCATCAAAAATATATTATATTGTAACCGGAAAGAGCAAGGCATCCATTGTGTCTGAAATTATCGAGGGGAAGAGCGGATCAGGTCTCTATCCGGCTTCAAGGGTAATGCCTGCTTCGGGTCATATTGTCTGGATGCTTGATACCGCAGCTGCATCTCTTCTCAGGTCTGAACAATTGAACAAATAGTAACATTTCGTTTATGATCGCAGGAATTCTCAGGGAATCAGGAGACGAAAAAAGGGTCGCCCTGCTTCCCGCCGAAACGGCAGCCGTTATTAAACTCGGACTGAAAGTCCTTGTTGAGTCGGGAGCCGGAACAGGGGCTTTTGCCTCTGATGAACAGTACAATTCAGCCGGAGCATCAACAGCCACCAGGAAAGAGGTTATTTCCGGGGCTGACATACTCTTTACCATTAATCCTCCGCCGGAGGGTGATATGCCGATGTTCAGGGAGGGGCAGCTGCTCTTCACTGTTCTTGACCCTGTTGTCAACAGGAACTGGCTGGAGAAAGCCCGGCAGAAGGGCCTGACCATTATGGCTCTGGATCTTGTGCCCCGTATCACCCGCGCCCAGTCAATGGATATCCTTTCCTCGATGGCCACTGTATCCGGCTACAAGGCTGTGCTTGAGGCCGCATCGCTTCTGCCCAGGTTCTTCCCGATGTTCATGTCGGCTGCCGGAACCATAAAGCCGTCAAGGGTACTTATCCTGGGAGCGGGTGTGGCAGGACTCCAGGCCATTGCCGTTGCACGCAAGCTTGGTGCGGTAGTGGAGGTGTTTGATGTCAGATCGGCCGTGAAGGATGAGGTAAAAAGCCTCGGAGCAAAGTTTATTCAGGTGGATGGTGCCAGGGAGGATGCCGCAGCAGGCGGATATGCTGTGGAGCAGAGCGAAGATTTTAAAAAGAGACAGCAGGAACTGATACAGGAGCGCGCCGTTGCCGCTGATGTGATAATCGCCACGGCTCAGATTCCGGGAAGGAGAGCCCCTGTGCTCGTGCATAAGGAAACGGTATCAAGAATGAAACCGGGATCTGTGATCATTGACCTTGCTGCCTCATCAGGAGGGAACTGCGAGCTGACGGAAAACGGCAAAACGGTGGTTATAAACGGAGTTACCATCGCAGGTCGCTCTGAATATCCCTCATCAATGTCGTCAGACGCAAGCAGGATGTTCGGCAATAATGTTGTGAACCTTCTGAAGATTATGACTGACGGCAAAGGCAATGTCAACCCTGACTTTGCAGATGAGATAGTTGCCGGAACCACAGCCGTACATGGCGGAGAATATTTAAGCCCCAGAGTTAAACAGTTACTTGATATTTAACAAAACTGAATATGGAAGGAATCCTGGAATTTTTCATGGCCAACAGGGGCACAATATATATGGTGATCCTGTCTGTCTTTCTTGGCATTGAGGTGATAAGCCATGTGCCTGCAATACTTCATACCCCGCTTATGTCAGGCGCAAACGCCATTCACGGGGTGGTAATCATTGGAGCAATCATTGTTATGGGACATGCCGAGACTACCGGTGCCATGATACTTGGCTTCCTCGCAGTTGTCCTGGGAACTCTCAACGTGGTCGGCGGGTTCGTTGTTACAGACAGAATGCTGGAAATGTTCAAGAAAAAAAAGTAACGCAGCCTAATCACTCGCATTCTCAAAAACAGATCCTATGAACGACGTTACCCGGTTTTCAGCAGGTCTCTCGGCGCTCGAGATCTCCTATATTCTTGCCTCGGTACTTTTTATCCTGGGGCTTAAGATGCTAAGTCACCCCCTAACCGCCAGGAGGGGCAATTTTCTTGCTGCCATTGGCATGATCCTGGCAATAGCGGACACCCTGTTATTTCATGAAAAGGATGGAATGCCCATTGGCAATATTGGCTGGATTATTGGTGCCATGGCCGTAGGGACGGTCATAGGCTGGCTGATTGCGGTGAGGGTGAAGATGACTGCCATGCCTCAGCTGGTATCATTCTTCAATGGAATGGGAGGTGCGGCGGCCGCACTTATTTCGATGATGGAGTTCCCTCATATCAGCCAGGAGCTGATGATGAAGTCAGGAATGGCAAACGGTCATGTGCTGGCAATTCTTCTCGGACTGGTCATCGGGTCGGTTTCGTGGGCCGGCAGTATGATCGCCTTCGGCAAACTTGACGGCTGGATTGGTGATCTCAGGGTGAAGGCAATGAAGTATGTCAACCTGACAATACTGGCATTTATAATAGGCTTCATGGCATTCATAATGACGCGCGATGTTGCTGCATCAGCCGAGTTGACGCACCTGATAATAATCCTCTTTGTTGTGGCTGTGGCTTATGGTGTTCTGTTTGTCATGCCCATCGGCGGGGCAGACATGCCTGTGGTCATATCACTCCTTAACAGCTTTACCGGTGTGGCGGCTGCCATGGGCGGATTCCTCTACAATAACCAGGCAATGCTGACAGGCGGTATCCTGGTCGGATCGGCGGGTACAATACTTACTGTACTTATGTGTAAGGCAATGAACCGGTCTCTGCTGAATGTCATTATAGGTGTGTTCGGGGGAGGCGGTGCAGCTGTTACAGGTGCTGCCGGCACCATTAAGGAGATAACTGTTTCCGATGCAGCGGTGTTGCTCAGCTACTCGAAAAAGGTGGTTATTGTTCCCGGTTACGGACTGGCAGTTGCACAGGCCCAGCATATATGCCATGAGCTTGATAAGCTGCTCGAGGAGAAAGGGGTGGAGGTGAGGTATGCCATCCATCCCGTGGCGGGACGAATGCCAGGGCACATGAATGTGCTTCTTGCAGAGGCAGATGTGCCGTATGAACAGCTCATTGAAAGTGATGAAATCAATCCTGACATGCCCAATACGGACGTGGTTGTGGTTATCGGCGCCAATGACGTTGTCAACCCTGCTGCCGAGGATGATCCTTCGAGTCCGATATATGGAATGCCCATTGTCAGGGCCCGGGAGGCAAAAAACATTATTGTGATGAAGCGCGGGATGGGTAAAGGTTACGCTGCAATTGAAAACATGCTCTTCTTCAATGACAAGACCCGCATGCTTTTCGGCGACGCAAAGACAACGCTCCAGGCGCTGGCGGGAGAGGTGAAGGCACTGTAGGGTGGCAGGCAACAGGCAATAGGCAAAGGCAATAGGCAGAAGGCAGTAATCAGCCTGATCGGGAGAGCGGATGCCGGGGATGAGACCGTGGAGTGGCAATAAACCGGTGCCTGGTCCTGTTCATGCCTGCCGGACGAGGAACTATCATGAACAATTTCTCTGACCTGAAGAGAGATTGTGAGTTATATGAAACTGTCTGATTTTAATTAAACATGTTATGTGGAAGAAGACAATACTACCCATTGTTTTCCTTTGTATTACCATTCCGGTTCTCTCCGGTCAGGCTAATTTCAAAAAGGGATACATTATTACTGTTGAAGGTGATACCCTGCATGGTTTGGTTGACTTACGGGGTGACAGGTACAATAGTGCCAATTGTACTTTCACAGAGGGACCTGTTGCTGAAGCGGTGACATTTGAACCGGGTTCTCTCCTCGGTTATGGTTTTGAGGATGGGAGGCGCTACCTGTCAAAGAGCGTTGATTCAGAGTCCGGGTATCAGTTATTCTTCATGGAGGTTCTCCTTGATGGCATCCTGGACCTCTTTTACTATCGGTCAGCCGACAATGACTCCTACTATTTTGTTGAGACGGCGAAAGGTGAATTCCTGGGCCTGACTGAAAAACAGCGGATGGTATCGGATCCTGAGTTGGGAAAGGGAATAATAAGGACAAAGTACTATGTCGGGACCCTGAGATACGCAATGTCAGATGCACCTGAACTATCTCCTGACATTGAAAGGTTGAGTCTGAAACAGAATGAGCTTGTGAAACTTATTCAACGGTATCATGAGATTGTCTGCACGGGTGAACCATGTATAAAGTTTATTAAATCATATCAGGCTGTCCGGTTAAGGTTTGCACCATTTGTTAACTGGCAGGCAGAGTTTCTGAAAATCAAGGGACAGACAATGTTTGCCGGACTCGACTACAGTCCTACTTACTATCCTTCTGCCGGATTCAGCATGGAGATTTCTAATCCGGGAATCAACGAGCGGTTATCGGTCTCGACAGATATTTCACTCGGGAGGAGATACTTCTATGGTTTCGGAATAACCGAATACAACACGACAAAAAACTACCTGGAGGCTCACCTCAATCATACCGTGCTGAAGGGAGTCATCAGGATGACATATGCATGGCCTTCCGGAAGATTCAGGCCTCTGTTCTCAGGAGGGTTCTCCCTTCAGAAAAACATTGTTTCTGATCAGCGGATGGAGGTGGATAGGGTGACCCCCGGCTTGATTGTCCCTGAAACAATATATACCGGCAACTGGAGCGAACCATGGTTTGGGTTCAATGCAGGAGCAGGATTTAAAACCGCATTCAGATACTCCGGTGATTTTTATTGCCATATTCAATACCGTTTCCTGTCTTATATTGAAGACTTTTCAGCAATGAGTTCAATCGGCCTCACGGCAGGCATATTGTTTTAAAAAATGAAAGAGTTATCGTTCAATAAACTGATGCCGGGTCTGCTGGTTATCGCAATTGCATGGTCATGCAGCAGGGAGCAATATCATTATAAAGGTATTCCCGAGGTACAAACCACAGGCGTGACAGTCCTGGATAATATCGGTGCCCATTTCACCGGAGCAATTCTGGCAACCGGTGAGGAAGAGGTAATTCAACACGGATTCACATGGTCAACGTCAGAATATATTTCTTTTGAGAAGACATTCCATGTATTTCTGGGACCGGCTGAAAAAACCGGGAAATTTGAGTTCATCACTCAGTCTGATATTCTCACCGGCGAAAAGTATTACCTGAAGGCATTTATCCAGACGAGTACGCAACTGGTCTATGGAGAAACGCTGATTTTCACCGGTGCAGGAGGCCTGGGCCCGGATATAAGCTCAATAACACCTGCCAGTGGAATGGCCGGAGATACTGTTGTTATTAAGGGCGGCTTTTTCTCATCCATAAGTGAAAATAATAAAGTTCTCTTTGATTCAGAGGTGCTTAATGTATTGTGGTCAGATGAAGACGAGATGCGGTTTGTGGTCCCCTTCACTTCATACGGTAATAAGACCATAAGGGTAAAGGTTTCGGGAATAGCCTCATCATCGAGTGCAACCTATGAGGTGGTAAGGGAGAATCCAACCCTTTTTGCACCTGTCAGTGCATCATATGGTGATACCATCACCCTGTACGGCGACAGGCTTTGCGCTTTGAGTGAACATATTTCAGTTTACTTCAATGATGTGAGTGCGGAAATAATCGAGATCAACAGCAATTATTACAGGGTGATAGTCCCTTCCGCAAACACCAGGTCTCCTGCTACTATTTCGGTTAAAAGCTGGGGAACAGCATCATATATTGATCAATTTACATTAAAACAGGTGAACATTGAAAGCGCCGCTCCCCTGATTCTTCACTCAGCCGATACACTTACGTTTCTTGGTACCGGTTTCAATCCCGTTGCTTCCCTGAACCGGGTAACGGTAGGTGGCGAGGATGCCATTACGGTTTCCAGCACCGGTTCAGCCCTTAGAATACTTGTTCCATGGATGCTGGAGCCGGGAACCTGTGATGTTACAATTACAACGATTGATGATCAGCCGGTTATATTATCCGACCTTATAGAGCTCAGGACCCAGTGGAAGAGGCTGTCTGACTTTCCGGGGGTTGGCCGCAGCGATATTGCAACATTTGTGCTTGGGGAAAAGGCGTATGCAGGTACAGGATCCAACGGTGAGGAACTGCTCGGGGACATGTGGGAGTACGATGGAATTAACGGCGAATGGACCTCCCGGAACAACTTCCCGCGTGCTACCACGGAGGTAGTCGGACTGGCCCTGCCCGGCATAGGTTACATGGCCGACTTTGAGATTTTTGATTACCCGAGATGCCCTATATATTCCTATGACCCGGTATCAGACGGCTGGGAGACTATGACACCGCTGCCCACATTCTATTATGACGGCAAGGGTGCCGGTTTTGAAATTGCCGGAACACTTTATATTTTAAAGAATACCGCCACATACAGGTATACCCGGGCATCGGACAGCTGGAGCCTTATTGCAGACATAAACAGTTATTACTTTCAGAGGGGTGTGGCCTTCTCTGATGGAAACTACGGTTATTTCGGGATAGGTAAGGAGAAGGGCACCACCAATACAACGATGTGGTACCGCTATAACCCGACAGAAAACAAATGGGAGGCCAGGGCCACTTTTCCGGGTGTGGCAAGGAACTCGGCCGTCGCATTTTTCCTTCCTAACGGCAAAGGTTACGTTGGCCTGGGGTACTCTTCATCCGGTCAGTACCTGAAGGATTTCTGGGAGTATGACCCGGTAAATGACAGGTGGAAAAGGTTATCTGACTTTCCCGGGGAGGGCAGGACATCGGCCGGTGCTTTCGCCCTGGGTGGTCAGGGTTATGTGCTTACCGGAAACAATGGAAGCGAACTCAATGATTTCTGGGTTTTTGACCCGTCTGCCCTGGATTTCTGACGGATTTCTGCTTTTATTCAGCATTTTCCATTATCACCCCGGATATGTGCCCCCAGTATTTCCTGTGGAATTTCAGGCTGTTTTTATCCAACATCGAATGGAGGGTGGCAGGATTGTCATCAGGAGCAAACTTCACCATGGCACGATCCTCATATAGAGCTGAAACTTCCGGGTGGAACTGCACGGAAAAAACATTCGGGTAACGGTTATGTGAGATACCCTCCACTATTTTACCGTCGTCTGAAACAGCAGTTACGGAGAAGCCCGGAGCCAGATCCTTTATAGCCTGGTGATGGCTGCTGTAAACCATTGGCTGCATCTTACGCGAAACCTTTACCCTTTTTCCGAAGAACATGTTTTCAGTGAACCTTACAGGATGCATGTTAATGCCCATGAAATCCTTGTCATCCCTGATGTTCTGCCAGTAGTTCCGGTGAAGGTTTTTGCGGTCAATCAGCACATGCGTCTCTGGTTTTGTACTATTGTAGACCTGGGCAGGGATATCCTGCCAGAGAGTACCGCCAGCAGCAACGTTCATCGACTGAAGGCCAAGACAGAAACCGGTAACCATATAGTCGGGGTTTTCTTCCAGCAGGGGTCTTTGGGCTGTGTTGCGTGCACTACCAAGCAAATGAAAGAGGAAGCTTACTTCGAAATAGTGCCGCCCCGGATCGGTGGTTTCTGAATACCAGTTCTCCTGTCCGTATACAGCCGGAGGTATGTCCTGCCCTCCGAAAAAGATGATTCCGACAGAGTTGCTGAAGATCTTCCTGAAGTCGTCACTGCACGGATTCTGTTTGTAAACCATTTCTTCCGTAAGTGGTGCGTTCACCTCATGCAGGTGGAACCTTGTCAGGCCATTAGCGGCAATATACTCGGCAGATTTACTGAAGTCGTATTCCTGGCTTGAGTGGTAAACACCCACGAAGTCAATTATTTCGGCATCGGCATTGAGGATCCCTTTGTCCAGTAGGAAGGTTACCACTCCAATGTTGCCGGCAGTTGGATTAACAAGGATAACGTACTTCTTTTCCTTGCTGAAGCCGCCTCTGAAGAAATCCTGGGAAAATAGCGAAACTGAAATGAAAAAAACCGTGATAATCAGAAAGAACCTTTTCATAGCATGATCTATTTATACACAAATGTAATGTTTATTCGCCTTCAATTCTTTCCCCTGGGGCAAGGTAGCCTGTCTTCGGGCTTGTGGCGCTGAATTCCGTGATCAGATCCCATACCTCTGGTATCTGTACCGACAGCCGTTTCAGCACATCCCCGGGAATTGATCTCCTGCTGAAGGGTACCACTTTCACGTATTCCCGGATCTCGCCTGCCCTCCGTCCGTATTTGTAATCGTATGTGAAGGAGCCGTCATCACGGAGTTCAGCCTGTTTATTGGTAAGGCTGGGTACACTGATATAGAATTCGCTTCCGCCGCCAGTTCCCCCGTTCAGCAACTGACATGAGGCCAGGTGTTCATAGAGCTGATCTGCAACCTCCACAGCAGGATTGACCAGGATAAGGTCTTCGGTTATCAGCGACCTGTAGATATATTCGCCGTTTTCGCGGTAATCCCTGAGCCTGTTGAATTCGTTCCTGAAGGTCCCGGTAAAGAAAGGGTAGTGGGTGCAGGCGAGAACAACTGAGTTGAGGGGAAGGGCCCCTTCGCTATTCCTTATTTTTTCCATGAGGGAGACAACATGGAAGGCAATATAGTTTTCAACGGAGTTTAACTGGATATTATACGGATCACTCTCATCTCCCTCATACAGTATCGCATTGTTGCTGAGGTCAAAATCATACCTTTCCCACAGTTCCTTTTCAATTTTCATATCTCCTGATGAGGTCTCAGCGGGCCCTCTGTAATCCGCACGGGGAGATTTTGCCTTCCGGTCAATGGCATCCTGGCTCTCATCAATGGCTTCGGCAATGCCGATACCTGCCTGCTGGAAGA
>JALONR010000100.1 GCA_025454815.1 Bacteroidales bacterium | reverse complement strand
ATTGCACTGATCGATATATCTCTGCAGGTCGTAACCTGCAGAACCCTTCTTCCCGGCAAGTTTTGCAAATTTTTCGTAAGCATCCCTGGCCTGGCTGAAGCTGCCGCTCATTTGCAGGGCTCTTCCGTAATAAAACCACACCTCGTCAGGCACGCTTTTTATGTTTACCGAACTGTTTATAGCGGAAGAGAGGAGCGTGACTGCCCTCTGTATGTCACGTTCCAGTCTTACCAGGCAGGCTCCTGTATAAAACTGGTAAAGCGGGTCACGGGTATAGAGAAGCAACAGCCCGTTAAACTGGCTGTACGCTTTCCCGATATCACCCCTGTCCCAGGCAGCCTGAGCCTCACCCCTCGTAGGTCTGGTCACTTCATCCTGTGAGTTGGCCGGACAGGCCAGCAGAAGCGAAAAGGCCAACACCAGACCTGCCCTCCTGGCAACCCTGACCGGGCCTTCGGTGTTAATAACTCTGAGTCTTAAATATTTTGTGTAAGTTGATAACTTCATACCTTTACCAGTCATAACAAAAATAAGAAAAAGTCATGACCCAGCTTACCGCAGGCATGCCGGCTCCGCAGTTCGAGGGCACCGACCAGAACGGGAATACAGTGAAGCTCAGCAGCTTCACCGGCAAAAAAATTGTGCTCTATTTTTATCCGAAAGATGATACCCCGGGATGCACGGCAGAAGCATGCAGCCTGAGAGACAACTATGAGGAGCTGCTTAAGAAGGGATTCGTGGTTCTCGGGGTAAGCCCTGACAACGATAAGTCGCATCTTAAATTTGCGGGCAAATATAACCTTCCCTTTCCCCTCATTGCTGATCCGGACAAAAGGATAATGACCGCTTACGGCGCATATGGAGAGAAGTTAATGTACGGGAAAAAGGTAACCGGAGTGATCCGCACGACCTTCATCATTGATGAAAAAGGAGTCATAGAGAAGGTGGTCAAGAAGGTTGATACGAAGGATCACGCCAACCAGATTTTCAGGATGTATGACAATGTCTAACTGCAAAAGAATAAGTAAATGGAAAAGAAAGAGATCAACAAGGAGAAGCTGAAAGCGCTTGAGGTGACGCTGGGCAAGATCGAAAAGGATTTTGGCAGGGGCACCATCATGAAGCTGGGAGATCATGCCGTTGACAACGTGCAGGTTATATCCACAGGTTCCATAGGGCTTAATGCCGCTCTAGGTATCGGCGGCCTTCCGCGAGGCAGGGTCGTGGAGATTTACGGTCCGGAATCGTCCGGTAAGACAACACTGGCCATACATGCCATCGCCGAGGCACAGAAGGCAGGAGGCATTGCTGCAATCATTGACGCAGAGCATGCATTTGACAGGTTTTATGCGGAGAAGCTGGGGGTTGATGTGGAAAACCTTCTTATATCACAGCCTGACAATGGTGAGCAGGCCCTGGAGATCACTGATCACCTGATCAGGTCAGGTGCCATTGATATAATAGTTATCGACTCCGTTGCAGCCCTGACACCCAAGGCAGAAATAGAGGGGGAGATGGGAGACTCAAAGATGGGTCTTCAGGCGAGACTAATGTCACAGGCGCTGCGGAAGCTCACTGCGAACATAAACAAGACCAACACCACCTGTATATTCATCAATCAGCTCAGGGAAAAGATAGGCGTAATGTTCGGCAATCCTGAGACCACCACAGGCGGGAACGCTCTTAAGTTCTATGCTTCAATCAGGCTGGATATCCGCCGAACCAACCAGATCAAGGAGGGTGAAGATGCCGTTGGCAACCGGGTGAAGGTTAAGGTTGTCAAAAACAAGCTTGCTCCGCCATTCAAAAAGGCCGAGTTTGATATAATGTTCGGCGAAGGGATCTCACGCACAGGTGAGATCATTGACCTAGGCACTGAGTTCAATATCATCAAAAAGAGCGGTTCATGGTTCTCCTATGGTGAGACCAAGCTTGCCCAGGGGAGGGATGCGGTGAAGAAACTGCTTGAAGACAACCCCGAACTGGCAGAGGAGATCAAAGTAAAGATATCGGAGCAACTTAAGGAAAAATCCAAATAAGGAAGAAGTTTCCGGCCTCACCCTTACGCACCGGTCCTGTTCTTAACTGACGTTCAGAAACCAATTCTTTCAATCGACTCTCTGCCGGCCGTTGAATTGTTTCAGGGACAAATACTACTTTTTTTCGGGGTAGAGTAAGCTGAAGAGCACAGCTGCTGTGAAGGCAATAAGGTAACTTGCCAGTCTCTCGGAAATGCCGGTAGGATCTGCCAGCCATGTTTTCCAGATGATAGCCGAAACCGTACCGGTAATGAGAGATGCGTAGACTCCGGCTCTTGAAAACTTTTTCCAGAATAGCAGAAGAATGACCGCTGGCCCGAATGAGGCTCCGATGCCGCTCCAGGCATAAGATACGAGGCCATAAACAGTATCTTCCATAGTGAGAACCATAAGAAAGGCCACAACCCCTACCATAAGGGTAAGGAATTTATTCAGGAACAGCATCCTTTTTTCCGGTATTGCCCTTCTGCTGATGTTCGACCAGAGGTCTTCGGTAATGGAAGATGATACCACAATCAGCTGTGACGATGCTGTTGACATCATTGCGGAGACAGCCCCTGAAAGTATTATTCCCGCAAGAAGCGGGTTCAGCAGGGTCATCACCATAATCGGCATCACCTTCTCTGAATCGGCAGCTATGACCGCGGCGCCTTCACCCATCATGCCTGCCTGTACCAACCTGAAGCCAATGATTCCAATCAGGAAGGCCCCTATATACGCCAGGAGAGTCCAGGAGATTGCAACCACCCTTGCCCGTTTCGTTTCAGCCGGATTCCGCATGGCCATCATCCTGTTAAGTAACTGCGGCTGACCGGTATACCCGAATGCCCAGCTGAGTCCGTTAAGTACAAGCAGAAAACCAGCCCCTTTGGCAAGCGTTACCGAAGTGCCAGCAATGGCAGCATCAGAATGCATCAGTGCTTCGGCAAAGCCTATCCCGCTGGCGGCAGCAATGAAAAGCGCTATTATGGGCAGTGCAACGCAGGTTATTATCATAAGTATTGCCTGGAAAGCATCAACGGCCACAACTGTAATAAACCCCCCGAGCATGGAGTACATGGTTACAACTCCTGCACCTATCACCATTCCCCAGAATGGGGCAATCTGGAAAGTGTCATTGAATATCTTTCCCGCCCCGCTGAACTGGGCAGCGAGGTAAAGAACGAAAAAGATAATTATTATCAGAGAAGAGAGTATTCCTATCTTTCGCTCGGAGCCAGGGAAGGACCTGAAGAACAGGCCCGGAGCCGTCAGTGCCCCGGTTTTTTCGGTCACCCTCCTCAGAGGCTCCGCCATGAAAATCCACAAAAACAGTATGCCGGTGACGCACCCTATTGCTATCCATATTGAGCTCCATCCCTCGGCATAGGCATGACCCGTCAGTCCCAGCAGAAGCCAAGCCGATTCACCGGTAGCCCTTTCCGAAAGAGCAAGGAACAGACCAGGTATCTTTCTGCCACCGATCACAAAATCTGCATTGGTTTTTGACTGCCTTGAAGCATAGAGCACTATCCCGACGAGAACAATGAGATAGACGACAAATACGGAGATGAGCATGGCGCGGTTTTATATATGAATTCATATTGGTCAGGAAGCGGGAAAAGCCTGAATTAACATCAAATATATAAATAGATGCGAAAAAAACGGAGACGGAATTTTCTTTGATGCTGCAAAGCATCACTGAGACGGTATTGATAAACAATATTCTGAATATCTAAGCAGTACCCGAATGATACTTGGTTTCGTCACAGGCAATCCCTGCCTGTTCAAAAAAAAGGAAGTGAAGCAAATGCCTCACTTCCCAAACCCATGTTAAACTTAAAAACTGACGCCTTTTTAAAGGACACATTGTCACCCCGGTGAACTTGCGGCTGATGGTGCACGCTTTTTGTACGCAGGCTATTGTCTCTGTTTCTTCAGATCCCGCAATTCGTTCTTTGTATCCGCCTGGTCTTCTTCAATAACCTTTCCGGACTTCAATCCAGTCTGACATTCAGTGAATCCGATGATCTTGTTATTTGTCCCCAGATTTATCACACATCCGCTGTCCTTGCTGCCAATAAGGGTAAAGTCTTTGGTACTGGGTGTAAGACGTGCGACTGCAGTTTCAAACTGGGCGGTTGAGAAC
>JALONR010000059.1 GCA_025454815.1 Bacteroidales bacterium | reverse complement strand
GTGTATGTTCCTGCCGGAACCGGTGTGGGATTTTATTGGGTGGCTGGTCCTCTGTTAGCCTGGTTGCCGGAATTCACTGTGTGATCAGCCCATCCTTAATCCTGATGGTCCGGTCTGACATCGATGCCAGCTGGGGATCATGGGTCACTATTATGAATGTGTGCCCGAAGGTATCACGCAACCTGAAGAAAAGGTTGTGAAGCTCCTTCTTGTTCTCGGTATCAAGGTTTCCCGAAGGTTCATCAGCAAGTATCAGTGCCGGGCTGTTCACAATGGCGCGGGCCACGGCCACCCTCTGCTGTTCGCCGCCGCTGAGCTCGGAGGGCTTATGGTCAAGCCTGTCACTCATTCCAAGGAATTGAAGCAGTTCCGAAGCCCTTGCAGTTGCTTCGGGACGTGATTGCCCTGCAATAAGTGCAGGAATGCATACATTCTCAAGTGCGGTGAATTCCGGCAGCAACTGGTGAAACTGGAAGACAAACCCGATGTTCTTGTTACGGAATGATGCCAGGGCACGTTGTGAGAGCTGGCTGACATTCTGCCCCTTGTACAGAACCGTGCCGGCGTCAGCCCTGTCAAGGGTGCCGATGATCTGCAGCAGGGTGGTCTTGCCCGCGCCGCTGGCCCCGACAATGGTAACCACCTCCTTCTCAGCCACCTCCAGGTCTATCCCCTTCAAAACCCTGAGATCACCGTATGACTTCGTAATTCCGGATACACTGATCATCTGACATCATTGTTTAAATCGCGAGCCGTATCATTGACCTCATCGGAGAGGGGTTTGCCGGCATCTTCAAAATCTTTCCTGACACTTTCCGTTACGTCATCAATATCCTTCCTGACCGTGTCAGTAACCTCATCAAAATCCCTCCTGACCGAGTCGGTCACATCATTTATGTCACGCCTGACTGAACTGGTAACCTCATTGATATCCTTCCTGATATCCTGGGTGCTCTCGTCAAACTCCTTTTTTATCTCATCGGTTGCCTTGCGCACCTCGCGCATTCCCTTACCCATGGTTCGTGCTATCTCCGGCAGCTTGTCAGCTCCGAAGAGCAGCAGGATAACTATCAGAATGACAATTATCTCCTGTCCGCTTATGAATAGCAATGGTCCCATATGGGTTCTATTTGATGCCCGGCAAAGTTACTAAAGAATAAGATAAAATATGAAGTGACCGGCAAGAAATGACTGAGGCTGCCTTTCGGGGCAGCCTCAGTGCACGGGCCGTAAACCGGCTATAATTTCCCTCCCGGCATTACCGGGGTTATTTTCAGTTGTGATGCCGTTAACCGGCTGGATTTATCATTGCGGTTCCTTCGCGGGAAAAAATCCGCTCCGGCATCGTTAACCGGCAATCTTTTTCTTTTCCGGTTCACCCGGATGAGCTTCAGCTTCCTCACCTTTCCGCTTTGTCGTTTCATACAGCACAGGCGTTGAAACAAACAGCGACGAATAGGTTCCGAAGACTATACCGAAGAGCAGGGCGAAGATGAATCCCCTGATAACCTCCCCTCCGAATATGAAGATCACAATCAGCACGAAGATCGTAGCCATACCTGTGTTCAGGGTTCGGGCCAGAGTGCTGTTGAGAGCCATGTTATATACCTCCTTCTTCGACCGTTTCCTGTAGATCGGGAGGTACTCCCTGATTCGGTCAAAGATAACCACGGTGTCGTTCAGCGAGTAACCAACCACGGTAAGTATTGCTGCAATGAATGCCTGGTCAATATCCATTGAGAAGGGCATGACACCCTGGAGCAGTGAATAGAGACCAAGTACTATCAGAACGTCGTGCGCCAGCGCAACAACTGACCCGAGACCATACTGCCACCTGCGGAACCTGATGAAAATATAAAGGAACATACCCACCAGTGCAAGAAGTATGGCCCACACAGCCTTTGTGGCCTGGTCCTTTGCAATAGTAGGACCGACAGTTTCCGAACTGACAATATACTCATTGATAAACGTGTCTTTGTCTACCCCCGGAACAAGCTCCTGCAGGCCGGCATACATCAGGTCATTAACCTCATCTGTGGCAGAGGGATCCTCAACCTTGAACTTTGTACTGATCTTTACCTGGTTTTCGGAACCAAATGTCACAACAACCGGGTCACCTCCAAGCTCGTCAGACAGCAGGTTTGCAATCTCAACCGTATTAACCGGCTGCTCAAACCTTACAACATATGTACGGCCGCCTGTAAAATCAATACCCCTGCTGAGTCCCTTTGTGGAAAGGCTGACAACAGCCAGAATGGATAAGGCAATGGAAAACATGTAACCGTACTTCCTTATACCAACAAAATCTATATTCATGTTCTGCATGAAATTCTCGGTATATGGTGCTGAGAACTTCAGGTGTGTATTCCGTTTCAGGAGCCACTCATAAATGAGGCGTGAAATAAGCACTGCAGAGAAGAGTGAGGTTACGATACCAATTACCAGTGTTGAGGCGAAGCCCTTGATTGGACCGGTACCGAAGTAGTACAGTATGACCCCTGTCACCAGTGTCGTAAGGTTACTGTCTATGATTGCAGAGGACGCCCCCTTGTAACCGTCGGCAATGGCCTGTTTTATACCCTTGCCTCCCCGGAGTTCCTCCTTGATCCTCTCGAAGATCAGCACGTTTGCGTCAACTGACATACCGATGGTAAGTACGATACCGGCTATACCGGGAAGGGTCAGTACTGCATTGAGTGAAACAAGCACACCCATCATGAAGAAGAGGTTGACGGTCATTGCAATGTCAGCAACAACTCCAGCTGAGCGGCTGTAGTAGAATATCATGTAGAGGAGCACGATGATGAAGGCGATAATGAATGACTTCATACCGTTATTGATTGCTTCCTTACCAAGTGAAGGACCCACAACAGTGTCCTGGATGATGCGGGCCGGTGCAGGCATTTTTCCTGACTTGAGAATGTTTGCAAGGTCCTCTGCCTCCTCAAGGGTAAAGTCGCCTGTAATCTCTGTGTTTCCGCCTGCGATCTCATTCTGAACCCTGGGGTATGACCTCACGTAGTCATCCAGTACCACGGCAATGCAACGCCCGATATTGTCACGGGTCATCCGCTGCCATATCTTGGCTCCCTCGGCATTCATTGAGAAGTCAACCTTGATGTCAGCACCGGTAACTCCTGTTGAAGGACGGGCTGCAGTGACCACATCACCTGTCAGCGGGGCGCGTCCGTCACGGGTGGTTATCTTTATTGCATGAAGCTCGTACAGCGTGTTTGAAGGATCCCATTTATAAGGATTCTGGCTCCAGTAGAACTTCAGTTCCCTGGGAAACATTGATTTTACCTGGTTCATGGCCAGGAACCTGTTTACCCTTGCTGTATCCTTGCCTGCGGCGAAGCCCACAATGCTGCTTGGTTCAGGCTGCCCCTCAGGTGTTACATTGGGTCTGAGCACACCGAAGAGGGGATTCTGACGGGTGAACTCCTCGAGGGATGAGGCCTCGGCTGTTGTTGCAGTATCACTGCTGACCATGTCAAGCAGGGATTTTTCACCGGTGGTATCTTGTCCTGCTGATGCTTCGGCCAGGATACCGGTTGTATCAGGAGCGGTATCAGCTACTGCTGCAATGGTTTCGGCAGGCATAATTGACCTGAGATAATCATTGGCCTGCATCAGGTAACCGATTACTTCAGCATTCTCATAAGTCTCCCAGAACTCAAGGTTGGCGGTTCCCTGGAGAAGATCACGAACCCTCTGGGGATCCTTTACACCGGGAAGCTCTACGAGGATGCGCCCGCGGGGCTGCAGGTGCGAAATATTAGGCTGAACAACGCCAAAACGGTCAATCCTGTTCCGGAGAACATTGAAGGCATTGTCTATGGCAGAGTTGGTTTCAGCCTCAAGTACCTTCTGAACATCTTCATTGGTTGAATTGAAGTTGATCCGGTCTTTCAGTTCCACGGTACCAAAAACGGCAGCAAGCCTTGCACTCGGATCAATCTCCTCAAAAGAACGGACAAAAAGGGTAATGAAGTCTTCATTGCTTCCGCCAAGCTGCTTCTGCTTTGCCAGGGCAATGGCGTCATTGAACGTCTTGTCAGTACTGTAATTGGAAAGAGCCCTGACAATATCCTCCACCGAAATTTCCAGCACCACGTTCATACCTCCCTTGAGGTCAAGGCCAAGGTTTATCTCCTTACCCTGAACATCCTTGTAGGTATTACCGAGGAACCCCCACTGATCCTTTGGCAATGAGGCGACCGAGTCCATATAAGCCACCTCCTTGTTCAGATCACCTGCCGCATATTCCCTTGCCTCCTTCTTGACCCTGTATGAAGCCACTGTAAAGGAGAGCTGGTAAATGCAAACAAGGGTCAGGGCAATAGCCAGAGCTGAAATTAATCCTTTGTTCTGCATCTGTATCCTCTTTTAAAATTAATTGTTGTATGTGAATCGCTTAAATATTTACGAGGCGCAAATATATAACATTATTTTCTTAAACCATATGATTAATAAGCAAAACTGCCGGCGTCTGCCGGCAGTTCCTGCGTGTCTGTTTATGCCTATTCTACCAGTTTCTCGTAGTCGGTCCCCAGAGGCTTGCGGTTGACGAAATCAAACAGTGTCAGCGCCCGCATGTTGTAATAATAGGTCCAGTAGTTATTCAGCGCCTGGATGTAATTCCGCTTGTTCTGGTCCTTCTTCGTGTCGGCGTTATTCAGCTCAAGCACATCGATCTTTCCTATCAGGAACCGCTGCTTGGTCACCTCGAACATCTTGGCGGCAACTGTATCTGACTTGGCAGCAATCTTCACCTGGTCATCCTGAAGGTTGAACATCTCAACGTCAAGAAGGAGGTTCTGCTCGAAGTCGATCCGCGACTGCTCCACCTGAACGCGGGTAAGTTCCTCGCTTGACTTGGCCATCTTGTAGCGTCCTCTGCCCTGCCCCCAGTCAAGAATGGGGAGAGAGAACCCAACCCTTATGGTCTGCTGCTGGTTGGGCTTGTCGTATGCCATATTCAGCAATGGATCCTGGTCACGCAAACCGTATGAGGCGGTGAGGTTGGCGTTGAGCCCCTTTTCAGCCCTGGCCTGTGCCACCGAGCTCTGCGCTTCCACAAGCTGGCGTTCAAGTGCGATAAGCTCAGGATTGTTCTGTTCGGCCAGTCTGAGCACCTCGCTCACCTCAACCTGCAGGCCTGGAATTTCATTGGGGATGAGCAGCTCCAGCCTTACTGACTGGTTAAAGCCAAGGAAAGACCGTAGCTTCAACTCCCTGTCACGCAGGTTCATCTCTGACTCGTTGATTGCAGTACCCGCATTCAGATATGAGAGCTCCATCTGCAGCAGTTCATCCTCGGCGATGGTTCCCAGATTGTAGCGCCCCCTGGCTATCTGGTAGAGTGTATCGGCATTCTGCATGTTGGTCTCCGCAATCTCCTTGTTGATCTGCGCCTGCGCGAGGTTGAAGAAATACTGGACAGCCATCATGTGAACGTTCTCTATGTCCCTCAGGTAAGTCTTACGCGCCTCCTCGTACCTGAGAGGCTCAATCTTCTTCTGCCACCTCAGTTCATTGTACCTGAAGAGAGGCTGGGTGAGTCTTACGTTCAGAGGGGAAGTAATATATCTCTCACCGTCAGTCTCGAAGTTCTTCTCATATGTGAGATCTGAGAAGAGAGAAACAGATCCGCCCGTCAAACCTATATTCTGTGCAAGTGAGAGGTTACCTGATGTCTGGAGCACGTTTGTGGAGGCATACTCCCACTGTTGGTCAACCGAGTTCCAGACCCTGTTGTATGCGGTGCTATAATCTGGTAAATTACCCGACAGTAACAGCATTGGCCTGTACTCCGCAACAAAGGTGCGATACTGCCAGTAACTTGCACGGAAACGGTGCTTGGCAATGAGAGCATTGGGTGACTGTTCCGAGGCAAGCCTTATTACCTCATCGAGCGTGAGGCGCTTGATTTCCTGCGAAGTGGCCGGAATTGCGACAAGAACTGAGAGAAGAAACGTTAAGGAGAATACTTTTATCCTTTTCATTCGTTTTAGATTTCCATATTATTTTTCGAAACAAATCTGCAGGACAGTTTACTGTCAAATCCCCCTGTTAACCGGGTTCAAGCAGGCTTCATAATTCTTTATTATTCATAGCGAAGTGATTCAATCGGGTCTCTTTCTGAAGCCCTCTTTGCGGGAGAATACCCGAAAATGACCCCTACCGCGGCTGATACACCAAAGGCTATCACCACCGAGAAGAATGACACAATTGTGGTAATGCCAGCTATCTCCTGTATCAGAACCGCAAGTATGATCCCGAGAAAAACTCCGATAAAACCTCCGGAAACACTAATCAGTACAGCTTCAGAAAGAAACTGGACTACTATATCCATCTTCTTGGCGCCGATAGCCATCCTGGTTCCTATCTCCTTGATCCTTTCCATCACAGAGGCAAACATGATGTTCATAATGCCAATACCACCCACAATAAGAGAGATGCTTGCAATTGCTCCGAGGACAATATTAAAGATGTCCTTGGTCCGCTGCTGCTGCTTAAGGAGCAGTTCAGGAACTGTGATCTCAAAGTCCTTTACACCTGAATGCCTGCGTAGCATCATCCTGCTGAGAACCTCCGTGGTTGGTGTAAGTTGTTCAGTTTCAGCAACCTGCACCACGATCTTATCCAATTGGTTATAATTGGTCTCGGCATTGGAGGTGGTGGCACTTGAGCTGCTGACGACAACCCTTCCATGCATGCCTCCCCCACCGAAAACCTGTACAGAAGTTGCCTCGGTTGCCAGTTTGGTGTTGACAAGAGCCCGGTTCTGATAACGCATGAGCATGGTCTTGATGGGGATATATACGTTGTCATTGTAGACATTTACCCCCTGCTCCTCAAAACCGGTAAGGGAGACGTTTGTCTTTTCAAGCACGCCTATAACCTTCAGCCAGACATTGTCAAACTTGATGTACTGACCGATCGGATCAACCTGGCTGAAGAATTTTGCCCTTATGTTGGCCCCGATGATGCAAACCTGTATACCGTGTTCTTCCTGGTATTCATTAAAAAACACACCCTGTGAAAGCGGAAGATTGTAAAGCTCAAAATAGTCATTGGAGACCCCGACAAGCTTAGCGGAATGACGCATGCCGCTGAGCACGATTGTAGAGTTGAAGGATATCTCGGGGCTGATCCTCTTTACGGCAGGAATTGTGCTTCGGATTGCTTCAACGTCAAGAAGGGTCAGTCCACGTGAGAATTTATTCAGCTGCTTCTCCCCCTCCTCCTCTGAAGATTCCTTCTCCTGTACAATAGGACTGATAAGGATATTGTTCACCCCTACCATCTTTATCTGGTCAAGTATCTCCTGCTGGGCACCCTTGCCGATCGCCAGCATGCTTATCACAGCAGCTACCCCGAAAATGATCCCGAGTGCGGTGAGTATCGACTTGAGCTTGTTGGCAAGGATAGACTCAAGGGCGATGCGTATGTCGTGTCCGTATCTTTTGAACATGTTATTCCCTGGTTATTTGGCTCTCTAACCTTAAATACCTTATTACTGGCCTGGAGTTCTGACCACCTGGACCCGTACGGTGGTGTCAGAACCTCCTCCCCCCGGCCTGGCCTGACCCTGACCCGCACGACCTGCACCGCGCTGCTGGCGCATTGCCTCCCGCTGTTCCGGGGTGAGATTCTGCATGAACTCACGCATCTGCTCCGGAGTCATATTGCCGGGCATCATTCTCGCGCGTTCATTTCCGTTCTGCTGACGCTTTGCCTCTTCCTCCGCCTTCAGCCTCTTGCGCTCCTTGATAACTGCAATCAGGTCTTCACCGCTAAGCTTAAACCTGTCACCATCTTCTGGTATTGAGAGATACAGCTTTTCTCCAGACTTCAATCCCTGCTCAACTATAATATCATTTTCGTTTGATTCGCCGAGTACAACCACCTGGCGCGTTCCGTCCTTTTTGTATACGAAAGGAACGCTGTCAGTCGTGGCGAAGACGGTTTCAAGAGGTATATAGGATACGTCGCTGAAAGTCTTCGTAATTATCTGGTTACCTGTAGTCATTGAAGGTCTGAGTATGGGATCGGAACCATCAATCTTCATTATCACCTCAAATACCTTGGCGTCAGTATTGGGCAACTGCTCACCGATGTTTGCCACACTAAGAACCGTTCCCGTGTACGATTTCTCCGGGAAGGCATCAACCGTCAGTCTTACAGGCTGCCCGGCCTTCACTTTGCTTACATCTATCTCGTTGACATAGGTCTTGGATATCATGGATGAGAGGTCAGGCAATGTGGCTACCACCGGGTCCCACGGGCTTATCTCCGATCCTACCTTACGTTTGGCACCACTCCATTCCCTCTTGTAGATAACCATCCCGTCAGAGGGGGCAGTGATCACGAACTTCTGGATTATTTCCTGCATCTCCTGAACCTTTCTCTGCTGCTTGGCGACCTGCAATTCCGTGTCCCTGATATCAGCCCTGGCCTGCTTTACCTTCAGGTCATAGTTGCTCAGCGACTGCTCATAGGAGCGCTGCGCCTTGTCTAATGATATCCTGGCCTGCCTGATGGTTGTGGGAGGTTCATATTTCGACTGCTCAAGAGTAATCTCAGCTTCTTCCATGTTGAACTTCAGGTTGACAAGATCATCCCTTAAATTTCCAAGTGTAATGGTTGTATCAAGCTGCTTCTTGAGAAGATCGGTCTGCAGTGACTCCAGCCGGTCGAGCTCATCCTTCAGAGTATTATCAACGCTCGACCTGTCAAGTGTGGCCACATAGTCACCTGCCTTGACCTCCGTGCCCTCCGGCACAAGGTCAGAGATCTTTATACCGCCGAACCTCATGTTACGGCTGCTGAGACCTTCCGGCCCCTTTATATCTGTTGAAACCTCCGCCTGTAACTCACCGGTGGTTGTTACTACCACTTCAAATTCGCCGTGCTGCACTTCAGCAAACAGGGTGCTCAGATCCTCCTTGCCTGACAGCTTGCTGATTACGACCATAATGATAATTGCCAGCACTACAACAATTGAGGTAATGATAATAGTCCTTTTCATCCGAATTTATTATTATTATTTCCTTGGCCTTATGGAACTTACATAAAGTAAAACAATCATTCCCTTTGGCGGGTTTCTGTTCATGTAAGTTTCACTTGCAGAATTCTGTTTGTTTATCAAGCCGTGAAATTATTACAAATTTAGGCTCAGCGTCCTTATTTTAAGGAAACATTAACTTTCATTAACTTAAGCCCTGGGAAAGAGAACAAAAACCATTCAAAAATTGTTTAAATCTCCCTTCGGGCAGAAGATTTACAGATTTTTAACAATACTGCTTACCTGTTCAGCCAGTTTTTCTGCAGGTTCCCGGGCAATGTCCTCCGCATAGATCCGGATGATAGGTTCAGTATTTGATTTTCTGATCTGGACCCATCCAGAGGGGAGATCCAGTTTTATCCCGTCACGCGAATCAATTTGTGCTTCAGGGTATGCTTCTGCAAGTGCGGTGCGAAGCCTTCCCATGTCAATATCGCCGGTCAGTTCAGTCTTTGTTTTTGCGATATAATATGAAGGGTACCTTTTCCTCAGTTCACTGCAAGCCACCCTCTCCCTGGCCAGGTGCGAAAGGAAGAGGGCAATGCCGGCAAGCGCATCCCGGCCGAAGTGCAACGCCGGATAGATCACTCCCCCGTTGCCTTCGCCCCCGATCACAGCACCAGTACGCTTCATCTCGGCCACAACGTTGACCTCCCCTACCGGTGCAGAGGTGTAAGTGCAGCCGTGACTCTCCGTAACATCCTTTAGTGCCCGTGAGGATGACATATTGGAAACAGTGGGACCCTTGACATGGCGAAGAACATAATCGGCAACTGCCACCAGGGTGTACTCTTCCCCGAACATCGAGCCGTCCTCGCAGACTACAGCAAGCCTGTCAACATCAGGATCCACAACGAAGCCAAGATCGGCGCCGCTCTCCCTTACAGCACGCGAGATATCAGCCAGGTGTTCCGGCAGGGGCTCCGGGTTGTGGGGGAAAAGACCGGTGGGCTCACAATAAATCTCTATTACATCCCTGACCCCAAGCGCTTTCAGCAATGCCGGAATGGCGATTCCTCCGACCGAATTGACAGCATCAACGGCAATGGTAAACCCTGCATTGCGTATTGCAACACAATCGGTCAATGGCATATTCATTACAGCTTTTATGTGCTTTTCAGTCCAGCTGCCGTCATGCGTCTCCCTCCCAAGCAGGTCATAGGTGACATAATCAAAATCCTCTGCTGCGGCCAGTGCCAGCACCTCCCTGCCATCGGCGTCACTGAGAAACTCACCTGCTTCATTGAGCAGCTTGAGCGCATTCCACTGTGCCGGGTTATGGCTGGCAGTCAGGATTATTCCCCCTCCTGCCCCAAGACCTGTCACCGCCATCTCAACCGTGGGGGTGGTGGCCAGCCCGGCATCAATAACATCTATTCCCACACTCCTGAGAGAGGCGTTGACCAGCGCCGCAACCATCTCACCCGAGACACGGGCATCCCTCCCGGTCACCACCCTCAGCGGCCCCCTGCCCCGCCTCCTGAGCCACGTACCGTATGCCGATGCAAATTTTACAATATCAACCGGAGTAAGCGCCTCCCCTGGCTTACCCCCTATGGTTCCCCTGATGCCTGAAATGGATTTTATCAGTGACATAAATTATGCTGGTATTTCTGAAATGCAAAGGTGCAAAAAAGATCGGGGAGAAAACCGGTAAATAGTTGTAAATTTGCACCCTGAAAATCAGATAGAATGGAAAAAAAGACAGCCGGGCCGCGCAGAGAGTTCAGAAAAAGGAAGGAGTCCCATGATGCTCCGGCCGGGTCGCGAAAGGAATTCAGAAAAGGAAAGGTCACCCGGAAGCCGGAGGCCGAACCCGTCAGGCTAAACAAGTACATTGCAAACAGTGGCGTATGCGCCAGACGCGAGGCAGATGAACTGATAAAAATGGGTTACATCACCGTCAACGGGAAGAAAGTGACTGACATGGGAATAAAGGTCGGCCCGTCTGATATTGTGGAATACAGGGGAAAGAAGCTGGTCCCCGGTAAAAAGGTCTATATACTCCTTAACAAACCCAAAGGATACATGACAACAGTAAAGGACCCGCATGCTGAAAATACAGTCCTCGACCTGGTGAAGGATGCCACAACCGAGCGCATCTACCCCGTCGGGAGGCTTGACAAGGCAACTACCGGTGTTCTGCTGATCACAAATGACGGCGATCTGGCAGGGAAACTGACCCACCCATCATACGGTGCCAGGAAAGTCTATCATGTTTTCCTTGACAGGGATGTTACAAGGCATGATATGGAAACGATTGTGGAGGGGGTGGACCTCGAAGAGGGAAGAGTCAGCGCTGATGCCATTTCATATGCGGATACCGAAGATCATACCCAGGTTGGGATTGAGCTGCATTCAGGCCAGAACAGGGTGGTGAGAAGGATCTTCGAGAAACTCGGTTATAAGGTCAGAAAACTTGACCGTGTCAGCTTTGCCGGACTTACAAAGAAGAATCTGCAGCGGGGTCACTGGCGTCAACTGACGGCAAAGGAGATAAGCATGCTCAAGCGGGGCATCTATAAATAGCCCTATATAATGGAACACAGGTCAGGCTTCGTAAACATACTCGGAAACCCGAATGTCGGGAAATCAACTCTGATGAACGTGCTGGTGGGCGAAAAGCTATCTGTTGCCACGTCCAGGGCTCAGACCACCAGACACAGGATAATGGGCATCCTTACAGGTGAGGGTTACCAGATTGTGTATTCCGATACACCAGGGATACTCAACCCGAAATATAAACTGCAGTCGGCCATGATGAGATCAGTGGAATCAGCACTTGATGACGCTGACCTGATTCTGTATGTTACTGATACAGTTGAGACTGCGACGAAAAACGCTGATCACCTCAACCGTATCCTCGCCTCCCCGGTTCCCAAAATCATTGTCATCAACAAGATTGACCTGACAAACCAGCCTGACCTGGAAAAGCTTGTCGGGAGGTGGAGTGCTATGGCACCCGGGGTGCCTGTCCTTCCGGTTTCGGCCATCAACAGATTCAATACCGGACTGCTTATGAAGGAGATAATATGCCGCCTCCCCGAAGGACCTCCGTACTTTCCACCTGACCAGCTTACTGACCGTTATGACCGGTTCTTTGTGACCGAAATAATCAGAGGAAAGATCTTTGAAACCTACCAGAAGGAGATCCCCTATTCAGTTGAGGTGGAGATAGAGAGTTACAGGGAAGAGACTGAAATCAACAGGATCGCAGCCGTAATATATGTTGCCCGAGATAGTCAGAAAGGGATAATCATCGGCCACAAGGGCTCAATGCTGAAACGGGTCGGCACCGCCGCAAGAAAAGAGATGGAAGAGTTCCTTGGCAAAAAGGTTTTCCTGGAACTCTATGTAAGGGTGGCCCGCGAGTGGCGTGACAACCCAAATATGCTGAAGAAATTCGGCTACATTTAGTATTTTATTGTTTATGAGCAAGATAGTAGCAATAGTCGGAAGACCAAATGTGGGCAAGTCAACCCTCTTCAACCGCCTGACGGAGAGCCGGGCAGCAATAGTAAACGAGGAGAGCGGTGTAACCCGTGACAGGCATTACGGAAGGGCGACATGGAATGGGGTGGACTTCTCCGTGGTTGATACCGGAGGATTTGTGGAGAACTCGGATGATGTGTTCGAGAGCGAGATTAACAGACAGGTGAAGCTGGCTATCAGTGAAGCTGACGTGATACTGTTCATGGTTGACGTTGAGACCGGAATCCACGAGCTGGACAAAGCGGTAGCCACAATGCTGAGAAAGGTCCGTAAAAAAGTCATCACGGTGGTCAATAAGGTTGACAACAACAAACGACTTATTGATGCTGCGGAGTTCTACGGGCTGGGACTCGGCGATTACTTCCCTGTAAGCTCCGTCAACGGAAGCGGTACGGGAGAACTCCTCGATGAGATAGTGGGACACCTTCCTGACACACCGGAAGAAGAGGGAGAGGAGATCCCAAAGGTGGCCGTTGTGGGCCGCCCGAATGTCGGCAAATCATCACTGGCAAACACCCTCCTTGACGAGGAGAGGAACATTGTCACCCCTGTGGCTGGTACTACCCGCGATTCCATTCACAGCCTGTACAATAAATTCAACTACCGCTTTCTTCTCATTGATACGGCAGGCCTGAGAAAAAAGGCAAAAGTCGAGGAGGATATCGAGTTCTACTCTACCCTCCGCTCGGTCAGAGCCATAGAAGAGAGCGACCTGTGCCTGCTTCTGCTGGACGCCACCCGGGGAATAGAATCACAGGATCTCAGCATACTGAGCATAATACAGAAAAACAACAAGGGGCTGATCATCCTGGTCAACAAGTGGGACCTGGTTGAGAAGGACCAGAACAGCACCAAACGGTATGAGGAAGAGATCAGGTCAAAGACAGCTCCTTTCACCGACTACCCTATCCTGTTCATTTCGGCCATAACCAAACAGAGGGTACATAAGGTGCTGGAGTTTATCATGTCAGTTTATGAGAACAGAAGAAGGAAAATCCCCACTTCACAGCTTAATGAAGTAATGCTCGCGCTTATCAATGATACGCCACCACCTTCGCTAAAGGGAAAGCACATCAGGATCAAATACGTGACTCAGCTTCCCGGGGCTTACCCTTCATTCGCATTCTTCTGCAACTTCCCGCAATATATTAAGGAGCCCTACAAAAGATTCGTCGAGAACAGGCTCAGGGAGAACTTCCAGCTTTCAGGTTCCCCTGTGAGGATCTATTTCAGAAAAAAATAAATACATTTGGTGTGATTTTTGCTGCGAAAGCAGGGTGCATGCGATGAAAGATGCAGTTATCATAACAGTAATTCTGGCGGCTCTTATGCTTGGTTCATGCGGGCCTATCGAGACTCTCCCCGCGGAGCCGATGATTGAGTTCCGTACCTTTACACTTTATGACACAACTGACATCCTTGGCAACCCTGCCAAGGCCGGAAAGCTCTCTTTCTATTTCGAGGATGGTGACGGTGATCTCGGGCTTGATCCGCCACAGAATCCGGGTACTGACCCGTCAAGCAATCTTTTCCTGAAGCTTTACCGTCAGACAAACGGCGTATTTGAACTCGCCGGGCCGTCAGACCCGCTTTACCCTTCTGAATACCGCATACCGTTCATTGAGGCAGAAGGACAGAACAAGATACTGAAGGGAACCATAGACGT
>JALONR010000028.1 GCA_025454815.1 Bacteroidales bacterium | reverse complement strand
GGTTGATTAAGAACATAATACCTGTGGTTATGTTCATCAATGGTTTTCCTCAGTTCCTCTGCCCGTTTTTTTGCGTCAGCAAGCTTCATCTTATATCCAGGTAACAATATGAGTCATCAAATCAATTCCAGACACCCGGAATGGCAGTGCCACATGAGCACCTTCCCCCGGTCAGTGACTGTGATACGATCCGGAACCCGCTCCGGTCAACAACCTTCTTTCCGCATGAAGGGCAAATAGTGTCATCATTTCCTGTACCCGGAAGGTTCCCGATATAGATGTATTTCATCCCTTCGCTCCTTGCAATTTCCGCTGCCCTGTTGAGTATGCCGGCCGGGGTGGGAGGTATATGTTCCAGCTTGTACTGTGGCTGAAAACGGCTGAAATGGAGGGGCGTACCGGTGAATCCGTTCTCGGCAAGCCACCCGCACATCCGTTTTATCTCGTCAGGCTTGTCAGTCCAGCCCGGCACAACCAGGTTGGTGATCTCAAGCCAAACCCCTTCATCACGATAGGTCCTGAGGCTGTCAAGCACCGGCTGAAGCTTTCCCCCGGTCAGTTTGAGGTATGTACTATCACTGAATGCCTTGAGGTCAATGTTAGCCCCGTCAATGTACCGGCAGAGCTGCTTAAGCGGCTCCCTGTTGATATATCCGTTAGAGACCATTATGTTTTTTATTCCGGCTGCACGGGCAAGCTTTGCGGTCTCATATACATACTCATAAAAGGTTACCGGCTCGGAATAGGTATATGCTATTGATCTGCAGCCTCCTTCAGCAGCACCTGTCACCACTTTTTCGGGTGGCATGTCATAGTTCCTGGTCTTATCGGGTGAGGTTTGGGAAATGGTCCAGTTCTGGCAGTTAAGGCATGCCAGGTTGCAGCCGGCTGTAGCGATCGAAAAGGCAGTGGTACCTGGAAGGAAATGGTACAGCGGTTTTTTCTCCACCGGATCTATGTTGACGGCGCACGGGTTGCCGTAAGCCATAGTATAAAGCTTTGACTTCCTTGCTATCCTGTTCCGGCAATCGCTCAGTTCGCCGTCTTTAAGGGTGCATTCATTCGGGCAGATAAGGCAAATGACACCCCTGGCACTCTCCTCCTGGAACATGGCAACTCTTTCACCCGGAGCAGGCCTGACGGCTCCGGCGGGAAAGGGGGTTAAAAAACCTGCTGCCATGGCAAGTGAACCCTGCCTGGCAAAACTCCTCCTTGTTATCTTCCCGCCCCTCTCTCTCAAGTTGTTGGATGTTTTTGAATGATGCTGTAAATCTACATTTTTCCGGTTACAGATGCAATAAAGCCTGATATCAAAATGAAGCCTGCGAGGACAAAGCATGCATTGGCAATACCTGCCAGCGGCACAAGAATGGTAGCTGCAGTGAGATAACCCAGGGCAGAACCTGCCAGGTCAGCCGCATACACCCTTCCTGTTATCATTCCTTCACCACGTGCAGTCAGAAGCCTGTAGACGGCTCCTGTTACCACTCCGGTAACCGGCATCACTACAAGGATAAATACCAGCACCGGGCCCGGCGATGAGGCGGAGAGTGATGGTGCAAGCAGGCCGGTCAGGGTGAAGAGAGATGTCAGAAGCAATACGCATATATTCAGGCTCTTCAGGGCAATCCGGCCGCCAAAGGCAGCTCCTGTGGCAAGACCACCCATAAGAAGCGTCAGGATAACCGCGGAAAGAATATATATATTGCCAACGGTCATCTGAAGCAGGAAGATCATTATCATGCCGAAACCTGCCAGTCCTGCCGATGAGGCGAACATTACCGGGCCTCCCCTCGAAAGAAATGCAAAGGGGATGATTATGAGTATCGAAAGGAGGAAGATAATCCCACCCCTCATCCCCATTCTCTCCAGTGACAAAAGATTTGCAAAGAGCGATGTGACAGGCCTCATAACCGTATTAACCCCTGCCTTCCTGTCAACCTGTGCCAGTATCTGCTCTGCCTTAGCCTTTATTTCACTGTCATTGAGGTAATCGCTGTTTACATAAGTGCTGGCAATATCCCTTGCACCCGCCAGGTGGGCTACTGATGCACTGACAGGTTCTCCGGAAGCAAGTGCATAAAGCAGTGAACCCGGTATGATTGTTACATGACTGAATACAGCTGATAGGGCATTGTATAGCGGAGATAATCCTCTCCTGTAACTTTCAGGTGAATAGTTGAACCATGGCATCGGGGTGCAGAGGAAGATCCCGTCAGGGGAGAGCTGCTCCCTGACCGCCCTGAAGTATTCAACGGTGTAGAACCTGTTGACTGACAGCGTGGATGGTGGAGGAATAAGTTGTATTACAGCATCATAGGTCCCGCCGTCATCCTTCATGAAGGTGACAGGGTCAACCCTCACCACCCTTACCGTCATTGACCCGCAGATGGTGTCACGGACCCCTTCGGCTGCAATGAGGCCGGGATCCATTTCTAGGTAGGTAAGCTCTGAAACCTTATGTTTCATTATTTCCGGGAGGTGTTTCCCGAGACCGCCGGAAATCAGCAGAACCTTTCCGTAACCTTCCCGCTGAAGCAGCGCATAGTGGATATTCTCCTCGGTCGTTATAACGTCACCGCTGAACCAGAGCGGCCTGTGATCATAATATACGGTACGGTCGTCACCGTAAAGACCTGTTGTGATGTTTCCGAAAGGGGTATCAAGACTGTTTTCAATTCTTATCCCCCGCAAAAGGAGGCTCCTGACAGCAGGATCAGGCCTGAAAAGAAAGAGTGCCACACCCAGGGTCAGGAGCATCCCGAGTGCTGCAATCCTGGCTCTCAGAGGGTACTTAAGGAACCACACCCCATAGACGGAGGCTGCAAGCAGTATAAGGAGATATAGCTGATAGTTCGGAATTCTGAGTGTCACCGTCAGGGCTGTTATGACACCTGCAGCCACTGATCCGGCTGTCTCGATACCGAAACTGTTACCTGAAGCTGATAATCCCGATGAATGCCTGATGACCGAAATGCGCACGAATACAAGGGCGGCAATGAATGTCACAGGGGCCACGCTTACGGCAAGTATCACCATAGTCTGGAAGAGACCGGGTGTCTCTCCCTGATTCAGGATTATGGCATTCATCACCAGGAAGCACATCGGGGCGAGGGCTGTTCCGGCAAGCAGCGTCCAGACCATTCTCCTGACTGAGGTTATGGCTGACCGGCTACCGGTGATAGCACCGCCGGCTGCAATGATCAGCCATAGCCAGAGAAAAATACCTGCCGTGGCTTCAGTTCCGCCGCCAAGGATTGCAGCCTCACGCATCAGGATGAACTGCGAGGAAGAGCTTACAAAACCGGTAAGAAGCAGTAGCGGCCTGAGGCCTGTTGCAGTCAGGGTGGCGGCCGGCCGGAATCCGTTCATGCCAACGCCGTTTTCACCATTGTGTAGCCTTCGGAAATAGTACCCGAGATGCCAGGAGAGGTGAATGAAAGCTGTAAAGGCCATGGCTATACCGGCCTCAACATGCCAGTGCATGAGTGACTCCGCAAAATCAACCTCCCACCTGTAAGTGATCCTCAGCGCCAGGAACAGCCCGAAAAGTGCCGCTGTCAGGAAGGCGGCAAGCAGCAACCAGTTCCAGAAGCGGCGGTGTGACTGCCTCGCGGTGAATCCCGCCGAGGAAAGGTAAAGAGAGAAGAGGTAGATGACCAGGAGGGTTACACCTATAGGAAGGACATGATAGGTCATGGTTTCTGATCTTCGCCGAAGACATACGCCTCATAAACAAATATTTCCGTATCTCTTTCCTTCCATCCGTCCCAGCCTATTCCGGCCTTGTCCCGGGCACAGTACCCGAGGAACTGCTCAACACTCCAGCCCCGTTCGGCAGCCACCTGTGGCAGGAGGGTGCCTGACCGGTATCCATTCTTCAGGTAGATGCCGTGACGTCCGACCATTATCTCATTGATGCTGTTTATCTTTTTCATCGGCCCGAGAACTGATATCTCAACATGAACAGACGGGAACTCAGCCTTTGCCAGCGGAGGAAACCTCGGGTCTCCGAAAGCTGCCTCGGTGGCCATGGCGGCAACCACCTCCAGGAGCGGATCAGTGGATGTGAACCGTCCTATGCACCCTCTCAGCTCCCCGTCCCTGGTCAGTGTGACAAAAGCTCCCAGCGGCTCCCTGAGACGCGGTGTAAGTTTACTCTGATCTACTTCTGCAGGCTTCCTTCCGTTCATCCGTGCCATGATAGCCTCCCGGGCAATGCCTATAAGCGTCTGCTTCTCGGCAGTGGTAAGGGTGAACGGTTCATCTGCACTGCCACGGGCCACCTCGGTTCTCTTTTCCAGGACTATTGCATTGTATCCCACAACCTCGTCCTTTGATCCAACCCCTGCATCCCCTGAGTTGGTGTATTCCACATTCCGGAAACCTAGCTCCGGACTTTTTTCTGCCAGGTACATGAGCACAACTCCTGCAGGCCAGCCACACATTGCGGTGGCCAGATTTTCAGTTCCTGCAGATTCAATACTCCTGATTGCCCGGAGGAATCCTTCGGGATCACCCTTTATAATAGCATCACTGGCAAGCCTGTCAACACGCCTTGCATCCTCATAGGAGGGGTAATGCGAAAAATCACTGCTTATTACAAACAGGTTGCGGTCGTTGAACCATGGCTGTAGCCCTGCTGCTATTGCCTTGAGTACCGTTGTGTTCCTGGTGCCGATCAGTATCGGTACAATAGCCGGAGGATTTGCAAAATGATACTGTATGAACGGAAGCTGCACTTCGAGCGAATGCTCAGGACCGTGTGCCTCATCCTTTTCTATGAACCATCTGTTTGTCGACTTAAGCTTCTCGCCCAGTTCCCTGTTGACCTTAAGAGTTCCCAGCGGTGTTACCAGGTTTCCGCTGCTGAAGACCGCCGCTCCCTCAAAGCCGTATCTGTGGCTTACGCCGATAAGGAAGATGTTTTCATATTTTGCCCCGGCAGGAATGGCTGCAAATCCTGCAGCCGCAGTGTGTCCTGAATAGACATACCCCGCATGGGGCACAATGATGGCCCTTACCCTTATGCCGGGATCCGGCTTGCCAAACGATGAAAAGTACTCTGCAAGTTCACTTCTCAGCCTCTCAGCGCCTGAGGGATAGAAACTCCCTGAGACTACAGGCTGCCTGTCACGTTCCTGTCCGAATATGTTCATAAGCGGAGTAATTAACATTATCAGGAAAAGACTAACCGTTTTCATAACAAAAGCAGTTACATCCCGTAAAGTTAAGTCAAAAACCGGTAAAAAGCGAGACAGGCCGGATCAGATGAGAACTATATTCTCCTTCAGTGTGTTTCCGTCTTCATCAATGCCGTAAAGCCTGATGCCAACGCTGCAAGTGGCATCTGCCGTGACATCCAGGAAGGGGGAGAGCGATTCCCTCACATCCTCTTCACCCATTGAGTCATATTCCTCAATGTCAAAATAGAGATGCACAAAAAGGATATGATCACTCTTCTTGATCTTGGTGAGTACCTTAAGTATCTTTCCCATCCAGATTACGGAGGAGGTATTGAAATAGTCGACATTGAATTTCAGGTTGGTGCTCTCAGCCGGATTCTTGGCATATTCCGAGGCCCACTTGTACAACGGCTCAAAAAAAGACGACGCATTCTCCGGCAGGGATTTGCCAATAAAAGTTAGATTTCCTGTTGCAGCAGTAAAACTAACCATTGGTGTTTTAGAGCCTGCCTCAATTCGAATATCCTGTAATTTTACCATAACCTGTCATTCCTTCCCTTGTTCTGCATTATTGCCCCATTGTACAAGATAAAGGTAACCTGTTTTTTCCGATGCTGTTTCGGTTTTCGTCAAAAAATAATAAACAGTTATCAACTTTTTTAAACAATTTATCCCCCGTTCCAGAACGATTTTCCGGCTAAATGTAATGAACTATTATGCTATATTTGCAGCCATAATTCAAAGAGGATGGAAAAGCTGCTCAGATCGGGTGTAAAGGAGGCTGTCAAAACCATTTACGGAGCGGATGCGGATGATGACATGCTCCAGGTCCAGAAGACCCGGAAGGAGTTCGAAGGGGACTACACCCTGGTGGTTTTCCCCCTCTCTAAACTGTCCCGCCGCGGCCCCGAACAGACTGCAGGGGAGATCGGTGAATATCTCGTCCGCACCATAGATGCCGTCAGCGGATATAACGTGATAAAGGGATTCCTCAACCTGGTAATCGCCCCTGCGGAGTGGGACAGGAGACTTTCAGTAATGCATGCCGAAAGTGATTACGGATTCACTAAACCCGGACCTGAATCAGAGACTGTAGTCATTGAGTATTCCTCTCCAAATACCAACAAACCGCTTCACCTGGGCCATATCCGCAATAATCTCCTCGGATATTCTCTTTCCAGGATATTCGCAGCAGCAGGAAACATAGTCATCAGGACCAATATTGTCAATGACAGGGGTATTCACATCTGCAAGTCAATGCTCGCATGGCAGAAGTATTCCGGCGGCCGGACACCGGAATCAGAAGGGATCAAGGGAGACCACTTCGTGGGAGACTATTATGTGCTCTTTGAAAAGAAGCTGAAGGAGCAGGCCGAAGAGCTTATCGCTGCCGGGTCGGAACCGGAAACAGCACGTGATAACGCGCCCCTGATGCAGGAAGCACGCCAGATGCTGGTAAAATGGGAGGCAGGTGACCCCGGGACTGTGAAGCTGTGGCAAATGATGAATTCATGGGTTTATGAAGGCTTTGATGTCACATATCGTGCCCTGGGTGTTGAATTTGACAGGATCTATTACGAGTCGGACACATATAAGGTCGGCAGGGAGATAGTGCTCCGCTCCCTTGAAGAGGGACACCTCATCCGGAAGGAAGACGGATCAGTGTGGATAGACCTGACTGATGACAAACTCGACCAGAAGCTGCTGCTCAGGTCTGACGGCACGGCAGTCTATATGACCCAGGACCTCGGAACAGCTGTCATACGATATAACGATTACCATTTTGACCACCATATATATGTTGTTGGCAACGAACAGAACTACCATTTCCAGGTGCTTACCCTGGCACTGAAGCGTATGGGCTATGAATGGGCAGAGGGATTGCACCACTTCTCATATGGCATGGTGGAACTCCCCGAAGGAAAGATGAAGTCACGCGAAGGTACCGTTGTTGATGCTGATGACCTGGTGGAGGAAATGACCGCCACAGCCACGGCAATGTCACAGGAACTGGGTAAACTGACAGGGTACAGCGAGGATGAAAAGCAGAACATATGCAGGCAGATAGGCCTCGGGGCACTGAAGTACTATATCCTGAAGGTGGATCCCAAAAAGAACATGACATTCAACCCTCGTGAATCAATCGACTTTAACGGCAATACGGGCCCCTTTATCCAATATACCTACGCCCGCATCAGATCAGTGCTCAAAAAGGCAGAGGAGACGGGAATTGCTGATGCTTCAGAGGTGACAGGCATCGTCATTCCGAATCCCAAGGAAATCAGCGTTATAAAGCTGCTTGACGATTTTCATCCGCTGGTAATTGAGGCTGCGCGGGAGATGAGCCCTGCCCTCATTGCCAACTACTGTTATGAACTGGCCAGGGAGTTCAACCAGTTCTACCATGATTTTTCCATACTCGGAGAGGAGAACAAAGATATCCGCAACTTCCGCCTCCGGTTGTCGGAATTAACCGGCAGGATACTTGAGAAAGGCCTCTGGCTCCTGGGCATTGAGGCACCGGAAAGAATGTAAACGATTTATTATTATAACATTATGTTTGAAAGCCTGAGTGAACGACTGGAACGCTCCTTCAAGATTCTGAAGGGAGAAGGAGTCATTTCTGAAATAAACGTGTCGGAAACCCTTAAGGATGTGCGAAGGGCACTGCTTGATGCTGACGTTAACTTTAAAATTGCCAAACAGTTTACTGATACCGTCAAGCAGAAGGCCATGGGCCAGAACGTGCTTAAGTCGGTCAAGCCCTCGCAGATGATGGTCAAGATAGTCCATGACGAGCTTGTGCTGCTGATGGGAGGGGAGAAGAGCGACATAAACATAAAAGCCAATCCTTCAGTGGTGCTGATAGCCGGCCTTCAGGGAAGCGGTAAGACCACCTTCAGTGCCAAACTGGCAAAGATGCTGAAAAGCAAGAGGGGGAAAAACCCGATGCTTGTGGCCGGAGACGTCTACAGGCCGGCGGCCATCGAACAGCTTAAGGTGCTGGGAACGCAGATAGAGGTGCCTGTCTATACCGGGGAGGGGAGCCGCAATCCTGTGGAAATAGCCCGGAATGCCATTAAAGAGGCAAGGCGCAGCGGGCATGACCTGGTCATCATTGATACTGCCGGCCGCCTGGCAGTGGATGAGGAGATGATGAACGAGATCGCAGCCGTGAAGAACGCCGTCAGCCCCCACGAAACACTCTTTGTGGTTGATTCAATGACCGGCCAGGATGCGGTCAACACCGCATTCGAATTCAATGAGAGAATAGACTATGACGGGGTGGTCCTCACCAAGCTTGACGGTGACACCAGGGGAGGAGCAGCCCTCTCCATCAGATCAGTGGTGAACAAACCCGTCAAGTTCGTCAGCACAGGAGAGAAGATGGATGCGATAGATATCTTCTACCCTGAGAGGATGGCCGACAGGATACTTGGCATGGGCGATATCGTCAGCCTTGTGGAGAAGGCCCAGGAACAGTATGATGAGGAGGAGGCACGCAAGCTTCAGAAGAAAATCGCCAAAGACCAGTTCGATTTCAACGACTTCATCACACAGATCCATCAGATAAAGAAGATGGGCAACATGAAGGACCTCATGGGGATGATACCGGGAGTAAGCAAGGCCATTAAAAACCTCGATATTGATGATGATGCCTTCAAGGGGATCGAAGCCATAATATCAAGCATGACCCCGGCCGAAAGATCAAATCCTGTCCTTCTTAACGGCAGCCGCAGGAAACGTATCGCGGAAGGAAGCGGCACGACAGTCATGGAGGTGAACAGACTGCTGAAACAGTTTGACGAAACCCGAAGGATAATGAAAATGGTGGCAAAGGGAGGAGACCTCTCCAAAATGGCAGTAAAGAGGAGGTAGGTTGGCATTCGGCAGTCAGCAGTAGCAGTCGGCAGTCTGACCCTGCATATCAGATCGCAAATCACAACCAGCATATCACACAAATGAACATCATTGACGGAAAAAAGACAGCAGCCGAGATCAGAGGCGAGATCGCTTCAGCAGTTGCTGAAATGAAGAATCGCGGACAGCGCGTTCCGCACCTGGCAGCCATCCTGGTCGGTAACGACGGAGGGAGTGAAACCTATGTCTCGCACAAGGTCAAGGACTGTGAGGAGGTTGGATTCCGGTCAACTCTCCTCCGTATGCCGGCTACGGTTACCGAGGATGAACTCCTCTCAAAAGTCCGGGAACTGAACCAGGACCCGGAACTTGACGGCCTTATCGTCCAGCTTCCTTTGCCTGACCACATTTCCGAAAGCAAGGTCATTGAGACTATCTCTCCTGAGAAGGATGTAGACGGGTTTCACCCTGTGAATGTAGGACGTATGGCAGCCGGACTACCCTCCTTTGTCTCGGCAACGCCGGCCGGTATAATGGAGCTTCTGAAGCGGTACGGCGTTCCCCTGAAGGGAGCTGAATGCGTTGTGGTTGGCCGGAGTAATATCGTCGGGCGCCCTGTAAGCATACTCCTTTCCCAGAAGGGGGTGGATGCAACTGTGACAGTTGTTCACAGCCGTACCCGCGATATTGCCTTGACTGTCAGGAGGGCAGATATCATAATCGCAGCAATAGGACAGCCCGGTTTCATTACCGCTGATATGGTGAAGGAGGGAGCGGTAGTCATAGACGTTGGCACAACCCGGGTTGACGCACCTGAAACAAAAGCAGGATGGAGGCTGAAAGGTGATGTCGATTTTGAGAATGTGGCTCCCCGCTGCTCATGGATCACCCCTGTGCCGGGAGGAGTAGGCCCCATGACAAGGGTCTCGCTGCTGCTGAACACACTCAAGGCCTGCAGGAGGTAGATACCTACTGCGGAAGTGTTATGCCGGCAAAATACAGGTCATAACCACCCCTGCCCCCTGAACGGTCTGAAGAAAAGATCAGGAAGTGATTCTCGAATCTCAGGTCCGTCCCCAGCACAGGCCTGTACTCGTTGGCCGCAGAGTTGATACCAGGTCCCATATTAACAGGTGAACTCCATTTGCCGTCGCGGAAGACCGAATACCAGATGTCAAAACCTCCCTGCCCGCCAGGCATCTCAGAGGCAAAAACCATGTATCTTCCCCGCACGAACGGACATTTATCATCATAACCGCTGTTGACACTGTCTGCCGGAGCGGGTGTGGCCGGGGAAGAAGCGAACCACTCATCAAGGTCAGTCATGACAGGCCTGTTCAGCATGTAAATGTCGAAATCACCGCCTCTGTCAGAGCAGAAATAGGCGGTGTCAAGGGTGGTGCTGAGCGAGAGGTAGGCGTCATTGAAGGTGCTGTTGAACACAGTGGCGGCAGATGGTCCCTCAACCACAGGCAGGGAACTGTACACAGGAATGTAGCTCCCGTAAACCAGGTCCAGCCCGTTTTCTGCCGTCTGTGAGGAAACCACCATATACTCAAGGCCGTTGCGGTTGTTGAAGAAACGGAATGGCCCGAACTGATCACCGTCAGTATTGAAAACGGAGGTAAGCCCGTCAAGAAAACCGTCCTCTTCCATGGCGCCATCAATCTGGAAAAAGCCTGTGGTCTGCCCGAAGGTATACCAGATAACTCCGTGCGTGAGATCAAACTCACCTCCGGAGCTTTGCCTGTTGGAGGAGAAAACAACCGGTCTTACCGCAGTGAGCCGTGCTGCCTCAATATCCATATTGTAATCATCATACTGCGTGTTGAGCCCCTCAAGTGCCATAACTGAATCGGGAAAGATCCCAAGTTCATAATTGATCTTCAGCTTCTCATCACGGCATCCGGTGAAGAAGATAATAACCAATAGGACTGTTAATAAACTAAATAGCCTGCTTACAGTCATGTCAGTCGTTTATTATATAACGGCCGGCTAATTGGTTTAATGTGAGGCTCCCAAAAAAAAAACCGGACCAGGGGCCCGGTTTCAGAAGGTAGAATTCAGGTTAATTCTAGGGTAATATTTGGTTTGAGGGTATTCTTCTGAACTCAATTGTAAGATGTAAACCGGAGCATGAAGGTTGCGTCAGAAATTTTTTTTTTTACAACATCCTGTTTATCATGTTTATAAAATCAGACCCCTGTTGATAATTGATGACTGTCACGCGGGAATCGATCCATTTATGTATTACATTTGCAGAATATTTTGCGGGGAGATGGAAGAAGAGAAATACGGTTTTGTACATGACAGTGAGGTGGAAGAGGTCATTCTTCGGTTCGAAAGGATGCGGAAGAATAAGGAGACCTGTTATTTCGATGTTAATGAGTTTGAGACAATTATAGACTATTACCTCGAGGGTAACAACCCGGTGCACGCTTTTGAGGCGACGTCGCTGGCATGCGAGTTGCATCCCAACTCGGTGCCTATCCTGATAAGGAAAGCACGTGTTCTTCTTGAGAAAGGCAGGGCCACAGAGGCACTTGCGATTGCCAAAAAACTTGTGAACATTGAACCGGGGAACTGTGATATTTACCTCTGCAAGGCTACGGCGCTGGCAATGCTCGGCGATGTTGCCGGGGCACGCAGGGTATTCGATCTTGCCCTGGAAACTGACCAGGAAGACCAGGAGGGCATCCTCTACAGCATAACATCTGTGCTGCAGAACCTCAACTACCACGAGGAGATGATACCATACCTGCACAGGCTGGCAGGACTCGAGCCTGATTTCCCGGCTCACCTGTATGACCTTGCCTATGCTTATGACAAGAAGGGTGATTTTAGAACCAGCATCAGGTACTATACGGATTACCTCGAGGAAGACCCCTACTCTGACAGCGCATGGTACAACCTGGGAATCATATACAACAAAACAGGCGAATACGGCAAGTCGATTGAAGCATATGACTATGCCCTCGCCCTGAACCCGGAGAATACCTTCGCCCTTTTCAATAAGGCCAATATACTCAGTAACCTGGAGAAGTACGGTGAGGCAATGGATGTGTACAGGCAATTCGTGGAGGAAGAGCCTGACAGCCTTGAGGGACTGACATACCTCGCCGAGTGCTACGACAAGACAGGTGATGAAACGATGGCCAGGAAATACTACACCGAGGCTATTGATATCACCCCTGATTTCCCGGACCCGTGGTACGGACTCGGGCTGCTCTCTCTATCCAGAAACAGGCCGTCAGAAAGTATAAACCCGCTCCGGAAGGCCATTGAACTTGATCCCGAAAACCCGGATTACTGGTTCTCACTGGGAAAGGCTTACATCATGTCGGGAAACCTCAGGGAGGCGGTCAGATGTTATATCGAAACACTGATGCTCGACGGTTATTATGACGAGGCATGGATAGAAACAGGCATTGTTGTAATGATGACCGGAGCTTACAGAGGTGCCATAAGACTTCTGAAAAAGGCAGCGAAAATTAGCGGTGACCTGCCCGGGATATACTTCCTGCTTGCATCTGCATACCTGCATACGGGCAACATGACTGAAGCCGCACGTAATCTTATCAGGGCAGTAAGGCTCGATAACGACCTGCTGGAAGAGTATGCGGTACTCCTTCCCGAGGAGAAACTGACAAATGCAATGAGAAGACTTTTCAGGAAAACCAACTAAAATATGAAACAGGCCGGACAACTGCTTACACACATTCCCCCGAGACCTCCGAAACCAAGGAAAGAGGGACTCACAATGGTGATGGACAAAGGCCTGAGCCTGAGGGAAGCTGAAGACTTCGCCGAGGTTGGAAGTGATTACGTCGATTATGTCAAGCTGGGATTCGGCACCTCCGTCATAACACCGGGTGTGGATAAGAAGATCAGGAAATACCATGACGCCGGAATGACAGTCTATTTCGGCGGTACATTGTTTGAAGCCTTCCTGATCAGGGGACTCATTGCCGAATATTTGCATCTTCTCAGGGATTCAGGCGTCACGATGGTGGAAATCTCAGACGGATCATACGAGTTTGAGCACTCCGAAAAACTTGACTACATAAAGAGACTATCAGAGGAATTCACGGTGATTTCCGAGGTGGGATCAAAAAAGAAGAACATCATCTATACCCCTGACCAGTGGGTGGAAATGATGAAATCAGAACTGGAGGCTGGCTCGGTCAAGGTGATAGCTGAAGCAAGGGAATCCGGAACTATTGGAATCTATAATGACGATGGGTCGGTGAACCTTGACCTGATAAACACTATCTCCAGGGAGATCGGCTTCAGCAATGTCCTGTGGGAAGCCCCTCTTAAACAGCAGCAGGCATGGTTTATCACCAATTTTGGCGCGAATGTGAATCTTGGCAATATTGCCCCGAATGAGATAATCGCGCTCGAATCACTGCGTCTGGGTCTGAGAAGCGATACCTTCTTCAGTTTCCTCCCGGATGAGATGAAATGAGGCTCTTCGGTATAATAGGATACCCCCTCGGTCACTCATTCTCACAGAAGCTTTTCACCGAAAAATTTGAAAGGGAGAAGCTCCCGGATCATGCTTACCGCAAGTTCGAGCTTCCGGAAATTGAGAAGCTCCCGGTACTGATTGAGAATGAACCCGGACTGTGCGGATTCAATGTTACAATTCCCTGGAAGGTAAAGGTGATGGATTTCCTCGATGAGGTTGACCCGGTTGCTGCAGAGATAGGTGCCGTAAACACGGTAAGGGTAACACGGCAAAACGGCAGGCCCTGGCTGAAGGGTTTCAATACAGATGCACCTGCATTCCGGGAGTCACTCCTGAGAAACCTTACCTCTCTCCCTGAAACTGCCCTTGTACTTGGTACGGGAGGCGCTTCCAAGAGCGTGATACATACACTTATAGACCTGAATATCATAGCTATACCTGTCTCCCGGCAGCCCGTCAGGGGAGGATACACTTATGATGACCTACCGGATTACCTCGTCAGCGAAGCCGGAATAATCATCAACACCACTCCGCTGGGAATGGCCCCCGCAACAGAAGCCATGCCACCGATCGACTACAGCTGCCTCAGGGAAGGACAGTTGCTGTTTGATCTCATTTACAATCCGCCGGTGACCTCATTCCTCGCCATGGGGGAACAACAGGGATGCCATATTGTAAACGGGGAGGAGATGTTCCTTATCCAGGCTCAGCTGGCCTGGGATATATGGAATGATGAGGGTTGAGGTCAGATAAATAATTCGCTGGGATAATCAATTTTCGTAAGCGACAGCCCGTGTGCAGGGGCAGACTGACCCGCCAGGCCGCGGTTTTTGCCGTGCAGAACTGCTTCAAAATCTGTTGTTGACAGTTTCCCCCTTCCAGCCGGTATGAGGGTCCCTACAATCGCTCTGACCATATTCCTGAGAAACCTGTCCGCTGTAATGGTAAAAATAAGTTTCCCCGGCTCCTCATGCCAGAGGGCATGAGTAACCCTGCAAATATTGGTTTTGTTGCTGCCATGCAGGCGGCTGAAGCTGGTGAAGTCACTGTGATTCAGTAATATTGCAGCTGCCTCATTCATCCTGTCCACATCAAGGTCCCAGAACAGCAGCCAGGCAGTATCGGCGACAAACGGGTCCTTGACCCTGGTGATTGTATACTGGTAGGTACGTGATATGGCATTGAACCTGGCACTGGCATCAGCCTTCACCTTCACGATCCTCCCGGCCGCTATGTCACCCGGAAGTATACCGTTGAGATTGTAAATGAACTGAGGGTCACTGTCAAGGTCATCACGCACCGCATCAAAATGGGCACAATAGAATGAGGCATGGACCCCCGTGTCGGTCCGGCCTGCACCTGTCACATTCAGCTGTGCGGAAAGAATGGTGCCGAGGGCTTTGGTCAGCACTCCCTGCACCGTATGCTTCCCCGGCTGCATCTGCCAGCCATGGTATGCCGTACCCCGGAAAGAGAGAAAAATAAAGTACCGTGTCATGTCATGTGCAAAATGTAAAGATAGCTAAAGAACATTGCCTGAACTGTTCCTTTTGACTAAATTGCGCATTCATCAAACAGGCATACAAATGGGCGAACCGGTACTTAAAAGGGGATTTGCAAGCGACAATAATTCAGGGGTCCACCCGGCAGTGATGAAGGAACTGCTCCGCGTCAACAGGGGACATGTGGTTGGTTACGGTGACGACCCCTTTACGGAAACTGCCAGAGAACTGATTAAGAAAGAGCTGGGAGAACAGACAGAAGTTTATTTCGTCTTCACCGGAACCGGAGCGAACGTCCTTGGCCTGGCCGGTGTGATGAAGTCATGGAACTCGGTCATCACTGCCCATACGGCACATATTGAGACCGATGAGTGCGGTGCCCCGGAAAAATTTTCAGGATGCAAGGTCCTTTCAGTAGACACCCCAGACGGAAAAATAAAGCCGGAGATGCTTGCCAGGCATATGCACGGATTTGATTTTGAACATCATAGCCAACCTAAGGTAATATCAATATCCCAGGCATCGGAGATGGGAACGGTTTATACGCCGGATGAGGTGAGGGAACTTGCCGCTTATGCCCGTAAGCATGGAATGCTCCTTCATATGGATGGTGCACGCATTGCCAACGCCGCCGTCACCCTGGGAGTCCCTTTCCGCACATTCACAACTGATGCCGGCGTCGATATCCTGTCTTTCGGCGGTACGAAAAACGGAATGATGTACGGCGAGGCCGTCTGCTTCCTGAAACCTGGCCTGGATGAAGGATTCAAATACCTCAGGAAACAGGGGATGCAGCTTGCATCAAAAATGAGGTTTATCGCAGCCCAGTATATAGCCTACCTCTCAGGAGGTCTCTGGAAGGAGTGCGCATCTCATTCAAACAGGATGGCACGCGAACTGCAGAAAAAACTCAGAGAGGTCAGTGGCATTAAAATAACCCAGAAAGTGGAGGCAAATGGCGTCTTCCTTATCATGCCCGACAGGGTCGCCGCCCTCCTGAGCAGGGAATACTTCTTCTATCCATGGAATGAAGCTATATCGGAATACCGGCTTATGACCAGCTGGGACACCACTTCAGATGATGTAACTCAGTTTGTTGAAAGACTGAAAGTTATAATGTCAGAAGTGAAGTGACTTCTAACCCTTCCGGTATCTTTTAAGAAGCACGACAGAATAAACCAGCAGTGTTGTAAAGAGGTAGAACGGAAACCAGAGATATATAACCGGTGAGGGTGATTTGCCAAGGCTGAAAACAAGCATTATTGCCATCAGGGGTAGTGATACAAGCCAGGCTGTCATCCCTGCAAATGACATATCCTGCTTCTGCTTTTCATCATACTGTGAAGGCTCTCTTCTTAAAGCCAGCCTGGATATCCGGTATACCGTAAGTGCCAGCCAGGGCAACATGATAGCACCGCAATAAAAAAGCAGGAGCCATAACAGCCAGCTTTTTGCTGTAAACCCGTCCAGCACAGTAAATGCATACATCGTAAATATAACACCGGTACCCCCGCTGATGATGCCCACCCACTGTGTAACCTCGAAGAGTATCTCATCAACCAGTCCCTGCGACGAAGGATTGAGGGTGCCGTTGCTTTTCAGAATCCTGATGATGAGTGCAAACAGACTGGTATAGAAAACAAGGCGCAGAAGGAGCGACCCGAAAAGCCAGATCCATTCCCCGGTGCATTTGTAACCGTATTCCAGGTAATCAGTCCCGATATCCTCAAGTGCTGCAAAATCAAAAAACATGGCAATGATGGCGATTGACCCGGTTATAATGCTGATTATCACTGTTAAAGAAGGCTTTAGTCCCTGCCGGAATGATCTGAGTATCAGAACGGCGAAGAATAGAAACAAAAGAATCCTGACCAGGAAGCCGATCCCTGTTACTGCCACTATGGTAACGCTTTCCGGTGATATGGCTCTGATCCTTGAATAGGCATACAGGTCATAAAACAACCAGAGCAGTGACAGGCAAAGTATTGCCAGCGTAACCACTGCAATAACCCTCAGATTCTTGTCCGCTTCCCGGTTTGAATTTGTATTTTCCATCACTTTCTTGCTAAGACCTCAGGGTCTGTTAGTTGCTGTTTTCATTTATTATGCTGAATACCTCTTCGACACTCTTGCCGAAGTAACTGGCTATCTGCATGGCAAGGAGGGTGGAAGGAATGAACTTCCCCTTTTCTATCGAATGAATGGTCTGCCTTGTCACTCCCAGTGCGACTGCCAGGTCCTCCTGCGACATCTCATTATTCTCAAATCTGAGCCTCCTGATATTGTTGTCTAATTTCATCAATGTAAAGTATACAGTAACAAATGTAAACCAAACTTTACGTAAATGCAAATTTTTTTTGGGGGGGATGAAGTGGAATTGATCTTTTGTTAACGGATGGGCCTTCTGCCTTCCGTGAGCGGATTGAGCAGCATACTGTCTCCGTAGCTCAGGAACCGGTATCCCGACCTTAGCGCATGATCGTATATATCTCTCCATGCTTCACCGGTAAATGCCGCAACCAGCAGGAGGAGGGTGCTGTGAGGCTGATGGAAGTTGGTGATCATGCCGTGTACCATCCTGAACCTGTAGCCGGGCACAATGATTATATCAGTACGGGCTTCCAGGATTTCCCTGCCACTCTTTTCCAGAGCGGCTAGCAGGTTGTCAATTGCTGCTGAGGGATCAGCGTTGCACTCTTTTTCATACGGTTCCCACTGTGCAACTGAGGGAATTCCCTCTGCTGGCCATCTTCCTTCAGCATAGCCTGTTCCGAGCCAGTAGAGGCTCTCGAGTGTCCGGACGGTAGTAGTGCCCACAGCGGTGGTTTTGCGGTCTCTGAGGCGTTCCAGGGTTGCTTTTGAGACATAAAAGTGCTCGGTGTGCATCATATGGTCGCAGATGAGCTCTGATTTCACCGGCCTGAAGGTGCCTGCGCTGACATGAAGTGTCAACTCTGCCCGTTCGATGCCTGATTTGTCAAGAGCGCCCAATACTGCCGGCGTGAAATGGAGGCCGGCGGTAGGTGCCGCAACCGAGCCGTTTATACGGGCGTAGGTGGTCTGGTAAGCTGAGATGTCGCTCTCCTCGTCATTCCGTCCGAGATATGGCGGAATGGGCATGTGCCCCAGACACTCCAGCACTTCTGCAAAGGAGAGGGTGCTTTCATTCCATCCAAACCTGACTGTGAATGCATCACCGGCAGTACCTGTCCTCTCCGCAGTGAGGATGTGCTCCTTCCCGTCGTGTGTGAAGGGTGATTCAAGAATACCCTGTTTCCATCTTTTCAGGTTGCCTATCAGGCACTTCCATTCTACCGGGCCCCCTGATGCCAGGTTCATTGTGAATTCAGAAGGGTTTTGCGGTTCAAGGCAGAATACCTCAATTGTTGCGCCGCTCTCCTTCCTGAATAACAGCCTTGCACGGATGACCCTGGTGTTGTTGAAGACCAGCAGGCTGTTGCGGTCAGCCAGCGAGGGAAACTCGCTGAAGACCCTGTCACTTATCTGGTTGCCGTCCCATACCAGGAGTTTCGACCTGTCCCTTTCCGGAAGGGGATACTTTGCTATCCTCTCCTGGGGAAGGTCATAGGTGTAATCAGCTATCCTTATGTTTCCGTGACTCCTTTTCATTTTTTCCCGCGAGGGAGCATCAGTAACCTCCTCCGAAATCCGGAAGCTGCAGAGGCTTTTCCGGTCGGGCAAAAATAACTAATTTTGAAATGAGGTGAAAAGCAAATAAAATGAGCCGCATCAGCAGGAACGGTCCGGGAGCCAGGCAGCCCGGGATAAAAGGGTCAGAGAGGGCCGGCAGGGTGGTCAGGGAAGTTGACCTTCACCTGCCTCCGGGCCATTCGGGTACGGAAGCCCTGGAACGCCAGCTTGTGAGGTTCAGGGGTGAGCTGAACAGCGCCATCAGGGCAGGAGAGAAGGAGATAATATTCATTCACGGTGCCGGCAGTGGCAGGCTGAGGGAGGCCCTGCGTGCCGCAGTCGCGGCTGAGTATCCTTCATGCACCTGCCATGATGCTTCCTTCAGCAGGTATGGTTACAACGGAGCCACCGGAGTGAAAACAGGAAAATAACATGTACTGGTTCAACCGCGAAGCAGCAGTGGGCATATTGAAATAACAGGTATGGAATTGCTGTCTGAATGAATTGGTTATAAGAAAGATAGAAGCATGGCATACACGAGCTTTGATCCATGGCAGCAGAAAGAGATCGCCGTTTTCCGGGAAATGTCTGATGGCATTCTGGATGAGATAACAGAGAGGGCATGGAGTACGTTCAGGGAGTGGCGGATGTTGTCGCCTGAGGAGCGTTGTAAACCGGTTGCAGCAATGGCAAATGTTCTGCATCAGCGAAGGGAGGAAATAGCTAAGCTGATGGCCGGTGAGATGGGAAAGCCGGTTACCCAGGGGCTGGCGGAGACCGACAAGTGCGCGCTTCTCTGCCGGTGGTATGCTGAGCATGCTCCGGGTCTCCTGGAGCCGGAGAGGCGGCCATCATCGGCACAGGTCAGCTATGTGGTCCATGAACCGCAGGGAATCATTCTGGGCATAATGCCATGGAACTTTCCGTTCTGGCAGGTTTTCCGGTTTATCATTCCGGCGCTTGCAGGTGGCAACGCGGCATTGCTGAAGCATGCTTCCTCCGTTCCCCGGTGCGCACTTGAAATTGAGGATATAGTGAAGAGTGCAGGTTTTCCCGGAGGACTCTTCCGCACTATTTTTCCCTCTCACCAACAGGTTGAAAGGGTTATTGCCGACAGGCGCATAAGGGGTGTGTCACTCACCGGGAGCACTGCCGCAGGAAAAAGGATCGCCTCCGTAGCCGGTACAAACCTGAAGAAAATGGTGATGGAACTTGGAGGAAGTGATCCTTTCATCGTATTCCCGGATGCAGATCTTGACATGGCAGTCGAAGCGGCCGTCTTTTCCCGCTATCAGAACGGCGGACAGAGCTGCATTGCAGCCAAGAGGATCATTGTACATACAGTTGTATACGAGGAATTCAGGGCTAAATTCGTTTCAGCGGTAAAAGCCCTTCGGTCCGGAGATCCGCTTGACCCGCTGACCGATGTGGGTCCGCTGGTGAACGCGGATGCTGCAGAGGAGCTTGACCGGCAGCTCAGGGAGACAGTCAGGGCAGGGGCGAAGCTGCTGTGCGGCGGCAGGGCAGGAACGGAACATCCCGCCCTCTTCATCCCTGCGGTGGTTGATGATGTCCCCCTTTCATCACCCCTGGCCTGCGAGGAGACCTTCGGCCCTGCCGCCCCACTGATGAGGTTCAGGGATGCCGGTGAAGCAGTCGCACTGGCAAATAGTACCCCTTTCGGGCTGGGAGCAACGGTATGGACTTCAGATGAAAAGCTTGCCATGGAAACAGCCCGTGAAATTGATACGGGCACGGTGGCCATAAACGGTTTTGTGAAATCAGAGCCCGGACTTCCTTTCGGAGGTACAAAGGAATCTGGCTACGGCCGTGAGCTTGCTGCAGAAGGACTCCGGGAGTTATTGAATATCAAGACTATAAGCATTTTCAATCCCCGGGGCTGACCACTGTTTGTCATTTCATCTGACATAACTGGTTTAAAGTTCCTTTATGTCTGCCTCGGGCATTATCCGAACCTGGCAGTCAGCTGCTTTATGCAAGGATCCGTTTTTATTGTCTATCTTTGTTCCCCGGCAGGCCGGTCCGTCGTCCCGACAACTGTGTCGGGAAGGAAAGTCCGGGCAACACAGAGCACCATCCTTCCTAACGGGAAGATATCCGAAAGGGTATAGCAGTGTAACAGAAAAGAACAGTCCCGACTTGTCGGGACAATGGTGAAAAGGTGAGGTAAGAGCTCACCGGTCCCGGTGGTGACACCGGGAGCCGTACACCTGATGGGTTGAAAGACCATGTATACCGGCGTCCGAGGGCTGCTCGCCCAAGCCGGGGGGTAGGTCGTATGACCGCGTCAGCAATGGCGGGGCAAGATAAATGACGGACCGGGAGGCATTATCCTCTTGAAGGAACCGCATCCCGACAGAACCCGGCTTACAGGCCTGCCATGAAAAAAAAGATGCCGTCCGGTCAGGGCGGCATCTTGCTTTTCTATGCAGCTCAATATGCTTCCTTTAGTTGCGGCAGGGCAGAGACCGGTCGATGCCGGTTCTCCGCCGATAATCTGCTTCCTGCGGTTGCGGCAGGGCAGAGACCGGTCGATGCCGGTTCTCCGCCGATAATCTGCTTCCTGCGGTTGCTGCAGGGCTGAGACCTGTCGCAGCGGAACAATTTCAGCTATTACAGCTTAAATACCGAATCGTCAATAGGAGCATCAATTTCGATCTTCTCAAATGTCATCCCGCCAAGCTCTGACCCGTTGACAAACTGTGCTATGACCGTGCCGAACTTTGCCCCGTTGATCTCCTTATGTTCCCTTACATATGACTCCACAAGCATCTCCTGTCCCATCTGGCTTACAGTCTGGGCAGTTTTCACGGTAAGGAAGCTCTCCTTGTCAATGAATAAAGTTGTGGCGGTTCCTGCCTCGCTTGTAAGTGTGAGCTTGAAAGCAGGCTTCCCTTCAACATCCTCCTCCCCATCGAGTGTAACTCTCCCGGCCTTGAATGCTTCCATGAATGAATCACGGAACACATTGTATTCCTGAACACTGCTCAGCTGATCTCCGGGAATCTCTACCGGGTCGGTGGAGCCTGTGAGCGGATTCACCATATATCCCTTTTCTCCGTCAAACAGTACAATAATCTCCATACCGCTGTATTCCTGCAGAACCTTTACCTTATTCGGTTTTTTGACCATGATGGTGATGGGAAGTTCCATCCCCATCTGGCTTATCGTGCCCTGCATGGTTATGGTCTGGGCCTTTTCAAGGTTCTCAATACCGTTGGCTGCATAGTACTTGTTTGCAATCTCATCAAGCGACTGGGCACTGCAGACTGATACCACCAGTAATGCCGCAACGAGAGCGAGTGACTTTTTCATAACGACTTAATTTTTTGTTTTTTAAAATGTTTTAACTATAGTTCTGATTGATGTACTTTCTTTTTACAGAAACCTGAATCTGATCATAGAGTTTACACCAGGTTTTTATTATGCAGCGGACAGTTTGTCATACAGACTTTCAAAGACTAAATTACTAAATATTCTTTTTGTTTTTCTTTTTGTAATTATAAATCTTCTCCCATTTTGCTTCCAGTTGCTTCCGGATCTCAAGCTCACGTCCGTTATCTCCGGGTTCATAGAAAAGGGTGCCGGAGATTTCTTCAGGCAGGTAGTTGTCAGATACGAAACTGCCCTCATAATCATGGGCATACCTGTATCCCTTGTGGTAGCCCAGATCCTTCATCAGCCTGGTGGGAGCATTGCGAAGGTGAAGCGGTACAGGGAGGTCACCGTGCCGGTGTACTGCAGCGATGGCATTTTCTATTGCCATGTATGAGGCATTGCTCTTCGGGGAGGTGGCGAGGTAAATCGCAGTCTCAGAGAGAATTATCCTTGACTCCGGCCAGCCAACGAGATTGACTGCGTTAAAGCATGCCTGTGCCAGCAGGAGGGCGTTGGGATTGGCCAGGCCGATATCCTCGGCTGCAAGGATGACCATCCGGCGGGCAATGAATTTCACATCCTCACCACCCTCAACCATCCTGGCAAGCCAGTAAACGGCTGCATTTGGATCAGAGCCGCGCAAAGACTTGATAAATGCCGAGATTATATCATAGTGCTGTTCACCGTTTTTATCATAAAGTGCAAGGTTCTGCTGCACATGACTGAGCACCAGTTCATCGGTTATGACAATCTCCTCACTGCCCTTGTCAGCCTCCAGTGAGACGGTCAGCTCGAGGGCATTATACAGTTTCCGGGCATCGCCACCACTGATCCGTATCAGGGCCTCATACTCAGCAACCCTGATCCTGTACTGCGAGAGATAATAATCACCCGCAACAGCCCTGTCAACCAGTGTCCGGAGCATATCATCGTCAAGCGGCCTGAGCACATAAACCTGGCAACGTGAAAGAAGGGGAGAGATAACCTCGAAGGAGGGATTCTCAGTGGTTGCGCCAATCAGCGTCAGAATACCCTGTTCCACGGCACTTAAAAGGGAGTCCTGCTGCGATTTATTGAAACGGTGGATCTCATCGATAAACAGTATTGGATTGGGTTTGCCGAAGAACTGCTGACTCTTTGCCTTTTCAATGGTCTCCCTTACCTCCCTTACACCACTGTGAACAGCACTCAGCTGAAAGAATGAACGCTCAAGCCTCGATGCCACAATCCGGGCCAGCGTGGTCTTCCCGACCCCGGGTGGACCCCAGAGAATGAATGAGGGAACATTGCCAGACTCTATCACTTTCCTCAGTACCCCTTCACTCCCCACAAGATGCTCCTGGCCGGCAAAATCCTCGAGTGACCTTGGCCTGAGCCTGTCTGCAAGTGGCTGATTTGAAAACATATGGCAATTTGTTAAACAGACCTGCAAATTATTACAAAATCAGTTGCATCGTCACGTTTTTTGCCAGATTCGTGGAAATTATTTTCGAGTTAAGGAAATAAATTAATACTTTTAGCAATTAAATTTCAAGTCGCGCATACTGTTTGTAACAAGAATTCGTTTAGTAACAGGATATTATCAAATTCCGGTAAAAATGAAAAAACCTCTGCTGATCACCCTGGCAATTCTGGCAGTACTGCTGTTAATACCGGCTGTTAGTTTCATCAGATGGGCGTTCCAGGAAAAGAAGCCAATTGATATTGTTATACTTGACAAATCCGTTCCTACACTTGACAGGCTGGGCCATCGTTCCTTTATCTATGTACTTACAAACGGACGATATGTAAGGGGAGAAAAGGGTGGAAGCTTCTCTGCTGCAAGAGATTACTACGGCTTTGAACCACTCAGGCCTGTGCGGGAAAAACAGTTCAGGAAAAAAGACTTCCGTCTTACCGAACTTATTGACCTGGCTGAAAATAATGACGCAATGTACTACACTGACACATATGGCGTCTTTTTCAACGACTGGTACCAGGGAATAAAGAAAACCCGCAGATCACGCAAACTGTACGGGGGACTCAACAACAACGATTACCTCCTGATGGTGGAAATGAAGAAGCGTGACAAACTGGTGATCCTTGAATACAATACCTTTGATTACCCGACAGCCCCGCTTGAGAAATTCAAGACCGAGGAGTTGCTGGGTATTACCTCATCAGGCTGGATGGGCCAGTATTACAGGTCACTTGACACAGTCACACAACAGGCTGTGCCTGCCTGGATGCCGGCGCTGTACCGCAAACAATACCGCGAACCCTGGACTTTCACCAGGCCCGGAGTTGTACTCCTGAAGGACAACAGCATCATAGTACTGGAAGAAGGAACACATCTTGCCACAGCCCTGCCCATGATCAGAACCACCGGGACAGCAGCAGGTCAATACGGTTTGCCCGAGATGGTCAGCTTTACAAACAGCTTTGATTTAATAGACCCGGGACGCAACAACGTAATCTCAGAGTTTGTGCTGAATACTACCCCGGCCGGTGATACGATCCTTATGGCGAATGACCTGAAACCGGTCTTCCCGGCAGTAACCCAGGAGCCCCTGGCACGAAAAACCTATTATTTCTCAGGCGATTTTGCCAATAATAGCCTACCATTCTGGACAGCCCGTTTAAGGAATATCGAGAGGAGCGGAAAGGCTCTTCTCTACTCTGACAAACCTGAAGACCCGAGGAGGTTTTTCTGGCTCTACTACAAGCCTCTGATCAATTCAATATTCGGAGAATATCAGGCAGAGCTGGCAGGAAATTAGAAAAAGCGAAATAACAAGGAACAGGCCCACCGGCCTGTTTTTTGTTTTATGGCGCTTCCACCCGATGCCGGATATGAACAAAAACCTTCCGCACACCTTTTATAGAGGATCCATATTACTTTTGGGTTAAATTTACCGGCATGAAAGCAACCCTAATTCAAAGCGGAATAATATGGGAGGACAGGAAGGCAAACCTTGATCATTTATCATCCCTGCTTGAAGCTTCCTCACCCAATGAGGGGATTGTGGTGCTCCCGGAAATGTTTACCACGGGGTTTACAATGAATCCTGCACCGCTGGCTGAGGATATGAACGGTACCACCATAAGGTGGATGAAGGAGCGTGCCGCAATCGGAGGATATGCACTCTGCGGTTCGGTAATCATAGGTGAGGAGAAAAGGTTTTATAACCGCATGGTCTTTGTCACACCGGAAGGAGATGTTTCCTTTTATGATAAGCGACACCTTCATACTATGAGTGGTGAACATACTGTTTACAGCCGTGGCAATAAGCGTGTTGTGGTTAATTACCGCGAGTTCAGCTTTAATCTTCAGGTATGTTATGACCTCCGTTTCCCGGTCTGGTCAAGGAACAGGGGAGACACAGATGTGATTGTATATTCTGCCAACTGGCCATCGGTTCGGAGCAATGTCTGGAAGGCGCTGCTGGTGGCCAGGGCCATAGAGAACCAGTGCTATGTAATAGGAGTGAACCGTGTGGGCACCAATCCCGACGGCACCACATACACCGGCGATTCGGCCATCTTCGGCCCTAAAGGTGAGCTGCTCGCCTCGCTGGAACCTGCTGCCGAAGGTGTTGCGTCGGCCATTCTCTCACGCGAATCGCTGGATAAATACCGTGAGGATATGCCTGTCTGGCGTGATGCCGATCCGTTTGAATTGCTTTAGGTAATAGGCAACAGGCAAAAGGCATCTACCTGCTGTCTCTTCTGACCGCAGCGTAAAGCACTTCTGCCGGATGCAGGGCCACCCTCCCTGTGCCATCCCTGATATGATGACGGCAACTGGTCCCGGGGGCACATACAATCACTTTTGAGGATGCTGCCCTGACATCAGGGAAGAGAACCATCTCCCCGACATTCTGTGCTAGCTCAAAATGCTCCTTCTCGTACCCGAAAGCCCCAGCCATACCGCAGCAGCCCGACGGAATCTCCCTGACCTTGTAATTTGAAGGTATGCCAAGTGCAGTCAGCACAGGGGCTGAGGTGGTAATTGCCTTTTCCTGGCAGTGCACATGAACAAGAACCTCAGCCGGCTGGTCAGTAAACATTTCGCGTCCTATCCTTCCGGAATTGAATTCCCCGGCAATGAACTCCTCAAGTGTATAGGAGTGTTGCGCAAGCCTCTGTGCCTCTGCACGGTATTCTTTTCCTGCAAGGTCAGGGAACTCATCCCTGAAACCGAGAATGGCAGAAGGCTCAATTCCCACCAGAGGACAGGAATCGCCGATAAGAGGTGAAAGAGTCTCAATGTTTTTGATTATCAGTTTCTTCGCCTTGCGGAGGAATCCTTTGGAAATATAGGTGCGGGCACTGGCGGCATTGGCGGTGATGGTGATGCGGTATCCGAGGCTGGTCAGAAGGCGGGTTGTAGCAATCCCTGCATTGAGATCATTATGATTGGTAAACTCATCCACGAAAATGCAGACTTCACCGACCGGGGCCTGCGGGTTCATCTTCACGAGATTCCTTCGCAGCCACCTCCGGAAGGTTAAAGGTGCCAGGAGAGGTATGCTCCGCTCTGCGGCGAAACCTGTCACTTTCTTGATTAAAAGTGAGGTGTATCTGTTTGCCGCAAAGAAATTGAAAATCCCGGGGATAAATGAAAACAGGCTGTATATCTTTGGCAGGAAAGCTATCAGACGTGTGCGCAGGGAAGGCGGATGCACATCGTTGTAGTGCTGCAGGAACTCTGACTTCAGCTTGGCGATATCCACTCCCGAAGGGCACTCGCTGCGGCATCCCTTGCAGGCCAGGCACAGGTCGAGTATATCATATATCTCGCGGCTGTCCCACGGGTTCTTCCTGTCAGTGTAGAACATCTCCCTCATGATGTTTGCCCTTGCCCGGGTGGTGAGCCGTTCATCGCCGGTGGCCATATAGCTGGGGCACATCGTGCCTCCGATGGCGCTGCTCTTCCTGCAATCACCCGAACCGTTGCACTTTTCCGCTGCACGAACCACACCCCCGCATTCTGAAAAATCGTAACAGGTTTCAAGCTCCGGTGTGGGCCTGCCCGGCTCATAGCGGAGCCACCTGTCCATAGGGGGAGTGTTTACTATCTTGCCGGGATTGAGAATGTTATCCGGGTCAAAGACCCTCTTTATCCGCTTGTTGAGTTCATAGTTATGATCCCCGATGATCAGCGGTATGAACTCGCCCCGAAGCCTTCCGTCGCCGTGCTCTCCGCTCATTGACCCCCGGTATTTCCTGACTATCCGCGCTGTCTCCTCCGCTATGGTGCGCAGTAACCTTGTCTCACCTGGATCCTTAAGATTGATGAGAGGCCTGATATGCAGTTCACCGGTGCCTATATGTGCATGATAAACAGACTCTTTGCCGTACGAGGCCAGCATACCCTCTATGTCAGCCACGAAGTCGCCCAGCCTCTCCACATCAACAGCACAGTCCTCAATAAGTGAGATGGGTTTGGCATCACCGGGCATGTTCGACAGTATTCCCAGACCTGCCTTGCGCAGGTCCCATACCCTCTTCACATCTGCTCCCCATACAACCGGAAAGGCATAACCGATTCCCTCAGCCCGCATCTCCCTTTCCATTGCAGCTGCCGATGCAGTTATTTCGTCACTGGTCTCCGCACAGAACTCTACGATAAGGAGCGCTCCGGGCTCCCCCTCAACGAAGAACCGGTTCCGTTTCTGGCTCTCAACCGTTGCTGCAAGAGTCAGTATGTTGCTGTCCATAAGCTCAATGGCCCAGGGAGCATGCCTCAGTGCAATCAGGTTGGCACGGAAGGCCTCATTGCGGTGACTCAGGTGGACACATGCCAGTGCCTTCACCGGGGGAGGCAACGGAACAAGCCTGAGTTTTGCCTCGGTGATAATTGCCAGTGTGCCTTCTGACCCGCAGATCAGCCTTGCCAGGTTGATCCTGCGACCTGATCCGGGTGTAAATGGCTCACTGTCAAGCAGATCATCAAGGGCATACCCCGTGTTCCGGCGGGGAATGGTCCGGTTAGGGTAATCCCTGGCAATGGCCTCCCGGTTTTCCGGGACTGACATGATGCGGTCTATCTCCCTGTATATCTCGCCCTCAGCTGTCTGAAGATTGCATTTTTGCCTGAACTCTTCAACGGTAAGCTCCCTGAAAATCACAGTTGATCCGTCATGAAGAACCGCTTCAACCTCTATGATGTGGTCCCTTACCGATCCGTAGACCAGCGAATGCAGGCCACACCCGTTGTTACCGATCATGCCGCCAAGGTTACACCTGTTCGATGTTGAGGTTTCAGGTCCGAAAAGCAGCCCGAGACTTCTCAGCTTGGCATTGAGCTCATCGGGAACAACTCCCGGTTCAAGCCTGACCCACATTTCCTCGGTATTTATTTCCAGTATTTTACCGAAGTTCCTCGACAGATCGGCCACTATTCCTGACCCTACTACCTGACCTGCCAGTGAGGTTCCTGCCGCCCTCGGGATGATTCCTGTCCGATGCTTCGCAGCAAATGCCAGCAGGCTTTTAATATCCCTGGTGTGCAGCGGATAGACCACTGCCAGCGGCTCCTCCTTGTATATTGAGGCATCAGTGGCATACATGAGCCTGGAACTCCTGTCATGCCTGACCTCACCATCAAGGAGCCGGGCAAGCTGTTCAACTTCCGCTGCAGAAATATGGTTATCCATCTGTGACTGGTTCAGGCTTCAAAAATAGGGAATTGAAGCCATCCCGGCAGTCGCATGCCAGGGTTTTCGAAAAAAAAAGCCGGAAATTTGAAAATTCTGATTTTAATCATGTAGTTGATAATTGTGCGATTACACTTTTTTCGTACTTTTACCCCAACATGATTATTAAACTAAATTATTGATATACAATGGAATTGCTTGAACAGATCAAGGTGAATGCCAGGCGGCATGACAAAATGATTGTTTTGCCGGAAGGTACGGAGGAAAGAACCCTAAAGGCAGCAGATGCAGTACTCGCTGAAGGCATAGCACGCATAACCCTTATCGGAAACCCTTCGGAAATAGAGGCGATGGCTCTCTCTTTTGGTCTGAAGCATATAGGAAAGGCTCATATTGTCAATCCTCTCGATCATCCGAAAAAGAAGCATTATATCGACACGATGGTTGAGCTCAGGAAGAGCAAGGGGCTGACGGTTGAGGAGGCATCGAAGCTTATAGAGGATCCCCTCTACCTGGGGGTGATGATGATCAAATGCGGGGATGCAGACGGTGAAGTTGCCGGAGCAAGGAACACAACCGGTGATGTACTTCGGCCAGCGTTCCAGCTGGTCAAGACAGCTCCGGGCATCTCAGTGGTCTCGGGTGCATTTATTATGATACTGAAAGACAAGGAGTTTGGTGCTGACGGAATCATCGTTTTCGCCGATGGCGCAGTTCACCCTGATCCTACCGACAAGGAGCTTGCCGAAATTGCCGTGGCTACAGCCCGCACTACAAAAACTATTGTCGGAGTTGAACCAAAAGTCGCCCTGCTTAGCTTCTCAACTATGGGAAGTGCCAGGCATCCGCTTGTTGACAAGGTGGTGAGTGCCACGAAGATGGCGAAGCAGATGGCTCCTGAATTCATGTTCGAGGGAGAGCTTCAGGCAGATGCGGCACTGATAGAGGCAATCGGTCAGAAGAAAGCCCCCGGAAGCAGGATCGCTGGCAAGGCAAATGTGCTCGTCTTCCCTAACCTGGAATGCGGCAATATCGCCTATAAGCTTGTGGAGAGACTGGCTCATGCACAGGCAATAGGCCCGGTGCTCCAGGGTATGGCTGCACCTATAAACGACCTCTCAAGAGGCTGTTCAGTCAGTGATATTATAAACGTAGTCGCCATAACCGCCAATCAGGCAGCCGGCTTAACAAAATAACCAAACCGAATCATGAACATTTTAGTATTGAATTGCGGCAGCTCTTCCATCAAGTATCAGCTGTTTGACATGAAAGACAGCGCCAGGGTACTGGCAAAGGGCCTGCTTGAAAGGATCGGCCTGACTGACGGAATCCTGACACACAAACCCACCGGCAAGGATCCGTATAAGGTTGTGCTTGATATACCGGACCATACCGTTGGGATAAATATGGTGATGGAGGCTCTCGTAAACCCGGTACATGGTGTCATCAAAAGCATTTCTGAAATAAAGGCTGTGGGTCACCGCGTGGCTCACGGGGGAGAAAACTTCAAGGAGTCAGTACTTATTGACAACGATGTTAAACGTGACATAGAAAACTGCGCCGAACTCGCACCGCTTCATAATCCGGCACACCTAAAGGGAATCCTCTCCTGCGAAAAACTGCTTCCGGGCATACCCCAGGTGGCGGTCTTTGACACTTCATTCCACCAGTCAATGCCTGATTATGCTTACATGTACGCGATCCCGTACGAATACTATGAGAAATACCGTATCCGCAAGTACGGCTTCCATGGCACCAGCCACAGATTTGTTGCAGAAAAGGCCTGCAGGATGCTTGACATTGATCTTTACAAATCAAAGATAATAACCTGTCACCTCGGAAACGGAGCTTCCATAACCGCCATTGAAAACGGCAAATCAATTGACACCTCCATGGGCTTTACCCCGGTTGACGGGCTGATCATGGGTACCCGCACCGGTGAAATAGATCCGGGGGTTCTGTTATACCTTGCAGATAAGGAGGAACTCAGTGTCAGCGGTGTCAATAACATGATCAACAAGAAGAGTGGCGTGGCAGGCATTTCACAGCTCTCATCCGACATGCGCGACCTCGAGATAGCCGCCAATGAGGGTAACCCTAAGGCTCTGCTTGCACTGAATATGTATGCATACAAGATCAAGAAATTCATCGGTGCATACGTGGCGGCAATGAACGGACTTGATCTGCTGATTTTTACAGCAGGAGTAGGGGAGAACGACTTCAATGCAAGAAAGATGATCTGCACCGGTATGGAGTACCTGGGAATAGAGATAAATCCCGAGGTGAACCATGGTGTCAAGGGTAAAGACCTGATTATTTCAACTCCATCCTCCAGGGTGAAGGTAATGGTTGTAACCACGGATGAGGAGTTCGTGATTGCTTCCGACACTAAAGCAATAGTTGAGAAACTCACTCACTAAATACTCTATATCATGGTTTTAAAGCACCTTTCAGAACTCAGGCAACTGCTCGTCGACAAGCCTACCAGGCGACTGGTCCTTGCGGCGGCACAGGACCATAATTCGCTCTCCTCGGCCCTGATGGCTGCACGTGATGGTTTTATCGAGCCGATACTTGTAGGCGACAGGGAGGCCATCCAGAAGATCGCTTCCCACAATAATCTTGACATCGCAGGAATGAGGGTGGTGCATGAACCGGACACCGAGATGGCAGTGGAAATAGCTGTCAGGATGGTCCGCAGCAACCAGGCTGATATACTGATGAAAGGCAAGGTTGGCACGTCATCCCTGCTGAAGGCGGTGCTGAACAAGGAGTGGGGATTGAGATCCGGAGCCCTGCTCTCCCATTTTGCCATATTCGAGGTGGCTGCCTATCATAAGCTTATCGCAGTGACGGACGTTGCAATGAATATTGCTCCCAACCTGCAGGACAAGATTGCCATTGTTAACAACTCCGTAGCCTGCCTCAACAAGCTGGGTGTTGAGATGCCGAAAGTGGCTGTCCTGGGAGCCGTGGAGATGGTGAGCGAAAACATGCAGGCAACACTGGATGCCGCCCTGCTGTCAAAGATGAACCAGCGTGACCAGATAAGGAACTGCATCATTGACGGACCACTGGCATTTGACAATGCCATCAGCCTCGAGAGTGCGGTGCACAAAGGCATCAGGAGTGATGTGGCAGGTGATACAGACCTGCTTATTATGCCTGACATCGAGGTCGGGAACGTCCTGTACAAATCACTGGTTTTCTTTGCACATGCTGGTGTTGCAGCCGTGATACTCGGCGCCACTGCACCTATAGTGCTCACCTCCAGGAGCGACTCCGACCAGGCAAAATACTTCAGTATTCTGCTTGCTGCAGCAATCTCAAGACAGGACTGACATGATCACGAGCCTCCGGCAGATGGCCGAGACAGTCAGGTCATCCGGGATAAAAAGGAAGATAGCTGTTGGCTGGGCTCAGGATCCGAATACCATTGGTTCTCTTTACCGGGCTGTAAGCGAAGGGTTTGCCGAAGCCCTCATGATCGGAAGAAGAGAACAGATGATCTCCACATGCATTGAGACAGGTGCCGATCCCGAGAGGTTTACCTTTATTGAGGCTGATGATGAAAAGAGTGCAGCCGAAATGGCTGTTTCCATGACCCGGTCGGGAGAGGCTGATGTCGTAATGAAAGGCCTTGTGGGCACTGACAAGTTTCTCAGGGCAGTCATGGACCGGGAGAATGGACTGCTGCCACCCAGATCGGTGATGAGCTATGTCTGTGCGGTAGAGATACCTGCATACCATAAACTCCTGTTTATCACAGACACTGCGGTTATTCCCTTCCCTGACCTGGATCAGAAGGTTGCAATGGCAGGTTATGCCATAAACATGGCGCAAAGGTTTGGAATAAAAAAACCTTCAGTGGCGCTGATAGGTGCTTCGGAGAAAGTAAGCAGCCATTTCCCGAACACACATGACTATTCGGTAATGTGCAAAATGGCAGAGAGAGGCCAGATAGCCAGCTGCGTAATGGACGGTCCGGTCGACCTCTTCCTTGCATGTGACCCGGAAAGCGTTAAAATCAAGGGTGTTGACACCCCCCTGGCAGGAAATGCAGATATTCTGCTCTTCCCGTCTCTGGAGTCATGTAATCCTTTCTATAAAGGGCTGATGCTTTTCGCCGGAGGTGAACTTGCGGGAATGATTTGCGGTACGTCGAAACCGGTGGTGCTTATGTCAAGAAGCGAAAGCGAGCTTTCAAAATACTACTGCGTAGCCCTTTCCTGCCTTATGGCCTCACAAAAACAGTGAAACAGATGGACAAAAAGCTTATCCTGGCAATAAATCCTGGTTCCACCAGTACCAAGTTTGCACTGTATAACGGTCCGGAGATGCTCCTGGAGAAGACCCTGCGACACAGTACGAAGGAGCTTGAGGGGTACGGTAATATGACTGACCAGTTACCCTTCAGGTACCGGGTAATAATGGAAGCACTGCAGGAGCAGCGGACTGACCTGAATGAAATTGCTGCGGTTGTCGGGAGGGGCGGACTTGTAAATCCTATTGAATCCGGAATTTACGAAGTCAATGACCTTATGAAGAAGCATCTTTCAGAGGCAGTAAACGGCGAGCATGCAAGCAACCTGGGTGCCCTCCTTGCTGATATGATAGCAGGTCCGCTCCCTGATGTAAGGGCTTATATAGTTGACCCGGTGGTTGTTGATGAACTCGAGCCGGTGGCAAGACTTTCAGGACACCCTCTTATCAGCAGGAAATCGATATTTCATGCTCTGAACCAGAAGGCTGTGGCCAGAATATATGCTGCCTCTGTCGGAAAGGAATATGAGGATCTTAACCTTATCGTGGCACACATGGGTGGAGGCATCAGTGTCGGAGCCCACCGCAGGGGAAGGGTCATCGATGTCAATAATGCCCTGAACGGCGATGGTCCCTATTCACCGGAAAGGAGTGGAGGATTACCGGCATGGCAACTGGCAGAACTCTGCTTCAGCGGAAAATACACTCCTTCCGATATTAAGTCAATGCTTGCAGGCAAGGGTGGAATAGTGGCTTACCTGGGCACAAATAACCATCAGGAAGCATCCGGGAGGGCAGAAGAGGGCGATGCCCGTGCAGCCCTGGTGATTGAAGGATGCAGTTATCAGACGGCCAAGGAGATAGGATCTTTGTCAGCAGTGCTGGCAGGTGAGGTTGATTGTATCATCCTTACCGGAGGCCTGGCATATGACAATGCACATGTTGAAAGGGTAAGCCGTATGGTCAGACATATCGCCCCCCTGTATGTCTATCCGGGTGAGGATGAGCTTAAGGCACTTGCATTTAACGGGTACCTTGCCATCAGCGGACATATTTCGGTTAAGGAATACAAAGGATAGGCAAGAGGCAGTAGCCATCAGGCAATAGTGTTGACAACAGATGCAGTAACGGAATGATTTGCAGTGACTTCACTACTCCCTATTGCCCACTGCCTACTGCCTAAGGAACAGACACCGCTACCGGCAGGATCTTCCCGTTGAAGAACTTATTGCCCTTCACCGCAAAATCAGCGATAAAGTCTCCCATCTCTGCAGGCGATACAGGTGCCGTGAATCCCGGGAAAGCCTTCTGAAACATCTCCGTCTGCACCGCACCCGGACAAAGACAGTTGAATGATATGCCCTTATCTGCATACTCTGCAGCCAGGCACTCGGTAAGTACCGCAAGGGCCCCCTTGGTGGCACTGTACCAGGCCAGGCCCGGAAATTTCAGGCTCCCCTGGTAGCCACCCATGCTTCCGATGTTCACAACATGTGATCCCCTCCCCATAAGAGGAATGAGTTCAGCAATAAGGAGTGCTGCAGAGGTGAAATTCACCGATACAGACGAAGCAACATCATCTTCAGTGTGCTCCTCAAAAGGCTTGCTGACAAGGTAACCAGCGTTGTTTATCAGTATATCAAGCCTGCCGGCTTCCGTCTCAAGCCGCTTTTTAAGCTCGCTGAGCGACGATCGGCCTGAAGTGATATCCATGGGCACGGAAGTGATATTTTTATTCCCTGCGGCCTCTGAAAGGCTCAAAAGGGATTTTCTGCTCCGGGCAATTGCATATATCCTGTTGAGAGGCTCCTGCGAGAGCCTGAGTGCCACCTCCCGGCCGATACCTGCTGAAGCCCCTGTTATGACGATATTCATCTTAATGTCAGTATTATAACACTGTCCTGCTTTTTTTACCGGGCAGAACTACCGTAAATGTACATATTTTTGATTTTATTTGTAGCCTCAAAATGAGGATAGTGCATCAAATGAAGAAGATCCTGACAGTGATTGCCCTGATTGCCGTTGCCATGGCAGCGGAAGGGCAGGTGCCCGGAAACCGGACGGCCGGGGAGAGACCTCCTCTGAACCAGCGACTGTTTTTCGGAGGGTCATTCGGACTTCAGTTCGGGACAGTCACAAACATAGAGGTTGCCCCGCTGGCCGGTATATGGTTGCTCCCGCGAGTGGCCGTCGGGGCCGGACCATCATTCCAGTACTACAAGGACCCGTTCGGCAGAACATCCATATTCGGTGGCAGGGCAATGATGCAGCTTACTCTTGTTCAGGACCTTAACAATGTCATCCCGATAGGCCTGAACATGGGTATCTTTGTCAGCGGAGAATATGATGCCTTAAGCCTTGAGCGCGACTTTTTCACTTCCACCCCTGATGCCACAGGCCGTTTTCTCTATGGCAGCTTCCTGGCAGGAGCAGGAATATCACAACCCACCGGGAAAAAGTCCAGCATGAACATAACTTTCCTCTGGTGCGTTACCGGTAATGAGTATGGAATTTATGACACGCCTGAGATCCGCGTTGAATTCTACTTTTAATTAAGATAGTTTATTCGAATATAAATAAGATCATATAGTTATGAAAATTGAAAACAACAAATTTGCATCATTGGTCTATACTCTTCATGAGGGGAGCAGCGATGGCAGGGTGATTGAAACCATTGAGGATTCTGCACCGCTTTCATTTGTCTTCGGGGCCGGCAGACTGCTGCCTGCATTTGAAGCAAACCTGGAAGGGCTTGAAGAGGGGGCTGCATTTGATTTCAGCCTGGCAGCTGCTGATGCTTACGGTGAGGCGCGCGAGGAGATGATTATCAGTCTCCCCCGCAACATATTCGAGGATGAAGGGGTACTGAGAAGCGAAATATGCTACGTGGGAAACACCGTCCCGATGATGGACTCACAGGGCAACAGGATGAACGGTATTGTTGTTGAAATAGGCGACGCCTTTGTAAAGATGGATTTTAACCATCCCCTGGCTGGTACAGACCTTCATTTCACAGGAAGGGTTGTGGGTGTGCGTGAGGCTACTCCGGAAGAAATGATGGGCCCTTCATCAGGAGGTTGTTCATCGTGCGGGAGCCGCAGCACCGGTTGCGGCGGAAGCTGCGGATGAGAATGAGTCTGCACCCGGCACTCTGCATTCGGCAGCCAGCACCCGGCAGTCTGCACCCGGCAGCCATTGAATTTGTTAACAACTGACTTCTGATACTGCCGGCTGGCTGCTGTTACTGGCTGCTTTTAATGCCAGCTGTTACTGTCTGAATTTATTTCCGACCGCCTGCTTATACTGCCGGCTAGACAGTCAACTCTTCCCCTTCTGACTTGGCAATTATCACCGCGCCGCAGGTATCACCGTAAACGTTAATTGCGGTACGGAACATGTCCAGGATACGGTCAACTGCCAGTATTAGTCCGATTCCTTCCAGGGGCAGTCCTACCGCATTGAGTACCACCGCCATCATCACAAGCCCTGCCATCGGTATGCCGGCTGATCCTATGGCCGCAAGCAACGCTGTGAATACCACCACCATCTGCTGTCCGAAAGTCAGGTCGATCCCATAGGCCTGGGCAATGAACATCACAGCCACACACTCATAGAGAGCTGTGCCGTTCATGTTTATGGTAGCACCGAGGGGCAATGTGAAACTGGCGATCTTGTTTGACACCCCGTTCTTGTTCTCCACTGTCTCCATGGTAAGAGGCAGCGTTGCATTCGACGACGAGGTGGAAAAGGCTGTCAGTAATACAGTCGACATGTTCTTCATGTGTTTTACCGGATTGGCCCTTCCCAGGAACCTGACAAGCAGGGGCAGGGTAATGAACCCCTGAACCACAAGGCCCAGCAACACCGTCAGGAAATAGACTCCCATGCTGCTGATTATTTCACTGACCTGGTTCCCGCTGTTTATCTGCTGTGAGATCACCTTTGCAATGATGCTGAAAACACCAAGCGGTGTGAACTTTATGACAAAGAGGGTGATCTTCATGATCACATCCAGTATCGCGTTCACAACATCAACCAGTAGTACGCGCGATTTCTCTCCCACACGCGTTACAAAAAAACCTGCCAGTATTGCAAAAAAGATTATTGAGAGCATGTGAGCCTCTGACATTGCCCTGATAATGTTTACCGGTACAATGTTGATCAGTGTCTGACCGAAGCTCTCCTTGCCTGTTGTTATATCCTCAAGCGGGACCTGCAATCCCAGGTCGGCTCCGACTCCCGGTTTAATTATCTGCACGAACAGAAATCCCGTTATTATAGCCAGGAGGGTGGAGAAAACATAGTATCCCATCGTTTTCAAGCCCAGTCTCCCCAGATTTTCTGCCGTTCCCACACTTGCCACACCTGTCATGATTGAACAGAATATCAGAGGGACAATAACCATGTTCAGTCCCCTCAGGAAAACATCACCCATCCAGTTCGTGTACCTGGTAAGGTGAGGGAAGAAGTAACCAAACAACCCGCCAAGAGCCAGCATGATAAGTATCTGCCAGTGCATGGCCAGTGAGAATTTCCTTTTTACCATATGTCGTTTGTTAATCCTGCAGTCAGGAGGTGATCCCGTAAAAATCCAAGAGTATGAAGATAATCAAAAGTATACTGCGGAAAATATGTTTTTGATTATGTTTCCAGATTTGAATATTCCAGGCGGATGGACTGACAGCAGTCAAAAATTCAATCCTGGACGACTTAACCTTAAACCGGAAGATCTGTTCCCGGATTGATCCGTAAGTATTCCTGAAGAAAGCAATATTGACCATCGGATTACAGATGTAAACAGCACTGACAGGTGAAAGGTTTACAATTTACATTACTATTGTAATCAATTTGACTGTACGGATGTAAAGGTTTCCTGCGCATAGTTATTATATATCTTTAATCATTGTATATCAATTAATTGTATAAATTAATTGAACTTATTATTATCATCCGGAATGAACTGCTGCCGGAATATGTTTAGAAATATACTTAAATGTAATCTTAATTAACATATAATCAATGCTTAAATAACTCTAAACTCAAGTATTTATACAAATAAATAGTCGTGGGAAAGCCTCTGTAGGCACGACAATAATACAATGAATCCAGGATGGAGTAAGTATACATTACAGATGTAAATCAGAAATAATTACAGTTGTTAATAAAAGGATAATTACATTTGTAAAAAGTTATTCAGGTTATGAAAGATAGATTGCTTGCCTTTCTGCAGAACGAAAACAAGAGTTATGCGCAGTTTGCCGAGGAAATAGGCGTTCAGCCTTCTGGTATTTCACATATACTCTCAGGAAGAAACAATCCCAGCCTTGATTTTGTGATGAAGATGCTTCACCGCTATCCCTCCCTTTCGGCTGAGTGGCTTCTCTTTGGTCAGGGACCGATGTACAAATCGGTTTCTCAGCCTACGCTTTTTGATGCAGACATTCCTTCAGGGCAATCAGGAAATGAAGAAGAAAAACCGGACACGGATTATTTGCCGGACGATATTCAGGAACCTGGCACTGTTCAGGAAGCTACTGAGGGAGGACAGCCCGGAAGAAATGCAGATCTGTCAACCGCAAGGAAACTCACCAGGATAATTATGTTTTATTCCGACAAATCATTTACCGAGTATACCCCCTCCTGACAGAATCAGTTCAAAATGTCTATTTTTGCAGTCAGGGAGGACAGATGAAAAAGCGTATTGAAGATCTCACGGTTATTGAAAACAGGCAGCTGGCAGAAAGCTTCTTTGTTATAAAGCTTTCATCCTCTGATGGATTACCTGAATTAGAACCAGGGCAGTTTGTGCAGGCACTGGTGACTGAAAGTCCGGCAACCTTCCTTCGCCGTCCCCTTTCGGTCCATGATGTCAACCTGAAGGAGGGAACCTTATCCCTGCTTGTGCAGATTGCCGGACCGGGAACGGAGCGTCTTTCAAAGCTGACTGCCGGAGAAAAACTCAACCTGGTATATCCCCTTGGAAACTCATTTACACTTCCCGCTCCTGGCGAAAAAGTACTGCTTACAGGTGGAGGATGCGGCATGGCTCCTCTGTTATACCTGGGCAGAAAGATAAGTGAGTCGGGCATACAGCCGCATTTTGCGCTTGGGTTCCGCAACAGGTCAAGGATTCTGCCACATGATGAATTCAGGTCTCTTGGACCTGTTTACCTTTCAACTGAGGATGGTTCAGAAGGGACCAGGGGATTTGTTACTGACATCCCCGCCTTCAGGGACCAGCATTGGGACAGGGTATACTGCTGCGGGCCTGAACCGATGATGAAGGCTGTGGCAGCACTTTGCAGGAAAAGGGAAATCTTTTGTGAGGTATCCCTTGAAAACCTGATGGCATGCGGATTGGGAATATGCCTCTGTTGCGTGGTACCAACCACTTCCGGGAACCTCTGCTCTTGTACTGACGGACCGGTATTTAACGTAAACGATCTCAAATGGCAGACCTCAGGATAAAGATTGGACCGCTGGAGTTTCGCAATCCGGTTATTCTTGCATCAGGAACATGCGGGTATGGTGCTGAACTGGAGGATTTTATGGATTTGTCCCGGCTTGGCGGAATTGTTGTCAAGGGTACCACCCTGGAACCAAGGGAGGGAAACCCGTATCCCAGGATGGCTGAGACGGCATCAGGAATGCTTAATGCTGTCGGACTTCAGAACAAGGGTATTGATTACTTCGAGAAGAATATTTATCCTCATCTTGCTGAATATGACACACATGTAATTGTCAACGTAAACGGCAACACCATTGAGGATTATGTTGAGCTTTCGCGTCGTCTTGACATGCTGGCCGCAATTCCGGCCATAGAGCTTAACATATCCTGTCCTAATGTTAAAAAAGGAGGAATGATCTTCGGAACCAATCCTGCCTCAGCCAGGGAAGTCATCTCCGCAGTACGCAGGGTCTATCATAAGACATTGATAGTAAAGCTTTCCCCAAACGTTACTGATATTGTCGAGTTCGCCCGTATCTCGGAAGAGGAGGGGGCCGAATCTGTATCGCTTGTCAATACTCTTCTGGGTATGGCAATCGATCCGCGGACAATGAAGCCCAGGCTTTCAACCATTACCGGCGGGCTTTCAGGACCAGCCATCAAGCCTGTCGCACTCAGGATGGTCTGGCAGGTTGCAAAAGCTGTTAAGATACCTGTAATAGGGATGGGAGGCATAATGAATGCCGATGACGCACTTGAGTTCCTGATGGCGGGTGCCACAGCCGTACAGGTAGGAACTGCCTCATTCATTGAACCCCGCGCGGGAACAGAAGTGGTAAAAGGGATAGAAAGGTTCCTTGTTGAAAAAGATTTCGATTCTGTCAGCAGAATTACCGGGATTATTAATAGGAATTAAGGCTGATTTGCTTTAAATTTGTAACTTTGAAGGCATAATTTTATTCACTGACTAAATTATAGAAAGTAATCATGGCAGAAAATTTGCAAATTGACAATCTGGACAGGAAGATCCTGGACATCATAACCAAGAATGCGCGGATACCTTATCTTGAGGTGGCACGCGACTGCAACGTATCAGGTGCAGCCATTCATCAGAGGGTACAGAGGCTGATCCGGATCGGTGTCATCAAGGGATCTGAATTTAAGGTTGATCCGATAATGGTGGGATTCAGGACCTGCGCATATATAGGTCTGTATCTTGATAATCCGGGCAAATACAAGGAGGTGATCAGCAGGCTGAAGGATATTCCCGAAGTGATTGAGTGCCACTATACAACCGGTAATTATTCATTGTTCATAAAGGTTTATACCCGTGACAATGAGCATCTCCGCGAGGTACTGACTGAAAAGATTCAGGCAATTCCCGGCGTAATGCGCACCGAGACGCTCATATCTCTGGAGGAGTCAATTAGCCGGCAGATACCGGTGCTTTCAAAATAATCTTTTGGAAATAATTATTGATAAATATTAAATCAACTTAAAACTAATATCTGGCGCCAGCAATGGCGCTTTTTTTTTTATGAAACTAAGAACAATTGCTTAACTTTATTAAAAATTTAGCCTTATGAAAGCTTCTGTCTTCTCCCTGTCACTGATAGTATTGTTCTGTCTTGCCAGTCTGCAAAGCTGTGAGGTTTTTGCAGGTGGCGATGAATGTAAAGGCTCCGAAATGGATATGGTTGAACCGGTAATTTACCTTAAAGCCAATTTCTATCCCGTTCCCATTACTATTGAACCCTATACAAACCTTAATGAATCTGAAGAAATGATCATATCAGGTTCAATCCAGAAGGAGTATTGCAGTGGCAAACTAAGCGGATACTTCACCTTCAACCCCACCTTCTTTCCAAATGAAATGACACTCAACGACTTCGCCGAAGGTTTTTATTTTCCCCAGTCATACCAGTACAAGTTCAATAACAAGGAGGACGAGCTTATTGTAATTCTGAGGATCAAGGCTTATACATATGACGGACGGATTTTTGAGAGCGAAGATGCGGTTATGAGGTTCAAGTATGCCGACATTAAATATGATGTTAATATGATCAGGAATTATATTAAGTTCACCATACCTAAGAATATAGAATGGTACAGGGTTACAATATAATACCCGGAGCCTAAGTGACAAAAGGCAGCTTT